>DATJLN010000084.1:0-97204 GCA_035509535.1 Xanthobacteraceae bacterium | reverse complement strand
GCAGGGCGTGACGGTGCAGAAGCGCTCCACCGCGATCTTGTTGTTTGTGACCTTGACGTCGCCGGATAACCGCTACGACAGCCTCTATCTCGCCAATTACGCCACCATCAATCTGCGCGACGAGCTGTCGCGGCTGCCGGGGGTCGGCAATGTCAATGTGTTCGGCGCCGGACAATATTCGATGCGGATCTGGCTCGATCCGGAAAAGCTCAAGGCGCGCAGCCTCAATGCCAGCGACGTCGTGCAGGCGCTGCAGAGTCAGAGCCAAGAGGTCACGGCGGGGCAGGTCGGCATGCCGCCGACGCCGCCGGGCGTCGATTTCCAGTACACCATCGATCTGCAGGGCCGCCTGACCGACGCCGAGCAGTTCGAAAACGTCATCGTCAAGACCGGCGACAACGGCCAGATCACGCGCATACGAGACGTCGGCCGCGTCGAGCTTGGCGCGCAAACTTATAGCCAGACCTTTACGCTCAGCGGCAAGCCGGCCGCCGGCATCGGCATCTATCAATTGCCCGGCGCCAATGCGCTGCAGGTCGAGCAGGCGGTCAAAGCGAAAATGGCCGAGCTCAGGCGCGCCTTCCCGCAGGGGCTCGAAGACTCAGTTCCTTTCGATACCACAGTGTTCGTCAATGCCTCGATCCACGAGGTCTACAAGACGCTGATCGAAGCCGCGGTGCTGGTGCTGATCGTGATCCTGGTCTTCCTGCAGGACTGGCGCGCGATGCTGGTGCCTGCAACCACCGTGCCGGTCACCATTATCGGCGCTTTCGCGATGATGTGGGCGCTCGGCTTCACCGTGAATTTCTCGACTTTGTTCGCCATCGTGTTGTCGATCGGCATCGTGGTCGACGATGCCATCGTCGTGGTCGAAGGCGCCGCCCACAATATCGAGAAGGGCATGAGCGGGCATGACGCGGCGATCCGCGCCATGAACGAATTGCTCGGCCCGATCATCGGCATCACGCTGGTCTTGATGTCGGTGTTCCTGCCGGCGGCATTTTTGCCCGGACTGACCGGGCGGATGTACGCGCAATTTGCGCTGGTGATCGCGGCGACCGCGATGTTGTCCGCCATCAACGCCATCACGCTGAAGCCGACCCAGTCCGCGATGTGGCTGCGGGCGCCGGTCCCGCCGGAGCGGCGCAATGCCTTTTATCGCGGCTTCAACGCCGTCTATGCCCGCCTCGAACGGGCCTATGCCGGCCTCATCCATCACATGGCGACGCATGCCGGCGTGATGACTTTGATCGCCGTCGCCATCATGGCGGTTGCCTTCTACGGGCTGTCGCGGGTGCCAACCGGCTTCCTGCCGATCGAAGACCAAGGCTATGTCATGGTCAGCGTCCAGCTTCCCGACGGCGCGTCGCTGGCCCGCACCAAAAGCGCACTCGACCGGGTTTCGACCATCGCCGGCAAAGATCCGAGCGTCGCTCAGGTTATCGCCATTTCCGGCATTTCCGTGCTCGACAACAGCGCCCCTCTCGCCAATGCCGGCGTCGCCTATGTGGTGCTCAAGGACTGGAGCCAGCGCGACGATCTGCGCACCATCGTCAACCGGCTGACGCCTGCGCTCTCGGTCATCGATGGGCGCGTCAACGTCTTGCCGCCGCCGCCGATCCAAGGCATCGGCAATGCCGGCGGGTTCACTTTTCAGATCGAGTTGCGCGACGGCAGCACGGACTTCAAAAAGCTGCAGACCATGACCAATGCGGTGGTCGCCAATGCACAGGCGCAAACCGCACTGCAGCGGGTGGCGACCTCGTTCCGTGCGACGGCGCCGCAGATCCGCATCGATGTCGATCGCGTCAAGGCGCAGACGGTGCATGTGTCGATCGACCAGGTGTTCTCGACGCTCGCGACCTATTTCGGCTCGAGCTATGTCGGGCAGTTCAATAAATTCGGCCGCGTCTTTCAGATCTATGCCCAGGCCGACGCGCAATTCCGGCTGCGCGCGCGCGACATCGACACTTTGTACGTGCGCAATCAGCAGGGCAGCATGATCCCGCTCGGCACGCTGGTGAAGATCACGCCCGTCGTCGGCACGCCTCTGATCAGCCTCTACAATCTCTATCCGTCGGCGACCGTTATCGGGCTGCCGGCGGCGGGCTTCTCGTCCGGCCAGGCGATCCATCTAATGGAGCAGGACGCGGCCAAGACGTTGCCGCCCGGCTCGAGCAGCGAATGGACCGCGATGTCGTATCAGGAGAAGATCGTCGGCAATCAGATGTATTTCGTGTTCGCGATGGCGATGCTGCTCGTCTATCTGGTGCTCGCCGGGCAATACGAGAGCTGGTATTCGCCGCTCGCGGTGATCCTCTCGGTGCCGCTTGCGCTGACCGGTCCGGTTCTGGTGCTCGAAGGGCTGCGCATCGATAACAACCTCTATACCCAAATCGGCTTGATTCTCTTGATCGCGCTGTCGGCGAAGAACGCGATCCTGATTGTCGAGGTTGCGCGCGAGCATCGCCTGCGGGACGGCAAGCCGATCGTGGAGGCGGCGGTCGATGCCGCCCGCGCGCGCTTCCGTCCGATCCTGATGACGTCGTTCGCCTTCATCCTCGGCGTCGCGCCGCTCGTCTTTGCCAGCGGCGCCGGCGCCAGCGCCCGCAAATCGATCGGCATCACCGTGTTCTCGGGCATGATTGCCTCGACCTGTCTTGCCGTACTATTCGTTCCGTCGCTGTTCGTGGTGATCCAGCGCTTCGAGGAATGGCGCGCCTCGCACAAGAGCCCGCGGATTCAGCCGGCGGAATAAGTCCGTTTGGGCGGCGCCGGTTGGGGCGGCGCGATGCGGTCCGGGCAGCCACGATTTGGCTTGCCAGCGGCCGTTATCGGGCCACAGTCACAATTTGGACGCAGGGCGCAGTATGTTAGCGGCCGGGACCCACCGAAAATGTCGAAAGCGATGATCCGCTCCGTTTTCCTGCTCGCGCTCGTGTGGTCGCTGTGGGCCGGCGCCGCGCATGCGCAAATGTCGGAATCCGACATGCTGATGCGCATCGACCAACTCCAGGCCCAGGTGCGCGACCTCACCGGCACCGTCGAGGACTTGCAGCACCGCAACCAGCAGCTCCAGCAGCAATTGCAACAATTTCAGCAAGGGCAGGGGGGCGCACCCAATGCGGCTCAGGCGCGGCCGAATCCGCAATACGCGCCGCCTGCGCAAGCCGAACAATATTCGCCGCCGCCCAATGCGCCGGCGGCACAGAGGTCACCGCAACCGCAATATTCGGCGCCAACGGCGAATGCGCAGTATTCGCCGCCGCCATATTCACAGTCGTCGGGCCCGCAATACGCGTCCGGTGGGCAATATTCGCCCGGCCAGCAATATTCTCCGCCGCCGAACTATCCGCCGTCGCCGGGCACTCCGGCTCCAATTGCCGCCGCCGAGCCGTCGTCGGCGGAAACATCGGGCCGCCACGACGCTTTCAACCCCGCCCTCGATCCTAACGCACCCGGTGCGCCGCGGCAGCTTGGCGCACCAGGTGTTGCGGCGGCCGAGCCTCCGCCGCCGGTTTACAACACGCCGGCGCCGCGCCAGGCCGGAGCCCCGCTCGATCTGTCGTCATCCGACAGCGGGCAAGGCAGTGCTTTGCCGCCGCCACCGCCGATCAATCCGAATGCCACCGGCGCCATGCAAGCATCCCTGCCGCCGAGCAACTCGCCGAAGGAGGAATTCGATCTCGGCTACGGCTACTTGCAGCACAAGGATTATGCATCGGCGGAACAGACGCTGCGCGATTTCCTGCAAAAATATCCGAGCGAACGGCTGACGCCCGAGGCGCAATATTGGCTCGGTGAGGCGTTGTTCCAGGAAAAGCATTATCGTGATGCCGCCGAGTCCTTCCTTGCGGTCTCGACCAAGTATGAGAATACGCCGCGCGCGCCGGAGGCGCTGATGCGGCTCGGCCAGGCGCTGGCCGCGCTCGGAGAGAAGGAAGCCGCCTGCGCGTCGCTTGGCGAGGTGCTGCGCAAATATCCGAAGGCTTCGGCGGCGGTGAAGCAGAACGTCGATCGGGAACAGAAGCGTGTCCACTGCTGAACAGGCCGTTCGCGATGATGAAGCGAACGTTTTGTTCAGAGGACTGGAGAGTGCGCGCGGGCTGATCCTGGCGGTTTCCGGCGGCCCCGATTCCACGGCCCTTATGGTGCTCGCAGCGCGCTGGGTGAGGCGGCTCAAGCGTGCGCCGAAACTTGTCGCGGTGACTGTCGATCATGGATTGCGTCCCGAAGCGGCGCGCGAGGCGGCGGCCGTCAAGCGGCTGGCAAAGAAACTCGGTATTGCGCACCGCACATTGGCGTGGCGCGGCCGCAAGCCGAAATCCGGCTTGCAGGAAGCGGCCCGTATCGCGCGCTACCGTCTCTTGGCCGATGCCGCGGCGCGCGCCGGTTATGCGCATATCCTGACCGCGCACACCCTCGATGATCAGGCCGAGACGATCTTGTTCCGGCTGGCGCGCGGCAGCGGGGTGTTGGGGCTTGCCGGTATGGCGCATGCATCGCCGCTTCCGCTCGACCGGCGGACGTCGCTGTTTCTGGTCCGCCCCTTGCTCGGTTTGCCGAAGGCGCGGCTCATCGCGACGCTGGCTGCGGAGCGTGTCGGCTATAATGAGGATCCGAGCAATGCCGACCCGCGCTTCACCCGCGTGCGGCTGCGGGGCCTGATGCCGGAACTCGTGCGCGAGGGACTTGATGCGCCGGGCCTTGCGCGGTTTGCGTTGCGCATGCGGCGCGCCGAGGCCGCGCTTGAATTCGCAGCCGGCGCGGCGCGTGCCGCCTTGGCGCCGGGGCCTTGGCCTGCGCGCGGCCCGATCACTTTTGCGACAGCGCAATTCGCCAATTTGCCTGCCGAGGTCGCCTTGCGGCTTCTTGGCCGCGCCGTCGCGCATGCCGGCGACGAGGGGCCGGTCGAGCTCGGCAAGCTCGAAGCCCTTTACGAGGCTCTGCGGCAGGCGCATTCCCGGCTCCGCCGGACGCTGGCCGGGGCGCAAATCACCCTTGATCGGGTTCAATTGACCGTCGAACGGGCGCCGGCGCGGCGCCACCGCGGGGCGATACCGGCCGGCAAGGGCCGCAAAGCCGCTGCCGGAGGCGGCGGCAAGGGGCGCTTTACGAAATAGCCATATATTGCGCCGGTTGCGGTCGGGGTTCCCTTGGCAGGGGGCGGCGCGGCGCCTACATTGCCATTAACTGGGACGTGAAGCGGCCACGATTCGCAGGCACGCATTTTATCCCGCCGGAATAGCTTAGACGGGGGATCAAGGACACGAAATGAACGCCAATCTGCGCAATTTCGCCCTGTGGGTCATCATTGTCCTGCTGCTTCTGGCGCTGTTCACTTTATTTCAGAATCCGGGTCAGCGCACGACGTCCCAGGACGTCTCGTTCTCGCAGCTTCTGCAGGAGGTCGATCAGGGCCATGTCCGCGATGTGCTGATCCAGGGGCCCGAGATCCACGGCACCTTCAAGGACGGGCGGACGTTCCAGACCTATGCGCCAAGCGACCCGTCGCTGGTGCAGCGCCTTTACAACAAAGACGTTAACATCACGGCGCGGCCGCAGAGCGACAACGTGCCATGGTTCGTCTCGCTGCTGGTCTCATGGCTGCCGTTCGTGGCGCTGATCGGCGTGTGGATTTTCCTGTCGCGGCAGATGCAGGGCGCCGGCGGCAAGGCGCTCGGCTTCGGCAAGTCGCGCGCCAAGCTCCTGACCGAGGCGCATGGCCGCGTCACGTTTGAAGACGTGGCCGGCGTCGACGAGGCCAAGCAGGACCTGCAAGAGATCGTCGAATTCCTGCGCGACCCGGCCAAGTTCCAGCGGCTCGGCGGACGTATTCCGCGCGGCGTGCTTCTCGTCGGCCCGCCGGGCACCGGCAAGACGCTGATCGCGCGCGCCGTCGCCGGCGAAGCCAATGTGCCGTTCTTTACCATTTCCGGTTCCGATTTCGTCGAAATGTTCGTCGGCGTCGGCGCGAGCCGTGTGCGCGACATGTTCGAGCAGGCCAAGAAGAACGCGCCCTGCATCATCTTCATCGATGAGATCGACGCGGTCGGCCGCCATCGCGGCGCCGGCCTCGGCGGCGGCAATGACGAGCGCGAACAGACGCTCAATCAATTGCTGGTCGAGATGGACGGCTTCGAAGCCAATGAAGGCATCATTCTCATTGCCGCGACCAACCGGCCAGACGTGCTCGATCCGGCGCTGCTGCGGCCCGGCCGTTTCGACCGCCAGGTCGTGGTGCCGAACCCCGATGTCGTCGGCCGCGAGCAGATCCTCAAAGTGCATGTGCGCAAGGTGCCGTTGGCGCCCGACGTCAATCTCAAGACCATCGCCCGCGGCACGCCGGGCTTCTCCGGTGCCGATCTGATGAACCTCGTCAACGAGGCGGCGCTGATGGCGGCGCGGCGCAACAAGCGCATGGTCACCCAGGTCGAGTTCGAGGACGCCAAGGACAAAGTGATGATGGGCGCCGAGCGCAAGTCGCTGGTGATGACGGAGGAGGAGAAGCTCCTCACCGCCTATCACGAAGGCGGCCACGCCATCGTCGCGCTCAACGTCAAGGCGACCGATCCGGTGCACAAGGCGACGATCATTCCGCGCGGTCGTGCGCTCGGCATGGTCATGCAATTGCCGGAGCGCGACAAGCTGTCGATGTCGCTCGAGCAGATGACGTCGCGGCTCGCCATCATGATGGGCGGCCGCGTCGCCGAAGAACTGGTGTTCGGGCGCGAACGCGTGACCTCGGGTGCCGCCTCTGATATCGAGCAGGCGACCAAGCTGGCACGCATGATGGTGACGCGCTGGGGACTGTCCGACACGCTCGGCACCGTTGCTTATGGCGAGAACCAGGAAGAAGTCTTCCTCGGCTATTCGGTGGCGCGCCAGCAGAACATTTCCGAAGAGACGGCGCGCAAGATCGACGCCGAGATCAGGCGGCTGGTGGAAGCCGGTTATAACGAGGCGCAGACGATCCTCACCGAGAAGCGCGCCGACCTCGAGACCTTGGCCAAAGGCCTCCTTGAATTCGAAACGCTGACCGGCGACGAGATCAAGGACCTGTTGATGGGCAAGAAGCCGAGCCGGGAGTCGGTGATCGAGCCGTCGACGCCGCGGGCCTCGACCGTGCCGACAGCCGGTGCCGGCCGCAATCGCCCGCCGCGTCCGGAAGGCCCGATGGAGCCGCAGCCGCAGGCGTGATTGTCCGACGCCGCGGGCCGAGCTTGCGGTGTCGCTATACCGGTTCGATCGCTCTCTCTCTCTACAGTTCTTCGATGCGCGGCAGCCCGCAATACCATCCGCGGATGGCGTCCGCCTGCACTCGAACCTGTTCCGTCGCGAAAGCGACAAAGAATTAAGCAGAATCTGTTCGGAAGCTGCTTCGGTATCTTTTATTCCGAGCGGGGGAGGGGCGGTCTGATGCGGACCATTTTCGTCGCGGGCGCCGTTTTCACAATCATGATGGGTCAGGGCTTGGCGCAAGTCGGCGGCCAGTCGCGTCCGCCGCAGGCTAGGCCCGGCAAGCCGCAAGTCGCCCCCGTCAAGCCCGGCGCCAAATCCGCCGCTCAGTCCGCCAGGCCGGCACCGGCCGTCACCTCGACGCCGGAATCGCGTTCGGCTGCCGAACTCGCCTTAGGGACCGATCCGGTCTTTGACGACGGCACCTATCTGCGCATCAAACAGACCCTGCTCAGCTATTCGGACATCCAGGTGCGCGGCGGCTGGCCCGCGCTGCCGGCCGATGCCAAGCTGATGCCGGGCGCCAGCGGCCCGGACGTAGCCTTGCTGCGCAAGCACCTTGTCATCACCGACGATCTGCCGGTCAGCGCCGAAACCGGCGACAGCTACGACGGCATCGTCGTCGCCGGCGTAAAGAAATTCCAGCAGCGTCACGGTCTCGACCCCACCGGCGCGGTCAACGCGCCAACCTTGAAGGCGATGAACGTTCCGGTCGGGGACCGCATCAAACAGCTCGAAGCGTCGCTGGAGCGGCTTCTCGGCATGGATTTTCTGTTCGCCGATCGCTACGTCGTGGTGAACATTCCGGCGGCCTTCGTCGAGGCGGTCGCCAACGGCAAGGTCGAGCGCCGCTATCGCGTCATTGTCGGCAAGATCGACAAGCCGTCGCCGACGCTCTCCGTCTACATTACGGCGATCGATCTCAACCCGACCTGGACCGTACCGCTCTCGATCACCAAGACCGAAATCGCGCGGCACATGCGCACGGACCCGAGTTATCTGAGCCGTATGCATATGCGGCTTCTCGGCGCTCACGACGAAGAGATCAATCCGGCGAGCGTCGACTGGACGATGTCGCGCTCGCCGAATTTCACCGTGCGGCAGGACGCCGGCAACTGGAATGCGCTCGGCAATCTCAAGATCGACATGCCGAACCCGTATTCGGTCTATATGCACGATACCGATACGCGGAAACTCTTTTCCGATGACTACCGCTTCGATTCGCACGGCTGCTCGCGCGTGGACAATGTGCGCGACCTTGCTGCCTGGATTCTCAAGGACGGCCCTGCCGGCTGGGACCGCGCCGCGATTGATGCCGGCATCACCGCCGGGCAGACCAAGATCATCAACCTGCCGCACAAGATTCCGGTGGCCTGGGTCTATCTCACCGGCTGGGTGACGCGCGACGGCACCGTCGAATTCCGCAACGATGTCTATAAGCACGACGACGCGCTCGATCGTGATGCGCTTGCCGACGCGGCCGCCGGCGGCTTCGTTGCGCCGCTGCCGAAGAACGTGACGCAGGCGTCCAATCTCGACAGCCGCTGATCGCCGGCACATGCGTCGAGCTGGCCGATTTGCAGCGGTGGCCCCGTCAGCCTGACCGCGTCATAATGCGTCGATTGGTTCCTTGGCCGGGGGCTCGCCGATGCGTCAGATGATCATGGTCGGCTTTCTGCAGGCGCAGAATTGCACCAATCTTGCAAGCTCCTGGCGCCATCCGCAATCGCGCACCGACAGCTGGTCGCCGGATTTCTACCGGCATATCGGCCGCGTGCTTGAAGCCGGCAAGTTTCACTTGGGCTTCTTTGACGATCGGCTGTCGATGCCGGACATGTACGGACGCGATCACGGCCATACCGTCAAACACGGCATTCGCTGCGTGAAGCTCGACGCCGTCACGGTGCTCACGGTGATGGGCATGGCGACCGAGCGGCTCGGCCTCGGCGCGACCTATTCGACGAGCTACTACGAGCCGTTCCACGTCGCCCGCGTGTTTGCGACGCTCGATCTGATGACGCGAGGGCGGGCCGCCTGGAACGTCGTCACCTCGCTCAATGACGGCGAGGCGCAGAACATGGGCCGCGACGAAGTGCTCGGCCATGATCTGCGCTATGACCGCGCCGCCGAATTCATGGAGATCGTTCTCGGCCACTGGGATGCCTGGGAGGACGACGCCATCGTCCAGGACAAGGCGACCGGCCTGTTCGCGCGGCCCGACAAAGTGCATCGGCTCGACTATCAGGGCCGCTATTTGCGGTCGCGCGGGCCATTCACGGTGCCTCGCTCGGCGCAAGGGCATCCCGTCATCATCCAGGCCGGATCGAGCGGCCGCGGCAAGTCGTTCGGCGCGCGCTGGGGCGAGATCATTTTCGTCGTTTATCCGAATATCGACGTCGGCAAGCGTGACTATGCCGACTTCAAGGCCGAGGTGGCGAGCTTCGGCCGCGATCCGGACGATGTCAAAGTCACCCATCTCATCAATACTGTCGCGGCCGCGACCAAAACCGAGGCCGAGGACAAATGGGCGAAAATCGAAAAGCTGCCGCTTGAGATCGACGCGCTGTCGCTGCTTTCGGAGGCGCTCAATTTCGACTTCGCTAAAAAAGGCATGGATGAAGCCTTCACCGCCGGGGAACTGGCGAGCATGTCGGGCCTGCAAGGCATCCGCGACCGCGTCACCAGGGTGAAAGAGCACCCGACGGTGCGCGATTTCATCGAGATCAGCGGGCGCGGGCGGGTCCACAACGCCATTGTCGGCGGCCCGAAGGAAATCGCCGATCAGCTGGAGCAATGGTTCGCAATGCCCGCCTGCGACGGCTTTGTGCTGTCGGCGACGCATGTGCCGGGCGCTTACGAGGATTTTGTGGAGTTCGTGGTGCCCGAATTGCAGCGCCGCGGGCTGTTTCGAAAGGATTTCGCCGGCACGACATTGCGGGAGAATCTCAATCTCGCCGTACCGCCACGCGGAGCCTGGCGTGCCCCGGCCGAGGAGCCGCACTGACGGCCCGCACCGACGCCCGTGGCGCGCCGTCGCATGAGCGCGTCATCCCTGAGGTTAAAGCTTCGCGCCGAGGCCGGGCTCCGGGAGATTGAGCGTGATGCTGGAGGCGATGCAGCGGAGCGTGTTGCCCCAGCCGACCACGCTGCCGGTGGTCTCTTCGTTCATGCAGACGAAGGCGATGTCGACCGGCTTCTCCATGGCGCGGGCTTGCGCGTCGGTCACATGCAGCGCGCGTACCGGCACGGTGAATTCTGGCTCTTTCCTCGCGTGCGTCACGCACAAGCTGTGCGTCGGCGCGCCTCCTTGGACGGTTGTAAGAAATCTTCAGCCGCGCGCCGAATAGCCGCCGTCGACACTCAGCGTCGTGCCGGTGACGAAATCGGATGCGGAACTGCAGAGAAACACTGCGGCGCCCGCCATGTCGCCGGGCTCGCCCCAGCGGCCGGCCGGCGTGCGCGACAGGACAAAATCATGCAGCCCGTCGATCTGCTGGCGCGCCCGCCGCGTGAGATCGGTGTCGAGCCAGCCGGGCAGGATCGCATTCACCTGGATCTTATCAGGCGCCCAGGCGCAGGCCAGCGCGCGGGTGAGCTGGACCAAGCCGCCCTTGCTGGCGGCATAAGCCGCAACCATCGGCGCGCCGAACACCGAATACATCGAGCCGATATTGACGATCTTGCCGCGCCCGGCCGCCTTCATGTGCGGATAGACGGCTTGAGCGCAGAACAGTGCGCCACCGAGATTCGTGTCCAAGACTTCGCGCCATTCGTGCTCTGCAATCTGCTCGGGCGCCTTGCGGATGCTCATGCCCGCATTGTTGATGAGAATATCACAGCGGCCGAAGTCGCCGACGACGTGGTCCACCATGTCATGGCACGACGCGGCGGCGGCGGCTTGCAGCGGATAGAACCGGCAGCGCGAGGCGAGCGCGCTCAGTTCTTCGACTGCGGCGCGGCCTTTGGCCTCGTCGCGGGCGGCAATCGCGATCGCTGCGCCGGCGCGCGCCAAACCACGCGCCATGCCCAAGCCAAGCCCGCCATTGCCGCCAGTGACGATGGCGACACGCCCGGTCAGATCGAATTCGTGCAAAGGCGGCCCTCCGTTCACGAAAGTAAAGCGGCGGAAGGAGCCGTTGTCCACGGCAGGAATCGGGTGGACGGGCTCCACTGCCGCGTTGCCTCGTGGCCGTGCGGACTGGGCGGGAATGAATGGGGAATTCGATGCCGAATCGTGTCGCCAGCAGGACTTATGGCGCAGTCAGCGCCGAGCGGCAGAAGGAAATGAGCGGCCTGGAATTCGTTCAAGGGCTCGTCGACGGCACGTTGCCGCTCAATACCATGGCGCGGACGCTCGGATACGATGTGGTTGAGACGATCGAAGGCCGCGTGGTTGTCGCCGCCGAGCCGAGCGATGTGCACCTCAATCCAGCCGGGACCGTGCACGGCGGCTTTGCGGCAACCTTGCTCGATACCTGCATGGGACTTGCGGTGCAGACCACGTTGGAAAAAGGCGTTGCGCAGACGACCGTCGAGTTCAAGATCACGCTCGTGCGGCCGATCACGCCGGCAACGGGTCTGATCCGGGCAGAGGGCGTTGTCTTGAGCCGCGGCCGCCGCATCGGAACGGCCGAAGGGCGGATCACGGATCGGCAGGGGCGCTTGCTCGTTCATGGTACAACGACGTGTCTGATCTTTCAGGCTTGAGTTGAAAAACGAGATGCCGCTGCAAAACCGCGTCAATCCGCTCGGAGAATTGTTTTCTTCGCCGGCGCGTGGATTGTTTTTCGGCAATCGCGGCGGGCGCTTTCACGCCGATGCGAAGACGCTGACGGCACGGCGCTGGGCGTCGCGGCAATGGATCTGTTGCGTGCTGGACTTCAAGGGCCGCCGTCGCGACGTCTGGGGCCGTTTCTATACCGAATTGTTTTTTCTTGATGAACCGACCGCGTTAGCGGCGGGCCATAGGCCGTGCTTCGAATGCCGCCGCAAGGACGCCGAAGCCTTTGTCGAGGCGTGGCGCAAGGCCAAGCACCTGCCGGAGCGGCCATACGTGGACGCGATGGATATTATCTTGCACGGTGAACGCCTCGACGGGCGCCGCAAGCGACTGCACAGGCGTGACGTCAACACGCTCCCTGATGCGGCTTTTGTCCTGATCGAAGGTGAGGCCTTCGCGGTGCGCGGCGATACCCTGTTGCGCTGGACGCCGGACGGCTATGCCAGCCGCATGCCGCGCCCGCGCGGCGTGACCGTCGACGTGCTCACCCCGCCGGCGATCCTTGCCGTGCTGTCGAACCGCTACCGGCCGCACTGGCATCCGAGCGCCGAGGCTCCCGAGGGCGGCGCGACGTGCCACAAGTTGCCATCGCGCTTTGACGGCGTCAGCACGCAACGGAAGCGAGGTTGGCGTCGTCGGCTTGATATATGAGCGACTGCGACGGAGTTACCCGCGCGCGCCGACCTTGTCCTGCGTTCTGGTCTCGAAATCGCTGGCGTCATGTCGCTCGTGCAATTGTCCTTCAAGCGGCCCGCTGGTGCGATTGACCATCCGGCCGCGCTTGACGGCCGGGCGTTCGCCGATTTCTTTCGTCCAGCGCGTCAGGTTTTTATATTCGTGCGTCTGCAGGAACTGGCGCGGGTCGTTGTATGAGGCGCCGTTCAACATGCCGTTGCCGTACCATGGCCAGATAGCCATGTCGGCGATCGTATATTCGTCGCCGGCGATGAACTGATTGTCCGCAAGCCGCCGGTCGAGCACGTCGAGCTGGCGCTTCACCTCCATGGTAAAACGGTCGATGGCGTATTTGATCTTCACCGGAGCATAGGCATAGAAATGCCCGAAGCCGCCGCCGACATAGGGCGTTGAACCCATTTGCCAGAACAGCCAATTCAGCGCCTCGGTGCGCTTGCCGCCATCCTTGGGCAGAAAGGTGCCGAATTTATCCGCCAGGTAAAGCAGGATCGCGCCGGATTCGAACACGCGTCGCGGCGTCGGTTGGCTATAGTCCATGAGCGCCGGGATTTTTGAATTTGGATTCACCTCGACAAATCCGCTGCCGAACTGGTTACCCTCGCCGATCCGGATGAGCCAAGCGTCATATTCCGCTCCCGTCTGGCCGGCAGCCAGCAATTCCTCCAGCATGATTGTAACCTTGACGCCGTTGGGCGTCGCCAGTGAATAGAGCTGCAGCGGATGCTTTCCGCGCGCCAGCTTCTTCTCATGCGTTGCACCCGCGATGGGGCGATTGACATTGGCATAGCGCCAGTTGGGGCTGTCGTTCTTCTCCCAGACCCAAACGTCCGGCGGCGTGTACTCAGGTGTGTCAGTCATGTTGGGCTCGCGTTTGTCGCTCGACAGGTTGACCGAATGGATAGAGTGACGAGTGTGGGTTGTCCAATCATGGTTTAGGCGTTGTCATGTTATGATACCCGGGTCGGGTAGCCGCCTTGGGTCGTGATGTGCCGTTCGATCGAGCAATCCATCGGTTAGGGTGGTGGGCATGATGCGATTCGTTGTCCGCGTCCTTACGGTCCTCGCCATCGTCAACGCCCACACCGCGTCAGCGGCGAACATTCCTGCCAGTGGGCGCGGCGAAACAATACTGATTCCAACCCTGACCATATCGGACGAAAACTTTTTGAAAGGCGAGCCTTTTGGAGTGCCGACAATAATCTCCGGAACGTTGCGGGTCGCTCCAGGCACGGGACGTCGTCCGCTGGTGGTCCTCGTGCACGGCTCGGGCGGAATTGAGGAAAATATCACTCGATGGGAGAAAGTATTCAGGTCGCTGGGCATATCCACCTTTGCCATTAATTCTTTTACCGGGCGAGCGATCGCCAGCACTGTTGCTGATCAGTCCAAGCTCGGACGATTAAACATGGTCCTCGACTTATATCGCAGTCTTGCGGTGCTGGCCGCAGACCCGCGAATAGATCCGGGCCGGATTGCTGTCATGGGATTCTCACGCGGGGGGCAGGCGACTCTTTATGCAAGCCTCAAACGATTCCAAAAAATGTGGAACCCAAGCGGGATCGATCCTGCGGTCTATGTTGCGTTATATGCACCCTGCATCACGACTTACATCGACGATACCCAGGTGAGCGACCACCCAATCCGCATCTTTCACGGAAGGTCCGACGACTGGGTCGAAATCGCTCCTTGCCGAGCCTATTTTGAGCGCCTCAAACGGACAGCCAAGGATGTCCAAATGACCGAATTTCCCAATACGTGGCACGCCTACGATTACCCATCACTGCCGTCTCATCCCGTTGTCGTGCCATACGCGCAAACGACGCATTGCGTCCTGAAGGAAGAACCCGTCGGGACCATCATCAATTTGGCGACGCATAAGCCCTTTACGCCTGCGGACGCTTGCGTCGGGCGAGGCGCTCACGTGGCCTATTCCGCAAAAGCCACCCGCGCCACGGAAGATGCTGTGAGGATATTGTTGGAGAGAGACTTTAAATTGAACGATCATTAGACTTGGACAACTGCCGGCGGGATTTTCATGTCCGGCATATGCCGATAGCGGCCGTTCGGTGGCGATGGCTTGAATGCCGGCTTATGAGGCCAAGCGGACGCGCTCACCGCACCAATCAAAGGCAATTTTCCGGATAAAGACGTCGCTCTCGCCTGACGCGCCTTAAGCGGCCGCCCGTCGACGGGATGGACTATCGATGGGCGCTTCACCCCGTGTCGGTTCAAACTGGGCGCGAATCCAGCACCAAAGCGCCTCGATCTCATGTGCGGCGTGGCCGCCGCGCGCGTACTCGGTCACGCCGAGACCCGCTTCGATCGCATCCTGAAAATCCATGCGCGCGCATAGCGGCGGCTCTGCGACAATCCCGAGATGCGTTAAACCCTCCGCCGATTCGCTCGTTCGCGAGCTGCGGTAATTCGGCGGGCATTGGTTGAGGACGAACGCAGCTTTACGCTTGGCCAAATAGACCGCGCGAAAAGTCGCCGCGGTTGCGTCCACATCCAGGCACGTTGGACGCGTCGGCAGCAGGCAAAGGTCTGCGATTTCCGTCACGACATTGGCGGCGGCGCCGTCGGCAGCCGCGGTGTCGAAGATCGCCATCGTGAACCCTGCGCCGGCGAGCCCCTCGAGAATTGCGCGAAGCCGCGGCAGGCGGTCCCGTTCGAGCGGTTCGGTCATCACCTTGTTCGGGGCATTCGCGGCCTCTCGGCGCTTGCCCCACCGCAACAGCGAGGCCTGAGGATCGAGGTCGAGGGCGATCACCCTTTCACCCGCATGTGCCGCGGCCACGGAGAGGGACGCCGCGAGGGTGGTCCGTCCCGCTCCGCCTTTTTGTGTGAGCAATGCAATCGTGCGCATCGAACCTCCGATCCGTCCGTTCCCAGCGCGCCGTCTCGAGGGTCGAACGTCAGCAGACCATACCGGGGATCGCGTCGGACACTCGGTCAAGATTTGGAATCTCGATGTCGACCGCGAGCGTTGATACGGATTTGCCGCGATCCATCTTGATCTGCACCTTGTCCGGTTCGAACGAGACGTGCCGGGCGATTACGGCGAGAATCTCTTCACGCAGAATGCCCAGCAAATCCTGATGACGGCATGCGATGCGCTCGTGCGCGAGGAGGATTTGCAGGCGTTCGCGCGCTATGGGCGCGGAGCCGCGCCGAAAGAAAGAGAGCAGGCTCATGCTGCCTTCCGTGCGAATAGTTTACCGAAAATGCTTCTGATTTCGGCGGGAACGAGCATGGGAACGTGCTCACCCTTGAGGCGGCGTGCGGCATCGAAGTAGGCGCGGGCCGGGGCGCTCAGTGGGTTGTTGAGCGTTACCGGCGAGCCGACATTGGAAGCGCGCAGCACCTCTTCGCTTTCGGGAATGATCCCCAACAACGGTGTCGACAGGATATCGAGCACGTCGTCGATCGACAGCGTCTCGCCACGGGCCGCGCGCGACGAATGGTAACGTGTGATCAGCACATGCTTGTCGATGCGCTCGCCGCGTTCCGCCTTGGCCGTCTTGGAATCGAGCAGGCCGATGATGCGGTCGGAATCGCGCACCGACGATACTTCCGGATTGGTCACGATGATTGCGGCATCAGCGTAACGCATCGCCAGCGTCGCACCGCGCTCGATCCCGGCTGGACTGTCGCAGATGATCCAGTCGAATGCAGCCCGCAGTTCCTCGATGACTTTTGCGACCCCGTCTTCGGTCAGCGCGTCCTTGTCGCGGGTCTGCGATGCTGGAAGCAGGTGCAGGTTCTCCAGGCGTTTGTCGCGAATGAGCGCCTGCGGAAGCTTCGCCACGCCATTGATGACATTGACCAGATCAAAGACCACGCGTCTTTCGGCCCCCAGCACCAGGTCGAGATTGCGCAGCCCAACATCGAAATCAATGACGACGACTTTTGCGCCGTCCCGGGCTAAAGCGGCACCCAGGGCGGCGGTTGACGTCGTCTTGCCAACTCCGCCTTTGCCCGATGTTACGACCAGAACATGCGCCATATTACTACCTTTCATTGTTCTAGTTCATCACCGAAACTTGCAATTTGCCGCCCTCAAGCCACGCTTGAGCGGGTCCACGGCGCAGGCGGTCCTCGATGTCGTCGGCCGTTTTGTACTGGGAGTCGATCGCAAGAAGTTCAGCCTCAACGCGGTGGCAAAATATGCGCGCGCGGGTATTGCCGGTGGCACCCGCCAGCGCCCGGCCGCGGAGCGTGCCGTAAACGTGGATCGAGCCGCCGGCGATGATTTCAGCGCCGGATCCAACCGAACCGAGGATGGTCACATCGCCTTCGTTGAAGATCACGGATTGCCCGGAGCGCACCGGCTCCTCGATCATCAGCGATGCTGGCTGCTGATGCTGTGGTGGAGCTACGGGGACGGCGGCGGGCGCGGCCGCAGGAGCGGGTGTGACGGGAGCGATGAGCCCCGGCGGCTCTGGGGTTCGCGCGCCGCGGCCGCCGCGCAGGACAGGGGGAAGCCCCACTTGCCATTTCGCCGGGTCAATCCCTTCGATACCGAGGATGCGGATGTTGCGCTCCTCGAGATTGGCGACGAGCTGGCCGATAGCGGTCGAGCTGAGATTGACGCCCGACAGATCGAGCGCCACATGCTGGCCGGCAAAAAAGCCCTCGGAGCGTTCCAAACTGATGTCGAGCTCGGAGAGCCAATCCATGATGGGCGGTTGCGGCGCGATGGCGAACGCCATGTAGGTGCGCGGCCGAAACATCAACGAGCGGCGTTGGCGAACGATGCTTGACACTTTACTACCCGAACTCGATGATTCTGAATTGGTTAACAACCTGACTACATTCGGTTAACGAATGGTTAATGGCTGCCGCCGAACGGCTCTCCCGGATCTCCGAGAGCTGCGCCAGGTTCGAGAAATTCAATGTGGAGAAGAGAAGACCTGGCCCGAAAGGCCAGTCCCGCCAGCCAATTGGCGCAGAAGCGACTTCCGAGTTTGGCCGGGAGATAAGTTCCCGGGTTGCCGTAAGATCGGCGCAATCAATCAACGGGCGCCAATGTATGCGCGATGCCTGTTGTTGTCGCGATTTCGGACCTTCCGATCCTTTATGTGTTCACGTCCTAGCCTTTGAACGCAGCCTTGATGGCTTCGACGCCCTGGCCCGATTTCGCGGCGGCGATGATGCGCGCCTCTTGCTTCAGCAACTCATCGAGCGCGCCCTTCATCGGATCAATCGTGTTGATCGGCACGATGACGGCGCCGTGGCGATCGGCATGGATCAGGTCGCCGCTGTTCACCGCCATGCCATGGATGGTCACGGGAATCCCAAAATCCTCGACATGCACATAAGCGTGTGACGGACCGATCGAGCCGGCGAGCATCTGAAAGCCCTCGGCGACCTGGGGGATGTCGCGGACGGAGCCATTGGTGATGGTACCGAGGCAGCCAAGCGCCTTGTGCACATTGGTCTGCACTTCACCCCAGAACGCGCCGTAGCCCGCGGGATCGTCGAGATCTTCGATTACGGCGATGCCTGGCAGCGGTGCAGCCGCGACATAATCGAGATAGCCCATGCGCTTGGCCATGTAGCTCGCCCCGCTCACCTTGTCGCGGGCGCGCATGGTGACGGTCTTGGCGAAGCCGACCATCGGCGGCAGGTCGGGGAAGGGGCAGTGCAAATGCGACGTCGTGTAGCCCGCGCCGCGGCGCTCGGGCGCCACAATCTCGAGCAGGTTGCATACGGTCGGCGTATCGATCGAACGCAGAAACGCGAATTGGCTCTCTGACAACACTGCTTTCCCCTTGGCCGAGACCTCTCGGCGCTGGCTTCAATCCCAAACTGCTGCAACGATCGCCGCAATGACGATCTGCATGGCGACGATCAAGACGACACAGCCATTCCATCCCGCCGCGTTCCAGGCAAGACCCGTGAGGAACGCGCCGGCGCTGCCGCCGATATAGAAGATCGAGGCATAAAGTCCCACCGCCGACGAACGGCCTTCCTTGGCGGTCATGGTGACATAGCTGGTCGAGATCGTCTGGCATAGCATGCCGCAAACCGCGCACAGCGTCAGCCCGGCGAGAATCACAGTGATCGGCGGCGCGAGCAGAAGCAGCGCGCCGACAATCCATAATGCGGTGATGCCAAGCACGAGCGGACGGCGCCCGAATATCGCGATGGCGCGCCCGGTCCATGGCAGCAGAGGGCTGCTGACGAGATAGGTGAGGAACAGCATGCCTAGCAGCGTCGGCGAGAACGAGTAGGGCGGTGCGGCAAGATGAAAGCTTATATAGGTGAAGGTGGCGATGAAGTTGAACAGCACGCCGAAACCGACCGCATAGGTCGCGACCAGCCGCCGGTTGCGCAGGTGGCGCAGCATTTGGATGAAGGACGACGACAGTCCGTCCGAGCGCACGAACTTCCGCTCGCGCGGCAGCGTCAAGGCCACAATAACTGCGGCGACGAGCGTGATCAGGGCGACGACCTGAATGGCCGTGCGCCAGCCGATCAGGTCGGCAAGGATTCCGGGAATGAAGCGGCCGGAAAAGCCGCCGATGCTGGCGCCCGAGACATAAAGCCCGGCGACGCGGGCAACGTCGCTCGCCGGCCATTCGTCGCCGATATAGGCGACCGTGACGGTGAAAATCGGCGGCAGCAGCAAGCCTTGAACGAAGCGCCAGAACGCCATGTCCGGCACGCTGGCCATGAAGGTCATGATCAGTGTCGGCACCACGACCGCAAACATCGCCGCGCTGATCAGCCGCTTTCTGCCGACCACATCGGCGAGCGTGCCCGTGAAGGGCGCCGAGATCGCAATGGCCGCGGTGCCCGCCGTCATCAGTGAGCTGATTTCATCGGCGCCGACATGAAACTCGCGCGCCAGCTCGGGCAAGAGCGCCTGGGGCGAATAGAGGTTGACAAAAGCTGCAAACCCGGCGGTGGCCACGGCCAAGCTACGCAAATCGAAGGTTTTTTGCCATCGCGACATGCCGCATTATGGGTGAGATGCGAGGCGAAAGCACGCGATCAACGGTGCCGCCTCGGTCGCAGGCAAAAGTATGTTCGCAGCCGGCGGATTAGAGCTGCTTGATCTCGTTGAAGTCCCAGCTGGTGGCGTCGGCCGGGTTTTCGCCGATGCGGATCGTCGTGTCGTTGACGAAGCGATACGGCGGCACCGGCAGATTGTATGGCGCCGGCACGCCGGAAAAGACGCGGCCCGCCGGATCATATTTGGAGCCGTGGCAGGGGCAGAAATAGCCGCCGGGCCAGTTTGCGACCGGCGTGACGGCGCTGGGGTCCGGATAGAACAGCGGGATGCAGCCGAGATGGGTGCAGATGCCGACCAGCACGCCGAATTCCGGTTTGATCGAGCGGTGCCAGTTGGTTGCATAGGGCGGCTGCTGTACGACCTCCGAATTCGGATCGGACAGGAGCGAGAGCATCTGGCTGCTCTGCAGCGAGTCGAGCGTCTTCTTGGAGCGGTGGAACAGCCAAATCGGGCGCTCCCGCCAGCGCACGACGATCTGGCTGCCTTCCTGAATCTTGCTGACGTCGACGTCGACCGGTCCGCCGGCCGCGAGCGTCGAGGCGCTGGGGTTCATCTGGTCGACCAGCGGCACCAGGACCGCGGCGGCGCCGACGGCGCCGACCATGCCGGTTGCGATATAGAGGAAGTCACGCCGGGTGCCTTCGCCGTGGCCATTGGTGGAAGCGCCCGGCGATGTGGAAGCGATATTTGCCATGATTTGGGAATTCCTCGCTGACGGCGTTCGGACAGGCCCTTTTTATCGACGCTTACGCCCCGCCGCCGCTAATGTCGTCATCGGCACGGGCTTCGTCAATCGTAACTTGATGACAGGACCGTTCGCCATCGCGGTACCGGCCTGCCGAATCTTGCACCCTTGAATTTTACGCGGGCAAGCCGGAAAAAGCAGGGCCCCACACCGCCGAAAGGCCGGCGAATTCGCGCCGAAATTGCATCCCGGAACGAAGGCCAGGAAAGAAAGCCAGGAGAGAACAATGCGCGCAAAGGACAATATGCGCACTGCCGCCGAGGTTCTGGTCGATCAATTGCGCATTCAAGGCGTGCAGCACGTCTTCTGCGTGCCGGGCGAAAGCTATCTGGCGGTGCTCGACGCGTTCCACGACAGCGACTTGGCGGTCACGGTATGCCGCCAGGAAGGCGGCGCCTGCATGATGGCGGAAGCGGTCGGCAAGGCGACCGGCCGGCCGGGCGTGGTTTTCGTCACCCGCGGCCCGGGCGCCACCAACGCCTCGCCGGGCATCCACATCGCCAAGCAGGATTCGACGCCGCTTGTGATGTTCGTCGGCCAGGTGGCGCGCGACATGAAGGAGCGCGAGGCGTTCCAGGAGCTCGATTACCGCGCCGTGTTTGGCTCGATGACCAAGTGGACCACTGAAATCGACGACCCCGCGCGCGTGCCGGAGATCGTATCACGGGCGTTCCATGTCGCCGCCAATGGCCGGCCCGGGCCCGTCGTGGTCGCCGTTCCGGAGGACATGCTCATCGAGCGCGTTGCGGTGGCCGATGCGCCGCCGTTCACGCTGATCGAGACGTCGCCGGGCCAGGCGGAGATGGCGCAATTCGCCGACATGCTTGGTGCGGCCCGCACGCCGATCGTTCTGCTCGGCGGCAGCCGGTGGTCGCAGGCAGCTTGCGATCAAGTCGCGCGCTTTGCGCAGAAATATTCACTGCCGGTGGCGACGACGTTCCGCCGCGGCCATTTGTTCGATCAGACGCATCCCTGTTACGCCGGCGATCTCGGCATAGGGCCCAATCCGAAACTGCTCGAGCGGATCAAGACGGCCGATCTCGTGGTGCTGATCGGCGGCCGCATGGGCGAGTTGCCGTCGCAGAGCTATACGCTGTTCGATATTCCGAAGCCGCAAGTGCCCTTCATTCATGTGCATCCGGGCACGGAAGAGCTCGGCCGCGTCTACAGCCCGACGCTCGCGATCAATGCGACGCCGACGGCCTTTGCAGCCGCGCTTGAGAATTTGCATTTTGCCAAAGCGCCCGCGGGCGACGCCAAAGGCGCCAATGCCGATTATCGCGCATGGACCGAAACGCCGACCGAGCAGCCCGGCGGGGTCAATTTCGGCAAGGTCGTCGTCTGGCTGCGCGACAATCTTCCGCCCGATGCCTTCATCTGCAATGGCGCCGGCAACTTCCCGGCCTGGGTCCATCGCTTCTTTCGCTTCCGCCGCTTCGCCCAGCATGTCGCGCCGGCCTCCGGCTCGATGGGCTATGGCGTGCCGGCGGCGGTGGCGATGAAGCGGCTCCATCCCGAACGCACCGTGGTCTGCATTGCCGGCGACGGCGACTTCCTGATGAACGGCCAGGAATTCGCAACGGCCGTGCAATACAATCTGCCTTTCGTCACGGTGATTGCCGACAACGGCATGTACGGCACCATCCGCATGCATCAGGAGCGCGAATATCCCGGCCGCGTCTCGGCGACCGAATTGCGCAATCCGAATTTCGCCGACTATGCGCGCGCTTTCGGCGGCTTCGGCGTCTCGGTCGAGCGAACGGAAGATTTTCCGGCAGCCTTCAAGGAGGCGACAGCCTCCGGCAAACCCGCGATCGTGCGCTTGAAGATCGATCCGGAAGCGCTGACGCCCGGCATGACGCTGTCGAAAATCCGCGCCAAGTCGCTGGCGGAAAAGGCAAGCTAGGATCTGCGCAGAGCCTGATCTCTCCCGAAAGCCGGCTGCCACCCTCGGATCAGCTGCAGGGGTAAGCAACTGCAGGGGATGCTTTTCGGGATCATGCTCCAACGCGCACTACTTGAACGTCACCAGCGCGTTCAATCCCGGATAATCGTTCTTGAACGGATGCTGCGGCCCGATCGGGCCGAGATGGATCACGCCCGGCGAGCTGACATTGGCCTCCACCGGTCCGCTCGCTTCACCCTCGGTGAATGCGTAGGGCATGCCGTTGCCAGCCAGGAACGACGGCTGATCGTCGATATGCATGTGCAGATGCGGCTCGGTCGAACTGCCGGTATTGCCGACATGGCCGAGAATCTGTCCGGTGCGCGCCCGATCGCCGGCTTTCACCTGCACGGTGCCCGGCCGCATATGCGCATAGAGCACGTAACGGTGCGGCGCGATTTCGACGACGACATGATTGCCGGCGGCGTTGTTGAAATCGATCGGCACGGCGTATTTGCCTGAATGCGGCACGTTGTCCGCCATGCCGTCCGACGCCTCGACCACTTTGCCCGGCGCAACACTGTAGATCGGCTGGTCGTAGCAGAAATAGCTCTCGTTCTTGTCTTCCGGGCCTTTGAAGGTCGTCGCCGCGCCGTTGACCGTCTGGACCTGCACCCAATCGATGGCGAAGCGCTGCGCCAGCCAGGCATGGCCGTCATCGATCAGGACGGCGCGGCGATGCGCGGCGTCAGGGAGATTGTTGACGGAATCGCCCGCGATCCATTGGCCGCGCAGCGGCGGCGCGACGACGATCGGCTTGTCCTGCATCACCGGCAAAGGCGCGAGCACGATATCGTGCGGCTCGTTCCGCTCGGTCAGCACATGCAGCGTGTGGGCGATAGCGCCCGGGGCAGATGATTTGCCGAAGTCGAGCGTGAGGAAGACGATGACGCTGCGGCCGCCTTGAATGGTGCGGACGGCAAGGTCGTCTTTGGGCGGCACGGGAGCGCCCAAATGCAGGATCAACGGCGACAGCGCGGCGCCGGAGATTTTCGACTGCACATCGCCCGCTCTGGCCTCGATCGTGTCGAGCACATAGCCGGTCTTGGAGAAGTTCGTGATCAGCATTTCGTAGAACAGCCGCGTCTGGCCGCTTTGCACGATGGGTGAGGGCGGCGCCAGGAACGATATGTTGAGCGGCGGCGGATGCGGGTCGCCGGCAAACGCCGCGGGCGCCGCAAACAACAGGCAGAAAAAAACTGCAAGGCGCGTGATGACCATGCGCTCACTCCGTCCCATGCCCGTGCATGTGATCTTACCGCGCTCGCTGGCTCGAGGAACTAAGTTGGAAACGGCGGATTAAGACAACAACAATGGAGTCCGAGCAAAATGAAAGAGCTTGTTAGCCGAATTGCGACGGCGTCGGTGCTGGTGTCGGCCATGTCATTTGCGATCGGGGCCGCACCGGCCGATGCGAAAGGCTGCATCAAAGGCGCAGTTGTCGGCGGCGTCGCCGGTCATGTCGCCGGCCACCACGGCCTGCTCGGCGCCGCGGCCGGCTGCGCCATCGGCCATCACGAAGCCGCCAAGAAGGCGAACCAGAATCAGCCCGCCAAGTCACAACAATAGCGGCGTTTATTCCGCCTTTACGCCGGCCGCTTTGATGACCGGCCACCATTTGGCGATTTCAGCTTCCTGAAAAGCCTTCAGCGCTTCGGGCGTCTGCTGCTCGGGCGGATAAATATCCTGCGCCAGGTCGATCATGCGCTTGTGAATCTCCGGATCGGCAAGGCCCGCAATCGCCGCCTTGTTGAGCTTGGCGATGATCTCCTTCGGCGTGCCCTTGGGCGCCCACATTGCGTGCCAGAATGAAAAATAGAAGCCCGGGAGGCCGGCTTCGTCGGTGGTCGGAATGTCAGGCATCACCGCGACGCGCTTGGGCGCGGCCGCGGCAAAGGTCTTCACCGTGCCGGCCTTGAATTGCGGCAGCACGACCGCCGGCGCATCGAGCGCGATGTCGACATTGCCGGCCACGAGATCCTGCATCGACAAGCCGGCGCTGCGATAGGGCACCATCTGCCATTTCAGGCCGAGCGTCTGCTGCAACAGAATGCCGGCGATATGGCTTGGCGAACCGACGCCCGAATTGCCTTCAGTGGTCTTGTCGCCGTTCCGCTTCAGCCAGGCGATCAGTTCTTTCAGGTTGTTCGCCGGCAGGGATTTGCGCGCGTCGATCATGAACGGCTGTGTGGCAACCAGCGCGATCGGCTCGAAATCCTTCACCAGGTTGAAGTCGAGCGAATAGATCGCGCCGTTGGCCATGTTGGTCCCCCACTGGCCGAACAGGATCGTGTAACCGTCCGGAGCCGAGCGCTCGGCTTTGGTGACGCCGATCGTGCCGCCGGCGCCGCCGGTGTTCTCGACCACCACCGGCTGGCCGAGTTCCTTGCTCATGCCTTGCGCGGTGATCCGCGCCAGCACGTCGGTCGAGCCGCCCGGCGCGAGCGGAACGATCATGATGATCGGATGCGTGGGATAATCGTCTGCCTGCGCGGCGCTCACCGGCGCAACGATCGCGGCCAAGCCCAAACACAGTCCCAGGCCGACGCTGTGCGCGGCCGCGATAATGGACTTCCGGCTCATTCCTTCCTCCCCCAACTTTTCTTGGCTTCCCTATGCCAGAGGAATGCGCGGACCCAAAGGGCAAAACGGTGCGTGAGACGGAATGTCCAGACGCATCTTTGCGACGAAGCGCAGCATTGCCAGGGAGCGCTGAATTATGGTTCACTTATTGTGGCGCCGCGATTCCAACGTCCTCTGCCTTTCGCATGGCCCCAATGATGGCTTGATGCCCTATCGCCGCACTGAAAGCGTTACGCGCCGCCTTGCCGCCCGGCACACTGCGATCATCGCTGCGGCGGGCGTGTCTGCGCGCGAAGGCGGCATGGCGGCCGTGCAGATTGCCCCGGTCGCGGCACGCGCCGGCATCGCCGCCGGCACCGTCTACCGTTACTTTCCCGGCAAGACCGACCTGGTCGCCGCGCTCTTGGCCGAGATTTCGGCGCGTGAGATCGCGGCGCTGCGCCGTGCCGCCGATGTAGCGCCCGGTCCGCTCTCGGCGCTGGCGGCGATGATTACGACGTTCGCGGTCCGTGCGCTGCGCGACCGCAGGCTCATCTTTGCCGCGATCGCCGAGCCGGTCGACGCCGAGCTCGACGCTGAACGGCTCATGTTCCGCAAAGCGATTGCCGGCGAATTCGCCTCCCGCATTACGGCGGCGAGCGCGGGCGGCAATCTGTTGCCGGAGCAGGATTCCGCGCTGGCCGCGGCGGCCTTGCTCGGTTTGCTGATTGAAGGACTGGTCGGCCCGCTTGCGCCGGGCGCCGCGAGCAACGAGCGCGATGTCGTGCAGTCGCTGACGCTGATTGCGTTGCGCGCACTCGGTGTTGCCGATGCACGCGCCCGCGGCCTGGTGGTGCAAACCGCGCTGCCAGGCTAGCGCCTGTCCCCGGACAAGTGGCACCGGTCTTCCGATCACCGGTTTTCCGACAAGGACATGCGCAAATAAGGACGCGCAAATGAAAATTTACGCCGCGCTCTTGCGCAAATGCGGGAAGCGCTCGGTCAGCAGCGAGCCCGGATAATACGTCGGCGCGAAAGCGGGATGGCTGCGAATGGCCTCGTACCACCGCGTCACGCGCGGCAGGTCTTGCCATGCGCCGTCTTGGCCAAGATCGGCCATGCGTACGATGGCCGGCATGACCATGACATCCGCGAGCGAGATGTCCTTGCCAAGGAGCCACGGGCCACCGCTCTTTTCGATTTCGGCGTCCATGCGCTCATAGGTGCGCCGCAGCCGCGCCAAGGCCTCGTCCATGTCCTTCTGCGGAAAGCCCTTGCGGCCCATCGCCAGCATGAATTCGCGGCGCAACGGCTTGGAATTGGCGAAGGCCAAAAATTCCTCCTCGCTCATGGCAGCAAAGCGCGGCAGGAAGGCGAGGTTGAAGGTCGGCACGCGCACGGCCGGCGCCGGCATCTCGTCCATGTAATGCATCAGCGTACGCATCTTGGCGCGCAGCACCGGATCGTGCGGCGTGAACTCGTGCGGCTGCGGCGCGATCTCGTCGAGATATTCGATGATGACGGAAGAATCGGTGACGATGGCGCCGTCGTGGTCGAGCGTCGGCACCACGCCGTTCGGATTGAGCGCAAGATAATCCGGCTTCAGCTGATCGCCGGCCAGCAGATCGAGCTTGATCTCGGCGAACGGAATCTTCTTGGCATTGAGCACGAAGCGGACGCGCTGGCTGCAGGTGGATTGCGGCGCGTTATGCAGCGTAAATGGCATGAGGCGTTTCCCGGAATATTTGCCGATCTTGTGCGGATCAAGCTTACTCGGGTTCGCCCTCCAGCGCCAATGGCGCGGTCCGAGCCGTGCGCTCAGGCGGCGTCAGCACTTCGGCATCAGTGCGACATCAGCACCGGCACGGTCATCGACTGGAAGATCGAATGCGTCACGCCGCCGAGCACGAATTCGCGCAGCCGCGAATGGCCGTAACCGCCCATGACCATGAAATCGGCGCCGCTGTCGGCGGCATGCGAGAGCAGCGCGTCGGCGACGTCGACATCGCCGCCGGGGATGCGTTCAACCTCGATCTTCAGGCCATGGCGGGCCAGATGCTGGCCGATGTCGACGCCTTCGATCTCGTCCTGCTTGCCCGGCTCGTTGGTGATGATGATGATCTCGACCTTGCCCGCTTTGGCCAGAAGCGGCATGGCGTCGCCGATCGCGCGCGCCGCCTGGCGGCTGCCGTCCCAGCACACCATGACCTTGTCGAGCTTGAGCGGGCCTTTCTGGATATAGGGCACGACGATCATCGGCCGGCCGGATTCGAACAAAGTGGTTTCCGCGATAATATCGTCGACCGAGGACGTCTCCGGCTCGGCCTGGCCGACCACGGCAAGATCGAAGCGCCGGGCGATGCGGGCGAAATGCTCACCGGCGCCGGCGAGACTCGCATTGATCCTCAGCGGTTCGGCCGAGAGGGCGGCCCGTCTGGTCGCTTCCGCAAAGCGGTCGAGGGCGGTTTTGGCGGAGGCTTCGTTATCGGCCTGCTGCCGCTCGACGACCTCGGCGGGGATATAGCCGGTAACCGAGACCGGGACGATCGGGTCGTAGACGAAGACGACACCGGCCAGATGCGCTTCCAGCGCGTCGGCGATCGAAACCGCGTAGTCGCCGACGGGACCGCCGCCTTTGGCGACGTTGAGATTGACGACAATATCCCTGATCATGAAATGTCTCCCGGTCGAAGGCGTGTCGCGCAGCTTATCCCATTTTCGGGTGCGGCGCCCGTTGAGGCAGATCAAAAGCGGCGCCGGGTCTATTTCTTGATATTACCGTCGGCGTCGAACTGCTTCACATAAGCCCAAAGATCGTTGACCTCCTGTTCGTTCTTGATGCCGGCGAAGGTCATCTTGGTGCCGGGCACCATCGCAGCCGGACTCTTGATGTATTGCTTGAAAGTCGCCTCGCCCCAGACGATGCCGGAATTCTTATTGGCGTCGGAATAGTTGTAGTTCGGGACGCTTCCGGAATGGCGGCCGTCGAGCCCATCCAATTCCGGGCCGATCTTGTTCTCGGCATCAGGGCCGATGGAGTGGCAGGGCAGGCACTTGTTGAACTGGTGCTGGCCGGCCGTCGCGTCCTGCGCCGACGCAATGCCCCCCGATACGGTGATCGCTCCTACGGTGATCGCCGTCATAATCATCGCTCTCTTGGTCATCCGGATTATCCCTGGCCCCTTGCTCGTCCCCATATCCGTTCAAGCGAGCCGTGACGGACCTGTCAACGGCTCTGCGGGCGGGATGGTTCAGTGCCGATACCCGCATTCATCGCTGCGGCTTTTCCGCTATACTGGACCATCAAGAGATCGTGGACGAGGCCGCAATGCCGATCATGATGCCGCTGTTCGACGGCGCGGTGCTCAAACGCCGCGGCGAGATCGTTACGGCGCTCAAGCGCATCGTGCCCGGCGAGGGCGTCATCGCCTCCGAACAGGCCATGCGGCCGTTCGAGAGCGACGGGCTGACCGCCTATCGTCAATTGCCGATGGTCGTGGTGCTGCCGGAAACCACCGCCCAGGTTGCGGCGGTGCTGGCCTATTGCCACGCCGAAGGCATCAAAGTCGTGCCGCGCGGCGCCGGCACCTCGCTTTCCGGCGGCGCGCTGCCGCTCGGCGACGGCGTCCTTCTCGGCCTGGCCAAATTCAACCGCGTCCGCGAGATCGACTACGACAACCGCGTCGCCGTGGTCGAGCCGGGCGTCACCAATCTCGCGGTGTCGAAGGCGGTCGAGGAGGCCGGCTTCTATTACGCGCCCGATCCGTCGTCGCAGATCGCCTGCACCATCGGCGGCAATATCGCGGAGAATTCCGGCGGCGTGCACTGCCTGAAATACGGCATGACCACCAATAACGTGCTCGGCTGCGAACTGGTGCTGATGACGGGCGAGATTTTGCGGCTCGGCGGCAAGCATTTCGATGCCGGTGGCTACGATCTGCTCGGCGTCGTCACCGGCTCCGAGGGGCTCCTCGGCGTTGTCACCGAAATCACGGTCCGCATCCTCAAGAAGCCGCAGACGGCGCGTGCGGCATTGATCGGCTTCAACGCTTCGGAGGACGCCGGTGCCTGCGTCGCCAAGATCATCGGCTCCGGCATCATTCCGGCCGGCATGGAAATGATGGACCGGCCGGCGATCGCCGCGACCGAGGAATTCGTCCACGCGGGCTATCCGCTCGATGTCGAAGCACTGTTGATCGTCGAGCTCGATGGGCCGCGCGATGAAGTCGACCATCTGCTCGCGCGCGTCGAGGGTCTCGCCAAGGAGTGCCGCGCGGTAACCTGCCGCCTGTCCAATTCCGAAGAGGAGCGGCTGCTGTTCTGGGCCGGCCGCAAGGCCGCATTCCCGGCGGTCGGGCGCATCTCGCCGGATTATTACTGCATGGACGGCACCATTCCGCGCGCCAAGCTGCCCTTGGTGCTGCAGCGCATGCAGGAGCTGTCGGCGAAATACCGATTGCGCGTCGCCAATGTGTTTCATGCCGGTGACGGCAATCTGCATCCCTTGATCCTCTATGACGCCAACAAGCCGGGCGAGCTCGACCGTGCCGAGCAGTTCGGCTCGGACATTCTGCGGCTCTGTGTCGAGGTCGGCGGCGTGCTTACCGGCGAACATGGCGTCGGCGTCGAGAAGCGCGACTTGATGCCGGTCATGTTCACCGAGGAGGATCTCAATCAGCAGCAGCGGCTCAAATGCGCCTTCGACGACAAGAGCCTGCTTAATCCCGGCAAGGTGTTTCCGACCTTGCACCGCTGCGCCGAGCTCGGCCGCATGCATGTCCATGCCGGCCGCGTCGCGCACCCGCATCTTCCGCGGTTCTGATCAGCCGGCGCAGCCAATCCACATAGAGGCCGACAAGAGCAAGTTCAGGGAAACACGTCCTATGGAATTCGGTCTGTTCTGCTCCGCCCAAGCCAATAACGACGCATTCGGTCCGGAGACCGGTCAGGGCTTCCGCGACTATCTGGACTTCAACGTCGAGGCCGAGGCGCTCGGCTTCAAGTCGAGCTTTCTGGTCGAGCATCACTTCACCGGCTGGAACCAGGTGTCCGCGACCCTGATGCTCCTGACCGCGCTCGCCATGCGCACGACTGTGCTGCGGCTCGGCTCGGCGGTGATGGTGTTGCCGTGGCACAATCCGGTGCTGCTGGCGGAGCAGGCGGCGACGCTCGATTTGATATCCGGCGGCCGCTTCGATTTCGGCATCGGCAAGGGCTACCGGCACAGCGAGTTCAGCGGCTTTCAGATCGCCCCGGAACAGGCGCAGGCGCGTTTCGACGAGGCGGTCGAGGTGATGAAACGCGCCTTCACGACGCGGCGGCGGTTTTCGCATCACGGCCGCTTCTGGCATTTCGAGGACATCATCGTCGAGCCGCCGCCGGCGCAGCAGCCGCATCCTCCGTTCTGGGTCGCCGCCGGCAGTGAAGCTTCGATCCGTCATGCCGCCGCACGCGGCTTCAACCTGATCCTGGATCAATATGCCAGCGCTGCGGCGCTGGGCGAGCGCATCGGCATCTACAAGGAGGAACGCAAGACCCACGGATTGAGCTTCGATCCTGCGCAGGTGGTCGTGGCGCGGCAGCTTTATGTGGCGAAGGACGAGGCCGACAAGCAGGCGGCGCTGGTGCGCCAGGCCGCCTATACGCAACGCACTGTGGACGTATCGCGCAAGCCGGACAGCGGCGGCCGCACCCAATCCGGCTCTCACGTGCTCGCTTATGCCGGCAGGAAGGGCGGTACCGAGGAGAATGCGCTATACGGCACGCCGGAAGAGATCGCGGGCATGCTGGAGGATTTGCAGCGGGCAGGGGTGGCCTATGTGCTCCTGGTGGTTGCCGGTGGTGCCGCGCAGTTGCGGCGTTTTGCACGCGAAATCATGCCCGCCTTCGCGGGCACGGCCTCGGCCGCGGCCGAATAGGGCGCCGCCCGATGACCGAGAGCCTCAAACCACGCGACGCAACCGAGGTCGAATTCATCGTTCGCGCGGCGCTGGCGGAGGAGAAGACGCTTGAAGTGGTCGGCGGTGGCACCAAACAGGCCATCGGCCGTGCCGCGCAATGGGACGCGACGCTCGATCTGTCGCAACTCGCCGGCATCACGCTGTACGAGCCGGAGGAACTCGTCCTCTCGGCCAAAGCGGCAACGCCGTTCGCCGAAATCGAGTCGTCAGTTGCCGCAAGCAACCAAGAGCTCGCCTTCGAGCCGATGGATTACGGGCCGTTGCTGGGGGTGCCGGCGGGCGCAGCGACCATTGGCGGCGTGCTCGCCGCCAATCTCAGCGGCCCGCGCCGCATCAAGGCCGGCGCCGCGCGCGACCATTTTCTCGGGGTGTCGGCGGTATCCGGCCGGGGCGAGGTGTTCAAGTCCGGCGGCCGGGTGGTCAAGAACGTCACCGGCTATGATCTCTGCAAAGTGATCGCCGGCTCCTGGGGCACGCTCGCGGTGATGACCGACGTGACCATCAAGACTTTGCCGCGGGCGGAAACCGAGGCCACGGTGCTCGTGCTCAACCTCGACGATGCGGCGGCGGGCAAAGCCATGACGGCGGCGATGAGCTCCTATGGCGACGTTTCCGCAGCCGCGCATTTGCCGGCGAAAGCCGCGGAACGGATCGCCGAGACCGCGTCCGGACGGACGGCGGTGACCGCCTTCCGCCTTGAAGGGGTAGCGCCGTCGGTTGTCCAGCGTAAGGCTCTACTGGAAAAGATCGTAGCGCCGTTCGGCGCGCTGGCGGCTTTAGATGAGGCAGCCTCGCGCGCTTTCTGGCGCAGCGTGCGCGACGTCACGCCGTTTGCGGCGGCTGGTCCGTCCGGCGGCCGTGACCTCTGGCGCATCTCGACGGAACCGGTTCGAGGGCCTGGAGTCGGCCGGGCGCTCGCGGGCAGGGCCGATGCCGAAATCCTGTACGATTGGGCGGGGGGACTGGTCTGGGCGGCCTTGCCCGCCGCGGACGATGCACATGCCGACTTGGTGCGCGCCACGCTGGCGGCGGCCGGCGGCCAATCTGGCGGTCATGCCACACTGATCCGCGCCCCGGCGGCGGTGCGCGCGGCGATCGACGTTTTCACGCCGGAACCGGCGCCGCTTGCGGCCTTGACCGAGCGCATCCGCAAAAGCTTCGATCCGCAAGGCGTCCTCAATCCCGGCCGCATGTGGGCGGGTATTTAGCAATCACCATGCAAACCTCATTCACCCTGCAACAGCTGGCCGACCCGGATGTCGCGGAATCCGAAAAGATCCTCCGCGCCTGCGTCCATTGCGGCTTCTGCACGGCGACCTGCCCGACCTATGTGCTCGACGGCAATGAGCTCGATTCACCGCGCGGCCGGATCTACCTGATCAAAGACATGCTGGAGCGGAACCAGCCGGCGACGGCAGAGGTCACCCGGCACGTCGACCGCTGCCTGTCGTGCCTGGCCTGCATGACGACCTGTCCGTCGGGCGTGCATTACATGCACCTGGTCGACCATGCCCGCGCCCATATCCAGCGGACCTATCGGCGGCCGCTGCGCGACCTCCTGGTGCGCGGGATGCTGGCGAAGCTGATGCCCTATCCGGAACGCTTCCGGCTCGCGCTGTGGGCTTCGCTCTTGGCCAAGCCGTTGGCCCCCGCAATGGCCGTGCTGGGACTGAAGCGGCTTGCGGCGATGCTCCGGCTTGCGCCCTGGCGGCGGCCCGGCCGGCCGCTCGCGCCGCAGACTTTTCCCGCCGCAGCCGCACATCGAGGCTTGCGGCGAGCCCGTGTCGCGCTGCTCGCCGGCTGCGTCAACGACCTCCTTGAGCCGGACATCAATGCGGCCGCCATTGCCGTTCTCACACGGCAGGGCATCGAAGTCGTCGTCCCCGCGGGGCTCGGCTGCTGCGGCTCGCTGGTCCATCACATGGGGCGCGAGGACGAGGCGCTGGCCCAGGCGCGCGCCGCCATCGACGCGTTTCTGGCGATCGATGGCCTCGACGCCATCGTCATGACCGCCTCGGGTTGCGGCACGACGGTGAAGGACTATGGCTTCATGCTGCGCAACGATAAGGCCTATGCCGAACGCGCGGCGCGCGTCGCGGCGATGACCAAGGACATCACCGAATATCTGGTAACCCTGCCGCTGCTGCGTGATGCCGCAGCGAATCGGACCGACGGCGAAGCGCCCCACCCGGAGGGTCTCGTAGTCGCCTATCACGCGGCCTGCTCGCTGCAGCATGGACAGCGGGTGACGCGGCAGCCGAAAGAATTGCTCGCGCGTCTCGGCTTTGTTGTTCGCGATATTCCTGACGGTCACCTGTGTTGCGGGTCGGCAGGCACCTACAATATTTTGCAGGCCGACATCGCAAGAAGGTTGCGCGATCTTAAAGTCAGGACTATCGAAAGAGTGCGACCTGATGTGATCGCGGCTGGAAATCTTGGTTGCATCACGCAGATCGCCGCAGGCACTGCGGTTCCCGTCGTTCACACGATCGAGCTGATCGATTGGGCGACAGGAGGGCGATGCCCGCGCAGGCTTGGGGCCCAGCCGCCGCGCGCGGCGACGCACCCGGCCACGGCGGCAGGCTGAGCGAACTCTCGGTCAGCGTCGTGCCACAATATCGGTCGCCCTATGGCCGTGCTGAATGGTCGCGCTGTGGGGGCGCAGGGTATTTAGGATCGGTAGCAGCGATCGGGAGGTCGATCATGGCGAAGAAGTCCAAAGCGAAGAAGAAATCCGGGAAGAAAAAGAAGGCCGCACCGGCCAAAAAGAAAAAGACCCTGAAGGCGTCGGCGAAGAAGAAGACGGCGAAAAAGGTCGCGAAGAAGCCGGCCAAGAAGGCGGTGAAGAAGGCGGTGAGGAGGGCGGCGCCCAAGAAGGCTGCGCCCGCGCCCGCAGCAATGCCGGAACCGGCGCCCGCGCCGGTGGCCTGGACCCCGCCAAGCTCGGATCCAGGGACTGTGGATGGCGGCGGCTAGACAGCTGCGTCTTGACGGCTCGGCGCCTGCGGCCGCCGAGCCGCATTGCATCGGCTCTACGGGCCCAATAGCATTGGTTCGAGACTGATATCGGACACGGATCGGCGGCCGACATGCAGCCGGTCCAAGATCGTTTGAGCGGGCCGGTTGACCGGCCCTTTTGCCGTCACCGTTGCGTTGGCGAGGAGAAGTATCATGGCGAACTACAATATTCTGTTGATGGGCGCGTCCTACGGTTCGCTGCTCGCGTCGAAACTGTTGTTCGGCGGCCACTCGATCCATCTGGTTTGCCTGCCTGCCGAGGCCGATCTGATCAATGCCGAAGGCTTCAAGGTTCAGCTGCCGATCCGCGGCCGCAAGGATCCCGTCCTGCTTGAATCGAGCAAGCTTCCCGGCAAGGTGACGGCCGGGCCTGCCGCCGGCGTCGACCCGAAGAAATACGATCTCGTCGGCCTGTGCATGCAGGAGCCGCAATATCGCTCGCCCGGCGTGCGCGAACTGCTCGACGCGGTGGCGAAGTCGCGGGTGCCGTGCATGTCGATCATGAACATGCCGCCGCTGCCCTATATCCAGCGCATCCCCGGCCTCGACTACGAGGCGCTCAGGCCCGCTTATACCGATCCGACGGTGTGGGACAGTTTCGACCCCAAGAAGATCACTCTCAACAGCCCGGACCCGCAGGCGATCCGTCCGCTGGACCAGAAGGCGAATTTCCTTCTGGTGACGCTGCCGACCAATTTCAAATGCGCCAGATTCGACGACGACAAGGACGCTGCGATTCTTCGCCAGCTGGAAAAGGACGTCGACGCCGCGCGTTTCGACACGCCCGAGGGCAAGATCGAACTGCCGGTAAAGCTGAAGGTCTACGACTCGATCTTCGTGCCGCTCGCCAAATGGGCCATGCTGCTTGCCGGCAATTATCGCTGCGTGACCAAGGACGGCATGCGCACGGCGCAAGAGGCGGTGCACAGCGACATCGAAACCTCGCGCGCGGTCTATAATTTCGTGTTCGATTTGTGCGTCAAACTCGGCGCCAATCCCTCGGATCTGGTGCCGTTCGAGAAATACGCGGCGGCGGCCCAGTCGTTGACCCGGCCGGCTTCGGCGGCGCGCGCGCTGCAAAACGGCGCGCCCTATATCGAACGCGCCGACAAGCTCGTGCAGCTCATCGCCAGGCAAAAGGGCATGAGCAATGCGGCGATCGATGCCCAAGTGGCGCTGGTCGATGCGCGGCTCGAGGCCAATCGCAAGAAGGCGGCGGCGGCCTGATCCAAAAGCCAGCCTGAACCAAAGCAAAGCCGGGGAGGGAATAGCCTCTCCGGCTTTTTGCTTTTCGCAATCAGCGCGGCGGCTGAGCCCCTGGACCGATGCCTATTTCACTTCGACGTCCTGCCAGAAGCCGAATCGTCCGCCGACCTGTGCCATCTCCGGCCGCGGCGCCTCGTAGGACCATGCCGCGCGCGCATGCCGCGTGCCCCCGACGACGACGTCATAGAACTGCACGCCGTGCGGGCAGGCCAGATCGTCGGCGGTTTTCGCGACTTTTTCGAGCCAATCCAAGCGCACGCCCTCGCGCGGAAAATATCGATATCCCTTGCATTCAATGACGTCGTCGCTTTGCGCCACGACTCGGCCGTCGACAGTCGCCTGCATCGTTATCCTCCGCCTTGCCGCGCACAGATTCGGTTGGCCAACCCAAAAATCCCAAAAATTACGTAGGCACTGGCCTGCGAGCGGGCAATGGCGCCGGGTCAGCCGGCCGGTTTTGAAATCCGTTTGCGCCGCAGGCGGCGACAAAACTGATAAAGCGCCGCCAAAAGTGTAGCGCAGCTGCAACAGTGGCTAACAAATTATGAAGTTTTCCAATGAAAGACTAAAAAGTAATCAGTTGCTTTCGTTTTAGACTTGGCTGTCAGCCCTAGAAATTGAAAATTGTTCCAACAAGCCGCGAACAAAGGCGTTGCGGGGGTTGGGTTCTGTCGGCGGTTCCCGGGGGGCCGAAGGCGGGCAGAAGCAAAGGGGCAGATTATGAAGAGAGTCGCTTTATCGATGGTTCTAGTGGCAGGCTTGGCCACGACGTCTGCGATGGCCGCCGATATGGCGACCAAGGCCCCGCCGGCGCCGCCGCCCCCGCCGTCACCCTGGGACGTCGCCATCACCGCGGCTTTGATGACGGACTATAACTTCCGCGGCATCACCCAGTCGGCGCATCATCCGTCGGCGCAGGCTGGCTTCGAGCCGCGCTACAATTTCAATTCGAACTGGCAGGGCTATGTCGGCATCTCGGGCGAGAGCATCGACTTCCCCAACAATGCCGCAGCCGAGATCGACTTCTACGGCGGTATCCGCCCGACCTTCGACAAGCTCGCTCTTGATTTCGGCGTTTGGTACTACTGGTATCCGGGCGGCAACTGCTTCGGTAATGCGCCGGGTACGTCGCCGGTTGCCACCTGCACGGCGCCGGCGGGCGCGACGGTGGCCAACAAGAACCTGCAGCCGCTCGGCGGCAACGTTGCGGTGTCCAACGTAAGCTTCTACGAGTTTTATGCCAAGGCGACTTACACCTTCAGCGACCAATGGGCCGCCGGCGCGCAGTACTACTACTCGCCGAACGTGTCGGGGACTGGCGCTCCGGGCAACTACGTGACCGGCAACGTCACCTTCACCGAGCCGAGCTCGTGGTGGGGCAGCTCCGGCATTGGCGGCTATATTTCCGGTGACGTCGGTTACTGGGGTCTCGGCACCAGCAACAACTTCTACGGCACCGGCGTGGTCGGCAGCCCGTACTTCGCCGGCGTGAAGTATACGAGCTACTGGAATTGGGACGCCGGCCTCGGCTTCACCTACAAGGCGTTCACGCTCGATCTGCGCTACTACGACACCGATCTGAGCAAGAGCCAGTGCAGCGTCTTCACCAGCGCCTCGAATACGAGCTTCTCGGCGGGCAATATCTCGACGCAGAACCCGACCGGCCTGGGCTCGAACTGGTGCGGCGCCGCTTACATCGCCAAGCTCTCGTTCGCGACCAACCTGTCGGGCATCAAGTAAAGTCTCGGCTTCTCAATTGATCATCAAGGCCGGCAGCGGAGACGCTGCCGGCCTTTTCCTTTGCCCGGACTGCCGCTGTTTGCGCCCGGCCACGCGATGTCCGGCGTTTCACTCCGCCGCGGAAGCGAGCGGGACTTCACGCAGCTGCGAGGCTGCATCCCCTGTCACCACTTCGATGCGGCGGCCGTGAAAAGCGCCAAGCGTCGAGCGATGGCCGATCGAGACGATGGTCGTGCCCTTAAGCCGCGCCTGCAGCAGCCGGTAGAGCTCGGCCTCCGCGGCTTCATCAAGCGATGCCGTCGCCTCGTCGAGCAGGAGATAATCCGGCTCCTGGAGCAGTGCGCGCGCAATTGCTAGCCGCTGCTGTTCCCCGATCGACAGCATGCGGTTCCAATGGGCTTCCTCGTCGAGCCGGTTGCTCCATTCCGGCAGGCCGACCGCCGTGATCACCTCGGCGATCCGCGCCGCCGCGTAGGTGCCGACTTTGGCCGGATAGCTGACGGCGGTAGCGAGACTTGCGACCGGGAAATAGGGCCGCTGCGGCAACAGCAGGATCTTGGCATCCTCCGGCACCGAAACGCGCCCGGTGCCGAACGGCCAGATGCCCGCCACGGCGCGGAACAGGGTCGACTTTCCAGCGCCTGACGGACCGGTCATCAAGACGCGCTCGCCCGGCGCCAAGGCGATGCGGTCGGCGTCGATCAGCGGCTCGCGATTGGGCAGCCGCACATTGAGCTCGTCGATGGCGATGCCGTCGGCGCTCGCGTGCGGCAGGACCTCCACGGCTGGCTGTTGCAGCGCCGCATTGCGGCCGGCAACAATCGCCTCTTCGAAGCCGACCAGACGTTGTATGACGGCTTGATATTGCGCGATGTCCAGATACGCCGTGACAAAATAAGTCAGCGCCGTCTGCACCTTGTCGAACGCCGTTGCCGTTTGCATCAGGTCGCCGAGCTGGGTGATACCGGCCAAATAGGCCGGCCCCGCCATTAAGAACGGAAAGATCACCGCGGCCTGACCGAAGCTCTGTGTGAAGAACTGGACCTTTTTCTGCCGCTGCATGATCGCGATCCAATTCCGGATGATCCGGCCGAAGCGGCCGGCATGGCCATCGCGTTCGGCCGCTTCGCCATGCAGCGCCGCAATCTGTTCCGCATTCTCGCGCGTGCGCACCAGGTTGAAGCGGAAATCCGCTTCATAGCGCTGTTGCTGGAAGTTGAGCGGGATCAGCGGCCGGCCGATCAGGTGGGTCAGCCATGTGCCGGCGATCGCATAGACCAGCGCCGCCCAGACGAGGTAACCGGGAATGGCGACATTGATACCGAAGACATGCAAGGGCGCCGCTTCAGACAAATTCCATAAAATGACGACGAAGGAGCACAACGTCACGACGGAGCTCAAGAGCCCAATTCCGATGGCCAACGTGCTTCCGACAAATAGCTGCAAGTCGTCTGCGATACGCTGGTCAGGGTTGTCGGCGGCGTCGCCGAGGAGCTGCATGCGATAGTGATTGGCGGTGTTGAGCCATTGCCGCAGATAAGTCTGCGTCATGAAACGTCGCCAGCGGATCTGCAGCCAGAGATTAAGGTAGTTTTGGTAGACCTTGATGATGGTCAGAATGCCGGCGTAGATGCAGAAGAGAAAGATGTTCCACCAGAAACGGTTCCAGTTGTGGGCTTGCAGGGCGTCGTAGAAATCCTTGTACCAGTAGTTCAGAATGACCGTGATGGCGACCGCCGCCAGTTCGAAGCCGATCACGGTGCCGAGCAGAATGCGGCCGGGCCAGCGATCCTCGGAACGAAAATAGGGAATGGAGAGCCGCCAAATTGCGGCCAGCGACGCGAGAAGTCGTTGCAAAGGAAGACCTCCGAAGAGTTTGCCGGGGCGACGCGAACGACGCGGCGCGACCCAAAGTGATCAGGAACCCAAACCGTTCGCCGCCAATACGGCTTGAATATCACCGAACTATCATGAGCCTGGCTGGGGTGGCAGATGACTAGCACCACCCTGCTGAGCCAGCCTTAAGCCGGATTAGTGTGAAATTACGACAGTTTAGGCCAGAACTGGCGGATAATCGCGGTTTCTTGATGTCCAGGTGAGGGACCCAACCGGGTCGCGGCAAGACTCCACGGGCCGGCTGACGCGCCACCCAGATCCGTGCTCGCCGTGCTCATTGCACATCAGCGCGTCCTTCGGCCACCGCAAAATTGACGCATAGCCCCGCTGACTTTTGCCCGCACGTGCTTTAGACCATGCCCGCGCGGCCGGCCGGCTGCGAATCCTTCCTTCATCGCCTCCAACATTGCGTGACGTGACATGAGTGAGTCGTCGATGCTTCGGCTCTGGCTTCGCCGCGGTTTCGCTTGCGCCTTCGTCCTGGCCGCATTTGCGTCCTTGATCTCGCCGTCCCGGCTGGCGCAGGCCAGCCAGCCGTTTCCGTTCGGCAGCGAACTGATGCTCGACGCCGCGCCGATGCCTGGCTCGAGGCGCGTGCCGATGATCGAGATCGAGGACGACGGCACCGCCTCGATTGATCTGTGGTGCGCCAGCCTGAAAGCGCAGGCCACCGTCGATAATTCCGCCATCACCATCGTTCCGGGGAGCGCGCAGCCGGCGCAATGCGATCCGGACCGCCAGGCCCGCGATGCCGATCTTCTGTCGGCGCTGACGCAAGTGACCGGCTGGCGCAGGAGCGGCGAGGTGATCGAGCTCACCGGTGCGACGCCGCTGCGCTTTCATCTGATGACGAATTAGCCTCATTTCATCGATCTCCTCCTTCTTTCGCCGGAGAGCCGCGCGGCATCTTTCTCACGGCGCATATGCGTGCGGGTTCATGCATCGACGCGGCGACCACCTGATTGTCCGCTGGACGAATTGGGATCTCGGCAGAGTACGAGGCCCATCGCGGCGATGTGACGCCGCTCGCTGGATGGCTTTCCCTCTGTATACGATATTGTGCGGCCGGTCGTCGCCACAGGTCTGCGAACCCGGCGCGAAGTTGGCAATCCTATCGGCCGTCAGTGACGTCCTCGTGGCAGAGCGCCGATCACGTCGACCAGGCAGGCGACGTCCTGCGCACCGTGGCCGTCGGCCAACGCCTGTTCGTAGAGGCCGATGGCGCGGTCGAGCATCGGCGTCGCCACATTCAATTGCGCGGCCATCTCGCGGATCGGCTCGAAGTAGTGCGCCAGCGTCGTGACCGGACCTTGCGCGGGCAGGAAGTTGCGTTCGGCCATCCACGGCGCGCGGATGACGAATTGCCGTGAACTGCCGGCGCCGGAGCCGACCGCATTGATCAGGAGCTGAGGGTCGATCCCGGTCTTGAGCGCGAGCGCCATGGCTTCGGCACTGGCGGCAATGTTGAGCGTCACCAGAAGATTGGCGATCAGCTTGACCTGAATCGCCGCGCCGAATTTGCCGAAATAGGTGCAGGTGTCGGAAAAACCTTTCACCACCTCGGCGGCGGTCTTGCAGGCTTGCGCATCGCCGGCGATGAACACGGACGATTTCCGCTCAGCCACCATGCCGGGCGTTCCCGAAATTTCACCGTCGATAAAGATCGCGCCTTTTGCGGCAAGCGTGACGCGCTGGCGTTCCTTCTCTGCGAAGGAATAGGTGCCCAGTTCGAGCACGATCTGGCCCGGGCGCACGCTGTGGATCAGACCGCGCGGCCCGCTGACGACGTCGTCCAGGGCCTGCGGCGATGGCAGGCAGGAAATGACGAAGTCGCTGTCGGCGGCGACCTCGGCGGCGGACGCTTTGGCGATGCCGCCGGCCGCTTCGAAATCCGCCATGGAACTCCGGCGATAGCCCGGCACGCGCGCGCCGCCCTTGAGCAGAAGAAGCGCAATCGGCATCGCCATGCGGCCAAGCCCGATCACGCCGATATTGTTGATCGTCATCGCGGTCGATCCAGTTGTCAGTCGATCCAAATCCTAGTCAATCTTGGTGCTGCCGTCGGAAAAATTCACCGTGATCCCGATGTTGCCTTCCATCACGGTCCATTCGCGGATGTCGTAAGTCCGCGCGCCGGCGATCACGAAGGGATCGCTGTTGGCGAAGACTTTCGCCTCGTCGAGCGACACCGCGCGCAGGACGGTAAGCCCGTCGCCGATCTGCGCGCCGTCGCCCGGCTTGAATGGACCCGAGGCGAACAGCGCGCCGCGCTTTTCCAGTCCGATCATGAATTGGAGGTGCTGGGCGAGATGCCGTTTGATCAGATCCGGCTTGCCAAAGCTTTTCCAGATCACGGCATAGAGACGCTTTTTCAGCATCTTCGCCATCAGCTCTTCGGCTGTTGCCGGAGCTTCGGCATGCGGTTGTGTCGCCATGCTCACCTCACGCAAAACTGTCAGTCGTTAATCGAGAAAGCCGGGCGGCGGTGGCGCTCCCCAGTAATTCGCGGCGTTGGGGCCGGGCGTCCACACTTTCGGGCGCTGCGGCCGGTCGCGATGCCATGGCCGCGGCTCGAAGTAGCCAAGGTCCTCGTCGAGCATCTGATCGAGCTGGGTGAACAGTTCGGTGATCTGATTATCCGGGTTACGGTGATAGGTGAAGATGTTGTGGCCGATGCCGTGGCGGCCCGGGCCCCATTCCAGACGGATGTCGCGGCGCGAGAGGAAGTCGCAGGCCGCCTCCACATGCGCCCAGTCCTTCAGCTCGAAGGCGATGTGGTGGAGCTTGTCGGACTGCGCCTGCACGAAATTTACGGTGTGATGGTCCGGCCCGCAGCGCATGAAGACGAAGAAGTCGCCCATCCAGTCGGAAATGCGGAAGCCGAGCGCCTTGGTGTAGAACTCGACCATCGCCTTGATGTCGCGCACGGTGAAGGCGACGTGGCCGAGCTTGTTGGGCACGATACCCGTGTTCTTGAAGTCCTGCCGCGCCGCTTCGTATTGCGTGAAGACATCAATGCCGGTGCCCTTTGGATCGGCGAACGACAGGCACTCGCGCACCGAGGGGAACGGACCGCTGCGCCGCTGCGAGACGACGCCGAGCGCGGACAATTGATGCTCGAGTTCGCCGAGATCGTCATTGGTGCCGATCTGGAAGGCGAGGCGGCGGCAGGCGGCAGCGGCGCCGTGCGTGATCAGCACCGAATGATGGTCGAGCGTCGAGGCCAGATAGGCGGCTTCGCTGTCGCGCTCGACCAAAGTCAGGCCGAGAATATCGGTGTGATAGGCGATCTGACGCTCGACATCGGGGGTCTCGAACGTGGCGTGGGCGAGCCGGCGTGCGCGGATCATGGATGCCCTCCTGGCTACAAACTCGACTGCGTTTCCAGCCCAAAACCCGGGCTTCAGCCCGAGATTGAGCATGCTTATTTTTGAGCACGTTATGAGTTTTTAGGATATGCTGTCAACCGGGTGCCCGGACGGCCCCAGGCAGAGGCTGGTCAACATGCCGATCGAATATTCACCCGGAACCGATGCGCCGCCGCGGCCGGAGCGCAAGGCCGGCCTGCGCGAGCAGGGCAAGAGCGAACGGCAGCGCCGCATCAAGGAAGCGGCCAAGGCCGTATTCGGCGACGTCGGTTACGATGCGGCGACGACGCGCGAGATTGCACGCCGCGCGCATGTCTCGATCGGCACGATCTTCGTCTATGCGCGCGACAAGCGCGATCTGTTGTTTCTGGTGATCAACGACGAGCTCGATCCGGTGGCCGAGGCCGCGCGGCGCGATGTGCCCGGCGACAAGCCGGTGCTTGATCGGCTCTGCGCCTTGGCGCGGCCCTGGTACTACTATTTCGCCGACAATCTCACGCTAGGCCGTCATGCGTTCCGCGAGATGACATTCTACGAGCCGGAGTCGGAGGATTTCGGCGAGCAGTGCGACCGCTATCGGGCGCGCATGCATCGCATCGAAAGCTGGCACGGCGAGATCATTGCGCAGGGCCAGGAGCGCGGCGAACTGAAATTCAAAGGCAGCGCGGCTGTTGCCGGAAATCTGATTTACAAGGTCTATCTCGCCGAGATCCGTACGTGGATTCACGGCACAAAGCCCGATGTCGGGCGGGGCATCCGTAACTTGCGAACGAAGTTTGCGATGGTGCTGGACGGGTTGCGCGGGCATGATGGCTCTCGAGGATAGCGACGCGCCAAACAAAAAGGGCGCGGATTGCGCCGCGCCCTTTGAGACTTACCGTGTAGAAAATTTGACGCCTGGACTTAGAAATCCATCCCGCCCATGCCGCCGCCGCCCGGCATCGCCGGCATCGCCGGCTTGTCCTTCGGCAGTTCGGCGACCATGGCTTCGGTCGTGACCAGAAGGCCGGCGACCGACGCCGCATCCTGCAGCGCCGCACGCACGACCTTGGCCGGATCGACGATGCCCTTGTCGAGCATGTCGACATAGTCCTCGTTCTGCGCGTCGAAGCCGAACGTCTCCGACTTGTTCTCGAGGATCTTGTTGACGACGATCGAGCCTTCGACGCCGGCATTCTCGGCGATCTGGCGCGCCGGCGCTTCGATGGCCTTGAGCACGATATTGATGCCGGTCTGCACGTCGGCATTGCTGTTGGAGAGCTTGCCGACCGCCTTCTTGGCGCGCAGCAGAGCAATCCCGCCGCCCGGCACGATGCCTTCCTCGACCGCAGCGCGGGTGGCGTTGAGCGCGTCTTCGACGCGATCCTTCTTCTCCTTCACCTCGATCTCGGTCGCGCCGCCGACGCGGATGACCGCGACGCCGCCGGCGAGCTTGGCAAGGCGCTCTTGCAGCTTCTCGCGGTCGTAGTCCGATGTGGTCTCCTCGATCTGCGCTTTGATCTGGTTGACGCGGGCTTCGATGTCCTTCTTCTTGCCGGCGCCGTCGACGATCGTGGTCTTTTCCTTCTCGATCAAGACCTTCTTGGCGCGGCCGAGCATGGCCGGCGTCACGGTCTCAAGCTTGATGCCGAGGTCTTCGGCAATGAGCTGACCGCCGGTGAGGATGGCGATGTCCTCCAGCATGGCCTTGCGGCGATCGCCGAAGCCCGGCGCCTTCACCGCCGCGACCTTCAGGCCGCCGCGCAGCTTGTTGACCACGAGGGTGGCGAGCGCCTCGCCCTCGATATCCTCGGCAATGATGAGAAGCGGCTTGCCCGACTGCACCACAGCTTCGAGCACCGGCAGCATGGCCTGGAGCTGCGACAGCTTCTTCTCGTGCAGCAACACGTAAGCGTCCTCGAGCTCGGCCACCATCTTCTCGGCATTGGTGATGAAGTACGGCGAGAGATAGCCGCGGTCGAACTGCATGCCTTCGACGATCTCGACTTCAGTATCGAGCGCCTTGGCTTCCTCGACGGTGATGACGCCCTCGTTGCCGACCTTCTGCATCGCCTGCGCGATCATCTTGCCGACGTCCTTGTCGCCGTTCGACGAAATGGTGCCGACCTGGGCGACCTCGGACGACGAGCTGACCTTCTTGGCGCGCTTCTGGATGTCCTCGACCACGGCCAAAACCGCGAGGTCGATGCCGCGCTTGAGGTCCATCGGGTTCATGCCCGCGGCCACCGCCTTGGCGCCTTCTTTCACGATCGCGGCGGCGAGCACCGTCGCGGTCGTGGTGCCGTCGCCGGCGATGTCATTGGTCTTCGAGGCGACCTCGCGGACCATCTGTGCGCCCATGTTCTCGAACTTGTCTTCGAGCTCGATCTCCTTGGCGACGGTCACGCCGTCCTTGGTGATGCGCGGGGCGCCGAAGCTCTTGTCGATGACGACGTTGCGGCCCTTGGGACCGAGCGTCACTTTCACCGCATTGGCCAGCGTCTCGACACCGCGCAGCATGCGGTCGCGAGCGTCGCCGGAAAATTTCACGTCTTTCGCAGCCATGTTGTCACTCTCCTGGGGATTCTGAGTTTGAACCGTCATTCCGAGGTGCGAGCGAAGCGAGCCTCGAAGGATGCCGGCCGAGAAATTACAGGCCGTCGCCCTTCAAGGTCCGCGCTTCGCGCGGACGCTTCAGGGTGACGGAACTAATCAGGCGATCACGCCCATGATGTCGGACTCCTTCATGATGAGGAGTTCTTCACCATCGAGCTTCACTTCGGTGCCCGACCACTTGCCGAACAGCACGCGGTCGCCGGCCTTGACGTCGATCGTGATCAGCTTGCCGCTCTCGTCGCGTCCGCCCGGACCGACTGCGACAACTTCGCCTTCTTGCGGCTTCTCCTTGGCGGTATCGGGAATGATGATGCCCCCCTTGGACTTCTCCTCGGCGTCGATGCGCTTGACGACCACGCGATCATGCAGCGGCCGGAATTTCAGTTTCGCCATGATTACCCTCATTGCCGCTCCCGACTTCATCTAAGGCGGCTTTGGCGTTGGAAAAAATCTGTTATTTGCCAGTAACTTAGCACTCATTAACGGCGAGTGCCAGCCAAGCGTTGCGGAAATAAGATGTCAGCGATGCGAAGTCAAGGTGCGGCGGCATAAATGCCGACGAGTGACGGCTTCCATCCGCTTTTGTCGCTGGGTTATTGGTCAGTTCCTCATCGCCTCTGAGGGGCTGATACTGCTATTCTCTGACTAGGCCGGATGCCGGCCAAAATCTGAAACGGGGAAACTATAAATGCGTGCGCTCAGCCTCGCCGAGGCCAATACCATCATTGCTGCAGCCTTCGCCGCCGCCAAGAAACATAAATGCCGTCCGATGAGCGCCATCGTCCTCGATGCCGGCGGCCGGGTGAAGGCGTTTCAGAAGCAGGATCATGCCTCGATGCTGCGCTTTGAGGTCTGCTATGGCAAAGCCTATGCCTCGCTGGCGCTGGGACGGCCGTCGAAGCTTGTGCTGCACAAGGCCAATGAAAAGCCGCTGTTCATGCAGTCGATCGAGAACCTCGCCGACTATCCGTTGTTTCTCGAAGGCGGCGGACAATTGATCCGCGCCAAGGACGGTGAGGTGATTGCCGCGATCGGCGTCACCGGCGACGCCAACGAGATGGACGATATCTGCGCCATCGCCGGCATTCATGCCGCGGGACTCTGCGCCGACAGCGATTTCTTCGGCGATCCGGAGGCGATGCGCCTGCTCAGCATTCACAAATCGGCGCCGCTCATTGATCCGCGGCCGAATGCGACTGCTGTGACGAGGTCCGCTGCGGCCTTGCGCCGGAACGGAGCTGGGCGCCGCAATGGCGGCGCAGCGGCCAAGACCGGAGCGTAATCTTTGCTGACTGTTGGGATGGGGTGCTACGGCTTGAAACAAAGTCTAAAGATCGAAGCGCTAGATTCCGTGCGGGACTGGGGTCCGGTCTTGGTACGCCTGTTTGCTCGCCGTTTCTCGGTTTTGCCCGGTTGGGCCAGGTTTGGGGGAGACCCGTCATGAGCGCGTTGTCCATGCGTTTGGCCTTACATTCAGCTTTGGCCGTTGCCGCTGTTGCCGCGCTGGCGCTCTCCGCCTGCACCACAAACACGGCGCCGCCGCCGGAAGCCGCGGCCCCGCCGATGACGCAGCCGGCGATTCCCTCGCAATACCGGCCGGAGGAGATCGTCGGCCGCTGGGGTTACGGCGCCTTCCACAAGGACGAAGATCTGGCGCGCACCACGGCCGCCGCGCGCGGCCAATGCGGCCAGCCGGTCGAGATCACCCGCGGCCCCAATGGCGGCGTGATGATGTATCTCGCCGACAGCGCGCAGTTGCAGGAACTGCAGCTCAAGGGCTCGGCCAGCGGCAAGAACTATATCGGCCCGCCCGGCGATGCCGGCGGCCCGCAGGACCGAGAGATCGTCTCGTTCGACGGCCGCACCATGGTGCTGAAATGGATGGATCCGGAAGTGGCCGGACGCTACGGCACCGGCGTCTATGTGCGTTGCGCGCCGGAAGGCGTGGCGCGCGCCGGCGCCAGGCCGCGGCCCGCGGCACCGCCGCCTCCGCCGCGACCGCAGTAGTTCTCGCCATCGTCATTGCGAGCGCAGCGAAGCAATCCTCGCAATGACGCGGAACCGGGCCGCTCAGGTATCAAATATCGCGTCGATATCGACCTGTGAGGCGTGGCCGCTGTCGCCGTCGAGCCGCGGGCCGTGCAGATATTGCGCGCCTTCGGCCGACGACCGTGACGACATGTTTTTGATCTCGTCGAGCACGCCGGTGATGTGCTCCTCGACGAATTTCATCGTCGACATCACTTTGTTGATGCGCTGGCCGATCAGGTCTTGGAAATTGCAGGCCTCGAAAATGCGGATGACGAGATCGCGAATGTCCTGCGCCGGGCCTTGTTCGATCCTGCCAGTGAGCGCGGCCGAAAGATTGTCGGCGAGCTGATCGATCTGCTCGGCGGCGGCGAGAATTTTTTGCGTCGCCTGCTCGGTGCCGGAGGTGACGGCGAGAAGCTCGCCGGCAATGCGCGACAGCGGCACGGTTTCGGCGCCGTTGCCGTTTTCGCTGTCGGCAAGCCGGTTGGCGATGAGATTGAGCTCGCTGGCGAGCCGGCCCGTGGCCTCGCCCGATAGCGCGGGGTTCGCGGCTGCTGCAGCAGGCGCGGCCAAGGCCGCGCGCAGCGCGTCGAACGCCTGCATGATCTCGGTGTGGCGCTGCGCGGCTTCGGCGCCCTCGGCCAAAAGCCGCACAGCTTGCGTCTCTTCGATGCGGAAAATTTTGCGCGGCGCCGCCATAGTTTGACCGACCGAATAGCTTGACCGACTGAAGCAGCCGATTGGCCGAGCTTAGAATTCGGCGGCTTAACAGCGCGTTCACGGCGCTCCGCAAGCAATGGCGCGGCGTCTGCGGGAAGAATGATTGATTAACCAAACCGCAGCCGCATTCACCGAAAATCAACTGTAACTAGATGAACAAAGGGCAAATAAATCACCGCCGCAATTTATTAACCTAAAGGTCGAGTTTTCAGCTTGTACTCGTCGCATGAGGGGCGTGCGCCGTGGCGAAGTTGAATCGCCGATGCGCCAGCCGCTCGATGTGCAACTGAGTAACGGGTCACCCAAATGCGGCGTATCTGCATGTCCGCGCTCGCGCTGAGCGCTCTGTCCGGCTCGGCCTATGCCGATTCCATTCAGAATATTTTCTCTTCCTATGCGCCACCTCAGCAGATGTATGCCGGGCAACAGCAAGCTGCGCCTGTCGCGCCTCCTGCGCCGGCCGCAGCGCCCGCGCAGGCCTATATTCCGCAACGCGGGCTTTTCACGTCATCGCAGCCGGCGCAGATGAGCTACGTTCCGCCGCCGCCTTCGCCACCGAACGGCGGCGGATTCTTCGCCGCCCTTTTCGGCCATTCCTTCGGCGCGCCCGCCGTCTATCAGCCGGCGACGCCGGACTATCAGTCGCAACCGCAAGACGGCGTGGCGGCAGCCTACGCGCCGTCGAGCCAAGGCGACATGGCGAACCCGCAGAACTATCAGATCGATCCGCAATACGAGCGCCAGGTCGTCGACTATCGCACCAGCGAGCAGCCTGGCACCATCGTGATCGACACGCCGGACAAGTTTCTTTATCTGGTCGAAGGCGGCGGCAAGGCGTTGCGTTACGGCATCGGCGTCGGCCGGCCGGGCTTCACCTGGTCGGGCGTCAAGACCATCACCGCCAAGCGCGAATGGCCGGATTGGCGCCCGCCCTCCGACATGCTGGCGCGCCGGCCGGATTTGCCGCGCTTCATGCCCGGCGGCGAGGATAATCCGCTCGGTGCCCGCGCGATGTATCTCGGCTCGACGCTCTATCGCATTCATGGCTCCAACGAGCCCTGGACCATCGGCACCAATGTGTCGTCAGGCTGCATCCGCATGCGCAACGAGGACGTGGAAGATCTCTACGGCCGCGTGAAGGTCGGCACCAAAGTGGTGGTGATCTAGTTCAGGTCGGGAAGGCCAGCGCGTAACCGCGTTCCGCGAGCAGGCGCGGAAAATCCTGGCTCAGGAAATAGGCGTATTCGCATTCGCGCAGCGTCGTCACCGGATCGAGCCTGATCAGTTCGTCGTCGACCTTGCCGGGGTGGCACATGATCAGGCCGCCGTCCGGCAGACCCGCGAGAAATTGCGGAAACAACGTCTCGAACACCGCGCCCGGCTTGAACGAATAGGTGCCGGCAAAGGCCGGGTTGGCGCGCACGCCGCTTTGTTCGGCGAGACGGCGAAAGCGAGCGCTCAACGCGTCAAGAATATAGCCCTTTGGATCTGAGAGGTTCTTGGGAGCGGCCGGCGCGCGGCCGCATTGGCGGACCCAAGCTTGTGGCGCCGCGTTTTTCATCGCGCGCAGCAGTGCTTCACCGATCTGCGGAAAGACATGAATGTGCTGATGGCCGTCGACATAATCGGGGGTGCGGCCGAAGGCTTTTTGGAAGGCGTCGAACTGACCGAGGATTTCGGCCTCGAGCAGGTCGGGGTGCTGCAGATGCGCCAACGCGCGGCCGGCCATCGCCGCAAGCTTTGGAAACGCGCCGTCATGCAACGGCGCAAAGCCCGGCGTCACCGGTTTGAACGGACCGGTGAGCGTGACGTGCAGGCCGATGGCGGCATGAAACCGCGCGGAGCCGCCGGGAAGGCGCCCGGCGACATCAAGCAGCCGGACCGCTTCGGCCGTCGAGAAACTCGGTGCGGCGACCATCACCGAAGTGGCGTTGATGCGATTGCGTGCGATCAGATCACGGATCGCCGCGCTCACCGCGGGCGAAATGCCGTAGTCGTCGGCAACGAGCCATATGCGTTGCTCTGCGCGGCGCGGTTTCGGTGCGGTCATTCGGCGGCGGTGCGCGTGCCGGGCGCGGCGGCCTCTGTTTTCTCGGCGAGCTTGACGTCGTGTTCGGCCACGAAATAAACCGGCCGGGCTTTGATCTCTTCGAGGATCTTGCCGATATACTCGCCGACCACGCCGATCATGATGAGTTGCACGCCGCCGAGCACCATGACGCCGACGAACAGCGAAGGATAGCCCGGCACCTTGGTGCCGTAGACCAGGGTTTCGTAGACGATCTGCAGGCCGTAGACGAATGCGACCACCGCCAGAGCCATGCCGAGCACGGTGGCAAGGCGCAGCGGCGCGACCGAAAAGGCGGTTACGCCGTCGATCGAGAGGCCAATGAGTCTGCGGATATTCCACGTGCTCTGGCCGTCGACGCGCGGCGCCGGCTCGTAGTCGATACGCATCTGGCGAAAGCCGATCCAGCTCGACAGGCCTTTGAAGAAGCGGTTGCGCTCCGGCAATTGCCGCAACGCATCGGCGGCGCGGGGGGAGAGCAGGCGAAAATCGCCGGCATCTTCCGGAATTTTCGGCCGCGCGCCCCAATTGATCAGCGTATAAAAGCCTTTCACCAGGATGCGGCGGGTCAGCGATTCATTGGCACGGTGCGCCTTCGCCGTATAGACGACGTCGCAATCCTCATCGATCCAGTGCCCGACCAGCGTCTCGATCATGTCGGGCGGGTGTTGGCCGTCGCCGTCGATAAAGAGCACGGCACCGCGGCGGGCATGTTCGAGCCCGGCCAGGAGAGCGGCTTCTTTACCAAAGTTGCGCGACAGCGACACGACCTGAATGTCGAGTCCGGTGGCCGGCAGCGCGCGTGCGATGGCAAGCGTGCCGTCGCGGCTGCCGTCGTCGACATAGACGAGCTCGCAGGCGAGCGCGCGTTGCGCCTTAAGCCGCTGCGCCACCTCGACGAGCCGCGCATGCACGCGCTCAAGCGAGGCCGCTTCGTTATAAAGCGGCACCACGATCGAAAGTCCGTAAGCCGCGGCGGAACCCGGCGCGGTCCGGTCGCGGTCAAGGGGCGTCATTTCGGTATCAGTAACACTCATAACAGTCGCGCGATTACACGTCCCGATGACGTGTCCCCATTAAGCGTCCTTTTGAGCGGCAATCTATAGCGTAACCGGCCTGTTGTGTCGCGCGTGGCCCGGAGCACTCAAGCCTTTTGCGAACGAAGTAAACCCGGCGGCGAAGGCCGCAATCCGGTCAAATGCTGCTAAATCCGGCCGTCATCGGGCGGTCTTGGCCGGCCTTTCACAGACTGGCGTGCGCCGGCGAACATGCTATGCGGATGACCGCGATGACCGAGGCATCACCCGATTCTGCAGACAAAGCTCGCGCCCCAGGCCGTCGGGTGTCGCAGAAGGCATTCATTTTCGCGGTCATCGGAGTACTCAACACGGCGGTTGATTATGTCGTCTTCCTGGCAGCGCGCATGGCCTATATGCACATGCCCGCGGCGCTATCGGCTTTCACGTCGCTTGCCGCCATCTGCCGCTGCGGCGCACCCGGCACTATTCTCCTCATTGCCGCCAACATGACGTCCTGGCTTGTCGCCGTCAGCGGCTCTTATGTGCTCAACTCCACCATCACTTTCGCCGCCGAATCCGGGCGCAAATTGCGTTGGCGCGACTACTTCGTTTTTGTCGTCTCCGGCATTTTGGGGCTGATCGCCAACACCGCGACCTTGATCGTGGCGGCACAGGTCTTGTTGCTGCCGGTATGGTTCGCCAAGGCGCTCGCGGTTCTCGCAAGTTTCGTTGTCAATTTCACGCTGTCCCATTTCGTCGTGTTCCGCGTGCGCAGAGAGGGCAGCGTTTAGGTGAGGCGGCGACGTTTATTTGATGCTCAGCCCGAGCGCCTTGACCATGCCGCCCCATTTCTTCACTTCGGCGGCAAACATCGCATCCGCCGCCGCCTGGCTGCCGGTGATCGGATCGAAGCCCATATCGGTGAGCTTTTTCTGCACGTCAGGCGTCTTGACGATGTCGTTGATCGCCGCGTTGAGCGCGGTGAGAATTTGCGGATCGGTCTTGGCCGGAGCGAAGAAACCGACCCAGGACGCCGCGGTGAAGCCCGGATAACCGAGCTCGGCATAAGTCGGGATGTTCGGTGTTACGGCGGCGCGCTTGTCGGCGGCGATGGCGAGACCTTTTAGCTTGCCGCCGTTGATCTGGGCCGCTGCGCCGCCGCCGAGCGTCGTCGCCATCAGGTCGACCTGGTTGCCGATGGTGGCATTGATCGCCGGCGCGCCGCCTTGGAACGGAATTTGCTGCGCCGGAACCTTGGCCAGGAACTTGAAGAAATATTCCGCCTCGATATGCGAGCCGGTGCCGACGCCGGGCACGGCGAAATTGATGGTCTTGTTCTCGGCATCCTTGCCTTGCGCAGACTTGATCAGATCGGCGAGGCTGTTCGCCGGACTGTTCGGGCCGGTCACCAAAGCTTCCGGACTCGATGCTGCGATGGCGATGGTCTTGAAGTCGCTCGCCGAATAATCCTTGTTGGCGAACAGCGTTTCGTTGATGGCGAGCGCGGTCGTGGTGGCGAGAAGCGTGGTGCCGTCGGGCGTCGAGCGCGCGACATAGGACGCGGCAATGTTGCCGCCGGCGCCGCCGCGGTTCTCGACCACGATGGTCTGATGCAGGCGCTCACCCAACCCTTGTGCGATCAGGCGCGCCAGCGTGTCGGCGATGCCGCCTGGCGCAAAGGCCACGATCATCGTGATCTTGCCGGACGGAAGTGTCTGCGCCTGCGCGCGGCCCACGGTGAGCGCGAGCACGACGGAGACCACAGCCACGGCCACAGCGCGGAATAGCAGTCTTGCGATCGTCATTGCGACACTGCAAACACGAGGCATAGGGATTCCCGATTTTCGAGTTTGCGCCGGTCCTCATCGGAAAACCGGCACCCACTTTTCCTGGACATGCGCTGGCGCGCGGTATGCGAATTGCATGCGAATGTCCGCTCGAGCCCTTGATTGTTTAAGATGTGGCAAGCGGACGTTAGTTGGAGTGCACCATGATGTTACGGCGCCGTCAATTCCTGCAACTGGCCGGGGGTACCGCGCTGACGCCGGTTCTGCCCAATCTCGTCTTCGCGGATGACGATTATCCGAACCGGCCGGTACATCTTGTCGTTGGTTATGCGCCCGGCGGCGTCAGCGACATTTTGGCGCGCCTGATCGGGCAGAAGCTGTCCGAGCGGCTCGGCCAGCCCTTCATCATCGAAAACCGTCCGGGCGCCGGCGGCAATGTCGGCGCCGAGGAAGTCGTCCATGCGGCGCCCGACGGCTACACGCTGCTTCTCGCCGGCATGGCGAACGCGATCAACATGTCGCTTTATCCGGATCTCGATTTCAATTTCGCCCGCGACATGGCGCCGGTGGCGGTGTTCAGCCGCAGTCCGATGGTGATGGAAGTCAGCTCGTCGTTTTCGGCGCAGACCGTCCCCGAATTCATCGCCTATGCCAAGGCGCATCCGGGGGCGATCAATATGGGTACGGCCGGCACCGGCGGCTCGACCCATGTCGCCGGCGAGCTGTTTCAGATGATGACCGGGACCAAATTCACTCACGTGCCCTATCGCGGCTCGCCGCCGGCGATTGCCGATCTGATCGGCGGCCAGATCCAAGTCATATTCGACAATCTGACGGCCTCGCTGCCGCTCATCCGCGCCGGCCGGCTTCGCGCGCTTGCGGTCAGCATGCACACCGCTGCGCTGCCCGATGTGCCTTTGATCAGCGATTTCGTGCCGGGATATGACGCCTATTCATGGAACGGCATCACCGCGCCGCGCAACTGTCCGGCCGCGATCATCGCCAAGCTCAATGCCGCGGTGAATGCGATCGTGGCCGAAGCGGATTTCAAGGCCAAGCTCGCCGATGTCGCCAATACGCCGATGTCGGACACGCCCGAAGGCTTTGGCAAGCTGATCGAACTGGACAGCGGCAAGTGGGCAAAGGTGGTGCAATTCGCCGCGATCACGCCGTGAGGCTGCTTATAATCCGATCGAAGCCGGCCCCGGAACCGTCATCGTCATTGCGGGGAGCAAAGCGACGAAGCAATCCAGAGCCGCCGCACGCTGCTGGATTGCTTCGCTTCGTTCGCAGTGACGGCTAATGCCGCAAGCCGGAAACGGCCGTGCCGAGCTGGTCCTGCTGGCGAAATTCCGCGTCGTATTCCATGACGTCCTGCATCAGCCGTTCCAGCAATTGCTGCCGTTCGGTGCCTTCCATGCTGCAGGTCATTTCGGCCACCACTTTGGCAAGCGCGCCGACAATCTCATCGCTGTCGATGGCGTGAGGCTCATCTTCCGAAACCGGATAGTCCGCAAAGAAATTGTCGATCGTGTCGACAAGCAAGCAGTGCAGGCAGGGCCGTTCGTCATCGTCTTTGGGGTCATCGGTAATGGCGGTTCTCCACGTTAGGCAGCAATTTTGCCTCTATATAGGGACGCTCGTCAGCCGATCCACGGTAGACCCTGATCCCATTCAGTTGAAGTGGGGCGGAACCGGGATCTTTGCCGGAGCATGATTTCGTTCAGATGCGGTTCCTGCCGCGTTTCGCGCCCTCGTGATCATGCTCCGGACGGCCGGTCAAGCTCGGCGGCGAGCTTGTCGTAGAACGGATTGGCGCGCTCATAGACATAATCGAGCGCGACGACGGACACCGCCTCGGCGCCGCTGCCGCGCAGAAAGCTCGCCAGCGCATGCACGTTCTCCGGCGGGCAGTGCAGGGTGAGCATGCCCGAGGAGGTCGGTCCGCCGAACGGCGAGACGACGCCGAACTGCTCGCGCGCCGCGGCCAGCAATTTGTCGTTCATGCCGGCAAATCGGGTGCGCACTTCGCGAAAGGCCTCGGCGCGCTTTTGCGCGGCGATGCGGTCGAACAAAAGCCGCGCCGACTCGCGCTTCTCCCGATCCCAGGCGGCGGCGCGCGCGGCGACGAGATTAGCCTGCGAGCGCAGGATCGTACCGTCCTCGACGACCTTGAGCCCGTTGGCGGCGAGCGTTGCGCCGGTCGTGGTGATGTCGACGATCATCTCGGCGGTGCCGGCGGCCGGCGCGCCCTCAGTCGCGCCCGAACTCTCGACGATGCGGTAATCGACAATGCCGTGTTCGGCGAAGAAACCCCGCGTCAGATTGGCGTATTTGGTGGCGAGCCGCATCTTGCGGTTATTGCGGTGGCGGAACGCGGTCGCGACATCGTCGAGATCGGCCATGTTGCGCACGTCGATCCAGGCCTGCGGCACCGCGACCACGACATTGGCGTAGCCGAAGCCCATGCCGTCGATGAAGACGATGCGCTCGTCCGATTGCGGGATCATCTCGCGAATAAGATCTTCGCCGGTGATACCAAGATGCACCGCGCCTTGCGCGAGCTGCGTGGTGATTTCGGCCGCCGACAGATAGGCGATCTCGACGCCGTCGACATTCTTGATGGCGCCGCGATAGTCGCGGGCGCCGCGCGGCTTGACCAGATCGAGCCCGGCGCGGGCGAAAAACTTCTCGGCATTTTCCTGCAGGCGGCCCTTGGACGGGACCGCGAGGATCAGCGGCGTGCTCATGCGGCACCTCCGCAGGCGATCAGATCTTCGATGGAAGCGGCAAACCCGACGGCAGGAATCTGCCCGCGAGCGCCGAGCCGCGCCAATAGATCGTCATAGCGTCCGCCGGCGACCAAGGAATTCTTGGCGCGCGAATCGTGCAGCTCGAAGACGAAGCCGGTGTAATAGTCGATGCGGCGGCCGAACGCGGTCGAGAACCTGATCTTGCGCACGTCGATGCCGCGGGTGACCAGAAAGCCGGTGCGGGTCTCGAACAGGTCGAGCGCCGAACCGAACGCGATCCCGGCGTCGGCCGCGAGCGCACGCAGCTCGGCGGCGGCCTCGTCGGGATCGCCGTTGAGCGACAAGAAACGTTCGATCAGCGCGCGGGTCTCGCGCGGCAGCCGCGTCGGCGCATTGATCGCCGATTGCTCGAGAAAACGGTCGGCGATTTCCGCGACGGACCTGCCGCCGACGGTCGCGATGCCGGCGATCGAGAGGAGGTCGGTCACCAGGTGATGCGCGGCCTTGGGGTCGGAGCCGGCCAACGCCGCGAGCACGCCCTGATATTCCTTGGAGCCGTTCGCCGGCGCGAGCGTGAGTTGATCGAGATCGTGCGCCAGCGAGGCCTTGCGGTTGAAATCCTTCTTCAGCCGGCGCCGCCAGACCGGCGCAAGATCGAGCGCGTCGATGAAGGCGCCGAACAGCGCGACATCGCCCATGCGGATTTCGGGGTCGGCAACGCCGTATTGTTTGGTCGCTTCGAGGCCGAGCGCGAGCATTTCGGCGTCGGCGGCGGCTTTGTCTTGGCGCCCGAAACTCTCGATGCCGACTTGCAGAAATTCGGCCGGCGCACCTTCGCGGTGACGAAACACCGGGCCGAGATAGCAGAAGCCGGCCGGCTTGCCGGCGTCGGGCGAGGCCAAATAATCACAGGACACCGGAATCGTCAGGTCGGGCCGCAGGCACAATTCGCGGCCGTCCGGATCGGCGGTGAGGAACATGCGGCGGCGGATGTCCTCGCCGCCGAGATCGAGAAACGGCTCGGCCGGCTGCAGCACCGGCGGCGCGATCCGCGCATAGGGATTGTCGGCGCCGCGCGTATAGGACGCGACCAGCGCTTCGGCGCGCGGGTCCGTTCCTGCGTCCGCTTTGGGCGGCGAATTCGGCGGTGGGCTCGGCATGATCATCACTCGTCGCGGGCCTTTAGCATGGCAGGCGTCGCTATTCGATGAAGATCATGCCGGGCCGTTAATGACCGTAGAATCAAGAACTTCCGATCATTAACGGATGGTAGCGCGCGGTCCGGCCGCGATTTTACCGGTTAGCCTTGCCCGGCAAGGCCGGACGCGGCCTTGAGGGCCGCGGCGGTCCGGCGCAGGCAGGCCGGGCAGAGGCAATCGGCGGCGCGGGCGCCGGGGGCAGGGAATGGCAGCCGATAGAGTTCGGCGTTGCACCAGCACGCCCCGACATTGTCGCGCGTGCAGCCGAATTCCTCGCCGCAGCTTTCGCAGATCAGGCGTCGTTCGGCTGTTTCCAAATCTCGCGCTCGCGATGCACAGGATCGCGGTAGTTATGCGCTGTTCGGCGAGCCCGGCAAGCTGTGTCTCCTGTGACGGATCATCGAGGCGTATTATTCCTGCAGCCTCAACAAACGGTCGGGTGGGCCGGCGAATGTTTTTTGCCGCGCGCTTGCACGCCGCGTTCCGCACATGGCGACCGTGTCGAGTGTTACTTTAAAGTCACCCTGGCTGCCAAAATCGGCACGCGCAACTTTGCGTCCTCGCAGCCCAGCAGCAATGCTCTTGCCAAATGTAATACTATAACATTAGCATGCGTGCTATGGGGTGGGTGCGGTTTCATAATCGCTTTGGCGCGCGGCTGGGGCTTGCGGCGTTGGCGCTGCAGATCGTGCTGTCGTTCGGGCACATCCACGTCGGCAATGTGCATGTTGAAGGCCTCTCGTGGAGCGTCGGTATCGCGCTCGCGCGCGCACTGGGCCACTCGCAGCCGGCGTCACTCGCGCAAACGCAGCAAAAATCGCCAAAGCCAAATCACGGCCAGAGCTCCGGCGACAACGACGACTATTGCGCCATCTGCGCCTCGATCTTCCTTGCCTCGACGTCGCTCGTCGCACAGGCGCCACTGCTGCCGGTGCCGCTTGCGTTCGAACGGGTGGCACTGCGATTCGGTACCGAATCCGGCTTCGAAATATCGCGTCCAGCCTTCTTCAGATCCCGCGCTCCGCCGCGCGCTTAGGCTGCGGTCGGCGCTGGTCTGCGAGGTATGCCGGTTTTGAACCGGCCTTGTTCCGCAAGATCGAAAACGGCACTGCTTTTCATTGTGCCGCGTGTTCCGGCCGTCATCAAGCTGCGGCGTTATCAACTGCAACATTGGCGGAGTCTCATGTCAGTCCTTGCTTATCGTGCTCGTCGTGTGTCTGCTCTCGGCGGCTCGGCGCTGGTTGCCCTGCTGACGCTTGGCGCTGGCGCAAATGCGCAAAATCAGCCGGCGCAAAATCAACCCGCGCAAGAGCAGCCGGCACCAAGCCAGCCGCAAGCTCCAGCGAGTCCTGCAGCGCCAACTCCCGCGGCGCCGCAGGCGCAGCCATCGCCCACACCCTCGCCGCAAGCGCAGCAGCCGCCGTCGGCCGCGCCGACGCGCGAAACTAATCTGCCGAAAATTAACGTGACGGTAGCGAAGCCCAAGCCCGCGCCGCGCCGGGCCGTTCGCCGTGCTCCGCCGGCACCCGCCACCGCTGCATCGACCGTGCCGCCGCTGTCGCCTGCCGAACAGATTGCGCAACAGAACAACAGCTTCGATCAGGCGCGCAACAATCTTTACACGACCATCGGCACGACGTCGGCCACCCGCACGCAACAGCAAATCCAAAACATGCCGCAGGGCACCAATCAGTCGGTCGAGAAAGTGCTGCTGCAATTTCCTGGCGTATCTCAGGATTCCGCGGCAAGCGGCGACCTGCACATCCGCAACGACCACGCCAATGCGCAGATCCGCATCAATGGCATCATGCTGCCGGACGGCGTGACCGGTTTTTCGAGCGTGCTAGATCCGAGCTGGATCGGTACGATTTCGCTTGTTACCGGCGCGCTGCCGGCCGAATTCGGCATGCGCACCACCGGCCTGATCGACATCACAACCCGCACCGACCTGTTCAACAATTCCGGCAGCGTCGGCGTCTATGGCGGCAGCCGCTCGACGATCACGCCGACATTCGAGTATGGCGGCACGTTCGGCGCCAATTGTCCCTCCGGAACGGCACCTGGCACATACAAAGCGCCGTCATCGGCCAGCTCCTGTTACGGCGGCGTGCAATATTTCTTCTTCGGCCGCTATTTCCAGACTCAGGAGGGTATCGAGAACCCGCTGCCCACGCTCAATGCGATCCACGACTTTTCGCAGCAGAGCAAAGGCTTCGGCTACATGTCGACCTTCATCGACCCGTGGACGCGCCTGACCATGATGATGGGCACGTCGACGACCGCATATCAGATCCCGAACAATCCCAATCAGCCTCTGTCGCCTCTTGGCACCAGCGTTCCGGGCGTCAATGCCGCAACCTACAATTCCGTATCTCTTGACGAGCATCAGGATGAAGACACCCAGTTCGGGGTTCTGGCTCTGCAACGCTCGATAAACGGCTTCGACGGGCAATTGTCCTATTTCACCCGCTACGACAACCTCCACTTCATTCCCGATCCGACCGGCGATCTCCTGATCAACGGCATAGCGTCCGACATCAGCCGGCAGGCCTACACCAACGGCGTGCAGGGCGACGCGTCCTATGCGCTTAATGCGGCGCATACGCTGCGTGCGGGCTTCACCGCGAGCGCCGAAAAAACCTGGGTCGATAATACGTCGATCGTGGAATCCTGCATGGTCTGCGACGGCACCGACACTGGGACGACGCCGTTTCCGGTCACCGACGACGATGCAAAGTTCGGCTATCTCGCCGGCATCTATGCCCAGGACGAATGGAAGATCACCGACAAGCTGACGATGAACTACGGCGCCCGCTTCGACCAGATGTGGCAGTATGTCGACGCCAATCAGCTCAGCCCGCGGGTGAGCTTCACCTATAAGCCGTTTGCGAACACCACTTTCCATGCCGGCTATGCGCGCTATTTCACGCCGCCGGTTCAGGTCGAGGCGTCGCCGGCCAATCTCGCGCTGTTCAACGGCACGACCGGCGCGGTCAGCGGCGAACAGGGCGCCGTCCTACCCGAGCGTTCGCATTATTTCGACGCCGGGGTCGATCAGATCATCCCGCTCGGCTGTTCGACCGCGCTCAAGCGCGACTGTGCCACGCTCGATGTCGGCCTCGACGGCTATTACAAGATCGCCAGCGATCTCATCGACAACGGAACCTTCGGCCAGGCGCTGGTGCTCGATGCGTTCAATTACCTGCATGGCATCACCGAGGGCGTCGAGCTCAGCGCGAAGTATCACAACGGCGGCCTTGACGCCTATCTCAACGTCGCCGTCAGCCAGGAAAAGGCCACGACGCCGGTCTCGAACCAATATCTGTTCGACAATACGACGGCGCAGCCCGATCTCGGCGGCCTGACCGAGCTGCAATATCTCGATACGCACTGGATCTATACCGATCACAATCAGTTCGTGACCGGCTCGGCGGGTCTATCCTATGAGTTCTGCGGGCGCGCTTTGACGCCGGGTGAGGCGTGGTGGAATACGATGTGCGGCACCACGCTGACCGGCAACATGATCTACGGCTCGGGCCTGCGCACCGGCGACGCCAATATTTCGAGCGAACGGCCTTACGAGCAGTTCAATGCCGGCATCAAGCGCGACTTCTGGATGCCCGACGGAAAGCCGCTGACCTTGCGCTTCGACGTCGTCAATTTGGCCGATGAAATCTACCAGATCAGGAGCGGCAGCGGGATCGGCGTGTTCGCGCCACAATGGGGCCCGCGCCGCGGTTACTTCTTCGGCATTTCGAAGAAGATTTGAGGCGAGAAGAGGCTGTGAGTCGAGAAATGTCACCGAACCGCTGGAGACATTCATGCGACGTTTCACTGCGCTCGTCGCGGCGGCGGCGCCAGCGCACGGACCAGGACGTGTACTCATAAACTCGGCATGTCTGCTTTCGGGGGCAAAGCCGACATTGGGTCCGAGCGCCCGAAACGACGCGAATGACCCGAAGGTGACATCAGGCGCGCATTCCAATCGCCGGGCCGAAACGGGTGCCGTCCACATTGCGATTTGGGGTCGGGTCGGGCATCGTTACTCCTGGGCGAACAGAACCGAGCGGTATCAACTTGGAAAAGCCTGTCGCGACGTCAATCGTCAAATCTATTCAAATCATTGGCGATCATCTGAACAGCTTGCACGCCGTCTCGGAGCTGCTTGCGGAGTCAGATAGACGCGAGTTCAAAAGGCATTTAGGGGCGGTGATGGCGATCCTAAATGCAGATGTACTGCTGCCGATAGTCAGTATTTTTCCGGATTTGGACCCGGACGCCCGTTGATGCGCCTCGAGGGCAGTGTCGGGATCGCCATCGAAGCGATGTCAGTTATTGGCACTTAGCGGACAATCCAACCGCTATCAGCAATGTCCGCTTTCGGGGGAAAAACAGACTTGGCGGACTTATGAGTACACGCCCTAGCCAAAGGCGGTTACGTCCGCCTGCCGGAGCCGAGGGTCGTGAGGGCAGGGCGGCCGATTGCAGAGCCGGGACTGATGCCGGATCAGATCTTGGGCAGCTGCGGTGCCAGGCGTTATCGGAGCCGGAGACGCAGCGGTGCCGCGGCCCGGCCGATATGGGCAACTGATGGCCGTGGCGCCTGCTTACGTACCTCGGTTCTCGACTTGCACCGTCACGTGCGAGAGCGACCGGAACCGCCGCAATAGCGACTGATAATATTCCGCGCTGCGCTCACGCTGCGTGGCGACCGAGACGATGGCGCCGAGGTGGCCTGGGCCGAGCCGCCACAGGTGGAAGTCGGTCAGGCGGTCGCCGTCGGTTTCGATCGTCGCCCGCATGCGCTCGGCCATGCCGCGATCGGGAGTCATATCGAGCAGGATCGCCCCGGTATCGCGAACGAGCGTGTAGGCCCAGGCGGCGATGACCACGGCGCCGATGAGTCCGACCACCGGATCCATCCAGATCCAGCCGAGAAAGCGGCCGAGCAAGAGACCGACAATGACGATCACCGAGACGGCCGCGTCCGCCAGGACGTGGACCACGGCGGCGCGCATATTATTGTCGCGATGCGCCGAGCCCTGCGCGTGCTCATGTTCGGCGAATTCCACGGCGTGGACCTCGCCGCCGCGATTGAGCGACACGCGGGCCGCGAAATCGTGCGGTTCCGGAATCTCGCCGATCGATTCCAGATAGCCATAGCGCGCCGACATCGCAAAGCTCTGCCGCGTGCCATCCGGCCGCACGGTTTCAACGCTGACATCGGCGGCGTCGATGGCCTCGCCGGTAAAGGAGAGGCGAAAGCGCGGCGGTACGCCGTCTTCGAAGATTTCGAGCTTCATCAAGCCGGCTGCGGTGGCAAATTCGCGGGCTTCGTCGTGATGATGGCCGGCATGGTGATCGTGATCATGGCCATGATCATGGCCGCCGCCGAGCAGCAGCACGCTCGCGACATTGACGATCAGGCCGAGCACGGCAATCGGGATGGCCTCGTTGAAATCGATCGGCACCGGCCAGATGAAGCGCAGCGCAGCCTCATAGCCGATCAAAAGCGCGATCATGGCGAGGATGATGGCGCTGGAAAATCCGGCGAGGTCGCCGAGCTTGCCGGTGCCGAACGAGAAGCGCGCATCGTTGCAATGGCGGCGGGCGTAGCTATAGGCCACCGCCGCGAGCAGGAGGGCGCTCGCATGCGTGGACATATGCAGCCCGTCGGCGACGAGCGCAATCGAGCCGAACATCAGGCCGCCGATGATCTCGACAACCATCATCAAGCTGCACAGCGCGATCACCATCCAGGTGCGGCGCTCGTTGCGCTCATGGCCGGCGCCGAGGAAGACGTGGTCGTGCGTGCTCGAGGAAGTGTCCGTCATCACCCTTCTCGCCGTTACCCGGGTTACTTCAGATAGGCCTGGACGGCCTCGATCAGTTCCTCGGCGCCGCGCGAGCGCTCGGCGCCCTTGTCGGGGTCGACCACGTGGAGTCGGATATGGTCCTCTATCACCTCGGTCATGAGGCTCGACATGGCGCCGCGCGCCGCGACGATCATATGCAGGACGGCCGCGCAGCCTTGCTCCGCCTCCAGCGCGCGCTCCAGCGCCTCGACCTGGCCGCGGATGCGCCGCACCCGGTTCAAGAGCTTCATTTTTTCGCGCCTGGTGTGCGACACGGTTGACGTCCTTTCGTATATAGGGTAGGGGGTATCCTATATAGGATACCCAGTAGGGTATAACAACGGGCCGAAAATGTCGATAATGCTTCGTCGGGATTTCGGCCGGACACAGAAAGCAGATGGGCAGTAGCACCTTTGGTGACGGTGTTCCCGGGCTGCCGGGCACGACGCCACCGCAACACCATGAAAACAATCGCGGCGCCGTCGCCCGCGAGGGAATTGTCGATCGCGCCTAAGCGGTCATTGTTCGCTCGCTGACCGGCCGCTGCCCGCGGGACCGGAGGTGAGCGATGTTCGCCAAACTCGCAACTTTGCGGAGTTTTGACCGGGCGCTTTTGCGGCGCGCGGCCGCCGCCAGCAACAACAGCCGTCCGGCACTCCGGCTGGTCGCATCTTCGCAATATCCGCGCAAGCCACGCCTTGCCTGCCATTGGCGCCGACCGGCGGGCGGTGGGCTCGAATGCGTTTGGTATGCCGAGGCGGGCGACACGCGGCCGGCCGAGGAATTGGGCATTAGGTCGCCTGTCTCAATCGCGCCGGCGCTTAAGCGCCGCCTGATGGAGCCAAAATGCGCGGCCGATAGCGCGGCGAAGCAGGAGCTTTGCCATGGAGCCGCCGCCGAGCGAACTGCGGCCGGCACGGCTGACGTTCCTTGAACGCAGCTGGTTGATCGTTCTGCGCGCCTATCTCGTGGTCGCAGCCGGTTTGGTCCTGGTTCGCATCGTGATGCTGGCGACGGCCGGCGCTTGATGGCGTCGGTTTTGGAGCGGGCGGCGGATTCAGCGCGGCCGCCGCTGCTGCCGCGAGCGTTATTGTATAACATGTTGTAAAATGTAGCCGAGGCTATAGACTGTAGTATATACTGTGAATACAAGGGGGCAGCCGCCGGAAAAGGCAGCGGACGGGACGTATCTCGTTCGCAGCGCTTGTGAGGAACGGCCGCCGGTTGAGGACTTGTGGATGTCGCGTTTGCCTGTGTCACGCTATTGTCGCGAGTGGGATGGCAGCAAGACGCCAGTGGGGAATTGGGCGCGGTGATGTGGCGGTATTGCGCAGTTGCGATTGCTTTGGCGCTGATGACGGGGGCGGCGCGCGGCGCCGATCTCTCGGCGGCGATGCTAACCAAGGCCCCGCCGCCCGCGGCCTCGGCCGCTTACGATTGGACCGGATTTTATCTGGGCGGCCACGTTGGTTACGCGCTCGGTGGCTCGAATTGGTCGTCGACGCAGACAGGCGCCGCAGCGCCGTCGATAAACGGCGCATTCGATTTCTCCAACGCCTATAATTTTTCGAACGGCGACGGCAGCTATTTTCTCGGCTTCCAGGCCGGCTACGATTATATGACGTCCTCGCGCTGGCTGTTCGGGCTTCAAGCCGACATTTCATTCCCGAGCTTCGTCGGCGGCAATCGCACATTTTCTGCTGTGCCGACGGGCACGGTGAACGACCTTGAGCGGGTCGAGTTCTCCGGCAATGTGCGCGGCCGCGTCGGCTATGCGCCGCGCTTCGCGGCGGGGCAATGGCTGCTCTATGCGACCGGCGGTTTCGCCTGGAGCTATGACCAATTCACCCGCACCCAGCTTGCCGGCGTGCCGGCCGGCGGCACCGCGGTGCCGGGGACTGTCGAAAACACTTTCCTGGTGCCGCGCGCCGGTGGTGCTGTCGGCGCCGGCCTCGAAGTGGCGCTACCCGCGCACTGGGCGGCGCAGTTGCAATATCTGTTCACCGACTACGGCAATACGAGCACCACGTTCCCGGCCGGCGCGCAGCGTTTTACGTCCGACCTGACGCTGCATGAACTCACCTTGGCCTTGAACTATCGTTTCAACAGCGACAGTTCGAACTCCGCCGACAAGGACGTGACGCCGCCGGCCCTGCAGACCGACAATTTCGCGATCCACGGCCAAGCGACCTACCTGCAGCAATACGATCCGACATTTCGCTCGCCCTATCTGGGACCGAACAGCCTGATACCCAACCAGGCACGCGAGACCTGGGACGCGACCGCGTTTCTCGGGCTGCGGCTGTGGGACGGCGCCGAGTTCTGGGTCAATCCGGAAATCGACCAGGGTTTTGGCCTGAGCGGCACGCTCGGCGCCGCCGGCTTCCCGAGCGGCGAGGCGTATAAAGTCGGCGAATCGGTGCCCTACGCGCGCATTCCACGCGCCTTCATCCGGCAGACCATCGATCTCGGCGGTGACGACGAGAAAGTCGATGCCGGAGCCAATCAGTTTGGTGGATCGGAAACCGCGAACCGGCTGGTTCTCACGGTCGGCAAATTCTCGGTCGCCGACGTTTTCGACACCAATAAATACGCCCACGATCCGCGGGGCGATTTCATGAACTGGACGGTTGTCGATACCGGCACGTTCGACTATGCCGCGGACGCCTGGGGCTTCACTTACGGCGCGGCGGCCGAGTGGTATCAGGGCGATTGGACCGTGCGCGGCGGCCTGTTCGATCAATCGACCGTGCCGAACAGCAATGGTCTCGATACGAGCTTCTCGCAATTCCAATGGGTCGGCGAAGTCGAGCGGCGCTATCAGCTTTGGGGGCAACCGGGCAAGGTCGCAGTCACCGGGTTCCTCACGCGCGCCCGTATGGGAACGTTCGCCGACGCGATTGCGCTCGCAAATGCGACCGGCATGCCCGCCGACATTGCCGCGGTACGTGAGTACAGGGGACGCGGCGGCGTCAGCATGAATCTCGAGCAGCAGCTCACCGAGACTATCGGCGTCTTTGCGCGCGCTGGTCTCGCCAACGGCGACATCGAGCCTTACGACTTCACCGATGTCGACCGCACCGCGGCAGCCGGTGTGTCGATCAACGGCAAGCAATGGGGCCGCCCCGACGATACGTTCGGTGTCGCGGGCGTGATCAACGGCATTTCAAGCATTCACCAGCAGTTCCTCAATGACGGAGGACTGGGCATCCTGGTCGGCGACGGCATGCTGCCGCATCCGGGACCGGAAAAGATCATCGAAACCTACTACCAGTTCCCGATCTCGTTCGTGAAACTTGCGATCGATTATCAGTTCATTTCCAATCCCGGCTACAATACCGATCGCGGCCCGGTTTCGGTCATCGGTGCGCGACTGCATTCGCAATTCTAAGAGTCGGTTTATCAGCCAAGCCGACTCGCCGTTGCGAGGACCGAAGCGACGCAGTAATGCGGAACGACGCCGCAGCACTGGATTGCTTCGCTTCGCCGGCAATAGCGGATGATCTAGGGCCCCGTTTCGATCACGATGGGGGCCGCGAGCGTGACGTGGCTGTTGGCGCCGACGTCGGCGTCAACTGTCACCGTCCAGTTGCCCGGCTGCGACAGCGCAACGCGATCGATCTGCCACGCGCCGTCGGCGTCTTCCTCGGCGACCAGCGGAGCCGATTTGCTGCCGCCGGGCGGCGTCAGCGAGAGCTTCAGCGCGTGAGCTTCGAGGGGCTCGAAATCCCCGTTCCATAGCCGGATCGTGGCGTGTGCTTGTCCCGGCCGTCCCGGCTCGATGGTGACATCCGCCATGGCCTCCTCGGTGTGGATATGGACAAAAGCAGCGTCGGCGGGAAGCGCGCCATAGGCCGGATGCTGATGCACATGGCTGCCGGGCGGCTTGGTGCCGAGCACGGCGACAATGCAGATGACAGCGGCGCCGGCGAGCGCCTCGACCGTGGCGTTGCGATGCAATTGCCGCAGCGCGCCTTGCGCGGCTGCCGGGCTCGCATTCTGGACGAGACGCGGCGTCAGCCATTGGCGGTTGACGGCGGCGATCGCCACCATGACGAGGAAGACGGCGATCTTGGCCAGGAGAAGCTGGCCGTAGAGCGTGCCGGTCAGCGCGTCGAAGCTGCCGGCGAGATACCAGGTGTTGACAATGCCGGTGACGAGCAGCGTGCCGACGCTGATCACGCCGAGCGTCGAAAATCGCAACGTTGCCGTGCGCGCGACGTCGAGCGCACTGCTTTTGCCGGCAGCGTTGAGCAGAAGCACCAGCGGAGCGAGCGCTCCAACCCACGCGGCCGCGGCAATGAGATGCAGGACATCGGCGGTCGGATGAATGATCCTTTCCGCGCCTTGGCCGCCGAGCGCATGGCTGCTCCAGGCCAAGCCGCCGGTGAAGATGGCGGCGGCAAGCACGGCCACGGCGCCGATCCACGCCCGATCCGGCGCCGACAGCATCAGCGCGAAGGTCAATGCGAGAATGCCCGCCGCGACGAGCCGCACAATCGCGGCCAGGCCGAAATGCGTCTGCGTCAGCACCGTCTGCAACACGCCGGCGGAGAGCTCGCCCGGCGGCGTACCGCTCATCGCCGACGCTGTCAGGATGAACCAGGCCGCGCCCGAGCCGACGGCGAGCACGAGGCTGAACCAGCCGATAAAGGCCAGCCGCGGCCACAGCACGGCGCGCAGCGCCTTGTCATCTGCTGCCGCGCGCAAAGCGGGGGCCGCGACGAAGACGATGAAGACCATGACGCCGGCCGCCACTAAAGTGGCGGCGAAATGAATGGCGCGTATGCAGATCATTGCATCAACCTCTGTCATTGCGAGAGGAGCGAAGCAACCCGGAACGGCCTCCCAGCGATGGGTTGCTTCGTTCGCGGAGCTTGTCGTCGGGCCGGCCGCTTCGGGCCGGATCCGTTGGCTCCTCGCAATGACCGGATGAAAGCGCTCACTTGCCGACGTGGAACGAGAACGTCCCTTCGGTCGAATGGGTGTCGACCGAGACGGCGTGCCAATGCACGGTGAAGCTCCCCGGATTGAGCGGCTTCAATGCGATCCGCATGCTATTGCCGCTGATCTCGGCCTTGCCTTGGCCGACATCCGTGCCATTTGCGTCGGTGACGGTGGCGCTCGAAAAGGCCGGCTCGAGGTTTTGGGTGAAGGTGAGAGACACTTCCTGTGGCGCTTCAGCGACGGTCGAGCCGACCGCAGGCACCGCATGATCGAGATGGGCATGGGCATGAGCTGCGGGCGCGCCGAGCGCGATGAACAATAGCGCCGCGACCAAACGTATTCGCATGTAGGTCTCCTCTTGCGATCGACGACGTGTCAGAACTGATACCTGCCTGCCATGACATAGGTTCGGCCGGGGAACGGGTGGAACAGGAAATATTGCTCGTTGAAGACGTTATCGATGCCGAAGTCGAACGAGAGATTCTTGGTTGTCTCATAGTGGATCTTGGTGTCGACAACGAGGTATTTGTCGAAAGCGCCGTAGACGTGAGGAATGATGTCGGTGTTGTCGAGGGTCGAATACATCTTGCCGCTGTAGCGCGCGGCGACCGTCCACGCCCAATTGTCGTCCGGCTTGTAGGTGAAGCCCGCCGTCGCGCGCCAGTCGGGCACGTAGGGCACCCGCTGTCCGTTCGCCGCATCCGGTAGCCCGGTGAGCGGATTGCTTCCAGCCCAGGTCGGATCCTTCAGGATGCGGGAATCGACGTAGGTGACGCTGCCAAACAGCCGCAGACCTTTTATCCAGACATCGTACTTGTCCGCCGAGGCTTCGATGCCTTGCATGCGGATTGCGTCGACATTGCCGATGGTCGTCGTCGGCGTCTGGACGCTGGTTACTGGATTGGTCACCAGGTTGGTCTGCGAAATGATGGCGTTGTTGGTTCGCTCGTAAAAGGCCGTGAGGCGGACGCGGCCATCGGCCCAGTGACGCTCAATGTTAAGTTCGGAATTGAGGTCCTGTTCGGGGGTCAGATTGGGATTTGCCACCGTAGCGACGCCGCCGACCGTGACGTTTTGATAGAGCTCCGTGACGGTCGGATAGCGATAAGCTTCTCCAAAATTGGCGGTGACGTTCCAATCCTTGTTCATGTCATAGGACAGCGAGGCTTTCGGGGAGAAATTGCTCGATGCCAGCGACGGCTGGTTGATCACCGCGATCGAGGTGATGGCGCCGGAACCGGATGTGGTCGTGTTGACGTTGAGACCATCGAGCGCATGCCATGTTTCAAGCCGCCCTCCGAGCGTCAATTTGAGGTCGGGTACGATCTTCCAGGCATCCTGCAGCCACAGCGCGCCGGTGCGGGTCTCGCCAAGGCCCTCGGAATAGAGCCGGCCGGTCCCGATCGACCCGGCGGTATTCCAGACCGACGAAGCCCAAACCGGATTGTCGAAGAAATATCGGTCGCCGTGGATACCAAAGCTGACTTCCTGCGGCCCATCGAAGCCGAAGGGACGCCAGATGCCCTTGGCGTCGGCATTCTGCCAATTCGTGCCGTCGTTGCGGGTAACTTTGCCGTTGCTGGAAAAGCCGAGGCCAGCCGAATTGACAGTGAACGGGTTGAGCATCTCGTCCTGGAGATAGTTGTAGCTCGACGCCGAAAGATCAAAGTCATAAAGGCCGTGGGTATCGCTCTTCAGCGACACCGCGTTGCTCATCTGGGTCTGGTTCCAGATGTATTGGTTGCTCGCGAAGGACGAGACGCCGCCATAGGTCGGTATGCCTGCTTTGGTCGTCAGATAGGATTCGGGCGTCGAGTCCTGCATGTTGTTCCAGATGCCCAGCGCATAGCTGGCGCGGACCGCTGGCGACCAATCGTAGGCGACTTTGAAGTTGGCCGTGGTCTGTTGAGTATGGGTGAGGGCGCCGGTTCCGACGACGTCGGCCACGATTCCTTGTTTGTTCAAAGCGGGAATGGTGCCAACCGTACCGGCGGGTGGCGTTGAAACGGTCGTATAGGTCAGCGGTTGCTCGTAGGCGTCGAGATAATTGGCGCTGACGAACCAAGAGAACGGCCCGTTGCGGTTGCCGGCCGTGGCGCTGGTCTCGCTGCTGGGATACGCGGCCCTGGTATCGTACTGGTGCCATTGCTGGACCGAGAGCGTCTGTTTGACCGAAACTTCGGGCTTGTCGGGCATCTTGGTGGTGATGAGCAGAACTCCGCCCATCGAGTTGCCCGGATATGCAGCGGCATAAGGGCCGTTGAGAAAGTCGATGCGCTCAATGGCTTCCGGCGTGATCAGATTCCAATGCGGCGACGCGCCTGAATTGTTGTTGCCGATCAGCGCGGAGACCAAAAGGTCGTCCATGTAGATCAGCGTGCGGGCGCTGGAATTGAGCCCCCAGGTCCGCGTCGCCAGCACCGCCTGGTTATCGCCGTCGTTGCGCTTACGCACGAACAGGCTCGGGAAGTATTTGATGGCGTCCTCGGGGTCTTTGATGTTGACGGTTTCCTCGATCTGTTTTGCCGTCGTGCTGAAGGATTGTTGCGGCAGCTGAAAGCGCTGCACGACGGGCGGCGTGGCGAAGACCGCGGCCGCGGTCGACGCCGGTTCAGTCGGCGCCGGCGCAGTTGGTCCCGCCGCAGGTGCGGCGACGGCCGGCGGCCGACGCGCGCGTGCAGATGGCTTCGCGGCTTTGTGTTTTCTTACGGTGACGGTGATTGTCGGCAGGGGTTGCGTCGGTTGGTGAGCCGGCGCCGGAGTGATGGTCTGTGCGTGCAGGGATGAGGATACGGTAAGGCTAACGCCCGTCACCAGCGCGACGGCGCTCACCGAAGATCGGCGAAACATGATGCAATACTCCAAAACAGCCACTGAGCGTTCAGGCGCGGCAAGGCCGCGCGACGGTCACAGGCTGTGCGGAGGCGCTCGGGAACGGTGTGATTTGGTTTGCGGACTTGCGACAAACAGCGCAGCAGCGAGCGGGGTGATGCGTTCGCCGGCCGTCGGCGTCAACGCAATCGCTATATCGGGCGGCGACGGCAAGGCCGCCATCAATATCAGGCATCCGGTGCAGCAATTGTCGAGGCAGGTTCTATCCGCGCTGCCGTCCGGAAAGTGGCCCGGACTGCCGGCCAGATCCGAGTGGCAGATGATCCCGCCCGGCTGCGCGCCGGCGGCCGCCGCCATCTGTGCGCCGCCGATATTGGCAATGAGGCCGGCGAGGGCTACCGCATAGGCGATGGCCAGCGCGATCAGCTGTCGCGTCAGGGACCGTCTTCTGAAAGACCGGTACACCACTCGACCCCCAGCCCCCTAAGTGGGGCATTTCCAAACCAATCGCAGTCTAACCGGCAATTTTGCCTTCGGGAACCCGTCTAGGCTGATCTATTGACCGGCTATCGCGACATGGCTCGGCATGGTTGTATCGAGCGAAGAGGGAAGGGCTAAAAGCCGGGCTTTGGGCGTCGTTCGAATTGTCAGTCGGCGCTCTCGACGGCGGGTAGAAGCTTGAGGCTTGGCGCGGGAGATCGATGTTCGCCGGACGACCGACCGTCGCCGGGCGCATCGACCCAGCGATCGACTCCCTGTTCACAAGTCTGCACCGTGGGGAAGTACAGCCGAGATCCGGGCGGAAGTTCTTTGTCCAGGTAACCGATCAGTACGAATTCGTCGTAATAGTCGTCCGGCAGATTGCCGCCGGACCACGTGACCGATTTGACGCCTTCCGTCACCTCCGAATGGTAATGATGATAGGGCTTGTCATAGCGGCCTTTGACGATTTCGATCTGCCAGCCCGGTTTCGGCTGCGGCTTTACAGCGACGACTCCGTCCGGAATCTGGATGCTCAATTTCACGGTCGCCGATCCCTTGCAGCCATGGGGAACGCGAAAGACGGCTTTGTAGTCGGTGCCGACCGGTGCGTCCTTGGTGGCCAGCGTAATGTGCGAAAGTGCCGGGGTGGCAATGAGGAATGTCGCACCGATGACGGCAGAAAAGCCCAAAAGGCTCCGCATTGTATGATCCTTCGCAACTCTGAATGTCTGGCATCAACGGCCTTGCCGCTTAGGGCCAGCGTATGGCTATGACGTATGGCCATGACGCAAACGAGAATTGCGCATGAGGGGCGGCATTGCCAGCCCGTGATAGCGCGACACGGCGCACAGCCTGATGCCGTGCCGCTCGCCGGCACCTCACGTGCCGGCCGGCATATTTCATCCGGGGTGCGAACTTTTCCGGAGCCGAGACAAAGCTCGGCGCGGATATGTGCCTCATGCAGCCGTGCTAGCCGACGCCCGGCATTGCGCAACCGCACCACCGCTGCATCACGGCTGGGCGGCGTGCCAGGCGCCGTTGAGGAAACCGTCGCCGGTGATGTCGCCGGGCTTCTTGTCGTTTTTCCAGGCGTAGAGCGGCCGCCCTTTATAAGCCCACTGCTTGGTCCCGTCGTCGCGCGTGATGACGCTATAGTTGCCCATGGGTTTCGCCGTAGCCGCTGCCGTCAAGGGTGGCCAATTGCCGGCACACGGGCCGTTGCACGCCGATTTGCCGGCGGAATCCTTGTCGAAAACATAAAGGGTCATGCCGCTGTCATTGGTCAGCACTTTGCCCTTTGTGGAATCGCCGGTCTTCGTCGGCGCCATTTGCGCGAATGCAATTGTCGCGGCCATTGTCGCCGCCGCGGCGGTGAGTGCGATGATGAACGACCTTTTCATGACTTCCCTCCTGTTGGACCGGTCTGAGTTGCGGCTTCGGTCGAGCTGCAATCTCCCCCGCTAGAACCCCGTATTGCCACGGGCTATTCCCGTCGCGACGTGCTGCCGCGGCGCTGGCGAACGGTCCCATGACGGAGCGCGGCCGCGGCTTCGCTGATGCGGCCGTTGCTCCGCTGTGCCGACGCTCAAGCTGCGTCGCAGCGGCGCGGGCGCCCATTTGGTTGCCGGCGCCGCCGTGCTATGATTCTAAAGATGCGAAGCATACGGAAACTGGTCCGGACCGGGCGCGGCGCCCTCCTTGCCGTGACGCTCGCCTATGCGCTCGCAGTTCAAGCTCTAATCGCGAGTGTGGGCCTCGGCATGTCGGCCTTTGCCGCGCCCGGCGAGGACGGCCTTGTCATCTGCAGTCATGTTGCGGCGCAGCCGCAGGCTCCCGGCGGCAAGGATCAAAATCCGGGCTCCACGCCGCACTGTCCATTTTGCTTTGTTGCCGCGCACAGCCCGGGGAGCGTCAGTCTTGCCGATGAAGGTCCCGCATTCCCGGCCTATGCCGGCGTGTTTGTCGCTGTAGAGCTGGGTCACAGCGGCCAAACCGGATTCGTGGCGCAATATCGCCGCACCACCGGCGCGCCGCGTGCTCCTCCCGCCATCTCCGTCTGAAGCCCTGACGACTGGACCGGCTCCGCTTCGGCGGAGCCTTCGCTCACGCGCTCTTCGGAGAAACATCATGCGCATCTTCTCGAATCTCGTCCTTGTCGCGTCGCTCGTTGCCGCCGCGCCGCCCGTGTTCGCCCAAGCAACCGCGCCTTCGATCACGGTCGAACAGCCCTATGCCCGCGCCACGCCCGCCGGCGCCGCTACAGGCGCCGTGTACATGACGCTGACCAACAAGGCCAAGACTGCGGATCGCCTGACGGCCGCGTCGTCGGACGTCGCCGCCAAAGTGCAGGTTCATGAAATGGCCGTTACGAATGGTGTCATGCAGATGCGTGAGCTCAAGGACGGCCTGCCGGTTCCGGCCGGAGGTTCGGTTGTCCTCAAGCCGGGCGGCTACCACGTCATGCTGATCGGATTGAAGAAGCCGCTGACGGCAGGAGAGACGTTTCCGCTCAAGCTCACATTTGAAAAGGCCGGGAATATTTCCGTCACCGTGCCGGTCCAGGCCATGGATGCGACAAAGGACAATAAGGGTGGCGCCGGCGGCATGGGCGGCATGGGCGGCATGGGCGGAGCGGGCGGCGGCATGGGCCACATGGAGATGAAGTGATGCGTGGACGCCAAATTCTTCTCACCGTACTGTCGGCCGTCGCCGGCTTTGCGGCGGTCGCGTTCGGTGCGGTCTATTTCGTATCCACGCGCCACGCCGGATCGGGCGTCGGCATCGCGTCGATCGGCGGTTCGTTCTCGCTCGTCGACGATACCGGGACGCCGGTCACCGAGCGCACGCTCGCCGGCAAGCCGTCAGTGATGTATTTCGGCTATACGTTCTGTCCCGACGTGTGTCCGACCACGCTGCTCGACATGTCGCGTTGGATCAAGGCGCTCGGTCCGGACGCCGACAAGCTCAACTACGTCTTCGTGACCGTCGATCCGGAGCGGGATACGCAGAAGCTGATGCACGCGTATCTCTCGTCGTTCGACAAGCATATCAGAGGCTTGACCGGAACGCCGGATCAGATCGCCAAGATCGCGCGCGAATACCGGGTTTATTACAAGAAGGTTCCGACGGACGACGGCGGTTATCTTATGGACCATTCTGCCATGGTCTATCTGATGGGCCCCGACGAAAAATTCGTAGGCATCATTGCCTATCAGGAGGCCGACGCTTCGGCTCTCGCGAAATTGCGAAATCTGGTCTCGCTGACACCGTCCTCCTAGAGCATGATCCCAAAAGAATCCCCCTCGGCCTTGATCCGAGGGGGACGCTGGTTTTCCGGAAAAGATTGGATCGCGCTCTAGTTGTTGCCGTGGCGCGCCAGCACCTCGCGCACGGCTGCGACCAGATCGGCTTCCGGCACCGAGCGCTGGGCTTCCACCTGCTTCTGCAGATGCTCCTCGCGGCCCTTTTCCAGCTTCGCGAGCTCGGCGCCGACGATCAGGTCCTTGATCGTGACTTCACCCTTGACCTTTTCGTCGGAGCCCTGGATCACCACGCACGGCGCGTTGCGGCGGTCGGCATATTTCATCTGCGGGCCGAATTTGCCGGAGCCGAGATAAAGCTCGGCGCGGATGCCGGCGCCGCGCAGCCGCGCCACCATGTTCTGGTAGTCGGCGATGCGGTCCTTGTCGAACACGGTGACGACGACCGGGCCGCGCTCGGACTTGGTCTCGATCTTGCCGAGATATTCCAGCGCGGCGAGAAGCCGCGACACGCCGACCGAGAACCCGGTTGCCGGCACGGGCTCGCCGCGAAAGCGCGAGACCAGTCCGTCGTAACGCCCGCCGCCGCCGACCGAACCGAAACGCGGCGAACCGTCCTTGCCGTCGGTGGCGAAGGTGAGTTCAACCTCAAAAACCGCGCCGGTGTAATATTCGAGACCCCGCACCACGCTTGAATCGAAACTGATGCGATCCGCGCCGTAGTTCGCCGCGCGCACCAACGCGCCGATCTGTTTCAGTTCATTGATGCCGTCTTTGCCGGTCGAGCTCAACTCGATGACCTTGCCCCAATTGTCCAAGGCGCTCTCGACATCTGCGCCGCGATCGGCGAGCGGGCTCTCGATATAGCTGAGCACGCTCTGGCTCTGCTTCGCATCGAGCCCGGCGCCGCGCGTGAAATCGCCGCTCTCGTCCTTGCGGCCTTCGCCAAGCAGGGCCACAACGCTCTCGCGGCCGAGTCGATCGTATTTATCGATGGCACGGAGCACGGTGAGCCGCTTGCCGGCGTTCACTTCGCCGGAAAGCCCGATGCAATCGAGCACGCCGTCGAGCACCTTGCGATTATTCACTTTGACAATGTAGCTGCCGCGCGGAATGCCGAGCGCCTCGATGGCGTCGGCGGCCATCATGCACATCTCCGCGTCCGCGGCGGGCGAAGCGGAGCCCACAGTGTCCGCATCGAACTGCATGAATTGCCGGAAGCGGCCGGGGCCGGGTTTCTCGTTGCGATAGACATAGCCGACGCGATAGCTGCGATAGGGCTTCGGCAGCGTGTCGAAATTTTCCGCCACATAGCGGGCGAGCGGCGCGGTGAGGTCGTAACGCAGCGACAGCCATTGCTCGTCGTCGTCGAGAAAGGAGAATACGCCTTCGTTGGGGCGGTCCTGGTCGGGCAGGAATTTGCCGAGCGCGTCGGTATATTCGATGGCGGGGGTCTCCACCGGCTCGAAACCGTAAAGCTCATAGACCGCCCTGATCTTTTCGATCATCTCGCGGGTCGCGGCGATCTCGCCGGGCGAACGGTCCTCCAGGCCGCGGGGCAGCCGCGCCTTGAGCTTGTTGGATTTTTCGGATTTCTCGGCCATTTGATCAAGGGATTCGACTATTTTTGAATGGCGCGGTGGTAGCAGCCGCCAGAAATGCCCACAAGCGTTCTATTGTTCCGCGTCATGCCCGGCTTTATGCCGGGCATCCACGTCTTTATTAATGCATGGAACGCAAAGACGTAGATGGCCAAGTCCGCCATGACGGAGAACGTTATAATGTCGCCCGCGATTGCCCCCATTCCCAACGATCTCGAATCCTATTGGATGCCGTTCACGCCGAACCGCGCCTTCAAGCGCCGGCCGCGGATGATCGCGCGCGCCAAGGACATGCATTATGTGACTCCCGAAGGGCGCAAAGTGCTCGACGGTTGTGCCGGGCTATGGTGCACCAATGCCGGGCACAATCGCGATCCGATCGTCGCGGCGATCAAGCGTCAGGCCGAGGAACTCGATTACTCGCCGGCCTTCCAATATGCGCATCCGAAATCGTTCGAGCTTGCCAACAAGGTTGCCGCCCTGGCGCCGGGTGATCTCAACCGGGTGTTCTTCTGCAATTCCGGCTCCGAGGCCGTCGACACCGCGCTCAAGATCGCGCTCGCTTATCATAATGTGCGCGGCGAGGGCGGGCGCACTCGGCTGATCGGCCGCGAACGCGGCTATAACGGCGTCGGCTTCGGCGGCATTTCGGTCGGCGGCATTGTCAACAACCGCAGAATGTTCGGCTCGCTGCTCGCCGGAGTCGACCACCTGCCGGCGACCTACAATCGCGAGCAGCAGGCCTTCACCAAAGGCGAGCCGGCCTGGGGCGCGCATCTTGCCGATGAGCTCGAGCGCATTGTCGCGCTGCATGATGCGTCGACCATCGCCGCGGTGATCGTCGAGCCGATGGCGGGATCGACCGGCGTGCTGCCGCCGCCCAAGGGCTATCTCGAACGGCTGCGCACGATCTGCGACAAATATGGCTTGTTGCTGATCTTCGACGAAGTGATCACCGGCTTTGGCCGCCTCGGTTACGCCTTCGCCGCCGAGCGCTACGGCGTGATGCCCGACATGATCACTTTTGCGAAAGGCGTCACCTCGGGCGCGGTGCCGATGGGCGGCGTGATCGCGCGCGACGGCATCTACGAGACGTTCATGCGCGGGCCAGACCACGTCATCGAATTGTTCCATGGCTACACTTATTCGGCGCATCCGCTCGCCTGCGCGGCCGGCGTCGCGACGCTCGATCTCTACCGCGAGGAAGATCTGTTCGCCCGCGCCAAGGCACTCGAGCCGGTTTTTGCCGACGCTGCGATGACGCTGAAAGGGCTGCCGAACGTGCTCGACATCCGCGCCGTCGGCCTGTGCTGCGGTATAGACCTCGCCTCGCGCGCCGGGAGTCCGGGTTTGCGCGCTTATGAGGCGATGGAGCGCGGCTTCCACGACGTCGATATCATGATCCGTGTCGCCGGCGAGACGCTCGCGCTGTCGCCGCCTTTGATCGTGAGCGAGGCGCAGATCGGCGAAATCTTTGACAAGGTCGGCCGCGCCATCAAGACGGCGGCTTAGCAGACGATGCGCCAGCTCAGGCAAGCGGGCGGCGCGGCCCCGCTTGGCCGTCTCGTTTTCACGCAGACACGCCGGCACCGGATCTCGGCCGGGGGCTGCCGGTGAAACGCGGTTGCCGCGGAATACGGCATTTGCGCAAAGATCGTCCTGACCTGGTCTCGCGGGACGTTTGCGGCCACGACAACAGCGAGGGCTGCGGCGATCGTCGCGAGACGCGCTGCACCGGCCGGCCTCGCGAAATTCTCATGCATCATGGTTGCGGTCTCAGGATTGCCCAGCCGACATGAACGGTGCCGGGGCCGCGGCGCATCGGCAGATTGAACGGTGCGCCGACGGCGGCATCCGCCGCCACACCGGCGAATGATGCCGGAAGCCGCGCCGGATCGCCTTGGGTCCAGACCACTACCGCGCCTTTCTTGCGCAGGTCGGCGAGATCGATCCATGGCGTGCGCGCGGGCGCACCGTCGATCAGCACTTGCGGTTGATCGCTCGAGTAATGCGCCAGATTGCCGCCGTCCCACATCGAGCCGATGACGTAACGGAGCGGCGCGCCGGTCGCGTCATGAAAGCGCCGCGTCAGTGAATTGCCCAGCGCTGCGCCCGGGAACAGCACGGCGCGATAGCGATGATCGACGAACGGCAGCACGGCGTAATTGACGACGAACACCACGATGAAGAGGACGAACACCGCGGCCCAGGCGGCGCCGACGCGGCCGATGCGATCCGCATCGAAGCTGGTGCGAGACACCATCACGATCCACACCCCGACAAAGAGCCAGAGCGGATAGCCCCACATCGCCACCGTGCCGCGCCCGGTGATTGCGGTGAGCGCGATCATCGCCAGCCCCGGACCGAAGGCGAGCAGCGTTACGATGCGGCGGTCGAACGGATCCACGACATCAGGCTTGGCACCGAACTGGACGCCGGCGGGCGGCCGCTTTGGCTTCGGCCAGAACAAGGCTCCGGCGATGAACAGCGACGGCAGCAAAAAGAAGATCTGGCCGGTGGCGAAAATCGCCGGATGCAAAAAATGATCGAACCAGCCGCGCACCGCAGTGGCGCGATGGCTCGCATAGGCAAACGGCAGGAAGTCGGTCTGAAACAGCCAGACCACGTGCGGCGAGGCGACAACGAGCGCGACGATCAGCGCGAGCCACGGTCCGGGCGTCGCCAGATTGCGCCGTGCCCGCGGCTCGAGCAGCACGAACAGCGCGTACGGCGCGGCCAGGACGACGACGAAATATTTGGCCCATAGCGCGCCGCCGAAAGCGAGGCCGAGCAGGAACCAGTGCCAAAGGCCGCCGCGTTTGAGCGCGTGATACAGCGCGTAGCCGGCGAGTGCCCAGAACGGCAGTTGCACGACGTCGTGGTTGAACTTCACCGCCGTGTATTGGAAGTAGTGCATGCCGTCGATGACGAGCACGGCAAACAGTGCGCCGACCGCGCCGACCAGCGGCCGGGCTGTGGCGAAGACCAGGACAAAAGCGATGACGACGCTTGCCTGCGCCAGTGCGTAATAGGCGGCGTCGGCTCCGAACAGCCTGTGCGCAATCTCGACCAGCCACCACGGCAGCGGCGGCAGCTTGTCGTAGCCGAGCTGCCATTGCCGGCCGTAGATCAGCGCCTCGATGAGATCGAGCGGCAGGTTGGCGTAAAGCAGCGCCGGCAGCGCGGTCCAGATCGCGAAATGCAGGGCCAGAAAGGCCGAAAAGGCGGCCCGCGGCCGGCGCTCGATCCAGGTCAGGACGCCGGAAACGGGTCCCGTCGCGGACCTTGGTTTCGCATTTGCCGCGGGAATCGTCGAAGGGTGCTCACCGGCGCTCATCGGATTGGGTTATAAGAGCGCGGTAGAAGCTTCGCCAAGCCCGGCCTTCTCACAGGCTTTGTGGGGGGCAGCATGACGAAACTTGCGGTCTTGCGGCGCTTGTGGACACTGCTAGTCCTCGGCCGCGAATCGAGGATTTCCGGCATGGTGCGCATTAGCGCCATTTTCATCTCGACCTGCATGGTGCTCATCGCCGGCTCGATCGGCTTTGTGGTCTATCTGCGCTTTGGTTTCACCGGTGCCGAGTCGGCTTTGGTGGCGCTCGGTGTGCTCACGGCGCTTGCAGTCTACAACGCCATTGCGGCGCGAAAGCGCGATCGGCTGGAAGTCTCCACCCAGCTCGCCAATCTCGCCCGCGGCTCGGACGATCTCGCCCGCCAGCTCGCCGAGTTCGGCCGCCGCCTGAGCGCAGTCGAGGTCAAGGTCGACACCACCGTGGATCGTGCGCTCGCCACGGCGCAGCCGCTTGCCGCGGAAATCGAGGAATTGTCGGCGCTGGTCAAACAACTCGCCGATTCTGTTGCGACGCAAGAGGCCACCGTGGCCAGCGCCATGCACGCGGTCGAGCGCCAAGCCGCGCACATGGCCGGCACGCACATCGCCAGCGCGCACGTAGCGGGCGCACCCACGCCGACAGCGGCCATGCCGGTCGCTCCGTCAGTGCAGCCGACCGCGGCGCTTGTTGCGTCGGCGCCGCATATCGCCTCGGCCGCGCCCACGCCTGTTGCGCCGGCCGTGCCTCCGCCACCACCGCCCTTCGTCGAGCGCAAGATTCCGGCCTTCGCCGGTCTCGATCGCGACGGCGTCATTGCCGCTATCCGCCGCGCCGTCGAAGCCGGCCGGATCGATCTCTATCTGCAGCCGGTCGTAACCTTGCCGCAGCGCAAGGTGCGCTACTACGAGGCCTTGTCGCGGCTCAAGGCCGACAACGGCGATCTGGTTCCGGCCGAGGATTTTCTCGACTATGCCGAAGCCGGCTCGCTGATGCCGGGTCTCGACCATCTGTCGGTGACGCGCTGCGTGCAGGTGGTGCGTCGGCTGTTGCTCAAGAGCCGCGATGTCGGCCTGTTCTGCAATATTTCCAGTGCCACGCTGACCGATGCCGGCTTTCCGAAATTTCTCGAATTCATGGAAGCCAACCGCGCCATCGCGCCGGCCTTGGTGTTCGAATTCACCCAAAGCGCGGTGCGCGCCATGGGCCCGATCGAGCACGAGAGCCTCGCCGCGCTCGCCGAGCGCGGCTACCGCTTCTCGATCGACAATCTAGCCGATCTGCGCGTTGACGCCCGCGAACTCAATGAGCGCGGCTTCCGCTTTGTCAAAGCGCCGGCCACGCTGTTGTTCAATCGTGTTGGCCTGGTCTCGACCGACATTCATCCCGCCGATTTCTCCGACCTCCTCGGCCGCTTCGGCATCGATCTGATCGCCGACCATATCGAAACCGAGAGCACCGTCGTCGATCTGCTCGATTACGATGTGCGTTTCGGCCAAGGCAACCTGTTCTCGCCGCCGCGCCCGGTGCGCGCCGAGGCGCTGCAAAGCGTGGCCGGGCCGGGGAAGGATTCAACATTTGCGCCGCCCCGCGAGACTCCATCTCCGCTCGATCGCGCGTCGCCCGCGTCTCCGCCCGCCGCCGCGCCTGCCGGCAATCTCGCCCAACTCGCCCGCGCCTTCAGCCGGCGCGTCTGACACACCCAAGTCATAAATCGTGACCGAGTTTCTCGAACGCATAGAGTCTCTGGCTCGCGCCTATGACGTTTTGCTCTGCGACATCTGGGGCGTGGTGCACAACGGCATTGCCGCGTTTCCCGATGCCTGCGCCGCGCTGACTCGCTTTCGTCAAGGCGGCGGCACGGTCATCCTCATCACCAATGCGCCACGCGCAAGCGACGCGGTCGGACGCATCCTCGAGCGGATGAACGTCGCGGACGAGGTCTATGACGCGATCGTCAGCTCGGGCGATGTGACGCGCGGCATCGTCGCTCGGCGAGCCGACCAGCGCGTGTTTCATCTCGGCCCGGAGCGCGACCACTCGATCTTCACCGGCCTTGATGTGACTTTTGCTCCGCTCGAAAGCGCCGATTGCGTCGTCTGCTCCGGCCTGTTCGACGACACGATCGAGACGCCGGACAATTATCGCGAGATGCTCGCGGCGATGCGAAATCGCAAGCTGTTCATGGTCTGCGCCAATCCCGATGTCGTGGTCGAGCGTGGCGATACGCTGGTCTATTGCGCCGGCGCGCTGGCCGATGCCTATGCCGCGCTTGGCGGCGAGGTGCTCTATTGCGGCAAGCCGCACGCGCCGATCTACGATTTGGCGCTGTCGACCGCCGCCGCGCTGCGCGGCGGGGCGATCCCGGCGCGCGATCGGGTGCTCGCGATCGGCGATTCCGTGCGCACCGATCTTAAAGGCGCCGCGGCGTTCGGCCTTGACGTCATGTTCGTGACGTCGGGTCTGCACGCCGAGCATTACGGCTCGCGCGAAGCGCCCGATCTTGAGGCCCTGAATAAGGTCTTTGCCAAGGCTGGCGTGGCGCCGAAAGCGGTGATGACCGGGCTGAAGTGGTAAAGCGGGCGGCTTAGGCCGAAGGCGCTTTCTCGGCGAACACCGCTTCGATTTTTGCCTTCAAGGTCTGGGCGTTGAACGGCTTGACGATGTAATTGTCGACGCCGGCTTTCTTGGCCGCGATCACGTTCTCGGTCTTGGATTCGGCGGTGACCATGATGAAGGGCGTGCCTTCGAGTTGCGGATTGGCGCGCACCTGGCACAACAGGTCATAGCCGGTCATCGGCTCCATGTTCCAGTCGGAGATGACGAGCCCATAGCGCTTGGCGTTCATCTTGGCGAGCGCGGCGGCGCCGTCATTGGCGTCGTCGACATCGACAAAGCCGAGTTGGCGCAACAGATTGCGGATGATGCGGATCATGGTGCTGTAGTCGTCGACCACCAGCACTGGCATATTCGGATCGAGCGCCATTCGCTGTGCCCCCAACACGTTCCGGAGTGTGCATGCGGCCGGTCGCGATCGAGGCCGAACGCGCGCCCCGGCCATCCCGCCACACCGCAGCGCAACCTACATTGTGTGGTTAAACAAGGCGTTAAGCGCCGCCTCCGGCCGCAAATGCCGGCGCGAGCGGCCTGCGTCCGCTGCGCTTGACATTACCGGGGGCGCCACGCACCTACGGGCGGATTTGAACGCCATGATTTCTTAACCATCGAAGCACCGATGCCGCCAAAAAACTTTTGCGTCGTGCGCGACGGCGCAGCCGCTGACGCGCTGCGTGGCGCGGTCGCCGCCATCGGCAATTTCGACGGCGTGCATCGCGGCCATAAGGCGGTCATCGCCGCCGCGCAGAAGCGTGCCGCGGAACTCAAGCGGCCGGCGGCGGTGCTCACCTTCGAGCCGCATCCGCGGGTGTTCTTCAACCCGGGCGAAAAGCTGTTCCGCCTGACCGACGAGGCGGCCAAGCTGCGGCTCCTCGCTTCGACCGGCCTCGACGGCGCGATTGTGCTGACCTTCAACACGGAACTGTCCAGGCTCACCGCGCAGGAGTTCGTCACACGCATCCTGGTCGAGCGCTTCGCCATCGGTGGCGCGGTGATCGGCTTCAACTTTCATTTCGGCGCCCGCCGCGCCGGCTCGCCGGATTTCCTCGTCGCCGAAGGAAAGCGGCTTGGCTTCACCGTCGACATCGTGCCGCCGTTCGCCGACGGCGGCCGACCGGTATCGTCCGGCCCGATCCGCCAGGCGCTCGAGGCCGGACAAATTGCCGAGGCGACGGAACTGCTCGGCTGCCCCTGGTTCGTGTCGGGCCAGGTGATTCATGGCGACAAGCGTGGCCGCAAGCTTGGCTTTCCGACCGCGAATCTGGCGCTGGATCCGGCCTGCGGATTGCGCCATGGCATCTATGCGGTGCGGGTCGCGGTCGACGGCAAGCGTCATGACGGCGTGGCCAGCTTTGGCCGGCGTCCGACCTTTGATAACGGCCGGGTGCTGCTCGAAGTTTTCCTGTTCGACTTCTCCGGCGATCTCTACGGCAAGACGATCGATGTCGCCTTCATCGCCTGGCTGCGTGACGAGAAGGCGTTTGCTTCGGTCGACGATCTGGTGCGGCAGATGCAGGAAGACAGCCGGCAGGCGCAGGAGGCGCTGGCGCGGGCAGGGGATGCGTTTCCCCCGATTTAAGTCTGCCGCTTGTCGTGCGTACGAGAATCGCGCGCCCATTGCGCAACAACGAAGCCCAGCACGGCGACCGGCAGGATCCGCTCCCAGCCAATGCTGCGCCCGGCTTCGACCGCGACGCCGAGAAACCGCGGATCGAGCAGCCATGACGGCGAATGCGCTTTCGCCGCCCGCGCGAGGATCGCGCGCTCTCTGACCCGCCGGCGGATCAGGGCGGTGATGAGCGCCGCGATGAGGGCAACGACGGCAAAAATGCCGGCCATGATCAGCCCGGCTGTGACCGCATCGACGCGCAGCGACAGCCATGCATAACCGGCGACGCAAAGGAATATGACCGCGGCAAGCGCGGCAACCGCAATCACGGACATCCAGACGATGACGGCAGGGCTCAAGCCGTTGCGGGCCTGAACCGACAGCGTGATGTCGTTTACGATGCCTTTGAGCATCAGATGATCCCTCAGCCGATCATCGGCAGCAACGGCGCCAACTCAACTGCGCCAATTCAACAGTACCGGGTCAACGGCGCCAGGTGACGCCAAACAAAAATCCAAGGCCGGCGACGATCGCAAGCGTCGCATAAGGACGTGTCCTGATCGAGTCGTCGATGACGCTGGTGAGGCGATCGGAGGCCTCGCGCGCAGCGCCGGCGGCGTCGCGGCCGGTATTGCGCGCATCGGCGACGACATCGTCGAGACCCGACATGGCGCGCTCCCATGCCGCTTGACCGCGTGCGCTGAGAATTTCGCGGACTTGTTCGGCAAGCTTGCCGAAATCGTCACGCAGCGCTTTCAGGTCGTCCTGCAGATCGGCGGAGGACTCGGTGGCGGCCTTGCCAATATCGCGCACGCCCTCGCGCGCTTCCCGGGCGGTATCCTTGGCGGCATCGCGAATGTTGTGGGTGGCCGATGAAGCGGTGCTCATGAACTTGCTCCGTATTTTGCTTTTGCCTTGTTCTTGGCCTTGTTTTCAGTGATTTGCTCCGCGATCTGGAGAAACCGTCGCCCGGATAATGGTTAGGCGCCGCCAAAGTTCCATTGACAATTATCAAGGGCGCGCCGCTCGCTACTCGGGCAAGCGGACGTCGTCGGGCGGGATCAAATGATTGAAGATCACGAGGCCGATGATCGACAGCGGTACGGCGAGAAAAGCGCCGATCGGTCCCCACATCCAGGTCCAGAATGCCAGCGCCATGAAGACCAAAAGCGGGTTGAGCGTCAGGCGGCGTCCGACAATGGTCGGCGTGATGAAATGCCCCTCGGCCGTGGTGAGCGCGATGAGGCCGAGCGGCGCGATGAAAGCCTGGCTGAGCGAGGGGAAAGTCACGAGGCCGACACCGAACAGCACGATCACCATGATCGCCGGTCCGATATACGGCACGTAGTTTAGCAGTGCGGCCAATATGCCGAAGATGACCGGATTGGGCATTCCGATCAGCCAGGTCCCAAGCGCGACGACAACGCCGAGCGTGCAATTGACCATGGTGACGACAACGAGATAGCCGCCGAGATTGCGCTCGATGTCGCGCATGATTTTCAGAAACCGCAGCTTGGCGTCGCGGCTCGAGAACATCGCCATCGCCGAGTTGCGCAGTTCGCTCTGGCCGACCAGAAAGAAGAACAGCAGGACAAAAAACAGAAGCAGTTCGCCGGCGGCCGGCGTCACGAAAGCCATGACCGGAAAGACCACGTTGGACGCCACGCTCGAGGCCGGCTCGTTGACGTTCAAGCCGGTATCGTTGCCGAACAGCGAAATCTGCAACTCATGCAGGGCGGCCAGCGGGGCGCCGAGCACGGACAATTTCTGTTTGATGTTGGCGCCGATTTCCGGCGCCCGTCCGATCCAGGCCGAGACCGGGCCGGCGATGGCGGTTGCGACCAGGCCGATGGCGCCGATGATCAACAGCAGAATGAGCATTGCTGTGATCGCGTGCGGCACGCCGCGATCCTTGGCCGCCTTCAGAGCGGGTGCCAGCGTGAGCGAGACGACGGCGGCGGCGAAGATAGGCAGGACCAGCGGCCGTCCGAAATAGAGAAAGGCGCCGAACAGCAGCAGGAATATGCCGATCATGGCCGCCTGGCTTAAGCCGGCCCACATTGCATGAACGCTGTCGAGCGGGGAGGGGTCGCTGATCACCAGGGCATGGCGGACTTGGCGTTTGTCGCGGATATAATCCACACTCTCCTCCGGCGGGGCTGGGGCCATGATCGGCCCAAGGATCAGTCCAAGGATCAGTCCGAGGATCGGATCAGTCCAAGGATCGGCCTAGCTGCGGTGCATTCGGTTATTTCTCTGACGCAACGCTGATTCGAAGGGCGGGGTTCCTTCCGGGCGAAGACCGGCGCCGCCCGCTACCTTTGCCCTTTCCGCACCGCAACCGGGCTGTTAGAAGGCGCGGCATGACCGATACAACCGCCCATACGAGCGCCTCGGCCGCGAAAGAACGCGACTATTCCGAGACGCTGTTCCTGCCCAAGACCGAATTCCCGATGCGCGCCGGACTGCCGCAGAAGGAGCCGGAGATTTTGGCGCGGTGGCAGAAGCTCGGCCTCTACGAGGCGCTGCGCAAGGAGGCCAAGGGCCGGCCGCGCTTTGTGCTGCATGACGGGCCGCCTTATGCCAACGGCAACATCCATATCGGGCACGCGCTCAACAAGATCCTCAAGGACGTGGTGACGCGCAGCCAGCAAATGCTCGGCTTCGACTCAAATTATGTGCCGGGCTGGGACTGCCACGGCCTGCCGATCGAATGGAAGATCGAGGAGGAGAATTACCGCGCCAAGGGCAAGGCCAAGCCGGACTTCTCCAACCCGGCCGCCCTCGTGGAATTTCGCAAAGAGTGCCGCCAATTCGCGCAAGCCTGGATCGATGTGCAGCGCGAAGAATTCATCCGCCTCGGCGTCGTCGGCGATTGGGCGCATCCCTATACGACAATGAGCCATGCCGCCGAGGCGCAGATCGCCCGGGAGCTGATGAAATTCGCCGCCAACGGCACGCTTTATCGCGGCAGCAAGCCGGTGATGTGGTCGGTGGTGGAAAAGACCGCGCTCGCCGAGGCCGAGGTCGAATACGAGGACTACACGTCGGATTCGGTGTGGGTGAAATTTCCGATCGTCGCTGCGGGCGCCGGCAGCGCTGTGGAGAATCGCCAGCTCGCCGAAGCTTTTGTGGTGATCTGGACGACCACGCCGTGGACGATCCCCGGCAACCGCGCGATCAGCTATTCGCCGAAGATCGAATACGGTCTCTATCAGGTCACCGATGCGCCGTCCGATAATTGGGCGCAGAACGGAGATTTGTTTGTTCTCGCCGACAAGCTCGCCCTTGACGTGCTGCGTCAGGCGCGGGTGACGGCCTACAAGCGGCTGCGCAGGATCGAAGCCGAGGATCTGGGCAAGATCATCTGCGCGCATCCATTGAAAGGCCTCGGCGGCAACTATGACTTCAAAGTGCCGCTGCTTGCCGGCGATCACGTCACCGAGGACACCGGCACGGGCTTCGTGCATACGGCGCCCGGGCATGGCCGCGAGGACTTTGATATATGGACGGCGAATGCGGCCAAGCTTTCGGCGCAGGGCATCAACACGCACATCCCCTACACCGTCGACGCCGACGGCCGTTATACCGATCAGGCGCCGGGCTTCACCGGCAAGCGCGTGCTCACCGAAAGAGGCGAGAAGGGCGATGCCAACGAAGCTGTGATCAAGGCGCTGATCGACGCCGGCATGCTGCTCGCGCGTTCGCGGCTCAAGCATCAATATCCGCATTCCTGGCGTTCGAAGAAGCCGGTGATCTTTCGCAATACGCCGCAATGGTTCATTGCGATGGACAAGGACATCGACAAGCACGGCGACACGCTGCGGCATCGCGCGCTCGCTGCGATCAAGGCGACGCGCTGGGTGCCGGCGGCGGGCGAAAACCGCATCAACGGCATGATCGAGAGCCGCCCGGATTGGGTGATTTCGCGCCAGCGCGCCTGGGGCGTGCCGATCACCTTGTTCATCAAGGAACAGCCTGACGGCTCGGTTGAGATTCTCGACGATCCCGAGGTGAACGTCCGCATTGTCGAGGCCTTCGCGAACGAGGGGGCCGACGCCTGGTATGCGCCGGGCGCGCGCGAGCGTTTCCTCGCCAAGCTCGGCAATGACGGCTGGCAGAAGGTCGACGACATTCTCGACGTCTGGTTCGATTCCGGCTCGACGCATGCTTTCGTGCTGGAAGACGCCAAGCACTTCCCGGGCCTCGCCCACATCAAGCGCAAGATCGACGGTGGCGGCGACGAGGTGATGTATCTGGAAGGTTCCGACCAGCATCGCGGCTGGTTTCAGTCCTCGCTTCTGGAAAGCTGCGGCACGCGCGGCCGCGCGCCGTTCGATGTCGTGCTCACCCACGGCTTCGTGCTCGACGAGGACGGGCGCAAAATGTCGAAGTCGCTCGGCAATGTCACCGCGCCGCAGGACGTGATCAAGCAATCCGGCGCCGATATCCTGCGCATGTGGGTCTGCGCTGCCGATTATGCCGACGATCTGCGCATCGGCCCGGAAATCCTGAAGACCACCGTCGACACCTATCGCAAGCTGCGCAACACCCTGCGCTGGATGCTCGGCAATCTCGCGCATTTCCACGACGGCGAGCGGGTCAAGCCGGAGCAGATGCCGGAGCTCGAACGGCTGATGCTGCATCGGCTCGCCGAACTCGATCCGCTCATCCGCCAGGCCTATGCCGATTTCGACTACAAGCGCATCTTCGCGGCGCTGAACGCATTCATGACCGTCGACCTGTCGGCATTCTATTTCGACATCCGCAAGGACACGCTCTATTGCGACCCTTATTCATCGAAGACGCGCAAGGCCTGCCTGACGGTGCTCGACTATTTGTTCCGCTGCACCGTATGCTGGTTCGCGCCGCTGTTGTGCTTCACCGCCGAGGAGGCCTGGTTGTCGCGCTATCCGGAGGCGACGTCGGTGCATCTCGAGCCGTTCCCCAAGGTCCTTGCGGGCTGGCGTGACGAGGATCTTGCCGAGAAGTGGCGCAAAGTGCGCAATGTGCGCCGCGTCGTCACCGGCGCGCTCGAACTCGAGCGCGCGGCCAAGCGCATCGGCTCCTCGCTCGAGGCGCATCCGGTTATTTTCATCGCCGACGCCGACTTGTTCGCCGCCGTGGTCGATGTCGACCTCGCCGAAGTCTGCATCACCTCGGGCGCGGCTTTGGTGGAAGGCGAGGGGCCGGCGGAGGCGTTCCGGCTGCCGGATGTCACGGGCGTGGCGGTCGTGCCGGAGCGCGCGCAAGGCAAGAAATGCGCGCGCTCCTGGAAAATCTCGCCTGCGGTCGGCGAGGATCCGCAATTCCCCGACGTGACGCCGCGCGACGCCCAGGCACTGCGCGAATGGGAAGCCGCGCGCCAGGCGGCTGAATAGGGCCGCCCCACCGCCGGGGTGAGCAGGGAGAGATGTCTTTGTCAGACGCGGCACGGACCGACGCAGGCAGTTCCTTCCTCTGGGGACGTTTCAGCGGCTTTGCGCTCCTCGTCGCAGCTCTCACCTGTGCCGCCGATCAGGCGCTGAAGTTCTGGCTGCTGCTGTCGGTGCATTTGGCCGATTCGGGCGCCATCGCGCTCGGCCCGGTCATCACCATCGTCCTGGCCTGGAATACCGGCATCAGCTATGGCCTGTTCCCCCAGCAAAGTACCGCCGGGGTCTGGGGCCTGTTCGCCTTCAAGGTGGCGGCGGTCGTCTTTCTGTGGGTTTGGTTGACGCGGGCGCAGACGCGGCTCACTGCCGCAGCCTTGGGCCTGATCATCGGCGGCGCCGTCGGCAATGCACTGGACCGGCTGCATTGGCCGGGTGTCATGGATTTCGTGCTTTTCCACGTTGATACGCCGAGTTTCACCTTCCGCTGGTACGTCTTCAACCTGGCGGACGTGGCCATTGTTGCCGGGGTCGTGGGGCTTCTGTATGAATCGCTGCTTGGCCGGGGTGCCGCAAAAGCGCCCTGATCGGGTCTATAAAGCCAATGCTACGGCCGGTTCTGGGGCGTGTTCGACCGGCTGCGTATGAGGTGGGGGGTCCCCCAAGACTACAGAGAGTTAACGGCCGCGAGGCCGAGGTGGCGGCTTGGTATGCCGATTTTAGCGATCGGCGGGGTGATCAGGTAAGTTCGATGCAGGCAGTTCGGGGTGAGAGCATGCCGCAGAATCGAATGACGGGCCGGCGCGGATTCGCGCATTTCGCCCTTGGCGCAGCCCTTGCCGCGCTCGCGGTCTGCAGCCAGGCATCCGTGGCGCGGGCCGGTGGCGACGACATCAGCTCTCAACAATCGTTTGCCGACAAGTTCTGGAGCACGCTGGGTCTGAAGAATCCGGCTTCGACCGAATACGAGATCAATTACAGCGAGCGCTCGCCGCTCGTGGTGCCGCCGAATCGCGATTTGCCGCCGCCGGTTTCGAGCACGGTCACGGCACCGAATTGGCCCAAGGATCCCGACGTCGCCAGGCGCAAAGCCAAAAAGGACGACGACGCGCCGGTGATCCGCCAATACGATGCCGCCGCCGAAGCCGACCGGGCGCTGCGGCCGGATGAACTCAACAATGTGAGTCGGAATCCTCGGGTGGTGGCCGCGCCCGGCACGTCCGAACAGAGCGAGCCGGTGAACAAGCCGAAGCGAAACCTGTTCGATTTCAGCTGGCTCAATCCCAACAAGGAGGACGTCGCCACGTTCACCGGCGAGCCGCCGCGCGCCAGCTTGACCGATCCACCGCCGGGCTACCAGACGCCGTCACCGGATCAGCCCTACGGGCTCGTGCCCGAGAACAAGCCCTATGTGCCGAAGACGCTCGGCGAGCGCATGGAGCTGCAGCGATAAGGCGTGACCCGCAAAAAGCAGGCGCGGCTGGTTCCACTGGTTCCATGGATCATTTCGGGACAGATGCGGCGTGATGTGGAAATGCGGCCTGCGGCCTCTGTCGAGATCGCGGCCGGAATGAAACTTCGAGCTCGATAAGAAAAGCCTTTCGGCTCGTAACGATGGCTCGCTCAGAGGGTGAGGAGCCCGACCTAAGCGTAACGCTGAACGGCCCGGCACGCGTCTTGCTCGCGTGACGCGGGAACACACTTGCTCGTGGAGGAACGGCTTGACGAGATTTTCGATGCTGGTGGCGATGTTCGCCGCCTTGGCTGGCATGGCGTCGAGCGCCGCGGCACGTGCCGCGACCGGCCCTGAAGTCACCGACTTCACCCTGTCCAACGGACTCGAAGTCGTCGTGGTGCAAGATCATCGCGCGCCGGTCGTGACGCACATGATCTGGTACAAAGTCGGTTCCGCCGACGAAACGCCCGGCAAATCCGGCCTGGCGCATTTCCTCGAACACTTGATGTTCAAAGGCACCGAGAAGCATCCGGGCGCCGCCTTCTCGCAAGACGTCGCCGCCATCGGCGGCCAGGAGAACGCCTTCACCACCGCCGACTATACCAGCTTCTTCCAGCGCGTTCCGCGCGAGCACCTCAAAGAAATGATGGCGCTCGAGGCCGACCGCATCACCAATCTGGTCCTGACCGACGCCGTGGTGAAGCCCGAGCTCAATGTCGTGCTCGAAGAGCAGAATATGCGTGTCGCCAACAATCCCAATGCGCGCTTAAGCGAGCAGGTCGACGCCGCGCTCTATCTCAATCATCCCTATGGCCGGCCGGTGATCGGCTGGCGGCACGAAATCGAGAAGCTGACGCGCGAGGATGCACTCGCCTTCTACAAGCGCTTCTACACCCCGAACAACGCCGTCGTCGTCATTGCCGGCGACGTGACGCCCGACGAGGTCAAGGCGGACGCCGAGGACACCTATGCCAAGGTCCCCGTGCGCACCGTGATCGCGCCGCGGCAGCGGCCGACCGAGCCGGTGCAGGAAGCGCCGCGCACGGTGACGCTCGCCGATCCGCGCGTCGAGCAGCCGAGCGTCAGCCGCGAATATCTGACGCCGTCGGAAACCACGGCGAAGCCGGGTGAGAGCGAGGCGCTGGATGTTCTGGCGCATGTGCTCGGCTCCGGCGCCAATAGCCGGCTCTATCGCACGCTCGTCGTCGATAAAGGCACTGCACTCGCCGCGGGCGCCTTCTATTCCGGCACGGCGCTCGATTACGGCAAGTTCGGCGTCTATGCCGCGCCGCGGCCTGGCGTGACCTTGCAGGAGGCCGAGCAGGGCATCGATGCCGTGCTCAACGACGTCATTGCCCATGGTGTGACGGAGGACGAACTCGATCGCGCCAAGAACCGCCTGATCGCCGACGCGGTCTATGCGCAGGACAACCAGGCGACTTTGGCGCGCTGGTACGGCGCGGCGCTGGCCACCGGCCAGACCGTCGACCAGGTGCGCACCTGGCCCGACCGCATCCGTGCGGTGACCGCCGAAGGCGTCCAGCAAGCCGCCCGTACCTGGCTCGACCGCCGCCATTCGGTGACCGGCTATCTCGTGAAAAGCCTGCAGCCTGAGGAGAGCCACTCGTGAGTGCTTTGACGCCCGCTTCGTTCCGCGCCGGTTTCCGGCGCCTTGTGTCGGCATTCGCGTTGCCGCTCGCCCTGACGGCCTTCGCCGCGCCGGCCGGCGCCACCACGATCGAGCGCGTGGTGAGCCCCGGCGGCGTCGTCGCCTGGCTCGTTCACGAGCCGGCCGTACCGATGATCGCCGTCGACATCGCGTTCTCCGGCGGCGCCGCCCAGGACCCGGCCGGCAAATCCGGCACCGCGACCTTCGTCGCCTCCATGCTCGACGAGGGTGCTGGCGACCTCGACTCCAAGGCCTTCTCCGATCATCTCGAGCGCAAAGCCATCGAGATGAGCTTTTCCGCCGAGCGCGACAGCATCCGCGGTTCACTGCGCACGCTCACGGAAAACCGCGACGAGGCCTTCGACCTGTTGCGGCTGGCGCTGACCGCGCCGCGCTTCGACGCCTCCGATGTCGAGATCAATCGCGCCCAGTTGCTGTCGATCCTGCGGCGGCAGACGACCAGCCCAGGCAATATTGCGAGCCAGCGCTGGTGGCAGACGGCGTTCGAGGGCCACCCCTACGGCCGGCCGGTCAACGGCACTCAAGAATCGCTTGCCACGATCACCGTCGATGATCTGAAGACGTATGCTCATAAAGTGCTGGCGCGGCAGAACCTGAAAATCGCCGTGGTCGGCGACATCGATGCCGAAACCTTGAAGCCGATCCTCGATCGCGTATTCGGCGCGCTGCCGGAAAAGCCCGATCTGATGCCGATCGAAAGCGCAACCCCGCACGGGCTCGGCCGCCGCATCGACATCAATCTCGATGTGCCGCAGACCGTGGTCGATTTCGGCGGTCCCGGCATCGCGCGCAAGGACCCCGATTTCATGGCCGCCTATATCATCAATCACATTCTCGGCGGCGGCTCGTCGGACTCGCGGCTTTATCAGGAGGTGCGCGAGAAGCGCGGTCTGGTTTATTCGATCTCCGACAGTTTGATCTGGCTCGACCATTCCTCGGTGCTGATCGGCGGCACGGCGACGCGCGCCGACCGCACCAATGAGACGATCGACCTCGTGCAAAAGGAAATCCGCCGCTTTGCCGAAAGCGGGCCGACCGAAGCCGAACTCACCGAAGCCAAGAACTATCTCAACAGTTCCTTTGCGCTCAATCTCGACACATCGAGCAAGATCGCCGCGCTCCTCGTGCAGCTTCAGCTCGACGGGCTCGACACCGATTATTTCACCAAGCGTCCGGAAATGATCGGCGCGGTCACGCTGGCCGACGCCAAGCGCGTCGCCAAGCGTCTGCTCGACAATGGCCTATTGGTGACGGTCGTCGGCAAAACTCAAGCTGTCGCATCGAGCGCGCCGACGGCAAAGTAAATCCCAACGCTCCGCCATTGCGAGGAGCGATGAGACGGGGCCATCCGGGCGGCGATGCCGTGCTGGATCGCTTCGCTCGCGATGGCGACTAGGCTACATTGACGCCATGATTCCGGTCACCGCCAAGATCGCCATCGATGAGCGTGAAATCGAAGAGCAGTTCGTCCGCGCTTCGGGACCGGGCGGGCAGAACGTCAACAAGCTCTCGACCGCGGTGCAATTGCGTTTCGACGTCCGGCATTCGCCGTCGCTGCCGCCGGACGTGCGCACCCGCCTGGAACGGCTCGCCGGCGCCCGGCTGACGCGCGACGGTGTGCTCGTCATCATCGCGCAGCGGCACCGCACGCAGGCGCGCAACCGCGAAGATGCGCTGCAGCGGCTGCTGGACCTGGTCCGCCAGGCGGCTGTGGCGCCAGTGAAACGGCGGCCGACCCGGCCGACCAAGGCCTCGCGCGAGCGCCGCATCGAGGGCAAGAAGCGCCAGTCCGGCATCAAGCGGCTGCGGAGAAGCAAGCCGAGCTTCGACTGATTGGAGCGGGTTCGGCCGCCCTATCGGCCCAGCGCACGGAACTGGTTGATTTCCAGGCCGTAGAGCCCGCCGCCCAGCGCGACGACGCCGAGCCCCATCAACGCCAGTCCGTAAATCATCAGTGTCTTGTTCTTGCGCGCGGGGTCCTTTTCCCGGCGGTAGGCGACGTACAGCAGGCCGCCGATCGTGTAGGTCAAGGCGCCGCAGACGGCGAGGATGATGCCGGGCAGATAATGGGCCATTTGCGGGCTCCTTGATACGCCGCACTCGTCAACAGGGTAGCTGCAGTTATCTGCCCCGGATTTCGCCCGCGCTCAATCCCGGCTATTTTGCCGGGCTGATTTCGGCGGCTAGCTTTGCCGCGGAACAGCGACGTCAACCCGCGCGCACCAGCCATGCCGATCCGCCAGCTCCCCGAAGCCACCGTCAACCGCATCGCTGCGGGCGAGGTCGTCGAGCGTCCGGCGAGCGTGGTCAAGGAGCTTGTGGAAAACGCCCTCGATGCCGGGGCGCGGCGGATCGATGTGCTGACCGACGGCGGCGGCCGGCGGCTCATCCGCATCACCGACGACGGCTCCGGCATGACGGTGGCCGATCTCGATCTTGCGGTCGAGCGGCATGCCACCTCGAAGCTTGCCGACGACGACCTGGTCTCGATCCGCACGCTCGGCTTTCGCGGCGAGGCGCTGCCGTCGATCGGGTCGGTGGCGCGGCTGGCGATCACGACGCGGCACGCCGGCGAGCCGCATGCCTGGGCAATCGAGGTCGATGCCGGCGCGAAATCGCAAGTGAAGCCCGCGGCGCTGGGCGAGGGCACCCGGGTCGAAGTGCGCGATCTGTTTTATGCAACGCCGGCGCGGCTGAAATTCCTCAAGCTCGACCGCACCGAGGCGGAGGCCGTACGCGAAGTGGTGCGCCGGCTGGCGATGAGCCGGCCGGACGTCGCCTTTACGCTCGCCGGCGAGGAGCGCGCGCCGGCGACCTTTGCTGCGGCCTTGCCCGGTGCCGCCGGACGGCTCGCCCGGCTCGGCGATGTGCTCGGCGCCGATTTCCGCGCCAATGCCGTCGAGATCGCGGCCGAACGCGACGGCGTGGTGATCGAAGGCTTTGCCGCGCTGCCGACGCTGACCCGCGCCAATGCGCTCGGCCAGTATCTGTTCGTCAATGGCCGTCCGGTGCGCGACAAGCTGCTGCTTGGCGCAGTACGCGGCGCCTATGCCGATTATCTGCCGCGCGACCGGCATCCGGTCTTGGCGCTGTTCGTGACCTTGCCGCCGCCGGAGGTCGACGTGAACGTGCATCCGGCCAAGGCCGAGGTGCGCTTTCGCAACGCCGGCCTGGTCCGTGCGCTGATCGTCGGCGCGTTAAAAAATGCGCTGGCGCGGGAGGGCACGCGTGCGGCAACCACCGGGGGCTCCGCGACCATCGCCGCGTTTCGGCCGGCGGTAGCGCCGCAGCGCGGCTGGGACTGGCGGCGCTCGCCGGCCCGGCCGCTCGACACGCGACAGCCGTTTGCCCCGTTGCGTGGCGGCTTCGCCGAGGCGGCGCAGGCGGCCTTCGATGTCGGCGCTCCGGCCGCGGATTTGCGTCCCGGTTTGGCTGACGCCGCGGATGCGGCGCCGGCCGGAGAACTGCTCGATCATCCGCTCGGCGCCGCGCGCGCGCAGGTGCACGAGACCTATATCGTGGCGCAGACCCGCGACGGGCTGGTCATCGTCGATCAGCATGCCGCGCATGAGCGCATCGTCTACGAGAAGCTTAAAGCCGCTCTCGATCAGAATGGGGTGGCGCGGCAGATTCTGCTCATTCCTGAGATCGTCGAGATGGATGAAACCGATGTCGAGCGGCTCGTCGCCCGCGCGGGCGAGCTCGCGCGGTTTGGCGTTGTGCTCGAAGCCTTCGGTCCTGGCGCGGTGGCTTTGCGCGAGACGCCCTCGCTCCTTGGCGAGATCGACGGGGCGGGGCTTGCGCGCGATCTCGCCGAGCATTTGAGCGAGTGGGACGAGACCTTGCCGCTCGAGCGGCGGCTGATGCAAGTGGCCTCGTCTATGGCCTGTCACGGCTCGGTGCGCGCCGGCCGGCGGCTCAAGCCCGAAGAGATGAACGCGCTCCTTCGCGAGATGGAGGCGACGCCGAATTCCGGCCAGTGCAATCACGGCCGCCCGACTTATGTAGAACTAAAACTTGCCGATATCGAACGGCTGTTTGGGAGGCGCTGAAATATGAAAGTCATGCATGCGTTGTTCACCGCTGCCTTGGTTCTCGTTGCTTCGCGAGCGCAAGCCGCCGATTGGCCGACCCGGCCGATCACTTTGATTGTCCCGTTCTCGGCCGGCGGCGGCGTCGACCTGTCGGCGCGCATCCAGGCGCAACGCATGGGCGAACTGCTCGGCCAGCCGATCGTCGTGGAAAATGTCGGCGGCGCTTCCGGCATGACCGGCAGCGCCCGCGTCGCCAAGGCCGATCCCGACGGCTACATGATGCTGATCGGCAATAGCGGCACGCAGGCGTACAGCCAAGCCCTTTACAAGGCTCCGCCCTACAATTCGCTCGCCGATTTCACGCCGGTCGGGCTCGCGACCGAGTCGCCGCGCATTCTCATCGCGCGCAAGGACCTGCCGGTGAAAAATCTGCAGGATTTCATTGCTTATGTGAAAGCCAACCAAAGCAAGATGCAGTTCGGCTCCGCCGGCGTCGGCTCCGGCACGCATCTGCCCTGCGTGCTGCTCAACACCGCGATCGGCGTCCATGTCACGCATGTGCCCTATCGCGGCGAGGGACCGGCGCAGCAGGATCTGATCGGCGGCCGCCTCGATTACATCTGCTCGACCATCCAGACCGGCGCGGCTCTGGCAAAACAGGGTGCGGTGAAAGGCATCGCGGTGATGTCGCCGCACCGGGTCAAGATCATTTCTGATCTGCCGACCACCGGCGAGCAGGGTCTGCCGGGCGTCGAGGCGAGCGTGTGGAACGCATTCTTCCTGCCGCCGCACACGCCGGCGCCGATCGTTGCGAAGCTCAACAAGGCGATGAGCGATACGCTCGACGATCCGGCGATCCACGAGCGGCTCGAAGATCTCGGCCTCGAAATAGTCCCGCCCGAACGCCGCACGCCGGACTATCTCGCCAAGTTTGAGGCCGATGAAATCAAGCGATGGGGCAAAGTGGTGCGCGACGCGGGCATCAGCACGGATGCGCAGTGACGACGGCTATTGCGGCGCGCGCAGGATCACGAACTCCGTGTCGTCATAGCGGCGGCGTTCCAGCTCGGAAAATCCGTGCGGAGCCGCAAAAGCCGATTTGACCGCTTCCTCGACGACGATCAGCGCATCGGGCGTGAGCCAGCCGCCTTGTTGTGCCGAGACGAGCGCCTTTTCGGCAAGACCTTGCCCATAGGGCGGATCGAGGAACGCGAGCGAGAACGGCGCGAGCGGCGAGACCGGTCCGAGCTTGGTCGCGTCGCGGCGGAAGATTTTTGTTACGCCGCCCAGGCCAAGCGTCGTGACGTTCTCGCGCAACAGCGCGCGCGCTTCGGCGCCGTCGTCGACCAGGAGCGCGAAGGCCGCTTCGCGCGACAGCGCCTCGATGCCGAGCGCGCCGGTGCCGGCGAACAGGTCGAGCACCCGGGCGCCTGAAATCGGATCCCCATAGGCGTGAATGAGGATGTTGAACACGGCTTCGCGCAAGCGGTCCGCGGTCGGACGGATCTCGCGCGATGCAGGCGAGGCCAGATTGCGGCCCCGAAGCCGTCCCCCGACGACGCGCATCTTGCCCTACTCGTCTCGCGGCCTGAAATCGCGCTTGCCGTGATAGCCGCGCTTGGGCCTCCGCGGCGGGCCGTAGCCGTTCGCTTCCTCCTCGTTGCGGGCGCGTGCCTCCTCGCTGCCGGTGCGCTGCACCAGGACGCGGCGGC
>DATJLN010000083.1:0-16083 GCA_035509535.1 Xanthobacteraceae bacterium | reverse complement strand
CCCGGCAGCCGCGACAGCTCGTCGCGCAGATTGATGGTGGCGTAATTGGCGAGATAGAGGCTGTCGTAGCGGTTATCCGGCGACGTCAAGGTCACAAACAACAAGATCGCGGTGGAGCGCTTCTGCACCGTCACGCCCTGCGCCTGCACCGCCGCCGGCAGCGACGACAAAGCCGCCGACACCCGGTTCTGCACCAGGATCTGCGCGGCATCGAGATCGGTGCCGATCTTGAAGGTCACGGTGAGCGTATAGCTGCCGTCGCTGGCGCTCATCGATTGCATGTAGATCATGTTCTCGACGCCGTTGACCTGCTGCTCGATCGGCAGCGCCACGGTGTCCATCAGCGTGCTGGCGCTGGCGCCGGGATAGCGCGTCGTGACCTGCACGGTCGGCGGCACGACGTCCGGATATTGGGCGATCGGCAGATCGTAGACCGCGACCGCGCCGATCAAGATCATCAGGATCGCGATGACATTCGCGAGAACCGGACGCTCGATGAAGAATTTGGAGATCATCGCGGATCGCTCCGCTACTTCGCGGCCGACACCGTGCCCGGCACGGGGTCGACTTTCTGGCCGGGAATGGCCTGCATGATGCCGCCGATGACCACGCGATCGTCTTTGCTCAGGCCCTGATCGATGACGCGCAGATCGCCGTTCAATTGGCCCGGCTCGACCTTGCGCTGCTCGACAATATTGTCCTTGTTGACGACGAGGACGTAACGGCCGCCCTGGTCGCTGCCGATGGCAATATCAGGCACGAGCAGCACCGGCTGCGGCTTGCCGGGGATGCGGATGCGCACGAACATTCCCGGCAACATGGTGCGATCGGGATTGTCGAGAATAGCGCGCGCAGCGAGCGTTCCGGTCGAAGGATCGACGTCGGGCGCGACATAGTCGAGCTTGCCGGCATGCGGATAGCCCTCTTCGGTTTGCAGCCCGACTTCGACCGGCGTGCCCAAGAGCGATGCCATCGTCCGGCCCTGTCGCGCCAGGGCGGCGCGCACTTCGAGCACGTCGCGTTCGCTGGCGTTGAAATTCACCCAGATCGGATCGAGTTGCACCAGGGTGGCGAGCGTGGTCGGCGAATTGGCGCCGACCAACTGGCCGATCGAGACCTGGCGCGCTGTGGTCACGCCGTCGAACGGTGCAGTGACGTCGGTATAACCGAGATTGATCTCGGCCTGCTGCTCGTTGGCCTGGGCCGATTGCAGGTCGGCTTGCGCGGAATCGCGTGCCGCCAGCGCCTGATCATAGGTCACTTGGGCGGAAACCTGTCTTTTCAGGAGATCTTCCTGGCGCGCGAAGTCCTGCTGCTTAACCACCAGGGTGGCCTGTGCGCTCGTGACCGAGGCTTTCGCCGCATCCACTTTGAGCTTGTAGGGCTCCGGCTCGATGGTGAACAGCGACGTACCTTTTTTCACGAATTGTCCGTCGGTATAGCTGATCGCCTGCACGAAGCCCTGCACGCGGGCGACGAGGTCGATCGAATTGACCGAGGCGGCATTGCCGGTCGCCTCGTAATAGCGCGCGACGTCCTGTTGAAGCGGCGCGGCGACCGTGACCTTGGGCGGCGGCGGCGCCGCATATTCGTTGTTTCGGCCGCAAGCGGCGAGCGCTGCAGCGAGCGCTGAAATCAATGCAATGCTACTCAGACGAGCGGAGACCATCACCGGCACCCTCTGCAAATGGGCTGCAAAAGTAGAATAATATTGACGCAATCAATACGATAACGCGACGCGGCCGCTACGATCCGATTTCGATGCCGCCCTGGCAAGACGAAATATCAAGGACGGGGCCTGTTGTGAAAAACATGAAGCAAAAACGCAAGCGGCGCCATTGCTGGCGCCGCTTCGTTCATGCATGAACTTCGGCCGGAAGCCGAAGCGCTATAGACGAAGAGCTATAGACTATGAGCTCTGATCGAGCACGGTCACTGCGCGGCGGTTCTGCGACCAGCACGAAATGTCGTTGCACAGGGCGACCGGCCGCTCCTTGCCGTAGGAGATCGTGCGCATGCGCGTGGCGGCAATGCCGCGCGACACGAGATATTGGCGCACGGTTTCGGCGCGGCGCGCGCCGAGCGCAATGTTGTATTCGCGGGTGCCGCGCTCGTCGGCGTGCCCTTCGATGGTGAACGAATACCGGTTGTATTGGTTGAGCCACTGCGCCTGCTTGTCGAGCGTGGCGCGAGCCTGATCGCTCAACTCAGAGGAATCGGTATCGAAGAATACGCGGTCGCCGACATTGACGACGAAATCCTGCTGGCTGCCAGGCGTCGCCGCCGTACCGTTGAGGGCGTCCTGGTTATTCTTGGCGCAGCCCGCCATCGCCAGCGCCGCCATGACGACGGCTGCGAATTTGGCGCTGCGGATAATACTCGCCATGTTCATTCCGGTGCCTCCATACTTGCCGAACTTGCGCTGTGGCCGGACATGGTTGTCTCGAACGGACCTGTTGGTCTTTGAACGGGTCTATCAGCGCCTTCGTTAAGCGAAGGTTCCGTCAACCTTGATGCGACCTTGCAGAAGCCCCTCGACCTTGTCGATTCCCCGGAAAGCTTTTGCAATGGTTAATGAGGCCTCAATACGGCGACTATGTGGAACCAAAACCGCATCATGACAAGAGCGGCGACCAGGCCGGATCGGAGCCGTAATTCGGCGTCGGAACCCGCTGATCGGCACGCCCCGATATGTCGATCGAAAAAAGCGACGGCCCGGAGGTTCCGCCCGGATCGCGGAAGAACATGATGACGCGACCGTTCGGCGAAAAAGTCGGGCCTTCATTGTGGAACCCCGATGTCAGGATGCGCTCGCCGGAGCCGTCGGGCTTCATGACCCCGATGGCGAACGCGTCCGGCGTCTGCTTGGTGAAGGCGATCCATTCACCGGTGGGCGACCAGACCGGCGTCGAATAGCTGCCGTCGCCGAAGCTGATGCGCTGCGCCGGGCCGCCGGCCGCGGGCATGACATAGATCTGCTGCTTGCCGCCGCGGTCGGATTCAAAGCAGATCTGGTTGGAGTCCGGCGAATAGCACGGCGCGGTGTCGATCGCCTGCGTGTCGGTCAGCCGCGTCGTCGCCTTGGAGCGCAGATCCATGACGAAGAGATTGGAATTGGCGCCCTGGTTCAGGCTCATGATGACGCGCTGGCCGTCCGGCGAAAAGCGCGGTGAAAAACTCATGCCAGGGAAATTGCCGACCACTTCGCGCTGGCCGGTCTCGATATTGTAGAGATAGACGCGCGGATCGCCCTGGCCATAGGCCATATAGGTGATCTCCTGCGTCGAGGGCGAGAAGCGCGGGGTGAGCACGAGCTCTTCGCCGCGGGTGAGATAGCGCACATTGGCGCCGTCCTGATCCATGATGGCGAGCCGCTTGATGCGGCGGTCGCCCGGGCCGGTCTCGTCGACGAAAACAACGCGGCTGTCGAAATATCCGCCGAGCCCGGTGAGCCGCTCGTAGATCGCATCCGAAATGATATGGGCGATGCGGCGCCAATTGTCCGGCGTGGTGACATACTGCTTGCCGTCCAATTGCTGTCCGGCGGCCACATCCCACAGCCGGAATTCGGCCTTGAGCCGCCCGTCGTTCTGCCGCGTCACCGCGCCGCTGACCAGTGCTTGCGCGCTGACGACACGCCAGCTTTGGAATGTCGGCACGCTGTCCACGCTGGCCAAGGTTTCGGTATAGGCCGCCGGATCGATCACGTTGAACAGGCCGCTGCGCTGCAGATTGGCGGTGACGATCTGCGTCACGCCGCTGGCAGTGTCGGTGTCGCCCGCGGTGCCGGCGATGAATTTCGGGATCGCGATCGGGATCGGCTGGAAGTTGCCTTCGGTGATTTGGAGTCGCGTCTGCGCGCTGGCGTAACGCGACGGCAGCATCAGGCCGGCAGCCCCGAGCGCAATTGCGCGCCGACGCGTCAGCAAAACAGAACGCTTAGAAATTTCAGATTTGGAAAACGTCATGACGAACAGATCATCCGATTAGCCGCCGAAGAGATCATGAGGATTGAAGTCGAGCTGTAGAAACTTCCACGCATCGTAGTGCTCAGGCTTAAGCATGGTAAAAGGTTGACACGTGAGGAGGGCTCGCTTTGCGCTTTCTTCCAAGATCTTGCCGCGCGGCGAGCCTCCGACCATTTCCGGTTGTCCAGCAAGTCGACCGTCTCGTTGCATATAGGCATCAATAAAAATGTGGATGTTGGTGTCGGAGGTTATGCCAGGCGGTAGAGTCCAGCATTGCGCCAAGCGCGCCTTGAACGCACCGAGCTCATCCTGGCTAAGCTCTGCCGCCTGCGGCGCCTGAGCGGCCCCAAGTGTAGCGAGATTGTTGATCTGTGAAGCTGTGGCAAGCTGGCGCTGCGGTTCACGCTGATCAAGTAATTCTGCCACCTGATTGGCATTAAATTTCGGCGCATTCTGTTTCAGCTGCGCCGAGCTGTCGTCGGCCTTGGCCTCCTTGGCCGCATCCTTCTTCAAGAGCTTGGCGATCTGGTCGGGTTTATATTCCGGTGCCTTCGGCCTGTCGGGCTGCTTCTGATCAGCCTTTTGGTCGGGCTTCGGCTCGGCTTGCGTATCGGGCTTGGGATCAGGCTTCGGATCCGGGGGCTTGGGATCAGCTTTGGCTGCCGATTTTGGATCAGGCTTGGGCTGATCGGGCTTGGGCTCGGCTTTCGCAGAGGTCGGTGTGGTGATCGGCGGCTTGTCCGCGACCTTGGGTGCGAGCTGGTCGACCGATTTCTCGTCGCCCACCTTGTCGGCGAGCGGCTTCAGGTCGGGGATTTTCAACTGCTGGGCGTTTTTGACGCCCTTGGTCATCTGCGAAAAGTCCTTCTCGGAAATGATCTGGGTCGCAAGCGTCTCCACCGGCGGTGCATCCATTGGCTGCGCCGAAATCGCGATCACCGCGAAGCCGAGCGCCACCGCGTGAGCGATGCACGATATGGTCATGCCAGGCTTCATGAGCCGCTCTGCTCAACCTCGGTGATGAGTGACAATTTGTGGTAGCCGGCTCCTGAAATGCGCCCCATCACCCGTGTCATGGTGCCGTAATCGACCTTCTTGTCACCACGCACATAAATCGTTTCATCAGGATTGCCGCCGCGCGCATCAATGATCGCCTTGAGCTTTGGGATCAAATCGTCGAGCGCAACCTCGTCCTTTTGCAAAAACACTTTGCCGTCAGCCGTCACCGAGACGGTCAATGGCTCGTTGTTCTGCTGCAGCGCCTTGGCCCGACTCTGCGGCAGATCGAGCGGCACGCCAACGGTGAGAAGCGGCGCCGACACCATGAACACGATCAACAGCACCAGCATGACGTCCACGAACGGCGTCACGTTGATGTCGCTCATGACCGGGCGCCGCCGGCCGCGCCTTCCGCGCCCGCCGGCCGAGGCAACATTGATCGTGCCTGCCGCCATTCCCCGTCCTCACCCTGGCCCTTCGGCCCATACGTCGCGCCAGCCCCCAGTCGGTCCGCCTGGTCCTTGAGAGGTCTCCCGCCTAGCGCCTCGTCGCATCCTTGTCACGCGGCTCGCCCTACCCCCGCTCGTCGATCTGCCGTGACAGGATCGCGGTGAATTCGTCGGCAAAGCCCTCCAGCCGCTGGCTTTGCCGATTCACCTCACTGGTGAACTTATTATAGAAAATCGTCGCCGGAATGGCGGCAACGAGGCCGATTGCGGTCGCAAACAGCGATTCCGCGATGCCGGGGGCGACCACCGCCAGTGAAGTATTCTGCGAGGCGGCGATCGACTGGAAGCTCGTCATGATGCCGACCACGGTGCCGAACAGCCCGATAAAGGGCCCGGCCGAACCGACCGTCGCCAGCACCAGAAGCCGGCGCTCCATATTCTCGACCTCGCGGGCAATGGCGACGTTCATCACTTTCTCTATTCGCATCTGCAGGCCGGCGAAAGAACGGGCATGACCCTCGAGGCTGCGCTTCCATTCCCGCATGGCCGCCACGAACAGGGCGCTGGTCGAATGGCCGGGATCGGCGGCAAGCGATTTGTAAAGCTCTTCAAGGGATTGGCCGGACCAAAAGGCCTCCTCGAAATGATCGCCGGAGCGCCGCAACCGGGCGAACAACAGGGTTTTGTCGATCGCGATCGCCCAGACCCAGACCGAGCACAGCAACAGGCCCGCCATCACCGTCTCGACCACCCAATGGGCGTGCAGGAAGAGGTGAAAGAGCGAGAGGTTGGACGATGTCAGCGGCGTGACCGACTGCGCGACGTCGCCAGGGTTCATAGAGCGTCCTTTCGGCGGTCCCCGACCGGAAGGGTCGAAAGCTTTGGCCATGACCGGGGCCGCACACCGCTGGCGGGTAGCTTGCGGCTACCAATAGGGTCGTAACAGGCCGCCGCATCGAGCGCACCGACCAAAACCCCATTTTTCGCGAGGACCGGCCCGTCACCGGCGGCCCGTAATCATTCGCGAAACTTGACCAAACTAGGGCGCGACACCGGTCGTCTGCCCCTAACCAAGCCCGACTGTGCTTAATGGGGCGTTAATGCCGCGGGCGGCCGGGGCGTTTCGAGTCCCAGCGCATGTAACGAAAAGCCGCCTAGCTCTGCCCGAGCTAGACGGCCTTTCGCGAACGAGCGTGGAGAACGGCTGAATTCAGCTCTGCGGCGGCGATGGAGCCTGATCCGGCGCCTGCGGCGGCCGATCGCGCCGCTCGGCCATGAACTGGTCGAACTCCTCGCGGTCCTTGGCAAAGCGCAGCCGCTGCAGGAATTCCTTGAATTCGCTCTGTTCTTCCTCGAGCCGCCGCAGTGTCTCAGTGCGATAGTCGTCGAAAGCGCGGTTGCCGCTCGAGGGCGGACCGCCGCCCCACCAATCGCGGCAGCCAGAGAAGCCGCGCATGCGATCCATTTTATCCTGCATGCGCTCCATCTTGTTCTGCCAGCGGCTCGGGCCGTTGTGATTCCAGCATCCCATGCGTCCGCTCCCGATCATGAAGGCGAGGATGGCCAGTCCCAGCGGCCACCACCAGACAAAGGCGAGGATCATCAGGACGATCCAAGCGGGTTTTCCGAATTCATCGAGTCGTGCTGCGATAGGCATGACGGTACCTCGCGTGTGAATGTAAATTACATTTACATTCACTTTTGTTGGAGTCAAGGCCGGTGCGAACGGCGGAGCGCTGCGACACTTTGGCGGGCTAGATTTGGTTGCTCTTTTTGCCGGGCGGTAGCCCAAGGCCGCGCAAATAGACGAGCACTTCCGCTTCAAGGAGTTCGTCGGCCGACATCGGCAAAGTGCGCCGTGCCGCATCGCCACGCCCGAACAGCGCGGCGATGCCGTGCGCCATGGCCCAGATGTGGAGCGCGACCATCAAAGCCGGCGGACGGCCCTGTCCCGCCGGCAATTGCGCGCAAAGCTTCTCCGCGGCGCCGCGCAACACGGCAAAGGCACGATCGCCGGCCGCGTGCAATTCGGGATTGAGCGTCGGCGGAATGCCGGCCTCGAACATCGCCGCATAGAAAGCGGGCTCGGTGCGGGCGAATTCGAGATAGGCTTTGCCGAACCGGTCGAGCGCAACAAAGATATCGGGCCGTCCGTCGTTCCAAGCCTGGGTCAGGACTTGCTCGAATTTCTCGAAGCCGCGCAGCGCCACGCTGCCGAGGAGTTCGTCACGGTCACGAAAGTGGCGATAAGGCGCGGCCGGACTGACGCCGGCCCAGCGCGCGGCCTCCGCGAAGGTGAACCCGGCCGGCCCTTTTTGGGCAATAAGCTCCAGCGCGGCGCGGATCAGCGCTTCTTTCAGATTGCCGTGGTGATAGCCGCGCGGCTCGGCGCGGTCGTCCCGGCTCCCGTCTTTGGACCAGCTCATGTAAATAGGATTTACATCAAGCGCGGGCCCGCGTCGATCCGTTGATCAGGCCCGTGGCCGGCGTGGTGAACGGTTCTGTGCTGCCAAGGGAAGCTGATCGAACAGCGGCAATTGGTTGATTCGGACCGGGCCGTCGGCCTGCGCCCGCTCGATCGTCAGCATGCGCATCTTGGTGCCGATGCCGCCGGGCGCCGAGAAGCCGCCGGTCTTGCCGCCGGCCGCCAGCACGCGATGACACGGAACGATGATCGGAAACGGATTCTGCCCGAGTGCCTGCCCGACATCGCGGGCCAGGGCACGGTCGCCGAGCCGCTGCGCGATCTCGCCATAGGTCAGCGTCGCGCCGGCCGGAATGGTTCGCGCGATGTCGTAGACTTGCCGGTTGAAGTCCGGAACCTCGGACATATCAAGCCTGATGCCGCTCAGATCCTTAGGCTCGCCGCGCAACAGCGCAATCATGTCGTCGATCGCGCGCTGAATTTCCGCGGGAGGAGCGGCTTCCTGTGCTTGCGGATAGCGGCTGCGGATGCGGTCCCTGGCCGCCTGCTCGTTGGCTTGCGGCAAGCGCGTGCGAAGGACGCCGCGCGCATTCCACACGATGCTGCAGCGGCCGATCGCCGTATCGAAGAAAGCAAAGCCGGAAGCGGAGTCGCTCATGATGCATTCAACATAATGGCCTGAGCGACAAATTGCAGGGCATGCCGGACGACTGCCACCCGATTTGCGACATCGTGTTTAGGGTTGGATCGCGTCCTGATCGGCCTTCATGGCGATGCGCAGCGGCTTCGGGATCGGCCGCGCCCGCCCGCCGGAAACGAAGGCGACGCGCACACGGGCTTCGACCAGCAGGTCCTGGCCGCGCATCACCCGCTGGCGCACCGTGGTCGAGGCGCCTTTCACCTCTTCCGGCTCGGTGACGATCTCAAGCACGTCGTCCATGCGCGCGGGTTTCAGGAAATCGATGCTCATCGAACGCACCACGAAGGCGAAGCCCGGCGCTTCCTTCTCGGTCTCCTCGAACAAGGCGCGGTGGTCGGCGCCGATCAGCCGCAGGTAATTGGTGCGGCCGCGCTCCATGTAGCGCAGGTAATTGGCGTGATAGACGATGCCGGTGAAATCGGTGTCCTCGTAATAGACCCGCACGGTGAGCACATGCCGGCCGTCGCGGATTTCACCGTCGAGAGCAACGCTACTCATACAATCAGCTCCACCGCCATCAGCGCCACGGCACCCGCCCGGTGATCGCCTGTTCCCAGTGCTGGCCGTCGAAATGGCCGAGCTTGAGCGCACCGACATCGACGCCGTCGAGACAGCGCACATTGACGTCGATCTTATCGGGGTCCGAGCGCGGCACATAGAACGGATGGATGCCGCAAGTGGCGCAGAACGTGTGCTGCGCGACGCCGGTATTGAAGCGATAGGTCGTCAGCGCGTCCTTGCCGCTCAGAAGCTCGAACGCTTGCGGCGGCACGATGAGATGCAGGAAGCCCTTCTTGGCGCAGATCGAGCAATTGCATTCGGTGACGCGCGACAGGTCGGCAGCGACGCGAAACCGCACCCGCCCGCAATGGCAGCCGCCTTCATAAACTTGTTTTACTGTCTCACTCATCTTCCTGACCGAACAACCCGAATTGCGCCGGATCGCGCGTCGGCTCCGTAAGCCCCAGATGACGGAAGGCATGGCTCGTGATCAGCCGGCCGCGCGGCGTGCGCTGCAGGAAGCCGCATTGGATCAGATAAGGCTCGATGATGTCTTCGATGGCGTCGCGCGGCTCGGACAAAGCCGCGGCCAATGTCTCGACGCCGACCGGTCCGCCGCCATAATTCTCGGCGATCGTCAAAAGATAACGCCGATCCATGGCGTCGAGACCGGCGGCATCGACTTCGAGCGCGGCCAGCGCCTTGTCGGCGACGGCGCGATCGACCGCCGCGGCGCCGGCAACGGAGGCAAAGTCACGCACCCGGCGCAGCAGGCGTCCGGCGATGCGCGGCGTGCCGCGCGCGCGGCGTGCGATCTCGTTGGCGCCGTCCGGCGTGATCTTCATGCCCAATACGCGTGCACCGCGATTGACGATCTGTTCGAGCTCGGCGACGGTGTAGAAGTTCAGCCGCACCGGAATGCCGAAGCGGTCGCGCAGCGGATTGGTGAGCAACCCGGCGCGCGTCGTTGCGCCAACCAGCGTGAATTTCTGCAGATCGAGCTTCACCGAGCGCGCGGCCGGCCCCTCGCCGATGATCAGATCGAGCTGAAAGTCCTCCATGGCCGGATAGAGCACTTCCTCGACCGCCGGATTGAGCCGGTGGATCTCGTCGATGAACAGGACGTCGCGCTCTTCGAGGTTGGTCAGGAGCGCGGCGAGATCCCCGGCCTTGGCGATGACGGGCCCCGATGTGGCGCGGAAATTGACGCCGAGCTCGCGCGCCACGATCTGGGCCAGCGTGGTCTTGCCCAGCCCCGGCGGGCCGACGAACAGCACGTGATCGAGCGCCTCATGCCGCGCCCGCGCCGCTTCGATGAAGACGGAAAGATTCTTGCGCGCCTGTTCCTGGCCGACAAACTCGGACAGCCGCTGCGGCCGCAAGCTCGCCTCCGCTGCATCGTCTTCACGGCGCTCCGGCGTCACCAGCTGGCGGCCGAGATGACTTGTGCTCACCGTTCGGTCCCCCGGCTGTATTTGTTGGGCAGAAGGTCGGCGATCGGCACCACTGTTGGCGTCTTGCCGTTCGGCACGATGACGCGCGCCTCGCTGTCATAGTCGAAGATCAATTCGCGGCAGGCGCCGCACGGCGAGACGACCTTGATCTCCTGATCCTTCTCATAAGGCGGCGGATGCCGCACCGCGACGATGGTGTCGATCCCGGCATCGCCCAGATCGACGACGGCGCGGCCGAGTGCGACGGCCTCGGCGCAGACCGCCATACGCCCGAGATAAGCATCGAGATTGACCCCGGTGTAAACCGTCCCTTGGCGGGTGCGCAGCGCCGCGCCGACCTCCTGCCAATCGTCGCGATAGCGCGTTTTGATCGCCGCGATCGCGGCAGCGATCAATTCCTTATCGGCCTTGCCGAGCGTGCCGCCGATCTTCTTGCTGCGCTTCACTTCGCCAGTTCCTTCAAGCCGAGGCGGATCAGCGTCGTGGTCTCCGCATCTTCCCCGGCGCTGCGGGCGGCCGCGGCAATGGCGGCAGCCGCCTGCGGCTGGGCATAACCAAGATTGATCAGCGCCGAAACCGCGTCCGCCACCGGCCGCGGCGCGCGCTTGTCGTCAAGCGCGCCGGAGAGCCGCACCAGCGCCGGATCGATGTCGGCGAAAGCCGGCGCCTTGTCCTTGAGCTCGGTGACGATGCGCTCCGCGACTTTCGGCCCGACGCCCGGCGTGCGCGCGACCATGGCCTTGTCGCGCATGGCGATCGCGGAGGCGAGATCGGCGGGTCGCAACGTCGAGAGCACCGCAAGCGCGACCTTGGTGCCGACACCCTGCACGGTCTGCAACAGGCGGAACCACTCGCGCTCGACGTCGCTGGTGAAGCCGAACAGCTTGATTTGATCCTCGCGCACATGCGTTTCGATCGACAGCACCGCCGGTTCTCCCGCCTGCGGCAATTCCTGCAAGGTGCGCGCCGAGCAGTGCACCAGATAGCCGACGCCGTTGACGTCGAGGATGACGGCGTCCTCGCCATAGCTGTCGATGATGCCTTTGAGCTTGCCGATCATCGGATCGCCACTTTCACTCGCGCCTGCAGCACCAGGCTTTGCCGATGATGCGCATGCGTCACAGCAATGGCCAGCGCGTCGGCGGCATCGTGCGAGGAAGGATCGGCTTTCGGCAACAGCACGCCGATCATCATCCGCACCTGTGCTTTGTCGCCGTGGCCGGCGCCGACGATGCTTTTCTTCACCAGGTTCGGCGCATATTCGGCGACCGGCACCCCGGCTTTGGCCGGCACCACCATGGCGATGCCGCGGGCCTGGCCGAGCTTGAGCGTCGCCGTGGCATCCTTGTTGACAAACGTCGCCTCGACCGCCGCCTCGTGCGGCCGAAACTCGTCGACAATGCGCGTCAGCCCATCGTGGATGGCGAGGAGCCGCATGGCGAGCGACTCCCGGTCGTCGGTCAGCACCGAACCGCAGCCGACAAAAGCCAGCCGGTTGCCCTCGATCTCGACGACGCCCCAGCCGGTGCGGCGGAGGCCGGGATCGATGCCGATGATGCGAATCGCGCGGGTGACCATGATTCGGTAGATAGCATTTTGCCTGGCGAATGGCCGCAATGCCCGAAGCCGCCTCGTCCGCTGACATATCGGCTGATAAGGAAGGCATATCAAGTATTTGCCACCAAACGCTCGCCCATCGCGAACAGTCACCCGAGCACAATAAACAACGCCATAAACAACGCCATGACCCCAGGTATCGGCTTTGCGCTCGGCGCCATGCTCTGCTTCGGCGTGAGCGACCTGATCTACAAACGCGGGGCGGCGGCAGGCTTTTCGGCGGGCGAATTCCTGATGTCGCAGGCCTGGATTTTCTGCCCCGTCGTCACGCTCTACGCCTGGCTGACGGGCACCCTGCATCCGCAGCTTTCAGCATTGTGGGGCGGGCTTGCCGGGCTTTTTCTGTTCATCGCCTTGTTCAACTTCACCCGCAGCCTGCAGGGCGGCGCGGTGAGCACCAATGCGCCGATCTTCCGGCTCAATTTCACCATCACTGCCGCGCTCGCGATCCTGCTGCTCGGCGAGAGCTTGACCCTGGCGAAGGCGATCGCGCTCGTTTGCGCGCTCGTCGCGGTCTGGCTCCTGCTCGCGGACGCGGGAGAGCAAGGCGGCAAGGCAGGCTGGCCGTCGATGGTCCGCGTGCTTGTCGCGACCTTGGCGATGGCGCTGACCAATCTGTTCTACAAGATCGGCCTGCAGAACAGCACCGGACCGGAAACCATGGTCGCCGCGCAGGCCTGGGTGTTCTGTTCGCTGGCGACGATTTTCGGCTTGCTTGGCGAAAACGGCCTTCGCGTCCCGCGCAGCATCTGGCCCTATGCAGCGAGCGCAGCCGTTGCGTTGTTCGGCGCCTTCATCGCCTTGATGCACGGGCTCGCCCTCGGTCCGGCGAGCGTGCTGGTGCCGGTGGCGCAGATGAGCTTTGTGTTCACCGCCCTCTTTGGCGCCGCGATCTTCCGCGAGCGCCTCGATGCCAAGAAATATGCCGGCCTCGCGGTTGCCGCCGCAGCGCTCGTGCTGTTCGCGTTCAGTTGAACGAGACGCCGCGACCGCCGCAATTTGCCTCAGCGTTCCTCGTACTTGTCGTGGTGGCGCCACCAGACGCCGGTCTCGTTGCGCCCCTTGGGAGCGCGGTCGAGCCACTGATACATGCCCCAGAGGCCGTCCAGTCCGCGCGCATAGGCGGAATAGGTGTGATAAACGGCGCCGTCTTCGCGCACGAATGCGCTCATTCCCGGCCGATCGCGCGTGAATGTAGGCCCGTCGGTGCCGGTCATCGCTGCGCATGCCGGGACCGGCTCGCTACCGATCCGCGACTGCAACGGCGCGCCAGGCCGATAGTTGTATTCGTAGCTTCCGTCGCGCTGCTGCGCCTCGGTCAGCGCGACATTGAAATCGAAGTTGAAGTCGCCGCCGTGCGAGGAGGCCCAGGCAAACGCCCAGCCCATGCGCTGCCTGAAGGCATCGAGCTTCGCCAGCGGCGCCCGCGACACCGCCCACAGCATCACGTCATGATTGGCCAGGTGCACGGCGATCCCGTTGAAGCCGTCGGCGATCGACGAGCAGGACGGACAGCCTGCTTTGTAATCGGGTCCGAACATGAAGTGATAGACCAGAAGTTGCGTGCGTCCTCTGAAGAGATCCGCCAGCGTGGCGCTCCCCTCGCCGGTCTCGAAGCGGTACGCCTTGTCGACCCGAACCCACGGCAGCGCCCGCCGCCGCTGTGCCAGTTCGTCGCCGCGCCGCGTCAGGTCCTTCTCCGCCGCGAGCAGATCGAGCCGCGCTTTGAGCCATTCTTCGCGTGTCCCGGTCAGGTGTGTCGTCATTGTTCTCTCTCCTCATCATTTTCGTTGCGCACGCGATTGGTGCATCGATCGTCCGAGAGATTAGGACCGGCGGTCGCGGCGCGGGGAGTGACAAGTGTGTCGGGATTCCGCCGGATCACGACCAGCGGGCCGAGCTGACGCGGCTGGCGATCAGCCTCAGCCACGGGGCCGAATGGAACACGCTCATCAGCACGTACATCCAGACCATGCCGCCGACCGGCGACGCGTGATGCATGGCCATGCAGAGCATGTCCCTTGGGCTTTCGCCAAGAACCGCGGTAAAGAGCGCCATTAAGCCGTAGGCCGGCGTCGCCGCGAGGCGCAGCCCCTCGGCGAGCCCGAGCGCGGCCGCCGGAAGCAGATCCGGGCCTGGCCAGATCCGGTACCCTGCGATCCGTGTCTTCGCATCGATCGTCATGCCACGTCACTCCTTTCGTCCGTTGTCGTGCGGTACATTGGCGACGACGATGAAAAGGTGAGAGTGACAAGTGTGGCGGGATTTCCATGGACTCGCTGATCACGGCTGCAGCGCGCGCGCTCGCCAGGGGTGATCTCCTTGGCGCATTGAAGCGGGTGGCGCTGCGCGACGACGCGCCGGCGCTGGCATTGCGCGGCATCGCCATGGCGCAGCTCGGCGATCTGGTTCGGGCCAAGGCGCTGCTGCGCAGCGCAGCGCGCGCGTTCAGCCCGAAAGAGACGGTGGCCCGCGCCAGGTGCGTGGTCGCCGAGGCCGAAATCGCCTTGGTATCGCGCGACCTGACCTGGCCGGCAAAAGCGCTCGACACGGCGCGGGCCACGCTGGAAGCGCACGGCGACCGGCTGAACGCCGCGCATGCACGACACATCGAGGCCCGGCGCCTGCTCCTGATCGGCCGCGTCGACGAGGCCGAGCGCATGCTCGCCGCACTCGACCCGACACCGCTTCCGTCGGCATCGCGCGCCGCCTACGAGCTGGTGGTTGCGAGCATTGCGCTGCGGCGCTTGCAGATAAAGGCGGCGCGCGCCGCGCTGGCACGGGCCGAGCACGCCGCTCGCGCGGCCGACATCCCCGCGCTGACCGCGGAGGTGGAACACGCCGCCGCGGTGATGAAAACGCCCGCGGCGCGCCTGATCGCGCGCGGCGAGGAGCGCCCGCTGCTTCTTGACGAGGTCGAAGCGCTGCTGGCGTCAGACGTTCTCGTCATCGACGCCTGCCGCCATGTCGTCCGCAAGGCAGACAAAATCGTCTCCCTCGCGACGCGCCCGGTCTTGTTCGCGCTCGCGCGGACGCTTGCGGAAGCCTGGCCGGCAGATGCACCGCGGAGCGCGCTCATTGCGCGCGCTTTCCGCGGCAAGCACGCCGACGAATCGCATCGCGCGCGGCTGCGCGTCGAAGTGGGGCGGCTTCGTGCGGAACTTCGGACGCTCGCCGACGTGAGCGCGACACAACACGGCTTTGCACTCGCGCCACAGGGCGCACGCGAGGCCGTCGTGCTGGCGCCGCCGGTCGACGAGCCGCATGGAACGGTGCTCGCCTTCCTCGCCGACGGCGAGTCCTGGTCGAGCTCCGCACTGGCCCTGGCGCTGAGCGCAAGCGCCCGCACCGTGCAGCGCGCGCTCGATGCGCTCGCGGCGGCAGGCAAAGTGCAATCGTTCGGTCGCGGCCGCGCGCGGCGCTGGATGACGCCGCCCGTTCTGGCATTCCCGACAATCTTGTTACTCCCCGGCCCGCTGCCCAGTGACTAGCCTGGACCTCATCAACGCGTAACGAGGATCGCGTCATGAAACGATCAGCCGCCGAAGTCGTCCAAGAATACGGTCCCTTTCCGGGTGTGGACGCCGTGCATGGGGTCACGTTTGACGGTCAGAATGTCTGGTTTGCGTCGGGAGACAAACTGAACGCTCTGGACCCCGCCAGCGGCAAGACGGTGCGCGCGATCAATGTCGCCGCGCACGCGGGAACGGCCTTCGATGGTCAGTACCTGTTTCAGATCGCCGAGGATCGCATTCAGAAAATCGATCCGAAGACCGGTCGCGTGCTGTCGACGATTCCGGCACCCGGCGGCGGCGGTGATTCAGGCCTTGCCTGGGCCGAAGGCACGCTTTGGGTCGGCCAGCATCGCGGCCGCAAGATCCATCAGGTCGATTCTGAAACCGGAGCCGTGCTCCGCACCATCGAATCCGACCGGTTCGTCACCGGTGTGACCTGGGTGGAGGGCGAGCTT
>DATJLN010000082.1:0-9093 GCA_035509535.1 Xanthobacteraceae bacterium | reverse complement strand
CGATCTTGATGACGCCGTCGCCCTGGCAGGCCTCGCAGCGGCCGCCCTTGACGTTGAACGAGAAGCGGCCGGGCTCGTAGCCGCGCGCCTTGCTCTCCGGCAGGCCGGCGAACCATTCGCGGATCGGCGTGAAGGCGCCGGTATAGGTCGCCGGGTTGGAGCGCGGCGTGCGGCCGATCGGCGACTGGTCGATGTCGATCACCTTGTCCAGATGTTCGAGGCCTTCGATGCGGTCGAACGGGGCGGGCGCCTCGTTGGCGCCGTTCAATCGCCGCGCCACCGCCTTGTAGAGCGTGTCGATGAGGAGCGTCGACTTGCCGCCGCCGGACACGCCGGTGACGCAGGTGAACAGGCCGAGCGGGATTTCGGCGGTGACGTTTTTCAGATTGTTGCCGCGCGCGTTGACAACCTTGAGCAGGCGGCTCGAATTCCTGGGCCGGCGCTCGTGGATCGGCACGATCAGTTCGCCGGAGAGATACTTGCCGGTCCAGGAATTGTCGGCGGCGATCAGATCGTCGACCGTGCCTTGGGCGACGAGGTGGCCGCCGTGGATGCCGGCGCCGGGTCCGATATCGAGCACATGGTCGGCGGTGCGGATGGCGTCCTCGTCATGCTCGACGACGATAACGCTGTTGCCGAGATCGCGCAGGCGTTTGAGCGTTTCGAGAAGCCGGGCATTGTCGCGCTGATGCAGGCCGATCGAGGGCTCGTCGAGCACATAGAGCACGCCGGTCAGCCCGGAGCCGATCTGCGAGGCGAGCCGGATACGCTGGCTCTCGCCGCCGGACAAGGTGCCCGAGGCGCGCGACAGCGTGAGATATTCGAGCCCGACATCGACCAGGAAGCGCAGCCGCTCGCGGATCTCCTTGAGCACGCGCACGGCGATCTCGTTCTGCTTGGCATTGAGCTGTTTCGGCAGGTCGGTGAACCAGCCCGCGGCCGTCTTCACCGACATGTCGGAGACTTCGCCGATGTGCAGGTCCGCGATCTTCACGCACAGAGCTTCCGGCTTGAGCCGATAGCCCTTGCAGGCGTCGCAGGGCACGTCGGTGAAATAGCGCGCGATCTCCTCGCGGGCCCAGTCGCTCTCGGTCTCCTTGTAGCGGCGCTCGAGATTGGTGATGATGCCTTCGAACGGCCGCTTGGTCTCGTAGGCGCGGGTGCCGTCGTCGTAGCTGAAGCGGATCTCGGTGTCGCCCGAGCCGTAGAGGATGGCGTCCTGCGTCTTCTTCGGCAGGTCCTTCCACTTCGAGTCGAGCGTGAACTTGTAGTGCTTGCCGAGCGCCTGCAGCGTCTGCACGTAATAGGGCGACGACGATTTGGCCCAGGGCGCGATCGCGCCCTTGCGCAGCGTGCGCTCCTTGTCGGGGATGACCAGTTCGGCATCGATGTGCTGCTCGACGCCGAGGCCGCCGCATTTCGGGCAGGCGCCGAACGGATTGTTGAACGAGAACAGCCGCGGCTCGATTTCCGGGATGGTGAAGCCGGAGACCGGGCAAGCGAATTTTTCCGAGAACGTCAGCCGCTCGGCGGTCTCGTTGCGCTGCTTGTTGGCCGCGCTGCGGGCTGCGGCGCCGGCGGTTGCGCCACTGTCGGCGAGTTCGGCGACGGCGAGGCCGTCGGCGAGCTTCAGCGCCTGCTCCAGTGAATCGGCGAGCCGCGTGGCGATGTCGGGCCGCACCACCAGGCGGTCGACCACGACGTCGATGTCATGGGTGAATTTCTTGTCGAGTGCCGGCGCTTCGGCGATCTCGTAGAACGCGCCGTCGATCTTCACCCGCTGATAGCCGCGCTTCATGAATTCGGCGAGTTCCTTGCGGTACTCGCCCTTGCGGCCGCGCACGACCGGCGCGAGCAGGTAGATCCGCGTGCCTTCCGGCAGCGCCAGGATGCGGTCGACCATCTGCGAGACGGTCTGGCTTTCGATCGGCAGGCCGGTCGCCGGCGAATAGGGCACGCCGACGCGCGCCCAGAGCAGGCGCATGTAATCGTAGATTTCCGTGACGGTGCCGACGGTGGAGCGCGGATTGCGCGAGGTGGTCTTCTGCTCGATGGAAATGGCCGGCGACAGGCCGTCGATCTGGTCGACGTCCGGCTTCTGCATCATTTCGAGGAATTGCCGGGCGTAGGCCGACAGGCTTTCGACATAGCGGCGCTGGCCTTCGGCATAGATCGTGTCGAAGGCGAGCGAGGATTTGCCCGACCCGGACAGGCCGGTGAAGACGACGAGCTGGTCGCGCGGAATGTCGAGATCGACGTCCTTGAGATTGTGCTCGCGCGCGCCACGGATCGAAATCACGTGACGGCCGGGGCCGCCGCCGCCGGCACTTCCGCCAGCACTTCCACCAGCTTGGCTTTTGGCTTTTTTCTCGGGCTTGTCGAAGAGGCTGTCGTTCATGCGAAACAGGCCCCGTTTCGCCGTGCCCAGGGGGTTGAATCTTGGCCGGCGCCGGGACCGCCTTCTGACTGTTGGCTACGCGCGCTTAAGCTCGAACATAGTGAGAACGAGACGGCTTTGCCAGGGCAGGACCGGCGTAATCCCCGTCTCTTCGCCGGCCGCGTGCGTGCAGATGACAGGGTGCTGCCAGCGCCGTGCAGGGAACACCGGAAACGACAAGGGCCGGCATCCGCCGACCCTTGGAGTGCGCTTCAACAGGGTTGGTACGCGATGCTTGCGGCGGGATTTACGGCCTGCCGCCACCCGGAGTGAAGCGGTAATTGATGCCCACCAGCACCTGATGAACTTGCGAACTGATCGAGAGCGGCGTCTGCACGAAATTGTAGGTCTTGGAGCCGAAGTCGTAGAAATCGTACTCGACCTTGGCGGAGAAATTCTCGGTCAGGCCGTATTCGATGCCGGCGCCGACGGTGTAGCCGCTGCGCGTGTCATTGAAGCTCTGCTGGATGCCCGCGGCGCCGCCGGCGCCGACCGTCTGCAGATATTTGACGCCTTCCCAGGCGCCGCCGCCCTTGGCGTAGAACAACAGATCGTCATGGGCATAGCCGATGCGGCCGGTCGCCGAGGCGAGCCAGAACAGGTTGTCCTGCATACTCAGATTGATCGCCGTGCTGCCGGGAGCCGTTGAGACCATGGTGGTCGACGACATGCTGACGGCGCCGCTCCACATGCCTTCGACGCCGACCACCCACGGGGCGAATTCATAATTGAAGCCGATCTGGCCGCCGCCGAGCGCGCCGACCGGATTGACCGGAACGTCGCCGATAATCACCGTCGGCGACGAGGCGGCGTTCACTTGCGTGGCATCGTCGCGCATGAAGGCAGCGCCGACATTGCCGCCGAGATAGATGCCGGTCCAATCGTAGAGGGCGGGGCGATAATAGGCGGCCGGGGCCGGCGCGGCAGCGGGCACCGGGAGATCGGCAGCATGCGCAGGCTGGCAGAGCGGCCCAAACGCCGCTGCCGCCAAGGCCGACGTCAGCAAACCCAAGCCAAGACGCTTCATGCCCAGACCCCGTGACCGTGGAGATTCTGCCCGTTGGGCACATCCAGGTTAATACAATGCTTCTGGCGGCCCCTGGATAGTGCAAAAAAACAACAACGGGGCGAATTCCGAACGGCGACAAGGCGATGTCAGAAGCGGATCGCGGCGCCACGCCTTGCGCCGGCGGCTCTTGCTTTCATCGCGTCTTTGGCCTAGAACAAACAAAGAACGAAAGTGGCCTGCGGCAGCGGCGGGCCGTTACGCGTGTGGATAACGCGTGCGGACGGCCGATCGTCCTTGCAGGGGCATGGTCCCGCACTCATGGTCCCGCACTCAGGGTCCGGCGTTAGCGTGGCCGGACCAGATCGCAGCGCGGCGGTCACAACGAATTCAGGTTTCAGCGGAGTCAGTCATGGCGGGAAGCGTCAACAAGGTCATCCTGATCGGCAATCTCGGCGCCGATCCCGAAATACGTCGCACCCAGGACGGGCGGCCGGTGGCCAATCTGCGGATCGCGACGTCCGAAAACTGGAAGGACAAGGCCACCGGCGAGCGGCGCGAGAAGACCGAGTGGCATCGCGTCGTGATCTTCAACGAGAATCTGTGCCGGATCGCCGAGCAATATCTCAAGAAGGGTTCGAAGGTTTACATCGAAGGCGCGTTGCAGACGCGCAAATGGCAGGACCAGTCCGGCCAGGACCGCTATTCGACCGAAGTGGTGATCCAGAATTTCCGCGGCGAGTTGACCTTGCTCGATCGCGCCGGCGGGGCCGGCGGATCGGGCGGCGGCGACATGGACGAAGCCGGCGGCGATTTCGGCTCGCCCGGCCCGACGCGCCGGGTCGCGGCGGCGGCCGGAGCGGGCGCCGGGCGCGGCGACATGGACGACGAGATTCCGTTTTGATGTCCGCAAGCCCGGCCGCCTCCTGCGGGGCGGGTGCGTTCATCCGCTCATTCCCGCGCAAACGGGAATCCAGATAGTCTTCGCCCGACGACTGCTCCGGGTCTCCGATTTCGCGGGGACGAGCGGCCGATATTCGCGCAGCCATGATCGACATCATCTTCGCCATCAAATTCGTTCACGTGCTGGCCGCGACGCTGATGTTCGGCACGTGGTGGTGCCTGGCGCTGTTCATGCTGCTGGCGCACCGCTCCGGCAATACGTCGGTCGTGGCGCTCGTTTCGCAATTCGTCGTCACCATCGAGAAGGCGGTGATGATCCCGGCCATATTGCTGCAGCCGCTCAGCGGATTTCCGCTGGCCTCGGCGATCGGGCTGCAGCCGCTCAACGAACTGTGGATTCAGATCTCGCTGGTGTTCTTTGCGGCGATCATCGCGTGCTGGCTGCTCGCGTTCCGCGCCGAGATCCGCATCCGCGGCCTGGCGCGCGAGGCGGCGCTGGAATCCGCGCCGTTGCCGAAAACCTATCGGCGGCTGTTCCGCACGTGGAGCATGCTCGCCATGCTGCTGCTGATCGCGATGATGTGCGTCATCGCGCTGATGATCTGGCAGCCGCGGCTGGATTGAGAACGCGGCACGCCGCGCAAAGGCGCCGGCTAGCCGGTTAGCGCCAGCGTCTCGTCGCTGCTGTCGGCGAGCCTGGCCAGAGCCGGTCCCGACAGCACGAAGGTGAGACATTCCGGCAGCGGCTGGAAACCAGCGCTGACATAGAACAGCTGGGCCGGATTGCCGGCGCGGACCGTGAGCTCGACGATCGGGCTGCCGATATCGCGCGCCAAGGCCGCCACCTGCGCCACGAGCTGCCGCGCGATGCCGCGGGCGCGGTATTCGGGCTCGACGACGAGGTCCTGCAGAAAGACCACCGGCCCATTCCATCCGGTGACGACACGCCGGCTGCACGTCGCCATTCCCACGACGTTGCCGACATTCGAACTGCCGCCATCCGCGCCGCGCTCGGCCACAAAGGCCGTGAAGCCGGCATCGGGGCCAAAACCGTCGCGTAGCCAGTCGGCTTCGCTGGCGTTCAAGGCGTGCAGCGCGTCCTCGCCCCCCGCGAGCAGGCGCTTGAGCCGCATCAGCGCCTTGACGTCGCGCGGCTCCGCCTTGCGAATGGTGACCGGGACGGCGTCTGCTCTCTGCGTCATGTCAATCGGAGATCGCGTTGATGCCGCCGTTCCGCGGAAGCTGAATTTCACGCTGTCACATCGAGTTTTTTGCCGACCCGGCCGGTCGAGGGCGCCGCCGCCGCGGTGCTCGAGCTTTGTGCGTCGACGTCACTCATCGACGCAGCCTGACCGCGGCCATGCCGGTGCAACGACGACGACGGCGCGAATAGTTGCGGCTGCGGGCTCGATGAAATTGCGGAAACTGTCATCGCTGAACCGGTCATGGCGCGAATTCAGTGCACGACTCCGCGCGCCATTCCAGCGACTGTGAGCCGGTACGGTTAATGAATGGTTTCCGGTCCGCGCATGATCTTTGTCAGCCGGCCATGACGGCGCGAATGCCGTCGACGACATATTGGACCGCGAGCGCCGCAAGCAGCACGCCGAGGAGCCGCGACAACACGATATTGCCGGTGACGCCGAGCAAGCCGCTGATGCGCTGGGCAAGAATGAACGTGATCAGGCAGAAGGCGGCGACCAGCGCTTCGATGCCGACCAGCACGCCGAGCAGCGTCCAATCATTGCCGGCGCGCCCGGCGAGAAGCACGGTCGCGGCGATGGCGCCGGGGCCGGCGAGCAGCGGAATGGCGAGCGGAAAGGCCGCGACGTTGCGCACGCGCTCTTCCATGGCCTGCTCGGCGGCTTCGCCTTCATGACGGCTGCGCACGCCGAACACCATCTCGGCCGCGATCCAGAACAGCAGAAGACCGCCGGCGATCCGGAACGCCGCCAGCGAAATGCCGAACAGCAGCAGAAGCCGATTGCCGACCAGGGCGGTGCCGATGAGGATGATGCCGGCGATGAAGCTCGCGCGCAGCGCCACGGTCTTGCGCGCCTCGCGCGGCATGCCGTCGGTTACCGCCAGAAAGGTGGGCGCCATGGCGACCGGATCGACCACGACGAACACCGTCACGAAGGCGGAAATGGCGTAGTCCAGCAGCATGATCCGGGGCTCGCGGAAAGGCGTTCCAAGGCACTTTGCTTGAGCCTTGTGTCACGATCTTGCCGCGGTTCCCAGGCGCGCGCGCGCCCGGGCCGAAATGTCCAAATAAGGCATTGAAATACCGAGGGAATATCCCATGTATGAAAGGCCGATAAAGGTGGCGTTGGCGCGCCTGATCGGCTACAAAAACCGATACGATTCGCGCCTGTTCGCGCGCGTTTTCCACAGCTGGGATCTTTAAAGACTTGTCAGACCAAGACAGCGCTCCGCCGACAGGTGGTTCCGACGGCGGCGACGGGCATGGCCAGGGATCTGGGCCTTCCGACATCCGCCCCGTGTCGATCACCGAGGAGATGAAGAAGAGCTACCTCGATTACGCCATGAGCGTGATCGTGGCGCGCGCGCTGCCGGATGCGCGCGACGGGCTCAAGCCGGTGCACCGGCGCATCCTCTATTCGATGCACGAGAACGGCTACGAGTGGAACAAGCCGTATCGCAAATCGGCGCGCGTGGTCGGCGACGTCATCGGTAAATATCACCCGCACGGCGACCAGGCGGTCTATGACGCGCTGGTGCGCATGGCGCAGGATTTTTCCATGCGCCTGCCGCTGATCGACGGCCAGGGCAATTTCGGCTCGGTCGACGGCGATGCGCCGGCGGCCATGCGCTATACCGAAGTGCGGCTCGAGCGCGTCGCGAACTCGCTGGTCGACGATCTCGACAAGGATACCGTCGACTTCCAGGCGAACTACGACAATTCCGAACGCGAGCCGGTGGTGCTGCCGGCCAAGTTTCCCAACCTTCTGGTCAACGGTGCCGGCGGCATTGCCGTCGGCATGGCGACCAATATCCCGCCGCACAATCTCGGCGAGGTGATCGACGCCTGCGTGGCGCTGATCGACAATCCGGCTCTGTCGATCGAGGACCTGATCGGCATCGTGCCGGGCCCGGATTTCCCGACCGGCGGCATCATTCTCGGCCGCCAGGGCATCCGCGCCGCCTATCATCTCGGCCGCGGTTCGATCGTGGTGCGCGGCAAGGTCGAATTCGAGACGCTGCGCGGGGAGCGTGAAGCGATCGTCTTCACCGAAATTCCCTATCAGGTGAACAAAGCCAGCCTGGTCGAGCGCATCGGCGAACTGGTGCGCGACAAGAAGATCGAGGGCATCGGCGCGCTGCGCGATGAATCCGACCGCGACGGCTATCGCGTGGTCGTCGAGCTGCGGCGCGACGCGGTGCCTGACGTGGTGCTCAACCAGCTCTATCGCTTCACCGCGCTGCAATCGTCGTTCGGCGCCAACATGGTGGCGCTCGACAGCGGCCGGCCGCAGGTGATGAACCTGAAGGACCTGCTGACGGTCTTCATCGGGTTCCGCGAACAGGTCATCTACCGGCGCACCAAGCATCTTTTGAGCAAGGCGCGTGACCGCGCCCATATCCTGGTCGGCCTCGCCATCGCGGTCGCCAATATCGACGAAGTGATCCGGCTCATCCGTGCCGCGAAAGACGCCAACGAGGCGCGCGAGCAATTGATGGCGCGCGACTGGCCGGCACGCGACGTCGCCACCATGGTCACCCTGATCGACGATCCGCGCCACTCCGTGTCGCCCGAGGGCACGACGCGGCTGTCGGCGGAACAGGCCAAGGCCATTCTCGATCTGCGGCTGCAGCGGCTCACCGCGCTCGGCCGCGACGAGATCAAGGCCGAGCTCGACAAGCTGGCGACGGAAATCGCCGACTATCTGGAAATCCTGCGCTCGCGCGCCCGCATCCAGACCATCGTCAAGGAGGAACTTGCGGCGATCAGAAACGAGTTCGCGACGCCGCGCCGCACCCAGATCATCGACCAGGAAGGCGAGGTCGAGGACGAGGACCTGATCCAGCGCGAAGGCATGGTCGTCACCGTCTCGCATGCCGGCTATGTCAAGCGCGTGCCATTGTCGACCTATCGCGCCCAGAAGCGCGGCGGCAAGGGCCGCGCCGGCATGCAGACGCGCGACGAGGACTTCGTCACGCGGCTCTTCGTTGCGTCGACGCATACGCCGATGCTGTATTTCTCGTCGCTCGGCAAGGTCTACAAGGAGAAGGTGTGGCGGCTGCCGCAGGCTGCTCCCCAGGCGCGCGGCAAGGCGCTGATCAATATCCTGCCGCTGGAGCAGGGCGAGAACATCACCACCATCATGCCGCTCCCGGAGGATGAATCGGCCTGGGACAAGCTCGACGTGATGTTCGCCACGACGCGCGGCACGGTGCGCCGGAACAAGCTGTCGGACTTCGCCGATGTGCGCCGCTCCGGCATCATCGCCATGAAGCTCGACGAGGGCGACGCCATTGTCGACGTGCAGATCTGCAAGGAGGACGACGACGTTCTCCTCACCTCGGCCGGCGGACAATGCATCCGCTTCGCCGTCACCGATGTGCGCGTGTTCCAGGGTCGCACCTCGATGGGTGTGCGCGGCATCAATCTTGCCCAAGATAAGGAAGGTTTGGCCGACAAGCTTATTTCGCTGTCGATCCTGCGCCATGTCGAGGCGACGGCGGAGGAGCGCGCCGCCTATCTCAAGCGCGCCAACGCGGTGCG
>DATJLN010000081.1:0-31763 GCA_035509535.1 Xanthobacteraceae bacterium | reverse complement strand
GATGGTCATGTCCGGCACGTAGCTCGACAGCTCGGAGTGCTCGGGACGGATCAGAAGCTGACGGATGAAGAGGGAGTGCCAGGCGAGCTCAGTGAAGACGCGGGCTTTGATGCGGTATTTCGGATCGGCGCCGCCGTAGAGGTCTTGGGCGTAGAGCGTCTTGCCTTTGGCGTGTTCGAGAAAGTCTTTGTAGAGATTGTCGAAGTGTTCTTTGCTTTGTTTGCGGTTGCCGTCCCACCATACGGTGTTTTCGGTCGTCGCATCGACCACCGTGTGTTTGTCTTTGGGCGAGCGGCCGGTGTGATGGCCGGTCTCGGCGCACAGCGCGCCGCCGGCGACGATGGTCGCCTCGCCGTTGCGGATGGCATGCTCGTAGAGTGGAGCTTCGGTGAGATTCCAATGGACCGCTTTGAGGTCCCTCAAACCAAATTTGTCGGCGCCATGGGCACCGTTTCTTACGCCCGTCTCCTGCACGCTACCCTCCGGAAATATGCCCGCGTCCGGCGGGCGTGCGACCTATATCCGAGCGTCCTAGCATCTGCCAAGACGCAAGTGTCCTCAAGCCTAACCGGCAGATATGCTTGAAGTTCTGCCGCAGATTTACGCTGCACTGCAGCGAAAACCCGGTATCGCTTTTGGCGCGGGGTCAAACGGTCTTGTGGCGGCGTTCTTGACGGGATTTTTGTTGTGCACTTTCCGGTCTCAGCCGGCGCGGGCTTGGGCGGCCAATTCCACCACCGTCTTGCGCAATTGCTGAGCATCGCTGACGCGCTGCGGGAACGGCAGGCGCAGCGTCATGTCGCCGCGCGCGAGATCAAGGCCGTCGGGGTCGATGCCGGTGATGCGCCAGAGCGATCCGCCCGTCGTGTTCTCTTCGGCGCCGCAGAGTCTGGTCGCGCAAAGCTGCACGGCGTCGGCGTGGTCGGAATTCATGTGCGCGATCGCGCTCGCCTCGGCCGCGATCAGATCGTCGGCGCCGGAGATGTCGGTAAGCACGTCGGGCGCTTTCAGATCGGCGGCGCGGGCGAAGCCGCCGTTGAGATGCGCCGACACCGTATCGAGACGCCAGAACGAAAAGTCGGCGAAGCCGGCATAGAGCTCGGATTTCGGATGGCGTGCCAGAAAGCGCCGCCGCAAGCGTGCCTCGTCCGCAGCATCGCGCGCCACGCGGGTGAAAGCGCCGAGCATGGTGAGGCGCGGATGCGCCAGCGGATCGCCTTTGCCGCTTGCCGCTAGCAGCAGCGACGCGCGGGCGTCGACTTCAAGATTGGCGGTGTGGGTGGCGAGCCGTGAAACCAGGATGAGCGGCGCGCCGTCGATGTCGGTTGCGACATTGACCAGCGAGGCAAAGGGATGCCCGGTATTACGATCGATGGTGGCGAGCGTCCCGGCGCGGGTCGTCCGCAACAACGCCTTGGCCACGGTCTTGGGGTCGAAGCCCGCGGCACCTGCGGCGTTCTCCGGCAGGCGGTCCGGCATCGTGCCGGGCAAAACCGAGGGGACTGCGGAATTGGGTTGGTCGGCGTCGGCCATGCTGTCCCGGTCTTAGCTCTATATAGGGCCCCGAAATGGGGGATTAGGGGCCATTTGGCGGTCGTTAGGCGGCTCTTGGACGATTTTGGGCCCCGGTTCCGGGCAGGTCCACATTAAGGAACCCTAATAGAATTGCCCCTGTTTCGCCTTGTCTGGTCACACTTCCGCCCCCACATGAGGTTTCAAAGGCTTATGGGGCCGGGGCAGGTGAAGCTTGCGGCCGACTCATGCTAAAAGGCCGCTCATGCCGACAATCGCTCTCGTCGACGATGACCGCAACATCCTGACCTCCGTGTCGATTGCGCTGGAGGCGGAAGGCTATCGGATCACGACCTATACCGATGGTGCGTCCGCGCTCGACGGCTTCAAGTCGGCACCGCCCGATCTCGCCATTCTCGATATCAAAATGCCGCGCATGGACGGCATGGAGACGTTGCGGCGGCTGCGCCAGAAGTCCGACCTGCCGGTGATCTTCCTCACCTCGAAGGACGAGGAGATCGACGAATTGTTCGGCCTGAAAATGGGCGCCGACGATTTCATCCGTAAACCGTTCTCGCAGCGCCTCCTGGTCGAGCGCGTGAAGGCGGTGTTGCGCCGCGCCTCGCCGAAAGACGGCATCGTGGTGAAGGAGACTGAGAGCAAGGCGCTCGAGCGCGGGCTGTTGCGCATGGACCCGGAGCGCCACACCTGCACCTGGAAGAACGAGCCGGTGACGCTCACCGTCACCGAGTTTCTGATCCTGCAGGCGCTCGCCAGCCGGCCCGGCGTGGTGAAAAGCCGCAACGCGCTGATGGACGCGGCCTATGACGACCAGGTCTATGTCGACGACCGCACCATCGACAGCCACATCAAGCGCCTGCGCAAGAAGTTCAAGGCGAGCGACAACGAATTCGATATGATCGAGACGCTGTACGGCGTCGGCTATCGTTTCAAAGAATAAGACGCTGGCGTTTGTCGCGGAAATGTGGGCACCGGGTTGCCGACAAGGACATCCGCGAAATCAGGCGCACGACCAACGGGAGCAGGAGTCCCGGACATCGTGCCTTTGCGGAACAAGCGTCAAAGGTCGCAGCGGGCAAACCTCGAATCCCCTGGCTGTGGCTCCTGACTGGGCGGCTGACGTGCGGTATTAATGGAGATCGTGCCCCATGGCAGGGGCAGGATCAAAACCCCGGCAGGCGACGTGCTTGATCGAACCATAGACAGTGCGAGCGCAGAGGCGGAGGCCTCCCGCGAAGCCGTTGCGAAAGCGACGGCGGCGCAGATCGCCGACCGCGCCGACGGCCGGACGGATGGCGCCGCCGAGCCGCATGGCCTCGATGACGCGGCGCAGCCTCGCGGCATGGCGCGGCTGCACGATTGGATTGCGCGCGCCGTGCAGTTTCTGGTCGCGCAGAGTTCATCGAGCCTGACGCGCCGCATCGTCGTTCTCAACGTCACCGGCCTTGTCGTTCTGTCTATCGGCATCATTTTTCTCTCGCAGTTTCGCGCCGGCTTGATCGACGCGCGCATCCAGAGCCTGCAGGTACAGGGCGAGATTATCGCCGGCGCCATCGCGTCTTCGGCGACCGTCGAGACCGACCAGTCGATCACGCTCGACCCCGACAAGCTGCTCAATCTGCATCCGGGCGAAAGCTACGGCCCCAACGAAGACGCGCTCTACGGCATCGATTTCCCGATCAATCCCGAGCGTGTCGCGCCGATCTTGCGCCGCTTGGTGTCGCCGACCAAGACCCGCGCGCGCATCTACGATCGCGACGGCGTCTTGCTGGTCGACAGCCGCAATCTGTTCGGCCGCGGCGACGTGCTGCGCTTCGACCTGCCGCCGCCGACCGAGGAAAAGCCGGGCTTCTTCAAGCGCGCCTTCATCGCGGTGCGGATGTGGCTCGGCCGCGGCGATCTGCCGGTCTATCACGAGCTCGGTCCCGACGACGGCAAGGGCTATCCGGAAGTGGCGCAGGCCTTGAACGGCCAGGACGCCAGCATGGTGCGCGTCAATGATCGCGGCGACGTCATCGTCTCGGTCGCGGTGCCGGTGCAACGCTTCCGCGCCGTACGCGGCGCGCTGATGCTGTCGACGCAGGGCGCCGACATCGACGACATGGTCGAGGCCGAGCGGCTCGCCATCATCAAGGTCTTCCTGGTCGCCGCCGGGGTGATGATCGTGTTGTCGATCCTGCTCGCCGGCACCATTGCCGAGCCGGTGCGCCGGCTCGCCGATGCCGCCGAAAGCGTGCGGCGGCGCATCCGCTCGCGCGTCGAAATTCCCGATTTCACCCGCCGCCGCGACGAGATCGGCCACCTGTCCGGCACGCTGCGCGACATGACAAATGCGCTCTACAGCCGCATCGAGGCGATCGAAAGCTTCGCCGCCGACGTTTCGCACGAGCTGAAAAATCCGCTGACCTCGCTGCGCTCGGCGGTCGAGACGTTCCCGGTGGCCAAGACCGAAGAAAGCCGCGGCCGGCTGCTCAGTGTCATCAAACACGACGTGCAGCGGCTCGACCGCCTGATCACCGATATCGCCGATGCAAGCCGGCTCGATGCCGAATTGCAGCGCCAGGAGGCGGCGCCGGTCGATTTCGCCAGGCTGTTGAACACCATTGTCAGCGTCGCCGGCGAGGTCAAACGCGACGACGGCATCAGGGTCACCTTGCGCTTCGAGGGCGGTAGCCGGCATGCGTTCAAGGTGCCGGGGCACGATTCCCGGCTCGGTCAGGTGATCGACAATCTGATTGAGAATGCGCGGTCGTTCTCGCCGCCGGGCGGCACGGTGCGCGTGGTCTGCAGGCGGCTGCGCAATCAGGTCGAGATCGTCATCGATGACGACGGGCCGGGCGTGCCGTCGCACGCCCTCGATAAGATCTTCGAGCGCTTCTACACCGACCGCCCGCACCAAGGCTTCGGCCAGAATTCCGGCCTCGGTTTGTCGATCTCCAAACAGATCGTCGAAGCCCATGGCGGCTCGATCTGGGTCGAGAACCGTCTCGGTACGCCGGGCCATAGCGGCCAACACGACGGCGAACTCAACGTGCTCGGCGCGCGCTTCATCGTCCGCCTGCCGGCGATGTGATCCGGCCTGCGACCAGATGGCAGGCACAATTCACGCTTCCGCCGTTCTGGTCGGCGCCCGCGCGGCGCTCATCCGCGGACCCTCGGGTGCCGGCAAATCACGGCTGGCGCTTGAACTGATCGAGGCCGGCGGCGCCGGCCGCTTGCCTTTCGCGCGTCTGGTCGGCGACGACCGGATCGAACTGGCCAATGCCGAGGGGCGGCTTCTGGTCCGGCCGGCGCCGGCGCTCGCCGGGCTGATCGAGGTTCGCGGCGCCGGCATTTTCCGGCTCGACCATGAGCCTTGTGCGGTGGTCGGGCTGGTCGTGGATCTTGCTGCCGCGGATGCCGAAAGGCTGCCGGAAACCGGGCAAATCATGCTGGAAGCCGTCAAATTACCGCGATTGGCGGTGCCCTCGGGCGCTGCGGCCTTGCCCGGCGTGCTTGCCCTCCTCACCTTTGCAGCGGCGATTGATCCAAAGTCCCCGTGACCTTCGATCGGCCGGGCTCACGTTGGAGCCCGCCGCACCGGCGTTGGCGATTGGTTAACCATAATCGTCCACCCTTCGGCATGATCCGGAAAAGCATGCCCTTGGACTTGGCCCGAGAGCCCCCGATCCGACCGAGCTGGCGTTGAAATCGCGTGTTTTCTGATTTTTGTGACATTGAAGCCGGTGCCCGTCGCCGGGTTGATGGCCGGGTCGAAGGACGGCTCCGAACCGCAAAACGACCGTCTTTACCGCGATGCAACAACCCTCAGATTTGGCTCAAAATGCCCCTTGCGCACGGACTTTGGATGGTCATGATGGGCATCCTTTCGTGCGGCGCAAAGGGGGAGCGCCCGCGGGGAGTTCCATGATCGGTCTTGTGCTTGTTACCCACGGTCGGCTTGCTGTTGAGTTCCGGGCCGCCCTAGAGCACGTGGTCGGACCGCAAGGCCAGATCGAATCCGTCACCATCGGGCCTGACGACGACGTCGAGGAACGCCGCAAGGACATTATCGAGGCGGTGCGCCGCGTCGATTCCGGCGACGGTGTCGCCATCCTCACCGACATGTTCGGCGGCACGCCGTCGAACCTCGCCATTTCGGTCATGAGCCGGCCCAAGGTCGAAGTGCTTGCCGGTATCAATCTTCCGATGTTGGTCAAGCTCGCCAAAGTCCGCGACGAATGTCCGTTGGCCGAGGCGGTCGCTGCGGCGCAGGAGGCGGGACGCAAATACGTCACCATCGCCAGCCGCGTTCTCACCGGCAAATGAATGAACCGGCCCATAGCGGTCAGAGCGCGCCGGGCCGGCCGCCGGCGCCCGAAGGCGCGGTCGCGAGGGTCTTCGTCATTTGCAACAAGAAAGGCCTGCATGCGCGCGCCTCGGCAAAATTCGTACAGACCGTCGAAAGATTCGACGCTGACGTGCGGGTGAAAAGGTGCGGCGACAACAATGAAACCGTCGGCGGCACGTCGATCATGGGCTTGATGATGCTTGCGGCGGCGCCCGGCACCTCGATTGCCGTCGAGGCGACCGGCCCTCAGGCCGCCGAGGTTGTCGATGCGCTGGCAAGCTTGATCGCGTCCAGGTTCGGCGAGGCGGATTGATCCGCTCGAGGACGGCGCGAAAGCCCAGCGTGGCGCGTTTGAAACCGTTGCCGAAGACGGCCACGAAGCGCTCGTGCCCGGATATTTCGAATAAAGATCATTGGAGGAGAACCAAGAGATGGCCGAACCGATAAGCTCAAAGGGCAGCGCATCGCCGGCGGCTTCGGCCGCTTCGGCCGCAGCACCGCAGCAGGCCGCGATCCGTTATGTCGACAATGCCGACATGGCGGAAACCTTTGCCGACTCCATCACCGGACTGATCTTCGACGGCCAGACTCTGCGCATCGAATTCGGCGTCACGCGTTTCGACGAAGTCAGGCCGAACGCCTCGATCTCCGGCCGCCGCTATCCTGCCTGCCGCCTCGTGCTGCCGCCCGCCGCCGCGGTCGAGCTGATCAACCGCATGCAACAGATCGCCGCCGCGCTGACCCAGGCCGGCGTGGTGCGGGCCAATCCGCCGCGCCCCGAGCCGGCCAAGGCCGACTGACGAAGGGCCGAGTTCATTTCCCCACAGCCCGCCGTGCCGCCTTCAGGTCGGCGACGAAAGCGTGGTAAGCGGCGCGCTTGTCGGCGGCGTCCTCGATGCGCAGCAGCGCCGAGGGATGCACCGTGACGAACAGCCTGGTGCCGTCGGCGAGCGTCAGCGATGTCTTGCGCGCTTTGGCAATCGTCACCGTCTTGCCGGTCAGGCTGCGCGCGGCGGTGGCGCCGAGCGCAATGACGGCCGCCGGTTTGACCAGGTCGCGCTCGCGGTCGAGCCAGATCTTGCAGCGTTCGATCTCGTATGTGTTCGGTCGCTTGTGCAGGCGCCGCTTGCCGCGCCTCTCATGTTTGAAGTGCTTGACCGCGTTGGTGACGAAGGTCTCGTCGCGGTCGATCCCGGCATCCTCGAGCGCCTGGTCCAGCATGCGCCCGGCCGGGCCGACAAACGGCGTGCCGGCGAGGTCTTCCTTGTCGCCCGGCTGCTCGCCGACCAGCATAAAATTCGCCCGCGCCGGTCCTTGACCCGGCACCACCTGGGTGGTGTCCCGGTAGAGTGGGCAACGGGTGCAGGCCGCTTCCGCTTTTGCTAGCTGTTTCAGTGACTTGATCGGTTTCTCGGGTGGCTGGTCCATGTCCAGATAACGCCTGTCCCGAAGGGCCGCCTTGGAAGGGGACATAAAGGTATCTTTATGTCTTTATTGCCGCAGCTGCCGGACCCTGCTATAGCCACGCCCGAATTCCATCAGCGCAACATCAGAGCCCGCCTGGCCAACGGTCAAAGGCAAAACGGCAAAAGGAACACTATCAGCATGAGCACGCGCACCGCCGCCAAGACCCTTTCGCCCTCCGACTATGTCGTCAAGGACATCGGCCTCGCCGAATGGGGCCGCAAGGAGATCGTGATCGCCGAGGTCGAGATGCCGGGCCTGATGGCGACGCGCGAGGAATACGGCCCCGAACAGCCGCTGCGCGGCGCCAAGATCGCGGGCTCGCTGCACATGACCATCCAGACCGCGGTGCTGATCGAGACGCTCACCGCACTCGGCGCTGACGTGCGCTGGGCCTCCTGCAACATCTATTCGACGCAGGATCATGCCGCCGCCGCGATCGCCGCCGCCGGCACGCCGGTCTTCGCGGTGAAAGGCGAGAGCCTGAAGGATTACTGGGATTACACCCATCGCATCTTCGAATGGCCGGATGGCAGCGGCCCGAACATGATCCTCGACGACGGCGGCGACGCCACGCTGCTGATGCATCTGGGCATGCAGGCCGAGAGCAATCCGAACGTGATCGCCAAGCCGACCAACGAAGAAGAAGAAGTGCTGTTCGCCGCGATCAAGAAGCGGCTTGCCGAACAGCCCGGCTGGTACACCAAGACGGCGAAAGCCATCAAAGGCGTCACCGAGGAGACCACCACCGGGGTGCATCGGCTTTATCAGATGCAGAAGGAAGGCCGGCTCCTGTTTCCCGCCATCAATGTCAATGACAGCGTCACCAAGTCGAAGTTCGACAATCTTTACGGCTGCCGCGAGTCGCTGGTCGACGGCATCCGCCGCGGCACCGACGTGATGATGGCCGGCAAAGTGGCCATGGTTGCGGGCTTCGGCGATGTCGGCAAAGGCTCGGCGGCGTCGCTGCGCCAGGCCGGTTGCCGCGTGCTGGTCTCGGAGATCGATCCGATCTGCGCGCTGCAGGCGGCGATGGAAGGTTACGAAGTCACCACCATGGAAGACGCCGCACCGCGCGCCGACATCTTCTGCACCGCGACCGGCAATGTCGACGTCATCACCATCGACCACATGCGCAAGATGAAAGACCGCGCCGTGGTCTGCAATATCGGCCACTTCGACAGCGAGATTCAGGTCGCCGCGCTGAAGAACCTGAAATGGCACAACGTCAAGCCGCAGGTCGACGAGATCGAATTCCCCGACGGCAAGCGCATCATCCTTCTGTCGGAAGGCCGCCTGGTCAATCTCGGCAACGCCATGGGCCATCCGAGCTTCGTCATGTCGTCGTCGTTCACCAACCAGACGCTGGCGCAGATCGAGTTGTGGACCAACCAGGGCAAATACAAGAAAGAGGTCTACACCCTGCCCAAGCAGCTCGACGAGAAGGTCGCGCGGCTCCATCTCGACAAGATCGGCGTCAAGCTGACCAAGCTCTCCGACAAGCAGTCGACCTATATCGGCATCCCGGTGGCCGGGCCGTACAAGGCGGATCATTACCGGTATTGATCGCGCCCCGTCACTCCGAGGTGGTCGGCGCGTAGCGCAAAAACTTGGGGCGCACTTAAAACGCGGAAATAAACGCGGAAATCGGTCGCGAATATCCTTCGCGACGCGCTTTTCGGCGCGCATCCCGGGATGACGGGGAATGTCTTGCCGCCCCACCGCGCCGGTGTTATCTGCCCGCCATGTCCGCGACCCCCATCGAAAACATCCGCAATTTTGCGATCATCGCCCATATCGACCACGGCAAATCGACGCTCGCCGACCGTCTGATCCAGCTCACCGGCGGGCTCGAGGCGCGCGAAATGGTCGATCAGGTGCTCGATTCCATGGATATCGAGCGTGAGCGCGGCATTACCATCAAGGCGCAGACGGTGCGGCTCAACTATCGCGCCAAGGACGGCAAGGACTACGTCCTCAACCTCATCGACACGCCCGGCCATGTCGACTTCGCCTATGAGGTCAACCGGTCGCTCGCCGCCTGCGAGGGCTCGCTCCTTGTGGTCGATGCCTCCCAAGGCGTCGAGGCGCAGACGCTGGCGAATGTCTATCAGGCGCTCGACAACAATCACGAGATCGTGCCGGTGCTCAACAAGGTCGATTTGCCGGCCGCCGAGCCCGACAAGATCAAGCAGCAGATCGAGGACGTGATCGGGCTCGACGCCTCCGACGCCATCCTGATCTCGGCCAAGACCGGCTTGAACATCGGCGAAGTGCTCGAAGCCATCGTCCATCGCCTGCCGCCGCCGAAGGGCGATCGGGCGGCGCCGCTGAAGGCGCTGCTCGTCGATTCCTGGTACGACGCCTATCTCGGCGTCGTGGTGCTGTTCCGCGTGGTCGACGGCGTGCTGAAAAAAGGCCAGCGCATCCGCATGATGGGCACCGGCGCCGCCTATGACGTCGACCGTGTCGGCATTTTCACGCCCAAGCGCGTCGAGCTTCCCGAACTCGGCCCGGGCGAGATAGGCTTCCTCACCGCTTCCATCAAAGAAGTCGCCGACACGCGGATCGGCGACACCATCACCGACGACAGGAAGCCCGTGGCCGAGCCGTTGCCCGGCTTCCGCCCGGCGATCCCGGTCGTGTTCTGCGGCCTGTTCCCGGTCGACGCCGCCGACTTCGAGGATCTGCGCGCCGCCATGGGCAAGCTGCGTTTGAACGACGCGAGCTTCACTTTCGAGATGGAAACCTCCGCCGCGCTCGGCTTCGGCTTCCGCTGCGGCTTTCTCGGCTTGCTGCACCTGGAAATCATCCAGGAGCGGCTCGAGCGCGAATTCAATCTCAACCTGATCGCGACCGCGCCGTCCGTCGTCTACAAGATCAAGCTGCGCAATGGCGAAGAGCTTGAGATCCACAACCCGGTCGACATGCCGGACCCGAACCATATCGAGGAAATGCGCGAGCCGTGGATCGAGGCGACGATCCTGACGCCCGACGAATATCTCGGCGCCGTGCTGAAACTCTGCCAGGACCGCCGCGGCGAGCAGAAAGAGCTCACTTACGTCGGCACCCGCGCGCTCGCCAAATATGATCTGCCGCTCAACGAAGTGGTGTTCGATTTCTACGACCGGCTGAAATCGGTGTCGCGCGGCTATGCCTCGTTCGATTATCACCTCACCGATTATCGCCCCGCCGATCTGGTCAAGCTGCAGATGCTGGTCAACGGCGAGCCGGTCGATGCGCTGGCGATGCTGGTGCACCGGACGCGCGCCGAAAGCCGCGGCCGCGCCATGGCCGAGAAGCTGAAAGAGCTCATCCCGCCGCACATGTTCCAGGTGCCGATCCAGGCCGCGATCGGCGGCAAGATCATCGCCCGCGAAACCGTGCGCGCCTTCCGCAAGGACGTCACCGCGAAATGCTATGGCGGCGACGTCTCGCGCAAGCGCAAGCTGCTCGACAAGCAGAAGGAAGGCAAAAAGCGCATGCGCCAGTTCGGCAAGGTCGATATCCCGCAGGAAGCGTTCATCGCCGCGCTGAAAGTCGACGTCTGACGACGCATCCGAGACAGACGCTGCTTACGCCCGTCATGGCCGGACTGGTTCCGGCCTTCCATAGCTTTCCCGGCCACCCAAGAAGCGCGGCGCGCCGATCCGGCATCCAGGCCCGTAACGAAATAGCCGCCGCGTAAATTTGGCTTGCGGCGTTGCGATCAACTTTCCGCGATGCGGCGTTCGACGTGTGCGAGCGCCGCATTACACGGGCATGCTGCCCGAGTCGAAAAAAGGGGAAACGCGCCCGCTCGAAAATCGAGGAACGTCAACGCGGAGAATGACCATGTTTGGTCGCGTCGGTTATGTCGCCAAAGTCGGCGGTCGGCAGTCGGATCATCAGCTGGAGCGTCAGCGATTCAGGCGCCGGCGCGTTGCCGCCATTCTCTCGACCGCTTCGCTTGTTGCCATCGCCGCCCTGCTGGCGGGGCCGAGCGGCACGGTCCAATCCTTGGCGCAGTCCACTCCGCCTGCGGCGCCAGCTGGCGCTTGCATCGGCGACAATGGCGGCATCACGCTGCCGCCGGGCTTTTGCGCCACCATCTTTGCCGACAATCTCGGCCATGTCCGCCACATGACGGTGGCGCCCAACGGTGTGCTCTATGTCAACACCTGGAGCGGTCGTTACTTTCACAACGACACACCACCCGCCGGCGGTTTTCTGATCGCGCTCAAGGACAGCCAGGGCACCGGCCATGCCGATATGATCGAACGGTTCGGCGCCGGCCGCCCGCAAGGCTCGGCCGGCGGCACCGGCATCGCCTATTACAACAACGCGATCTATGCCGAGCAGAACGACAAGATCATCCGCTATGCGCTGTCGGGCGATTCCATCGCGCCGAACAGCCTGCCGCAGACGGTCGTCGCCGGCTTGCCGCTTACCGGCGATCATCCGATGCATCCCTTCGTCATCGATGGGCAAGGGCACCTCTATGTCGATCTCGGCTCGGCGACCAATTCGTGCCAGATCGACAATCGCATGCCGAATTCGCCGGGCCACGATCCGTGCACCGAGCTCGAGACGCGCGCCGGCACCTGGCGCTACGACGCCAATAAGACCGGTCAGCAATTCTCGGCGGTCGAGCGCTTCGTCACCGGCCTGCGTAACGGCGAAGGCTTCGGCTTCGATTCAGCGGGCCGCTTGTTCGCGACGCAGCACGGCCGCGACCAGCTCGCGCAGAATTTTTCCAAGCTCTATACGCCCAAGCAGAGCGCGGAGGAGCCCGCCGAGGAGCTCGTGCTCGAGCGGAAGGGCGCCGATTACGGCTGGCCGGAATGCTATTTCGACCGCGAGCAGATGAAGCTCGTGCTGGCGCCGGAATATGGCGGCGACGGCGGTCATAAGAGCGGCGTCTGCGCCGAGAAGACCGCACCGGTCGCGGCGTTTCCCGGGCACTGGGCGCCCAACGACCTGTTGATCTATACCGGCTCGGCCTTCCCGCGCGCCTATCACGATGGCGCTTTGATCGCCTTCCATGGTTCATGGAATCGCGCGCCGGAGCCGCAGGGCGGCTATAACGTCGTGTTTCAGCCGCTCAAGGACGGCAAGGCGTCCGGCGACTTCATGGTCTTCGCCGATGGCTTTGCCGGCGCGATCAAGGAGCCGGGCCAGGCGGCGTTCCGGCCGACCGGGCTGGCGATGGCACCGGACGGCGCGCTTTTCATTTCCGACGACAAGCACGGCCGCATCTGGCGCGTCACCTATCACGGCGCAGCCGATGCGGCGCCGGCGCCCGCGTCACTGCCGCAAGTGGCTGCGACCGGTTCCGGGCCGGCGTCGCCGCCGGAAGGCATTCATCCCGATGCCGGCCGCATCACCACGGCGTCTTTGCCGGTACCGCCGGGCGCCACGAAGGAGCAGATCGATCTGGGCGACCGGATTTTCCACGGCGAGGCCGCAGGCGGCACCTGCAGCGGCTGTCATGGCTCGGACGCGCGCGGCGGCCCACAGGCGCCGTCATTGGTGAAGGGCCACTGGCTCATCGGCGACGGCAGCCTCAAATCGATCACGGAAACGATCGAGGAGGGCGTACCGAAGCCGCATAATTACGAAGTGCCGATGCCGCCGAAAGGCGGCGCCCCGCTGTCGGAGTCCGATGTCGCCGCGGTCGCCGCTTATGTCTGGGCCATCGGGCAGATGCACGGCGGCTAGCATCTTCGGCCTGGCCGCCGTGGCGGGGCAGGACTTTGATGTCTTAGTGGATCACGATCGTCGTCGCGCCCATGCCCTCGCGCTGGACCAGGCCGTAGAGGATCGCGGCATTGCCGGGATCGAGCCGCACGCAGCCGTGCGAGACGGGGGCGCCGAGATGTGAAATCTCATACGTGCCGTGAATCGCAAAGCCGCCGTAGAAAAAGATCGAATGCGGCATCGGCGAATTATAATATTTCTTCGAATACCAGCGCTGGGCCAGCATTTGCGGATGATAAGTGCCGGGCGGGGTGATGTAGCCGCGGCGTGCGGTCGAAATCCGCCAATTGTAGCGCGGCACGCCGTCCACGTTCACATACATGCGCTGGCTGCCGCGATCGATGTTGACGACGATGGAGGCTTCGGCACGGCTCGCTGCTCCAAACAGCATCACGGCAAATGCGGCCGAGGTTAGGACATGACGGATGCAAGGCACGCGATAAAGCAAACGCTGAAGACCACGCATGACACGTTCCAGTCCTGTTACGCTGCGATCAGATGACCCGACACATTCCGGACCTGCGCAATCTAGCTTAGCGCCAAATCGCGCTTATTTGTAAAGCCGCCGCCGTTTCGACAGTTAACTGCGCGCACCAAACAACACACGTTATGGCGCGAGACAGACATCAATTGGCAACGATGACCGTTTGCGATTATGACAGCCTTTGATCTCTTCAGCATCGGCCATTCCAATATCCCGCCGGATCGCTTCATTGCGCTGCAACGTGAGGCCGGGGTCACCGCCATCGCCGATGTGCGCTCGACGCCGTTTTCGCGGTTTTGCCCCTGGTTTTCGGCTAAAAATCTGGCACCGCTGCTCGCTCAAGCCGGCATCGGCTACTCCTTTTATGGTGCCGAGCTCGGCGGCCGGCCGAGCGATCCCGCGCTTTATCGCGACGGCATTGCCGATTTCGAAGCCATGGCGCGGCAGCCGGAGTTCCACGCCGGCCTCGATCGGTTGGTGGCCGAGGCAGCGCGGAACCGGCTGTGCATGATGTGCTCGGAGCGCGAGCCGCTCGAATGCCACCGCTGTCTTTTGATCGCGCGCACGCTCGCCGCGCGGGGACTCAATGTCGGCCACATTCTGCACGACGGCAGCATCGAGCCGCATGCGGCAACCGAGCGGCGCCTTGTGGCGCTGGACCGCGACGGTGAAAGCCTCTTCGTAACTGGACAGCAGGAGCGACTCGCGGCAGCCTATTTGCATCAGGCGCGCGCCGTGGCCTATCGCGGCAAAACCGGCAAGGGAAGCTCAACGGGTAAGCGAAATCCGTCCGGGACGAAAAAGAAAACCGCAGCCAGGAAGAAATGATGCACTTCTCATCTCGTCGGCTTGCTCTTCGTCCTGTTCGCGTCCTTTGTTGGCTGAGCGTGATGATCGTCACGCTTCTTGCCGTCAGCGGCAGGGCGTTGGCCCAGGCTAATGCCGATCCGACGCCGCCGGGCACGCTCAATCCGGTGCCGCTGCCGCCGCTTCCTGATCCGAATTCGCCGACGGTGCCGGCCAAGGAATTGTTCGCGCGCAAGACCGAGCCGTTGGTCGGGCCGCCGCGCTCAATCGGCAGCTATGCCGACGGTTGTCTCAAGGGCGCGGTGGCGCTGCCGATCACCGGCCCGAACTGGCAGGTGATGCGGCTGTCGCGTAATCGCAATTGGGGCAATCCGGAGCTGATCTCGTTCATCGAGCGGTTTGCCGCGCATGCCAAGGCGGAATGGAACGGCCTTCTGATTGGCGACATGTCGCAGCCGCGCGGCGGGCCGATGATCACGGGTCACGCCAGTCATCAGATCGGACTCGATGTCGACATCTGGTTTACGCCGATGCCGGATCACGTGCTGAGCCGCCAAGAGCGCGAAATGGACGGTGCCACCAATATCGTCGCGCCGGACGGGCTCGGCGTCGACACCAAAGTGTGGACGCGCAATGACATGGAGCTGATCCGCGCCGCGTCGGAAGATCCGGCGACGACGCGCATTTTCGTCAATGCCGCGATCAAGAAGCAGATGTGCAGCGAGGCCGGCTCCGATCGTGCCTGGCTCGCCAAAGTGCGGCCGTGGTGGGGCCATGCCGAGCATTTTCACGTCCGCCTTGCGTGCCCTGCCGACAGCCCGGAATGCAAACCGCAGCCGCCGCCCGAGGCCGGCGACGGCTGCGGCCATGAGCTCGATTTCTGGTTCAAGGAATCGACATTGCATCCCAAGCCGCCGGTCACGCCGGCGAAGCCGAGACCGGCGATGACGCTCGCCGGGCTGCCGCCGGCCTGCAAGCAAGTGGTCGAGGAGCCGTAGTTACATTCCGGGCGTCGCGAATATGACGTGCTGTGCGGTGACGGCGGCATAAACAAGCGCGCCGGCGCACGCCGCGATGGCAATCGCAAAGGTGAGCGCCATCGCGTCCGGCACTTTGACCAGAGGCGGCGCGCCGAGCCGCAGCAGATAGAGGCCGTACAAGCTGAACAGCACGAGGAAATGCAGACCCGGCAGCAGCAGGAAGATTCCGGCAAGCCATACCGGAGTGAAGGAATAGACCGCGAGCTTGAACGCATTGTCGAAGCCGCGCCGGCCGCCGAAAATCGGCGCCAGCACATAGATGAACAGCGCGACAATCAGCACGATCGCGCACGCCATCACGTAGCCGAAGATCGCGCTGAACAGCCCATCGACCATCGGCGTGCGCAGCGTGGCGCCGTCGCGCGCAATCACGCCGATCAAACTGGCGCCGATGAATCCGAACAGGCTCGGAATGATCGCAAGCAGCGCCACATAGCGGGTCAGAATATAGGCTGGATCTTCGGTATCCCGTTCGATCAGCTCCCATTCGGCAAGCGGACCGCTCAGGATCGATTTGACGCGCAGCATGACATTCATGAGGTTTCGATCTTATGCGAGAGCTTTGGCGTCTTCGCGCAGCATGGCGGCGCCCTTTTCCGCGATCATCATGGTTGGCGCATTGGTATTCCCCGACGTGATGGCCGGCATCACCGACGCGTCGATCACGCGCAGCCGCTCGAGGCCGGTCACGCGCAGCCGCTCGTCGACCACCGCCATCGGGTCGCTCGCAAGCCCCATTTTTGCGGTGCCGACCGGATGAAAGATCGTGGTGCCGATATCGCCCGCCGCCTTCACCAAGGCCGCTTCGTCGTCGTCGCGCACGGCCGGGCCGGGCAGATATTCGTCGGGATGAAACGGCGCCAGCGCCGGCTGCGCCACGATGTGCCGGGTCAGCTTGATCGCGGACGCGGCAACGCGGCGGTCTTCGGCGGTGGAAAGATAATTCGGCCTGATCGCCGGCGCGTCGGATGGATTGCCGGAGCGCAGCCGCACCGTGCCGCGGCTGGTCGGCCGCAAATTGCAGGCGCTCGCGGTAAAGGCCGGGAATTTGTGCAGCGGATCGCCGAATTTATCGAGCGACAGCGGCTGCACGTGAAATTGCAGATTGGCGCGCTCCTGGTCGTTGTCGGAGCGGGTGAACAGGCCGAGCTGCGATGGCGCCATGGTCAGCGGCCCGCGCCGCAGCAGCACATATTCGGCGAGCATCCGCGCCATGCCGAGCGGCGCATGGTAGCGCTCGTTCAGCGTCGTAACGCCGTCGACCTTGAAGATCATGCGCTGCTGCAGATGATCCTGCAGATTGCCGCCGACGCCCGGCTTGTCGAGCACGACAGGAATGCCGTGCTCCTGCAAGTGCAGGGCAGGCCCCACGCCCGACAGCAAGAGAATTTGCGTCGAGCCGATCGAGCCGGCGGCGAGAATCACTTCACCGCGGCAGCGCGCCGTGCAGGTTTGCCCATTCTGGCGGTAGCGGATGCCGGCCGCGCGCCTGCCGTCGAACACGATGCTTTCAACCAGGCAGCCGGTCTCGAGCCGCAAGTTCGCGCGATGCAGCACCGGCTTCAAAAACGCGCGCGCGGTCGATACGCGCCGGCCGCGCTTCTGATTGACGTGAAAGGCGCAGCAGCCTTCATTGTCGCCGCGATTGAAATCGGGAATCGACTTGATGCCGGCTTGTTCGGCCGCCACACGGAAGGCGTCGAGCAAATCCCAGCGCACCCGCGGCGCCGAAATCGGCCATTCGCCGCCGACCGCATGTGCCGCGCTCTTGCCCATGAAATGATCTTCGTGCTTGCGGAAAAACGGCAGCACGTCGTCCCAGCCCCAGCCGGAAAGGCCGAGCTGGCGCCAATGGTCGTAATCGGCGGCCTGGCCGCGCATATAGATCATCGCATTGATCGCGGACGAGCCGCCGATCACCTTGCCGCGCGGATAATTGAGGCTGCGGCCGTTCAACCCCGTTTCCGGCTCGGTCTTGAAACACCAGTCCGAGCGCGGATTGCCGATGGCGAACAGATAGCCGACGGGGATGTGAAACCAGATCCAATTGTCGCGGCCGCCGGCTTCGAGCAGCAGCACGCGCTTGTCCGGATCGGCCGACAGCCGGTTGGCGAGCAGGCAGCCGGCCGAGCCGGCGCCCGCGATGATGTAGTCGTAATCGCCGGAAACGGTTTCGGCCGTGGTCGCCGCCGCCGTGGTCGCCGCTGCTGTGGTTGTTGCCTTGGGCAAAAGCCGCCTCCCGCTTGGTTGAGCCCTGTTGGTTACGCCCTGTCGGTTACGCCCTTGCCGCGAACATAGCAGCAGCGCCTCGCGTGAGAAGGGGTGCGGTAGCGCGGCTGCTTGTTCGCTGCCGGCCAAGGCCTTATGATCGGAATGCGACATGCGGCGGGCCGTGCGCTCGTCCAAAAAGCCCGGAACGACGGTTCTCAAGGCGGTCGAATATCGCTCATAGCGGATCACCTGATCCGGCGCGCAGGAATTTTGCGCGCGTTATCGCATTGGAGAACCGTCGTGCTGAAAGCAACAGTCGTTGCGGCCTTTGCCGCCACCATCGCTATTTTCGCCGCGCCAGCGACCGCGTCGGCGCAAGACAAGTCCATCACCGTTTTCGCCGCCGCCTCGATGAAGAACGCGCTCGACGATGTCGACGCGGCGTTCACCAAGAAGAGCGGCATCAAGGTGGTGGCGAGCTATGATGCAAGCTCGGCGCTGATGAAGCAGATCGATGCCGGCGCACCGGCGGACGTTTTCGTCTCGGCCGATCTGAAATGGATGGATTACGGCGCGCAGAAAAAAGTCATCAAGGACGATACGCGGGTCAATCTGCTCGGCAACACGCTGGTGCTGATCGCGGCGAAAGATTCCAAGATTGATCATGTCGACATCAAGCCGGGCTTCGATCTCGCCAAGCTCGCCGGCGACGGGCGGATCGCCACCGGGGACGTGAAGGCCGTGCCGGTCGGGATCTATGCGCAGGCGGCGCTGCAGAAGCTCGGTGTCTGGGACAAAGTCGAGCCGAAAATGGCGATGACGCAGAACGTACGCGCGGCGCTGACGCTGGTTGCGCGCGGCGAGGCGCCGCTCGGCATCGTCTATTCGACCGACGCCAAGGTCGAGCCCGGCGTCAAGATCGTCGCCACCTTCCCGGAAAATTCGCACGATCCGATCATCTATCCGGTTGCTGCGACCGTGACGGCAAAGCCTGAAACGACGGTCTATCTCGCGTTTTTGCGCTCGGCGGCGGCCAAGACGATCTTTGAGCACTACGGCTTTGCCGTGCTGATGAAACCGACATCGTAGCCGGTAGCGCGAGGCAGGTCTGCTTTGTTGGGTCTTTCGCCGGCTGATTGGACTGCGGTCGAGTTGACGATCCGCATTTCCATCGTTGCTACGTTGTGCGCGCTGCCGTTCGGCATCGGCCTGGGCTGGCTCCTCGCCCGGCGGGAATTTTGGGGCAAGTCCGTCCTTGACGGACTTGTCCACCTGCCGCTCGTCTTGCCGCCGGTGGTGACCGGCTATCTGCTGCTGATCTCGTTCGGCCGCCGCGCGCCGGTCGGCGCTTTTCTGTACGACCATTTCGGCATCGTGTTCGCTTTCCGCTGGACCGGCGCCGCGCTGGCCTGCGGCGTCATGGGCTTTCCGCTGATGGTGCGGCCGATCCGGCTTGCGCTCGAAGCCATCGACCGCAAGCTCGAAGACGCCGCTTCGACGCTCGGCGCCAATCGCATCTTCGTGTTCCTTACCGTGACGCTGCCGCTGGCCTTGCCGGGGATCATCGCCGGCGTTGTCCTTTGCTTCGCGCGTGCCCTTGGCGAATTCGGCGCGACGATTACATTCGTCTCCAACATTCCCGGTGAAACACAGACCATTTCGGCGGCGATCTATACGCTGACGCAAATTCCCGGCAGCGATGCCGCAGCCGCGCGGCTGGTTCTGGTTTCGCTGGTGCTCGCCTTTGCCGCCTTGTTTGCCTCGGAATGGCTGAGCCGGCGCGCCGCCATCCGCTTTCACGGAGATTGATGATGCTCGCCGTGGATGCGGAGAAGCAGCTTGGCGCGCTCAAGCTCGGCGTGAAATTCAGGGCGGCGCACGGTGCGACGGCGTTGTTCGGTGCGTCGGGTTCCGGCAAGACGTCCGTGATCAACATGATCGCCGGTCTTCTGACGCCGGATCGCGGCGCGATCTCGCTCGACGAAGCGGTATTGTTTGATGCCGGCAAGCGCATCGACGTGCCGCCGCATCGGCGCCGCATCGGCTATGTCTTTCAGGAAGGACGGCTGTTTCCGCATCTCTCGGTGCGGCAAAATCTCGACTACGGCCGCCGCATGAGCGGCGTTCCGCATGACGAAAAAGAATTCGCGCGTATTGCCTTGCTTCTCGACCTTGAACGCCTGCTCGATCGGCGGCCGGGCAAACTCTCGGGCGGCGAGCGCCAGCGTGTGGCGGTTGGCCGTGCGCTCCTGATGCAGCCCAAGCTGCTGCTGTTCGACGAGCCGCTCGCTTCGCTCGATGCCGGACACAAGCGCGAGATCCTGCCTTATCTCGTGCGGTTGCGCGACGACGCCGGAATCCCGATGGTCTATGTCAGTCATTCTCCCGCCGAGGTGCGGCGGATCGCGACCACCGTCGTGCGGCTCGAACGCGGTCAAGTTGTTGCGACCGGCGGCGTCGAGCTTCTTGAAGATGCCGAAGCGGACATTTTTGCGTGAAGCCGGGGCAGGATCCCGAAAAGCGGAGACTGGTTTTCGGAAAAATATCACGCGCCGACGAACCGCCCATCTTCGCATTTGGTGAAGCCAGCCATAACTAATCGCGGGTTGTCCTGATAAACCGCGCATGGCTATGGTTCACGATGGATAATTCCCCGGCGTTGAAAACCCGGATCGCCGTCCCCAGGCTGGCAACAGCCAGGCATGCAACGGCGGTCGGCGTGACCTGCGGCGCGGGCGCCGCTTTATGCTGGGCGGCGGGCTTTGTGGCCGCGCGCCACGGCATCGTGATCGGCATGTCACCGCTGGTCCTCGCGCTCCATCGCTACGTCTGGCCGGGACTAGCGCTCCTTCCGGTCGCCGCCATGGGCGGCTTTGGCGATCTCGGCCGCATCGGCTTATGGCGCGCCATCGCGCTCACGCTGTTCGGTGGCCTGCCGCTGGCGCTGTGGAGCTACTACGGCTACGTCTATGTGCCGCTCGGCCATGGCGCGATCATTCAGCCGTCTTGCGCCGCGCTCGGCGGTCTCGTGCTGTCGCATCTCGTGCTCCGCGAAGGGCTGCCGTTGCGGCGCATCTTCGGCGCTGGCGCGATGATCGCGGGCCTCGTCATCATCGGCATCGAAGCGCTGCACACGATCGGCCCACAGGGCTTCTTCGGCGACATGCTGTTTGTCGCGGCCGGCTGCTCCTTCGCGGTCTTCGGCGTGCTGCTGCGGCTGTGGCGGATTTCGGCAATGCCGGCGGTGGCGCTGACCAGCATTGTTTCGCTGGCCGGTCTGCCGCTGATGGCCTTCGGCTTCGATAACCTTCTCGCCGCGGGCCTGGTGCAAAATCTGATCCAGGCCGTCGTGCAAGGCGTTTTCGCCGGCGCCGGCGCGGTCTATCTCTTCACCCGCGCCGCGATCCTGCTCGGCGCCGGCCGCGCCGCCCTGTTTCCGGCCCTGGTGCCGCCGTTCACGCTGTTGATCGGTTTTGTCACGCTCGGCGACGTGCCGAGCCTGTCGCAACTTGCCGGCCTTGTCGTTGTCGTGATCGGCTTCTGGCTGACGCAGAAGAACTAGAGGGCGATTTTTCTCTCACGCCGCCTTGCGGCTGGTGAGGAAGTCGCCCATGCGATCGAGCGCCTTCAAAATATTCTCGGTCGAATTGGCGTAGGACACCCGCACATAGCCTTCGCCGAGCACGCCAAAATCAGGGCCGCCAATGAGTGCGACGCCGGCATCTTCAAGAAGCGCCGAAGCCAGCGCCTTCGCTTTCCAGCCGGTGCGCTTGATATTCGGGAAGGCATAGAACGCGCCCTTCGGCGTGGCGCACGAGGTGCCGGGAAGCTTGTTCAATCCGGCGACCACGATTTTGCGGCGCTTGTCGAATTCGGCGACCATTTTGTGCACTTCGTCCTGCGGGCCGGTGAGCGCAGCGAGGCCGGCATATTGCGCCGAGGCGTTGACGCAGGAATGCAGGTTGACCGCGAGCTTGCGCGCGAAATCGTAGAGCTTGCCCGGCCAGATCGCATAGCCGAGCCGCCATCCGGTCATCGCATAGGTCTTCGACCAGCCATTGAGCAAGATCAGGCGATCGCGGATCGAGGGATAGGACAACAGGCACACATGTTTCTCGCCGTCATAGACCATGTGGTCGTAGATCTCGTCCGACATGATCGCGACATCGGGGAAACGCTCGAGGCCGGCGATCAGCTTGTCGACTTCGGACTTCGGCGTGACGCCGCCGGTCGGATTGGCCGGCGAATTCAGAATCAACAGCCGCGTCTGCGGCGTGATCAGCTTGAGCGTCTCGTCGGCGGAGAAGGCGAAATTGTTTTCCTCGCGGATCGGTACCGGGATCGGCCGCGCGCCGGTATATTCGATCATCGAGCGATAGATCGGAAAGCCGGGATCCGGATAAAGGATGTCGACGCCGGGCTCGCCGAACATCAGGATCGACATGAACATGGTCGGCTTGCCGCCGGGCATGATCATCACCTGGTCGGGCGACACGCTGACATTGAATCGCTTGTGCAGATCGGCGGCGACCGCTTCGCGCAGCGGCGCGATGCCGACCGCGGGCGTGTAGCCGTGATGTCCGTCGCGCAGCGCCTTCACGGCGGCCTCGACGATGAAATCAGGCGTGCGGAAATCGGGCTGGCCGATGCCGAGATTGATGATGTCACGGCCTTGCGCCATGAGCTGCATGGCGCGCGCCAGCACGGCGAAAGCATTTTCCTCGCCGATACGGTCGAAGGCGGCGACGGTTTTCAGCATGGCATTTCCCCCGGCGATCCGAGCATGATCCGGAAAGTGGGATCGGGCTTCCGGAAAGATCATGCCCTCCTTAACATTTCGGCCCGCACTTCAGCCCAAGCGCCCAGCAAATGCAAACCGGCTCAAAATGTGGGAAGCCCCGGACGGATGTCCGGGGCTTCCCAGCGCAACTATTCCTGACGCGCAGAAGCGCTTAGCGGCCGAGACTGAACTGGGCGCCGGATTCCTGCGACTCGAGCGAGCCGGTGCGGCCCGCGGAAAAGTCCGGATAGTGCAGCGGGGATGCGCCTTGATAAACGTCGCTGCCGGCATAGTCCTGCAGCCGGTCATACTGCACGCGCTGATGCTGGCGCTGCGCAAAAGCAGGTGTCGCGAGCATGGCAATAGCGACAGCCGACAAGGCCAATTTCGTGTTGAGCGACTTCATGAAGAACTCCGTCTGAGGTGATCACCCTTGCGTCGCTACCTAATGGAGTTTCTGCGTTGCACAACGGCCGGCGTTTCACAAAAGTGTTATACGATTCAATGAATTAACGCGTTTTTTACAGCGGAATTTACTTCTATTTTGCAACGCAAAAATAGCTTTGAGGGCGAAGCTTCAGCGCAAGTCCGGGCCGTGAGCTGCGGCGAATTTTATCTTGAAGGAGGTGCAGATTTTTCCGCGATGACAGCGTTAAATCAGCGGAACAACCGCAGGCGGAGTATCGCTCTGCAAGAATCGCAAGACTGGCGTCGTGCGCTTTGCGGGCCAAAAAATGGAGGCGGTGATGAGCGAAAGCGGCAAGGGCAAACAAAAGGGCCAGCCGGGCCATCGCCTGCGCTCGCAATTGTGGTTCGACAATCCGGACAATCCCGGCATGACCGCGCTCTATCTCGAACGCTATCTCAATTATGGCCTCACCCGGGAAGAGTTGACGTCAGGCCGGCCGATCATCGGCATCGCGCAGACCGGCTCCGACCTCTCGCCCTGCAATCGCCATCACCTTGAACTGGCGCAGCGCGTGCGCGCCGGCATTCGCGATGCCGGCGGCGTCGCCTTCGAGTTCCCGGTGCATCCGATTCAGGAGACCGGCAAGCGCCCGACCGCGGCGCTTGATCGCAATCTCGCTTATCTCGGTCTGGTCGAAATCTTGTTCGGCTATCCGATTGACGGTGTCGTCCTGACGACGGGTTGCGACAAGACCACGCCCGCTTGTCTGATGGCGGCAGCAACGGTCAACATTCCGGCCATCGTGCTGTCGGGCGGGCCGATGCTGGATTATGTGCGCGACGGCAAGCTGCTCGGCTCGGGCACCTTGATCTGGCAGGCGCGCGAGGACCAGGCGGCCGGCAAGATCACCTACAAGGAATTCATCGACATCGTCGCCGACTCCGCGCCCTCGATCGGGCATTGCAACACGATGGGCACGGCCTCCACGATGAACGCGCTCGCCGAGGCGCTTGGCATGTCATTGCCCGGCTGCGCCGCGATCCCCGCGCCCTATCGCGAGCGCGCGCAAATGGCCTATGCGACCGGGCTTCGCGCCGTCGAGATCGTCCGCGAGGACTTGAAGCCTTCGGATATTCTCACGCGTGCAGCCTTCGAGAACGCGATCATCGCCTGTTCCGCGATCGGCGGTTCGACCAATGCGCCGATCCATATCAATGCCATCGCCCGCCATATCGGCGTTCCGCTGGCGATCGAGGATTGGGAAAAGGTCGGCTATGACGTGCCGCTGCTGGTCAATATGCAGCCGGCCGGCCACTATCTCGGCGAGGACTATTATCGCGCCGGCGGCCTGCCTGCGGTGATGCATGAATTGCTCACTGCCGGAAAGCTTCGCGGCGACGCGCGCACCGTCAATGGCCGCACCATGGCCGAGAACGTGGCCCCGGCCAAGGTCCACAATCCCGAAGTGATCCGGCCTTATCGGAAGCCGATGAAGCAGCAGGCCGGCTTCAAGATTCTGCACGGCAACCTGTTCGACAATGCGGTGATGAAGACGAGCGTGATCTCGGATGATTTCCGCGCGCGCTATCTGAGCAATTCGAAGGATCCCAACGCGTTCGAGGGCCGCGCCGTGGTGTTCGACGGTCCGGAAGACTATCACAAGCGCATCGACGACGTTTCGCTCGCCATCGACGAGCACACGATCCTGTTCATGCGTGGCACGGGGCCGATCGGCTATCCGGGCTCGGCCGAGGTCGTCAACATGCAGCCGCCGGCGGCGCTGATCAAAAAAGGCATCACCGCGCTGCCTTGCATCGGCGACGGCCGTCAGTCGGGAACGTCGGGCTCGCCCTCGATTCTCAACGCCTCGCCGGAAGCAGCCGCCGGCGGTGGGCTCGCGCTGCTCAAAACCGGCGATCGGGTGCGCATCGATCTTAACAAAGGCACCGCCGATATTTTGGTCTCGGCCGAAGAATTGGCGGTGCGCGCCGCGCACTTGCAGAAAGACGGCGGCTATCATTATCCGGCGAGCCAGACGCCATGGCAGGAGATTCAGCGCGCCATGGTCGATCAGCTCGGCGACGGTATGGTGCTGCAGCCGGCGGTGAAATATCAGCGTGTGGCGCAGAAATTCGTGCCGCGCGATAATCACTAGGGCTTGATTTGGAAAAGCGAAAAACCGCTTTTCGAGCAGATCATGTCTCGTCTAATGCATCACCGTGACGAATATTGAATTGATGCCGCTGGGATTTGCCATGACCGGGAATCGTCCTTCGACCGCCGACAAGCGGCGCACATTTCATAAGCTTCACGACGCCGGTTGTTTCGTCATTCCCAATCCGTGGAATGTCGGCAGCGCGCGCTATCTGCAGGGCCTTGGCTTCAAAGCGCTGGCGACGACCAGCTCCGGTCACGCGCATGCGCAGGGCTTTGCCGACGGGGCGCAGAGCTGCGATCAGGTGCTGGCGCATTTCCGCGAATTGGCGGAGGCGACCGACGTGCCGCTCAACGCCGATTTCGAGGACGGCTTCGGCAACAATCCGCAAGGCGTGGCGGAGAAGGTGACGCGCTGCATCGCGACCGGCGTCGCCGGGCTGTCGATCGAGGATTCGCCGAATAACGGCGTCAAGCCGCTCTACGATCTCGACACCGCGGTGGCGCGGGTCAAGGCCGCCCGCGCCGCGATCGATCGGGCCGGCGGCGACGTCGTCTTTACCGCGCGCGCGGAAAATTTCGTCCGTGGCGTCAACGATATCGACGACGCGATCCGCCGCCTCAAGGCCTATGCCGCGGCCGGCGCCGATTGCCTTTATGCGCCGGGCATCAAGACGCGCGAGCAGATCGAAGCCGTGGTCAAAGCGGTGGCGCCGAAGCCGGTCAACTTCCTCAATAGCGGCGCCTTCGGTTTCACCGTGGACGACCTTGCCGCGATGGGCGTGCGCCGCATCAGTGTCGGCGGCTCGCTCGCCCGCGTCGCCATGCAGGCGTTCATCCGCGTTGCGACCGACATCGCCAAACAAGGCAAATTCGACGGCTTTGACGGCCTGATCACGAACCAGGAACTGAACACGTTCTTCAATGACGGCCGCAAGCAGAGTGCGCCATGAGCGACAAGATCGACAAGTTTGAACCGCATCCGCAGACCGGCCAGCCGATCGGGCTTCCGGTCGATCCGAGACCGGCGCCGCGACCGGGCCCGGTGGTGCTGAAGGGCCGTTATGGCCGTCTGGAAAAGCTCAAGCCCGAGCACGCCGCGGATTTGTGGAAAGCGTTCGGTGGCCACGATCACGTCTGGACCTACATTTCTACCGACGGGCCGTTTGCCAGCGAGGCCGAGTTCACGCCCTTCATCACCATGCGGGCATCGGCGGAAGACCCTTATGCCTACGCCATCATCGGCCCGGCCGATCGCCCTGTCGGCTATCTCACGTTGCTGCGGATCGTGCCGCACAATCGGGTCATCGAGGTCGGGCATGTGCTTTATTCGCCCGCACTCCAGCGCACGCCGCTCGGCACCGAAACCCAATACCTGTTGGCGCGTTACGTGTTCGAGACGCTGGGGTACCGGCGCTATGAGTGGAAATGCAATTCCTTGAACGCGCCGTCGCGACGCGCGGCTTTGCGCTACGGCTTCGTTTATGAAGGCACCTTTCGCCAGCACATCATCGCCAAGGGCCGCAACCGCGACGATGCCTGGTTCTCGATGCTCGACAGCGAATGGCCGGAACGAAAGCGTAATTTCGAGCGCTGGCTCGCGCCGGAGAATTTCGACAGCGAGGGCCGGCAGAAGGTCAGCCTCGCGGCGTTGAACAGGAGAGCAGCATGAGTGGCAGAGTGCAGAACAAAGTCGCGCTGGTCACCGCCGCCGGGCAAGGCATCGGCCGCGCCATCGCCGAAGCGCTGATTGCCGAAGGCGGCATTGTCATTGCGACCGACCTCGCCGACGACAAGCTGGCCGATCTCAAAGCCAAGAAGCGCCAGAAGCTCGACGTGCGCGCGCAAGACAATATCGATGCGCTGGCGAAATCGGTGACCGGCGAATTCGGCGCTCTCGACATCCTGGTCAATTGCGCGGGCTATGTCGCCAACGGTTCGGTGCTCGATTGCTCGGACAAGGACTGGGATTTTTCCTTCGACCTCAACGTCAAATCCATGCACCGCATGATCAAGACGTTCCTGCCGGCGATGCTGCAGAACAAATCGGGCTCCATCGTCAATATTTCTTCGGCCGTCTCGTCGATCCGCGGCGTGCCGAACCGCTATGCCTATGGCGCGACCAAAGCCGCGGTGATCGGGCTGACCAAAGCCGTAGCCGCCGACTTCATTCGGCAAGGCATCCGCTGCAACGCCGTTTGCCCCGGCACGATCGAATCGCCATCGCTGGAGGAGCGCATCGCGGCGCAATCGAAGGCGAGCGGACAATCGTCCGACGTGGTGCGGCAAGCCTTCATCGACCGCCAGCCGATGGGCCGTCTCGGCAAAGCGCAGGAAGTGGCCGCGCTCGCCCTCTTTCTCGCCAGCGACGAGGCAAGCTACATTACCGGCCAAGCCCATCTCGTCGATGGCGGAATGGCGCTGTAGCGGCGCCGGGAAGAAGCGGGGGCGGGAAACAAGATGCACGTTCTCATCACCGGCGCCGCGGGAATGATTGGGCGCAAGCTCACGGCGCGCTTGGTCGGCGGCGGCGGTCTCAACGGCCGGCCGATTGAAAAGCTCACGCTGATTGATGTCGTTGCGCCGCGCAAGCCGGATGGATTTGCCGGCAAGGCCGAGTCGGCTGCTGCCGACATCGCGGATGAGGCGGCGGCGCGTGCCGCCGTGGCGGGCCGCCCCGATGTGGTTTTCCATCTCGCCGGCGTCGTCTCCGCCGAGGCCGAGCTTGATTTCGAGAAAGGTGTGCGGGTCAACCTCGACGGCTCGCGCGCATTGTTCGAAGCGATCCGCGCGGTCGGCGACGGTTATCGTCCGCGGCTGGTCTTTTCCTCCTCCATCGCGGTATTCGGCGCGCCGTTTCCGCCCGCGATCCCCGACGACTTTCATCTGACGCCGCTGACGTCCTACGGCACGCAAAAGGCGATGGTGGAATTGTTCCTTGCCGACTACACCCGGCGCGGTTTCATCGACGGCGTCGGCATCCGGCTGCCGAGCATCGTGGTGCGGCCGGGCCGGCCGAACAAGGCGGCATCCGGATTCTTTTCTTCGATCATCCGCGAGCCGCTCGCCGGCGAGGAAGCGCTGCTGCCGGTCGAAGACTCGGTGCTGCATTGGCACGCCAGTCCGCGCGCCGCCGTCGGCTTTCTGATCCATGCCGCAGGTCTCGATGCCGCGAAATTCGGCCCGCGCATCAATCTGACCATGCCGGGTGTCTGCTGCACGGTCGGCGAGCAGATCGCCTCGCTCCGCCGCATCGCCGGCGACAGGGTCGCCGGCCGCATCCGCCGTGCGCCCGATCCGCTGGTCGCCGGCATCGTCGCCGGTTGGCCGAGCCGCTTTAACCCCGCCCGCGCCTTGGAGTTGGGTTTCCGGGCCGAAGCCTCGTTCGACGACATCATCCGCGCGCATATCGAGGACGAACTGGGCGGCAAGATCGCCGCGTGAAGGGCTGATTTTATGGGCTTTGGCCGCCGCAAGAGCCGGTTCCGTAGCAAAATCGCGGCTTTATACGGGCTTTCCCGCACCCTACTTTGCTTGCACTGGCCGCACTTATGCTTACATTGCGGATAGCGGCTTCGAATTACTCCACATTTCCCATGACCTACGTCGATGCGGCCTGCGCGCCGTTGCGTAAGACAGGCCAGATCAAGATTCACGGCGCCTCCGCCTTCGAGGGCATGCGCGAGGCCGGCCAGCTCGCCGCCAAATGCCTCGACATGCTCGTCGGCGAGATCAAGCCCGGCGTCACCACCGACCATATCGACCGGCTGGTCTTCGGGTTCGGCATGGACCACGGCGCCATGCCGGCGACCCTGATGTATCGCGGCTACCGCAAGTCGACCTGCACTTCGGTCAATCACGTGGTCTGTCACGGCATTCCGGGCGACAAGCCGCTGCGCGAAGGCGATATCGTCAATGTCGACGTGACATTGATCTTGAACAATTGGCATGGCGATTCCAGCCGCATGTATCCGGTCGGTGAGATCCCGCGCCGCGCCGAGCGGCTGATCGAGGTCACCTATGAAGGCATGATGCGCGGCATTGCCGCGATCAAGCCCGGCGCCACCACCGGCGATATCGGCCAAGCCATCCAGACCTTCGTCGAGGCCCAGCATATGAGCGTGGTGCGCGATTTCTGCGGCCACGGGCTCGGCCAGCTGTTTCACGACGAGCCGAACATCGTCCACGTCGGCCGCGCCGGCGAGGGCATCGTGCTCAAGCCCGGCATGTTCTTCACCGTCGAGCCCATGATCAATCTCGGCCGCCCGCATGTGAAAGTCTTGTCCGACGGCTGGACCGCGGTGACGCGCGACCGTTCGCTCTCGGCGCAGTTCGAACATTCGATCGGCGTGACCGAAACCGGCGTCGAGATTTTCACGTTGTCGCCGGCCGGCTTGGACAAGCCGCCGTACCGGGTGTGACGCGCGATAAGAGCTTGTCTGCGACAGCGGCCTGATTGCAAATTCCGCCAATCCGGGCATGCTTGGCTCCAATCGCGCGTTGCGGTGCGGCGGCCTTCAGTCTTGAAACAGTCAGGAAAATCAGGCGAGAGCGACCACGGTTCGGACGCCGCCGCTCCGCATTATCACGGCCATCGCGAGCGTCTGCGCGACCGCTTCCGCGACGCCGGACCCGACGCCCTGTCCGACTATGAATTGCTGGAACTGCTGCTGTTTCGCGCGCTGCCGCGGCGCGACGTCAAGCCGCTCGCCAAATCGCTGCTGCAAAAATTCGGCTCGTTCGCCGAAGTGATCTCGGCCCCGGAAACGCGGCTTGCCGAGGTCAAAGGGCTCGGCCGGGCCGGCATCACCGAGCTCAAGGTGGTGCAGGCCGCGGCGAGCCGATTCCTGCGCGGCGCCGTGACCAAGCGGCCGGCCCTGTCGTCATCGGCGAGCGTGCTCGATTATTGCCGCGGCGCGCAGGCTTTCGCCGAGCGCGAGGAATTCCGCATTCTGTTCCTCGACAAGCGCAATCATCTGATCGCCGACGAGGTGCAGCAGGCCGGCACCGTCGACCACACGCCGGTCTATCCGCGCGAAGTGGTCAAGCGCGCGCTTGAGCTTTCGGCAACCGCGATCATCCTCGTGCACAACCATCCCGGAGGCGACCCGACGCCGTCGCATGCCGATATCGAGATGACAAAACGGATCACTGACGTCGCGCGCGGCCTCGGCATCGAGGTCCACGACCACATCATCGTTGGCCGCGACGGCCATGCGAGCCTGAGGGGTCTCAAACTCATCTAGGCTGTGGCTGATCGGAGCGCGTACCGTCGCCGATTGCCCTCAATCAACGACTGATCTTGAAGTCGGCGCGGACATGAGCGCAGCGGTCGGCGAGGTTCGAGATTTACCAAGAACATCGAGCTGCGATAATGGCATCCCAAAAGACATATCACGTCCAGCCCGGCACGGCATCCACACGCATCGTTTCAAGCTCAGGAAGATCGAAACCGAAGTGCCGCACGACCAGAGCGCGCAAGGCTTTGCGGTCCGCCAAATGGGCGGCTTCGACGCCGCCATGGCGGACGATGTGGACGCCCTGATTCATGATGTTGACGCGGCCCTCCTGGGTCACGGCGCTGGCGAGGATGTTATGGGTGAAAAAGGAAGAAGGATGTGTCGAGATGTAGTAGTTCATCATTTCAAAATCGACGGGAAATTCTTCTTCCATGGTCGAAACCCAGCCCGCAATTTGCTGACCGTCCTTGGTGACATACAGGACCCAATCGTTTCCCTCTCGGGCGAGACGATGGGTCGGTGTTGCCGCGGCGATGGGAGTACCGTCAATGGGGATGGGAGAAGTGCAGGCAAAGGGGCCGAATCCGGGATCGATCACATAACCAACGCCATTGATGTTGATTGTGAGAAACATGTGCTGCCGCACGCTTTCGTGTCGCGCCTCGAACAGCAGGACTCGAGAGCAATGCCTCGCGGGAGCGAAGCCCATTCGTTCGAGCGCGGCGAACATCAGGCTTGCGTGTTCGAAGCAGTAGCCACCCCGGCGGCTCACGACGATTTTGGCTTGCAGACTCTCGGGATCAAGGCGGATCGGACGCCCCAGGAGGACGTCAAAACTTTCGAAAGGGATGCTCGCGATATGGGCCCGGAGAAGACCCGCGACAGTGTCGTAGGTCGGTGTGCGGGAGCCTTTATAGCCGATCCGCGCGAGGTATGCATCGAGGTCCAAGAGCTGAGGCATATCGAGCTGCCGCTTTGAGGGGTCGTGTCCTTGAGATTCTACGCCGGCGAGGGCTTCGCCCCGCTGCCGATGATCGCCGGCATCGGTACATCGAAGCTGCCGTCGCTCGTGCGCATGCCGGCGAGCGCCTGTTCAAAATACGTGATGATCTTCGTGATCACGTCGTGCGTTTGGGCGGCGAGCAGTGCGCGGGTACGCACGGTGCCTTCGTGCACGGCATCGAGCAATTGCCTGCCGGACCTCACTTGGCAAGCTTGCGCGAAGTGTATGGCCTCGACTTCGACGAAGCCGACGCCTGACAACGCACCGCGCATCTTCTCGATCGAACTGAATTGGAAGATGTTGGGTCCATGCGGTAGCGGAACATTCAGGTTTGCATAATCATGCACCGCCTTGTAGACGAGGCCGAGACCACTGACGGATGTTTCGTTATCCCACACACTCAAAGCCGCCCGCCCGCCCGGCCGCAGGACGCGCAACATTTCCTGCATCGCTTTCTCCGGATCCGGCACATGCATGATGCCATAACCGCAGACGACGGCGTCGAACGAATTTTCGGGAAACGGCAGTTCGGTCGCGTCGCCTTCTTTAAATTCAGCGCCGGGAACGAG
>DATJLN010000080.1:0-88464 GCA_035509535.1 Xanthobacteraceae bacterium | reverse complement strand
GCCGCGGTTTGCAAAGGAGACAGCGGCGGGCCGGTTTACACCGAGACCGGCGGACGGGTTTCAATCTACGGCGTAACCTCCGGAGTTCTTTCGGATCCCAGGATCGGCAGCAGCAAGTGCGACGGAAGTCTGATTCAGTTGGTTGTTCCAATCCAGCCGGAACGGAATTGGATTCTTTCGACGATTCGAGACCTCACAGAAAAGTCAGTTCATTCCACAGGCGCGTTGTAGCGCTGGATCCGCTTAGCACATGGCGGTATCGCCCAGCGGTGTGCGCGATGTCTGCTACCGGAGCAAAAGCAGGCATCCCGGGCGCCGAATGTTGATCGGAATGCCACCCGTTACCTGCCGGCTTATTGTGACAAGGGCGTTGGAAAATCCTGCGGGCTCCGGCACGGCTGGTCATTGTATCGGTATCGAACCCAGGCGATGGCCGCCGTCGTCCAGACTTTCACCTTTTATGCCTTCTATCGGCAGCAGCATTCCGCCAGAATTAGCATTGCCAGCCTTGACATTCCCGCCTTTACCCTTGCTCCCGTTGTTTTTGTCCAGTCGATGGGCGCCCCCGACGCCGATCGCCGAATGCAGATTGCTGGTATTCGCGTGCGTTCCGACATTTGCATGAACTTGCGGTGCTGAAATTTTGGGCGACTGAAGGTGCATGCCGACATTCACATGCACTTGCGGCGTCGCAATTTTGGGCGACTGAAGGTGCGTTCCGACATTCACATGAACCTGCGGCACCGAAACTTTAGGCACCGGAGCCGCGGCCCACAGGACGTTATGCTCTTTAGGCTTCGCCGCACCGTTGTTCAGGCTCGTCAATTCCGACGATCTTTGCCCCGGAACCGCCGCGTGCACATGTCCCGCGCCGTCTCCCAGCAGGGATGCGGTTACGACCAGCATGGCGAGACCGCCCATCCGCCTTGCCTGCATCGTCGGCAAAACTGGAATCTTATGCATCATCGTGTCTTTCCGGTGTGCTCCATTCGTGATCCTAGAAGGACATGGAAAGTGCCGCGGCGCTAGGCTCGGTTGGTCACTTGATTTGACCGTATCGGACTCCACCGGGTTGACGCCACGTGACCCTGATTCGACAATTCGAACGGTCTTGGCCGGCTCGAAAGGAAAGTGCGATGATCGCAAGCTGGTCGACGGAGCAGGTTCATCCTCGTGACAGGACGGCATACTGGGTCGATCAGATATGTCATGGCTGCCAGATGGATTGCGAGCCGCGAGGCGGTACCGCACTTCTCGGTCAAGCCACCATCACCGATCTTGCCGGCATATTGCAGGTCGGAAGCGGTTGCTCGACGGATCAGGTCCTGCGCCGCTCACAACGGCAAATTGCGCGAGGCGACGTCGACTTCTTCCACGTCGCCGTGCAGGCATCCGGACGTTGCTTGGTGAGCCAGGACGGCCACGAGGTCGTCTTGGAGCCCGGCGACTTCACGCTGTTGGATCGATCGAGGCCGTATCAGTACACTTACAACGGCGAGTTTTCACAGGTCGTGCTGATGATGCGCAGAGATCTGCTGTCGCCACGAATCGGCTCGGCCCCGCTGTTCACGGCCACACGGATCGACGGCACGAAGGACATTGGCGGCCTGCTTTCGCCGATGCTGCAACAACTCCCGGCGCTCGTAAATTCGATGCCCGACATGGTGCGAGAGCGCGTTGCGCAAAACATCATTGACCTGATCGCGACGGCCCTGCTGTCACACGGGGAAAGGGCGCGGGTGTCGTCCGGGATGACGCTGGTTCGCGTCAAATTCTGGATCGAAACCCATTTGAACGGTGATTTGTCCGCCGAACGGATCGCCGCTGAATGCAAGGTGACAGCGCGACATCTCAACCGTCTGTTTGCGCGCGAAGGCACCTCGCTCATGCAATATGTCTTGGAACGTCGCTTGGCGCGCTGCCGGCATGATCTGACTGATGCCACGATGCGCCACCGCACGATCAGCGACATCGCGATTGCGGCAGGCTTCAAGGACCTCTCGCACTTCAGCCGCGCCTATCGCGCCCGCTACGGCCGGACGGCAAGCGAAGATCGAATGTCATTCAAACAAAAGTAATTTGCAAACAATAGCGATTTCAACTGCGCTAGCGGTCCCCTGACGAGGAGTCTACAATAGGATCAATGACACGCGTCTTGGCGATAAGGGTAATCGGCCTGATACTTGCCACGCTAGTGCCGCTATATGCGGGGAGCGCGCGAGCATCGCGTGTCGTCCTTAGACCGTCGCCCCATGTGATCGTCCGGTTGCCGACAGTGCGGCCCCAACAGCAGCTGTCGTTTTGGGGCATAGGGACAAACCTGCAGCAGTCCCGCGACGACGCCCGATTCACAGCACCGCATCATCGCGGACGTCCAAGGCCTCCGAAGGAGGAGTCCGTCCGTCGGATGCAATAGCCTCGGTTCGACCGAGACAGCAAGTCTGGATTCGACCGCTACAACGCTCGCCCGCGGCGATGCTCCCTGCGAGCGGGTTCTAACGCCCTTTCAGTTTGAATATGGCGCGCTGAAAGTCGTGAAGTTGAGATGCATTTGCTCTGTGGGGTGGTCGTCTGTTTTCTTGTCACGTATTACGACCTTTGGAATATGCTTTCCATTGTCGAGCGATTTGTGCAATTGAGGCGAGGACTTATCGATCTTTTTCGTGAATGTGAGATCGTGAATCTGCACCTTCGGCGATGAAGGCTGAACATTCACTTTCGGCGGCGGAAGGTGAACATTCACCTTCGGCGGCGGGAGGTGGACATTCACCTTCGGCGTTTCAGTATGAACCGTGAGCGATGCCGCGCTGACTTGATGATACGGCAACGAAGCTGCCGCCAGCACGGCACCTAGTATGCAAGGCGTTGAGATGCGCATCTTGTTCTCCCTGCTGTCTGAACTTCCGTGAAGATGGCCCAGCGGCTGCCGGAATTGTCTCTTAGCTTGTTTTCGACACCGGTCTTGTTTTCAACGTCGATCTTGGACAATCCAGAATTTCGGCGCCGGCTTGCAAAGCTCCTTGACCGTAGTTGAAAACCATCACCAACGTCGTCTCGCCCCCGATAGCACCGATAGCAGGAGGCTGCGTGATCGTCGGTGCCGGCCATCAACCACGATTTGCTCCGTTTGTAATTCAGAATCACGCCTCGGGTTTATTTCTGCATCCGCCGATTCGAAGAAATCGGCGGGGATAAACCGATAATTTGAGACGAGCGCCGCCAAGCCCGGCTTCACCAAACGAGTGTGTCGACCAAACAACACTGAATGTGCCCGCGCACTGCGCACCTCCAAAACGTTGGCCAAAACGAAAACGTTCTCTTATATCCAACGAAAGCTGCTGCGGGACAAGGTAGAGTCCGATACAGTCAAATCGAATGACCAATCCGGCAAAGCGCGTCGCGCCTTCTCCGTGCACTCTCGCAACGGGTTGAGCACCGGGGCCAAAACGAAGGCATTCTCTTATATTTTAATGGAATCTACTGAGGGATGGTGGATGGGCGGAACCCTCGTATTACGTACGGCTGCGATATTCTTTGCGCTTTTGTCGATCTCGCTTCTGACGACTCCGGCTCAAGCTCAGTTGGCGCCGGGGTGCGTTTGTCCTGCGGGTTTCACGCCTCTGTCTCCCACGGCCTGCCTGAGCGTGTCGAAAAAAACTGCGCCACCGATATGTCCCTATCGTAACCTCGGTCAGATCGCAGCGTCGCAGCAGCAACTGTCTTTTTGGGGCATAAAGACGATACTTCAACAAAAGCAGGATCAACTGCAAAGCACACCAGTCCCGAAGACGGCGGGCTCCACCGCGCTGGGCTATGCGTCAACACCCTCGACTTCAGGCGCAACGGCCGGCGGCGTGTCGAACAAAGCCGACAATTATAACCCGCTGGCTTCCCCGCTTTATGACACTGCCGGAGAGCCGGCGCCGGCTGTTTGGGGGGCGTGGGTACAAGGGTTGGGCGACACCGAGCGCGACAGCGCTTTATCATCGGCCGACACCACACATTCGAGCAACACCTATTCGACGCAGGCCGGGATCGATCGAACGCAACAGGCTATATTCTCCGCCGACGATGCTCTGGTCCTCGGCATCGTTTCAAGCTGGACCAGTACGCATACCGGGTTCGAGGGCTCGGCAACCAAGCTGACCTTGCAGGGTCCGGGCGTCGGTCTTTACAGCGAATACGTGAAAGGCGGCTTTTCCACCGATACGACGGTGAAGTTCGACTTCCTGGATTTGACCGAGGATTACGGCGGCATGGCGCCCAACCAGTCCGTCAAGATCCTCAACTCCGGGGTCAGCAGCAATGTGCAGTACAAGATCGCGGGAACGAACAATTCCTTTCTGGAGCCGACGGCGGGTTTCTCGCTGACACATACGAGCTTCGGCAGCGGTGCCGATGCGCTCGGTCTGGAAGATGCCTATACGCTTCGCCTGCAGACCGGCGCGCGTATCGGCACGACCTGGGATCTCGGTCATGAGATCAGCGTGGATGCAGATTTCAAGGCCCTTGTCTACGGCAATGCCATCGCTCAGGGGACCAGCGTCGCAGGGACCGGCGCTCTCGTCTCAGTGGTCACGCCATCGGACGTAGGATTGGTTCGCGGCGAACTCGATCCCGAGATTTGTTTCAACTTGCCGAATGACTACAGCCTGACCTTTTCGGGACAATATCGCTTCGGACAGGACCTATCCGGCGGCTCCGCAGCGATTAATCTCCGGAAGCAGTGGTGAGCGGGACTTTCCTTTGAAAAATTGCGCTGCGGAGACGACATGAGAAAAATGCTCTTTGTCATTTCAGTCGGAATCCTGCTTCAAGTTATCTTTGCGCTCGCGCTGAGCGATGCATCACTGGCGGCCAATGGGCATAAACCGTGCCCCAAACTCGGATATTGCCCTCCTGGCTCATGCGCCGAAGACGGCACCACCCGCGCCTGCAATATCAAAAACTGCTCTCCACAGCACTGCGCTCGCTGACAAGCTCGAAGCGGCTGCTTCAGCTCATTAGAGGGTGAAGGGGGATCATGCGCTAAGCTCGGGCGCGCAGATCGCCGCTTGGGGCCGTAACGTCAGCCTCGCCGCGGGCGCGCGGCGCCCAGACCGCGGTGGGATCATCTGGCGGCACGGCGGCAAGCAAGGTGCGCGTATAGGGATGGCTCGGCGCGGCAAAGACCGTTTCGGTCGGGCCGCTTTCCACCACTTCGCCGCGATACATGACCAGCACGCGATCGCACAGGCAGCGCACGACCGAGAGATCGTGCGAAATGAACAGCATCGAAAATCCGCGCTGGCGCCGCAGCCGCATCAGGAGATTCAACAGCTGCGCCTGCACCGACACATCGAGGCCGGAGACGATCTCGTCGGCGATCAGGATGCGCGGCGTCGCGCACAGCGCGCGTGCGATATTGACGCGCTGACGCTGCCCGCCGGACAGTTGCGCCGGAAAACGCGTCGCGGCTTCCGGCGGCAGGCCGATCTCCGACAACAAGGCCTCGGCGCGCGCCAGCCGTTCGGCGTAAGTGCCCTCGCCCGCGGCCTCGAGCGCTTGCGTCACGATGCTGGCGACGCGGCGGCGCGGGTTGAGCGCCGATTGCGGATCCTGAAACACCATCTGCACATGGGCGCGCTGATGCGCACGCGAAACGGCGCCACCGTCGCTGACATTGCGGCCGGCAATGACGACCTCGCCTTGGCTCGGCGCTTCGAGGCCGCACAAGATTCGGGCGACCGTGCTCTTGCCGCTGCCGCTTTCGCCGACAATGCCGACGAATTCGTTCTCGTGCAGCGTGAAGCCGACATTGTTGACGGCGGTGAAGCTGCTGCGCCCGAACAGGCCGTGATGGGTCACAAAGGTCTTGGACAAGCCCGCCACCGCAAGAAGCGGCGTGCCGGAATCCGGCGCGTCATGCGGCGGCGCGGCGGGAGCGGCGATGGCGGCCGTGGTCTCGCTGCGAATGCAGGCGGCGACATGGCCCTTCTCGATCGTGACGAAAGGCGGCGGCGCCTGCATGCAGTCGTCGCCTTTGCTTGGGCAGCGCAGCGCGAACAGGCAGCCTTCGATGCCTTTGAGGGCGCTCAGTCCGGGCATCCGTTCCGGCAGCGCATAGAGACCGCGGCGCGGCCCGCTGATGGTCGGATTGGCGAGCTGCAGGCAGCGCGTATAGGGATGGGCGGGCGCGCTGAAGACGCGGCGTGCCGGGCCGTATTCCGCAGGCCGGCCGGCATAGAGCACCAGAATGTCGTCGCAGATCTGCGCCGCGAGCCGCAGATCATGGGTGATGAAGAGCACGCTGGTGCGCTCGTTCTGCTGCATCTCGGCGATGAGCTCGACGATGCGGGCCTGGATGGTGACGTCGAGCGCCGTCGTCGGCTCGTCCGCCACCAGCAGCTTGGGTCGGCTGGCAAAGGCCATGGCGATCAAGACGCGCTGGCACATGCCGCCGGACAATTGATGCGGATATTTGCCGAGCAGATCCGCGCCGTGGCTCAGATGCACCGCCTCGAGCATGGCGAGCGCGCGCGCACGCCGCACCCGGCGGCCGCCGATGCGCAGGCGCGCCAGATGTTCGTCGATCTGCTGGCCGATGGTGAGAACCGGATTGAGTGCCGAGAGCGGCTCCTGCGGCACAAAGGCGATGTCATTGCCGAGGAGCCCGCGCCGCGTCTGCGCCGGCATGCGGACCAGATCCTGGCCGTCGAACATCAGCTCGCCCTGGCTCACGGCGAAGCCCGGCGGAAACAGCTGCGCGATGGTGCGCCCGATCATCGACTTGCCGGCGCCGGACTCGCCGACCAGGCCGAGAATGCAGCCCTGAGGCAGCGAGAAGTTCAGATCGCGGATCACCGGCACGCGATCGTCGCCGAGCGCAGCGCTGACGGTCAGCTCCCTGGCGATCAGCATGTCCATGCGTGAGACCCGCCCATTACACCCGCTGCGTCTCGGTTACCCGCACGTCGAGCGTACGGCGCAGCCCGTCGCCGAGAAGATTGAAGCCAAGCACGGCAATGAAGATCGCCAGGATCGGAAAGATCAGATTCCACGGCGAGTCGTAGATGTATTGCCGCGCATCGGCGATCATCTGGCCCCAGGCCGGCGTCTCGGCGCCGACGCTCAGGCCGACAAAGGACAAAATGGCCTCGACGATCACCGCAATACCCATTTCGAGGCTGACCAAAGTGATCAGGAGCGGCAGGCTCGCCGGGATGATCTCGCGCGTAATGGTGCGCCAATGCGAAAAGCCGAGAAGGCGGGCGGCGGCCACATAATCCTTGCGCGCGACGACCAGCACCTCGCTGCGCAGCACCCGGCAGAACCGGGTCCAGTCGACCAGGACGATGGCGAGGATCACATTGCGCACGCCGACGCCGATCCCGACCATCAGGATCAGCGACAGGATCACCGGCGGAAACGACATCCAGACATCGACCGCGCGGCCGATCAGGGCATCGACGCGGCCGCCGAAATAGCCGGCGATATGGGCGAGCGTCGCCCCGATCAGCATCGCGCCCAAGGAAGCAAAGACCGCGACCAGCATGGCGAGCCGCGCGCCGTAGATCAGCCGCGACAGCACATCGCGGCCGAGACTGTCGGTGCCGAGAAGGAATGACGGATCGCCGCCCTGCTGCCAGACCGGCGGCAGGAATGTCGCGATCAGGCTCTGATCGTTGGGATCGTGCGGCGCCAGGAGCGGCGCGAAGACCGCGCAAAACCCGATGATCATGACGATCGAAAGCCCGATGGCGACGCGGGCCGAGCGCAGCCATTTCGGCAAGGCGCGCGTCAATGGGCGCGTCATGACCGCAGCCTCAGCTTCGGATTGAGCAGCAGATAGAGACTGTCGACCACGGTATTGATGATCAGCACGACGACGCAATAAGCCAGCCCGACCAATTGAATGATCGGCAGGTCGGCGTTGCGGACGGCGTCCACCATCAGATTGCCGAGCCCGGGATAGGAGAAGATCACCTCGACCAGCAAAGTGCCGCCGAACAGGAAGCCGAACTGCACGCCCATCAGGCTCAGTGTCGGCAAGAAGGCGTTCTTCAGCGCGTGACGCAACAGGATGCGCCGCTCGCTCAAGCCGCGCAGCCGCGCCATGTGGATGTAATCCTCATGATAGACGTCGATCAGGCTCGAGCGCAGCACGCGCATGATGGTCGGCGAGAACGCGATGCCGAGCGCAAAGCACGGCAGGATCATGTGCCGCACGGCGCTCCAGAAAATATCGGGCCGGCCGGCCCAGAGCGCGTCCATCAGCAGGAAGCCTGTGCCGTGCGGCAGACGGAGGTCGGGATCGAGCCGGCCGGTGAACGGCAGCCATTCAAGCGCGACGCCGAAAATCAGGATGAAGAACAGACTCCAGAGAAATTCCGGAATCGACAACAGCAGGATCGAGCCGAAATCGACGACCGGCTCCTCGCGCGTACCGCGGACGTGGAACAGCACCAGGCCGCCGGCGACGCCGAGCACCGCGGCAATCGCGATGGAGAGCACCGCAAGCTCGATGGTCGCCGGCAGCGTATCGGCGACCAGGCCGACGACGCTGCGGCGATAATGGATCGAGTCGCCGAAATCGCCGTGCAGCACGTGCGACAGCCAGATCAGATATTGCTGCGGCAGCGGCAGATCGAGGCCCATTTCCTTACGTTTGGCTTCGATTTCGGCGATGGTCGCGCTCGGCGGCAACGACATCGCCGCCGGATCAACCGGCAAGGCGTGCAGCACGAAGAACAACAGCACCGATACCGCAAACAGGATCAGGATCGAAGCCAGCAGGCGGCGGCCTATCAACGGCAGAATGGACGAGATCATCGCTGCGGCCCGGCGTACCGATGACGGATCGCGGTCATTCGCCGGGACGTCCGCTCATCGTTGCGCCGCGCCTGCCGGCGAGGCAAAGAGTCTCTGCCGCCCGCGTTCATCCCCATTTCATCGTATTGGCCAGGACCCAGCCGTTGCCGAACTTCTCGTAAGACAGGTTCTTCTTGCGCACCAGCGTCTGCACGCTTTGCAGCAACGGTATGGTCGCGCCGTGCTCGACGGCGTATTTGTTGATCTCTTTATACCCGTTGATACGGGCCTGATAGTCGGTGATGTTGAAGAGATCGAGCACCTTGGCGCCGACATCCATGCCTTTCCACGCCGAGAACGGCAGTTTCGGATTGAGCAGATAGCCGGTGAAGATTTCCGGATCGCCGGTGCCGTTGTCCCAGCTGTAGAGGGTCGCTTCCGGCAATTTGTCGCCGCGATTGAGCTCGAAATATTTCGAATATTCGATGGTCTGAAGATCGGCATCGATGCCGACCTCCTTCCACATCTGCTGGATGGCACGCGCGATGTCGAAGTCGCTCGGGAACTGGCCGTTGGTGGTGGCAAAGCCGATCTTCGCCGGCTTGTCAGGACCGAAGCCCGACTTGGCCAGCAGCGTCTTGGCGAGCGCGGGATCGTAACTGAATTTGTAGTCCGGCAGGTAGCCGGGCGTCCCGGGGGGCGCCGGTACCGAAAGCGGCACGGCGGCGCCGGCATAGAACGCCTTCGACAGCGCATCCTTGTTGATGGCGTGATGCGCCGCAAGCCGCACATTGTCGTCAGCGAAGCCCTGGTCGTTGCGGCATTGCAGGAGAATGACGCGGGTGATCGGATTGATCTCGCCCGAGAGATTGGGCTGGTGCTGGAGGCGCGAGACTTCGCGCACCGGCACATTCGTCGTCAGGTCGACCTGGCCGGACTGAATGGCCGCGACGCGCGCCGACGGATCCTTGATGATCTCGAAGGTCACGCGCTTGACCGGCGCTTTGCCGCCCCAGTAGTCGTCATTGCGCTCGAGCACGATGCGGGCATTGAGCTGATAATCGGCAAGCTTGTACGGACCAGAGCCGATCGGCTTTTGCTGGAATGCCTCGAGGCCGACCTGCTGCATATATTTCTTCGGCACGATGTAGCTGCCGAGGAAGGCCAGCCATTGCGGCGCGGTGGGCGCCGGGGAGGAAAATTTCATCACCGCCTTGGTCGGCGACAGCACTTCGATATCGCTGATCTTGCGCCACGAATTCTTGGTGTCGATCTTGTCGGGCCCCTGGATCCGCTCGAGGAAGGTGTAGCGGAAATCGTCCGCCGTCATCGGATCGCCGTTGTGGAATTTGACGTCGCCGCGCAGTTCGACCGCGAGACTCAGACCGTCCTTCGCCATGTCCCATTTGGTAATCAGGTTCGGAACCAGGTCGAGCTTCGGGTTCTGGGTAAGCGGCGAGTCGAAGACGAGCTTGAAGATCGACTGCGCCTCCGGCGAGAAGCGCTGATTGGGATCCCAGGACGGCACGTCGACCGGCCAGCCGATGGTGACGGCGTCCGTCTCCGCTGCAAACGCTTTGAGACAATCGGTCAGCGTGCCGGCGCCGGCCACGCTCAGACCGAGCATCCGCAACAGCGTGCGGCGTTCGAGCTCGAAAGTCATGATGAATCCCTCCGCTTTCTTAGCCGTCATGACCTTGATCCGCGCCGCAACAACGGCATCGGGATCCGAGCCGATCGGCGGATCGTTGCCGGGCCCAAATTATTTCAAGTCTAAAATTACTGAGGTTCCCGCGCAACAGGCATTCGCCCGGAGCGCGCGGCTTTTGGTAGCAGTCGCTGCCGCTTTATGCAGCACTGGGATGGTCAGCCGACGAGCCGGCGGCGGGTCATGGGGAAATGCGTATTGGCGCCGGTGAAACGCGGAAACTCGTGATAGTGCGCACGCAGTTCCTGACGTACCGGCGACGCCATGGCGACATTGAACGCCTCGATATGGTCGAACACGACTTCATTGCCGATCATGTAATTCGCGGATTTCAGACCGCTACCGGCATGTCCAAGACTGCTCGCGGCGATGTCGTCGAGCGGCAGGTAGCACATGATGCTGCGGATGCCGGGCAGTCTCGCCTGCGTCACCGGATGGGTGGCAAGATAGTTGGCAATGAAAGCCGCAACGTCATCGGCGGGATGATGATAGCGCACGACATAAGAGAACGGGGCCTGCAACGGAGCCGGCTGTGTGCCCTCCCCGACCGGATAGAACCGGCGCGCGAAGGCGGCGCCGGTCGCGGCTAGGCCGGCGGGAGGTTCGCGAAGCGGCGCCGCGATCGTGCCGCGACCGGCCGCTGCGGCGAGCGCATCGCGGCTGACGAAATCGAGCATCAGCAGCATCTGTGGACCGACGCCGTCATTATTGTAAGGATCGTGCGACGGACCGACGTCGGGCGTATAGAGATCGAAGCTCGCGAGTCCCGGCAGCGCGGAATAGGCTTGGCGCGCGCCGCCGTCGAACCATGTTTGCAAGGCGCCATGGTTTGCCGCGCCGCGAAGCGCAATCTCGTAAGTCCAGCTCATTATGTTCCGCCTGTTGTGGTCCGTTTCCGCCGCCGCCAGCGCATCGCCGCGCACCATTCGACAGCCGTGGATAGTTTATGCTTAAAATAATCGCGGCGACACGGCCGCCCGTCAAGCATTTCGCCTGGCGGCAGGCGAGCGGCGGAGGGATCGATGCAAGGCAGCGCGGCATTGGCGACGGCCTGTCCGGACAGGCGATCGGCGATCGAAGCGATCCGCGCGCGCTGGCCGGAGCAGGTGTCGACCGCGGAGGCGGTGCGGCGACACCACGCTCACAGCTTCACCTGGCTCGAGCCGCAGCCGCCGGACGCGGTGTTCTTTGCCAACTCCACCGACGACATCGCAGCCGTGGTGCGCATGTGCGCGGCCGAACGCGTTCCGATCATCCCCTTCGGCACCGGCACGTCGCTGGAGGGCCAGGTCAACGCGCCCCTGGGCGGCCTGTCGCTCGATCTCTCGCGCATGAACACGATCCTCGCCGTGCACGGCGAAGATCTGGCCTGCACGGTGCAGGCGGGCGTGACCCGCAAGCAGCTTAACGAGCATCTGCGCGATCAGGGCCTGTTCTTTCCCGTCGATCCGGGCGCCGATGCAAGCCTCGGCGGCATGGCCGCGACCCGCGCCTCCGGCACCAATGCGGTGCGCTACGGCACCATGCGCGAAAACGTGCTGTCGCTGACCGCGGTCATGCCGGATGGCCGCACGATGCGCACCGCGCGGCGCGCCCGCAAGTCGGCGGCCGGTTACGATCTCACGAGCCTCCTCGTCGGCGCGGAAGGAACGCTCGGCGTCATCACCGAGGTGACGTTACGGCTGCACGGCATTCCCGAAACCATCGCGGCCGCCGTCTGTCCCTTCACCACGCTCGGTGGCGCCTGCACGACGGCGATCAGCGCGATCCAAGCCGGATTGCCGCTCGCGCGGATCGAAATGCTCGATGAATTACAGATCCGTGCCTGCAATCTCTATTCGAAGCTGACCCTGGCCGAAGCGCCGACATTGTTTGTCGAATTTCATGGCAGCGAGAGCGCCGTCGCGGAGCAAGCCGCCTTGTTTGAATCGATCGCGCGCGACAATGGCGGGGCGGATTTCCAATGGTCGACGCGGCCGGAAGCGCGCTCGAAGCTGTGGCAGGCACGGCATGATGCCGCCTATTCCTGCCTGATGCTGCGGCCAGGCGCGAAAGTCACGCCGACCGATGTCTGCGTGCCGGTGTCACGGCTCGCCGAATGCGTGACGGAGACGAAGCGCGATTTGGCGGAGAGCGGCCTGTTCGGTCCCATCCTCGGCCATGTCGGCGATGGCAATTTCCATGTTGCAGTCTTGTTCGACGGCAATGATGCGGACGATGTGGCGCGCATGAAGGCGTTCTGCCACCGCCTCGCCCTGCGGGCCATCGCCATGGACGGCACCTGCACCGGCGAGCACGGCGTCGGCCAGGGCAAGATGAATTATCTCGAAGCCGAGTTCGGACCGGCGCTGGAACTGATGCGTCAGATCAAGCGCACGATCGATCCGCACAACATCATGAATCCGGGAAAGATCTTTGCGCTGTGATCGCGCGTCCCCAACGGACGGCGGATCATTGCCGGCGGTTGCAACTGTGAGGAGTTCGTTGTCTTGGACTTGCGCGACATGAAACTGCGGCAGCGTCTCGGCCGGCAGCCGCTCGCGGCGCTCTGGATGGCGATGGGCTCGACCACCGTCATCGAATTGGCCGGCAGTGCCGGCGCCGACGCCATCATCATCGACGCCCAGCACGGATTGTGGGACCGCGCGAGCCTCGAAAGCGCGGTCGGCGCGGTCGCCGCCGGCACATCGGCTTTGGTGCGGGTGGCGGAGAATACCGCACTCGCCATCGGCCAGGCGCTCGACACCGGCGCCGAAGGGGTCATTGTCCCGCTGGTCGAGGATGGCGCCGAAGCGGCGCGGGCGGTTGCCGCGGCGCGCTTCCCGCCGCAGGGAAAGCGGTCCGGCGGCGGCGTGCGCCCGCTGGCCGGCGGATTTCTTGATTATTGCGCCATCGCCAATGAGCGCACGGTCTTGGCGCTGATGATCGAGACCGTGCGCGGCGTCAACAATGCCGCCGCCATCGCACGGACGCCGGGAGTCGACCTCGTGCTGATCGGCACCGGCGATCTGGCGTTGTCGCTCGGCGCCGGTGCCGGCAAGAACGCGCACGAGGATGCCTGCCGCAACATCTTGCAGGCCTGCCGCGATGCCGCCATTCCTTGCGCGATCTTTACCGCAACGGTGGAGGACGCTGTCGCGCGCACGCGCGAAGGCTACGCCATGGTCATCGCCGCCAACGATATCGCTGTCGTGTCGTCGGGTTTCGGCAACGCCATGCGCCGCTTCAAGACGGATTTATCATCCGCCCCGCCGTCGGCCGGCAAACAACGACCCAATGCGCGGCGCAAATAGGTCGACGGTTCCCGCAAGGAAAGCGGGCAGCGCCGGCCGACGCATACCAAAAGTTGCCAAAGCTTGTTTCGATCGCCGATCGGCCGAGGATAGTGTAGGTTTACAGTGTCGGGACGGGGATAGCGGCGTCGCGCAGCACCAGTAAGTGCAGCACCATGAGTCTAGGCAACGGCTTTCCGACTTCGGGCCTTATCGATTTTCTGCGTGAGAGCACCGAAGCCGCTCTTGATCTGTCGAAGAACCTCACGGCGGCGCACACGCCGGGCGATGTCCTCAATGTCTGGACACGATTTGCCGAAGGACAATATAGCGCCGTCGAGAGATTCTCGTGCCAGCTCACCGGCCGCAGGACCGCGGCGATGGATCATCACACGATGAAAACGATGGGAAACCACGCCGTGAACGGTCGCCAAGCCAATGGATCATCGCATCCGGCAACCGCGGAGGCCGGTGCCGCGGAAACCAAGGATGCCGAAAGCGCTGCGCTGCTCTCCGATCTTCATGAGCAAGCGCACACGCTGCGCTCGCAAATGGATGCGCTCAGCGCACAGGTCGCCGCGCTTTCGGACAAGCTGGCGGAGCTCGGAAATCAGCCGCCGAAAATCAAATTCTCGTTCGGCGAGCCGCCGCATACCGGCTGGACCCCGTCCAAAGTGGTGGTGCTCGGCAGCGACGGCAACGGCAATCTGATCGAGCTGCCGTCAACGATCGAGCAAGGCGGATTCCGATATACCGGTACGCCGAGCTTCTGGATCGCGATCGGCTGAGCGATTTCGCCTATTCAATCGCTGCCTTAACTCACCGCAATATCCATCGAAATCAGCGTGGCTGCGGCACACCGGCCGCTCAGGGCCGCCAGTTTCGTGAAGGAACCTTTCGTTTACCTCCTTCAATTTTGCCGTGTGCTGCAAACGAATCGCTAGTTTTATGGTCTTATGAACTTGGCTGGGGTGGCCGCAGCGGGGCCAAGACAGAGGGGGCCAGGACAGATGGGCCAAGACAGATGGGCCAAGGCATGGCGATAGCGGAGGCGCACGCGGGCTTGGCGACAAATTTGCCGATTTCCAACTTTATGATCGACCTGCCGACACTGTGCGTGGTGGCCTTCTTCATCACCATTGTTGCCGGGCTCCTGCTACTGTTCTCCTGGCTGCAGAATCGCCGCGAGCTGTCCTTGGCGCTGTGGGGCGTCGGCTACCTGCTCGCCGCAACTGGCACGATATTTCTGGCGTTCCGCGGCTTCGTTCCTCTCATCTGGTCGATGATGGGCGCGGGCATTTTCATGTGTAGCGCCTACGGTATGGTGTGGACCGGTTCGCGGGTTTTCGAAGGCCGCGCCGCGCGCTGGCCGCTCGCCCTTGCCGGCGGCGCGATCTGGCTCGTTGCCTGTCAATTCGAAGGCTTTCGCGACTCCGTGCAGGCGCGCATTCTCCTGGTCACGATCATACCCGCGATCTACACGCTTCTTTGCGCCTACGAAGTCTGGAACGCGCGGGACCGCGAATTGATTTCGCGCTGGCCGACACTGGTCCTGATGCTGCTGCATGCGAGCTTCCTGCTGGTGCGGATCCCGCTGCTGCCGCAGATGACGTTTCCCCTGCCCGCCGGCGGGCCGCACCAAGGCGCGCTCCTGGCCATTGTGCTCGAAGCGCTGTTCGTCGTCTTTTGCCTGGCGTTTCTGCGCGTCAACATGTCGAAAGAACGCGCCGAGCTCGAGCAGCGCAAGGCGGCCCATACCGATTGGCTCACCGGCATCGCCAACCGCCGCGCCTTTTTCGATCGCGGCGAAGCCCTGCTGGCGCGGCCCGCCGCCTGCGGCAACTCTACGGCGCTGGTGCTGTTCGACATCGATCGCTTCAAAGAGGTCAATGACACGGCGGGCCATCACGCCGGCGATGCCGTACTCAAAGCCTTTGCGCGGCTTGTCGCCGCGTCGGTGCGTCCGGATGATCTGTTCGGCCGGCTTGGCGGCGAGGAATTCGCCTGCCTGTTACCGAAGACCTCGATGACGCAGGCGCTGCAGCTGTCCGAGCATATCCGCGCGGCTTTCGCCGCCGAGCGGTTTCCTTACCTCGAAAGCAATGTCACGGTCAGCGTCGGCCTTTCCATGATGTCGGGAGAGATGGCAGGCGAAAGCGACGCCAACTTGCAGGCGCTGCTGGCGACGGCGGATCGTGCGCTGTACCGTGCGAAAGCCGAGGGTCGCAACCGTGTTGCGCGGACGCCGCTGGTCTTGGTTGAACCCAGCGGCGATCCGGCGCGCCGCCCCGCGCATGGGGCGGCCTGACCCATCAAACGTCGTCGAGCCCGATGTCGACGGCGGGAGCGGCCTGTGTGATCTTGCTCGTCGAAATAAAGTCGACGCCGGTCTCGGCAATGCCGCGAATCGTGTCGAAGCGCACGCCACCCGACGCTTCGATCGGAATCCGGCCGTCGACGAATTTCACCGCTTCCGTCATGTCGGCAAGCGACATGTTGTCGAGCATGATCACGTCCGCCCTGGCGGCAAGCGCCTCGCGCACCTGATCCAGCCGGTCGCATTCGACCTCGATCTTGGTCAGAAGCGGCGCGCCGCCGCGCGCACGCGCCACTGCCGCAGTGATGCTGCCGCTGATCGCGATGTGGTTGTCCTTGATCATGATGCCGCCGTCGAGGCCAAGCCGGTGGCTCGCGCCGCCGCCGCACACGACGGCGTGCTTTTCCAGCATGCGCAGTCCAGGCGTAGTCTTGCGCGTGTCGATCAGCCTGGCGCGGGTGCCGGCGATCGCCTCGACATAGCGCGCGGTTTCCGTCGCAATGCCGGACATGTGCTGGATGATGTTGAGCGCGGTACGTTCGGCGGTGAGCACACTGCGCGCCGGACCGGATACCGTGAGCAGAACGGTCTTCGGCGCAACCCGATCGCCGTCGGCGACCTTCACGCCGGCATCGAGCGCCGGGTCATAATGCTTGAACACCGCGGCGGCGACGTCGATGCCGGCAACGATCATCGGCTGCCGCGCGTTCATGGCGAAAGTCGCGCGCGCCTCCGCATCGATCATGGTGTGGCTGGTGAGATCGCCCGAGCCGATATCCTCGGCGAGCCACAGGTCGATGAGCCGGCTCATCATGTAGCGGTCGATCATGACCAAACCCTCCCGATCATTTGTGATGAGCGCCGCGCGTTCTCGAGAACAGGACGCAGCCGCCGGTACGACAACCGCAATTCGTTAGTATGCAAATGATATGGGCCACGCCCACCTCAGTCAATGGACGCAACTCTCGTCCGGTCGCTTGAGCGCAGTGCCGGCGCGGACGTGGCGGCACGGCTACGCCAAGGGCGATCGAAGTCAAGCACCGCGCATATCGGGCGGGAGCTCACGCGAACCCTCAATAATGACAGTATGAAGCGGCGGGAGAAACGTGATATTCGCTGTGAGGGGGAATGAGCCAGCGCGCTCCCGGTGCGGTGCCGGGCGGCTGGATTCACATGTTTCATGTTCTTTGCTGCCAGACAGCTTTGGACGAGCGTGAGGGCATGCCGCCCTGTCGCGTTGCTGGTTCTCGGCGGTGCCGCCACGATTCTAGCGTTCGCGCCGCCGCCGCGCGCGTTCGCCGCCGATCAAGTGCACGACGAAATCCAGGTCTATAACGCCGAGATTGCCGATATCGGGCAATGGACGCTCGAGCAACACCTCAATTATGCGGCGACCGGCCAACGGGACTCCGAAATCCCCGGCGGCTTCACCTCAAATCATGCCTTGCAGGGCACGCCGGAATTCGCTTACGGCATCACCGATTGGTGGGAAGCCGGCTTCTACATTCCTTTGCTGCCGAATCCGGGCGGTTCCTGTCCGACGGCGTCAAAGTCCGCAGCCTGTTCGTCATTCCCGACGCGGCCAAACGCAACTTCTTTTACGGCGTCAATTTCGAACTCGGCTATGAACTGCCGCGCTTTTCGGCCAAGCCATGGGGACTCGAGATCCGGCCGATCATCGGCGTGCGCAATCCTGATTGGGAATTCATCGTCAATCCGATCGTGGATCTGAGCTTCGGCGCCGGCGGCGAAGCCGACTTCGCGCCTGCCCTGCGGTTTGCCAAGAATCTCGGACAGGACCGTTATATCGGGCTCGAATATTACGCCGACTACGGCAAGATCGGCGACTTTCTGCCGCTCGGCGAGCAGAGCCAGCAGCTCTTCGCCGTCACCGATTTCAAGGTCAGCACGATCGATGTCGAACTCGGTGCCGGCTATGGCTTTACGCCCGGCTCGGATCGCTTCGTGCTCAAGGCCATTCTCGGCTATGCCTTTCCGGTGCCCGGCAAGAGCGGCGACGGCGATACTCCGGCAACGCCGATGCGCATGGGCACCTCGGCCCACGCAATGGGCTATCCGCTGGCGTCGTCCGCGGGCTATCCGCTGGTCACCAAATAGAAGAGTTGCTTGAGTTCACCTCATTGCAGCAGGCAGGCTTGCCGTCACGCTCGCCGCAATCGCGGCGACGCAGCGCGACATCCGACAAAGATCACGGATGCCGAAGATGAAAGTCGCTGCCGCTGAGCATTCCGGCGCCTGCGCGACGCGCCGGACCGCCGATCACAGCGGGACCGGCGATCGGCCGCATGAGACCGTGTCCGTCGATAATCCGCGCTGTCGGCATTTCGCGGCCGACGACCGCAACAATGCCGGGCGTGGTTTCGCCCGCGCCGGGGCTGGGAATGCGCGGCCGGAAATTGGCAGTCAGGCCGACGGCGTTGCGCATGAGGCCGTATTCGGAATTGAGGCTATCGGCGTCGCCATGCGAGACGACGATTGTCGAAGCGCCGATGCCGGTTGGTGCAGCACCACTCGCCGAGCCGGCGCGTTGCGCGCTTCCTGGAATGGCGTTGCTGGTCACAGTGCTGCCGATGGCGTTCTTGACCGGTTCACCGCGGCCAATCGCCCCCGCTGCCATAGCGGCCTGCACCCGCTCCTGTACTTGAGCACCCTGCGGGTTTCTCGGACCCATCCCAAGCAAGTTCGGATTGCTGTTGGGCACAACCGAATTGCCGTTCGGCAGAAGAGAGTTGCGCGGAACGTCGGGCACGCCGAAGGGCTTTGCCGGACGAAAAACGCTGGTCGGCCGCCGATCGAACGGCTGCGCTTCCGGTCCGGCGCCGCGGTTCGCCAGCGGTCCAACCGCGCCGCGCTCAAACGGGCCAGCCGCTGCGTTGGCGCCATGGAGCGGCGGCTGCACGGTGATGCTGGTGTCCAAGGGCATATTCGCCATCGGACTGCCCGGCATGGGACCGATGGGCGCCGGCGCACGCGGCGCGCCGCCGGCGACGACCGCGCCGCCTGCGGCGCTGTCCCCGGCTTCAGCGCCTTGCGGCGCTGGCGGTAGTTGCGGTGGGTTCGCGCCGGGCGAGACGTGTGCTGGTCCGGTGCCTTGCACGCTCTTCGCAACGGTCTCGTTTGCCGGTACGGCTCGTTCGCTTGGCGGCACGGCTTCGCCATGATCGGCGCCGGAAGCGGAAGCCGAGGGCGAGGCCGAAGCCGACGTCGATGCGGACTCGGTTTTTTGCTCGGGTGTTGTTTGATGTGCCGCCGCTTGCTCGGCGACCGGCGGCGCGGGCAGTCTGGCATTTTGTTGCGATGCGGACGGCGCCGGTGTGAGATCGATCAGAACCGGCGGCGCCGAGGCCATATGGCGCCACGTCAAAACGCCCGCCGCGATGCCGGCATGGACCAGCAATACGATCGCCACGCTGATCAGCCAGCGCCGGTTGCTGCCTTCCATTAATGCCGATCCGGAATTTTCCGACATTCTTCCATCCGAAGCGCGCAGATCTCATTGCGAGCCGCATCGAAGATATCGGCGCCCAATCGTCGAAGCCAGCACCGCCGCTGCACTGTTCTGCCCGCCGCCCCGCGATTTACTGTGAATTGCCCTGTAATAAATAACAGTTGTTGCGTTTCATGTCATAAATTGCCGGTGCTTTTCGAATAAGTCGCAATCGGCGGCGGCTGGTGGAACCGCGCCGCTGCGCCGATCGAGAAGATCCTCAATACCGACACCGGACAATCCGCGATCCTCCGCGCGGGGCAGAGGCCCAGTACCGGCGCACCCGGCAATTAGGCCGGCTGGAAGTTGACGCTCTGCAACAACCGCTTGGCGCGCGTGATTTCGCTGGCGATGAACATTCTTGTTTGATCAGTGCTCTCGGTCACGGGCTCGAGCAAATTCGCCTTGAGTGAATCGACGACTTTGGGATCATGCATGATCTCCTGAACCAGATCGTGCACGGTGGTGGTAATCTCACCCGGCGTGCCCTTTGGCGCCCACAGCGCGTACCATGACTGGAATTCGAAGCCCGGCACCCCGGCTTCCGTCATGGTCGGAATGTCGGGCGCGAGAACGGAGCGTTTGGCCGCGGCAATGCCGAGCGCCCGCGCCTTCGTGCCGTCCTTCGCCGCCGGGATCAGCGCGAAGCTGGTGTCGATGAGCAATTGCACCGCGCCGGCCATCACGTCGAGCAGCGCCGGCTGTGTGCCGCGATAGGCCACCATGGGAATATTGGCGCCGGTGCGCTGCAGAAAATCGATGGTCGCGAGGTGTCCCGCGGAGCCGACCGCGGAAATGGCGAAATTCCAGTTGCCGGGATCGGCTTTCGCGGCGCTGATGACCTCGCTCACCGTCTTCTGCGGCCGGTCCGCCGTCATGACACAGATCAGCGGCGCAACGCCGGTGCGCGCGATCACCTCGAGATCGGTTTGCGGATTGAAGTCGGCGGACTTCAGCACCAGCGGCATGACCGCGGTGTTGAAGGCGCTCGCCAGAAACGTATAGCCATCGGGATCGGCGTCGATCACATATTTGGTGCCGATGAGGCCCGAGCCACCGGTGCGGTTCTCGACGATCGCCGTGGCGCCGAACTTGTCCTGTAGCCGCTGTGCGACCAGTCGGCCGAGCGCGTCGTTGGCGGCGCCCGGCGGCCACGGCACGACGACCCGGATGGTGCGGCCTTTGGCGGGCCACGCGGGTTGCGCGATCGCCGGCTTGCACATCGCCGCGGCCGCGGCAGTCGTTGCACTTGCGATGAATTCACGCCTGTTCATTCCTGCCTCCAGATGTTTTTTGTTAGCGCTTGGTGCGCAGTCTTTACGTCCACATGTTCGAATCAGGCGGCCAGCGCCCGCATTTCCGCATAAAGATCGCTCTTGCCTTCGAAGCCGATGCCGGGAAGCTCGGGCATGGTGATGTGGCCGCCGACGACCTTCACGCTGTCGGGAAATCCGCCATAGGGCTGGAACAGATCGGGATAGCTCTCATTGCCGCCGAGCCCCAAGCCCGCGGCAATGTTGAGCGACATCTGATGGCCGCCATGGGGAATGCAGCGCCGCGGCGACCAGCCGGCGGTTTCAAGAACTTTCAGCGTGCGCTCATATTCGACGAGGCCGTAGGACAGCGCGCAGTCGAATTGCAGCCAGTCACGATCCGGCCGCATGCCGCCGTAACGAAGGAGATTGTGCGCGTCCTGGTGGCTGAAGAGATTCTCGCCGGTCGCCATCGGCCCCGGATAATATTCGGCGAGCGCGGCCTGGAGCTGAAAGTCGAGCGGGTCGCCGGCTTCCTCGTACCAGAACAGCGGATAGTCGCGCAGCATCCTGGCATAGGCGATCGCAGTCTCGAGATCGAAACGCCCGTTGGCGTCGACCGCCAATTGCGCCTCGCTGCCGATTTCCGCGAGCACGGCTTCGATGCGCGCCCGATCTTCTTCAATCGGCGCGCCGCCGATTTTCATTTTGACGACGGTGTAGCCGCGGTCGAGATAGCCGCGCATCTCGGCGCAGAGCGCGGACAGATCTTTGCCGGGATAATAGTAGCCGCCGGCGGCATAGACGAAGACGCGGGGATCGGCGTTGCGGCCGTGGCGCTCGGCGAGCAGCCGGAACAGCGGCTTGCCGGCGATCTTGGCGGTCGCATCCCACACCGCCATGTCGATCGTGCCGACAGCCACCGAGCGTTCGCCATGGCCGCCCGGCTTTTCATTCGTCATCATCGCCGCCCAGACGCGATGCGGATCGAGATTGCCGCCGGCATCGTCGAGGAGACTCTTCGGATCGGCTTGCAGGATGCGGTCGGCGAACCGCTCGCGGATCAAGCCGCCCTGCCCGTAGCGACCGTTGGAGTTGAAGCCGTAGCCGACGACGCGGCGGCCGTCGCGGACGACATCGGTCACCACGGCGACGAGGCTCGCCGTCATCTTGGTGAAGTCGATATAGGCGTTGCGGATCGGCGAGGAGATCGGCTTGGTGACCTCGCGCAATTCCAGAATACGAACCGGCATAAGACCTCCGAATCTTTAGAGCGAGCTGCCGCCGCAAATCGCGATCTGCTGCCCGGTGATAGCGGATGCCTCCGGGGCGAGCAGGAACGCGGTCAGCGCCGCAACCTCTTCGGCGCGTACGAAGCGCCCGATCGGCGGCCGCTTCGGCGGCGTGGCGCCGCGCGCGGGATCGCCAAGCATCGGCGTTTCGGTCGCGGCGGGTGCGACGACATTGACGGTGATGCCTTTGGGCGCAAGCTCCGCCGCCCATGAGCGCGCCATTCCGACCATGGCCGCCTTGGCTGCCGCATATTGGCTGCGGCCCGCCGCGCCGTTGGCGGTGCGGCTGCCGATCAGCACGATGCGCCCGCCTTGGCGCATCTTCGGCAGCAGCGCATCAGCGATCAACGCAGCGGCCGCGACATGGACCCGCCACATCGCCGCGCCGTCGTCGGCGTTAAGCTCGCCGAGCGGCGCCGTCCGCATGAAGCCCGCCGCATGGACCAACGCGTCGGTTTCGCCGATGCCGGCAAGAACATCGGCAAGCATGTCGAAATCGGTGAGGTCCACCGTGAAGGCGCGGAAATTCTCCGCGCTCTCGTCGCTCGCTTTGTCGAGCCCGACGACGCTCCACCCCTCCTCGACAAGGCGCACGGCAATGGCTTTGCCGATGCCGGAAGAACTGCCGGTGACCACGGCGCGGCGTGCCGCACCGCGCCGCGCAACATTTTCGGGCTTCTCCACGACGTGAACCATCGCCGATGCTCGCAATGCGAAGTGCTCAGGCTGCCGCACGGTTGGTGAGGCCGGCGTGCTGCAAAGCGCGCCGGATCGTTTCAAGTTCGGCGGCGCTCGGCGCGTGCGTCGGCGGCCGCACCGTCCCATCGCGCAGGATTCCGGCGAGCGCCATGGCGGCCTTCATCCGGCCATGCGCCTCGCCGGTCGGCTCGCCCGCGCCGTAGACCGCATCCTTGAGCGGCGTGATCAGCCCCTGCAGCCGCATCGCCTCTTTGAGATCGCCGGCTTTGACCGCCTTGAGGAGATCATGGATCAGGCCCGGCACCAGCGAAGCGAAGCCGACGAGTGCGCCGTCGATGCCCTGCACCATCGACGCCAGAAGATACTCGTCGTGACAGGTCAGAAGCGCCTTCGCGGCATTGGCGCCGCGGATGGCCTGAATGTCGCGCGCATACTTGTTCATTTCGCGCTCGCCCATCTTGAAGGCCGCCACATGCGGCAGCGTGGCGAGATCGGCGAGCAGCGACGTCGGATAGGAGCCGCGTGTCCAGGCCGGATAGACATGCACGATCAGCGGCAGATCGACCGCCTCGCCGATCGCGTTGAAATAATCGAGGCAGTGCTGCGGCTGGAAGCCGAAACGCAGCCAATGGTGCGGCGGCATGATGTCGAGCCCGGTGGCGCCGGCGTCCTTGGCCCATTGTGCCTGCTCGACAGCGTCCTTGATGCCTTCGCACACGATCGACGAAATGACCGGGCATCGGCTGCCGACGGCGCTCGCGGCGACGCGCGTGACCTCGGCGCGCTCGCGCGGCGTCAGCGAGAACACCTCGCCGGTATGGCCATTGGTCATCAGCGCGGTGATGCCGGGCTGCGCGGCAAGCCATTGCGCGAAGCGGCGCAGTTCCGCCTCGTCGATCGCGAAATCACGCGTGAACGGCACCGCGATGGCGGGAATGATGCCGTTGAAATCGATGCTTTTCACGTTGGTCTCCTGCTGCGTCCTGTGGAATTTGCTCATGCCGTCTGCCGATGGATGAAGCCGCCGCTGGCTTGCAGGGCGCGTGACAGCGCCCGCGCCGCCTGCATGATCGGCTTCGCGCCGGCGCTTTCGAAATCGTTCAGCGACGTCTGGATCGCGGGCGCAGCGATGCTGATGCCGGCGAGCGGCACGCCGTCGCTGTCGAGAATAGGCGCGGCCAGAACATAAAGACCGGACACGGTTTCCTGATCCGAAACCGCATAGCCGCGGGCTTTGACCTTGACGAACCGCGCGAAGAGCGCATCGAGCTTGGTTTGCGTTGTTGCGGTGAGTTGCGGCCGCGGCTGCGACTCCAGGATTGCGATCTGCGCCGCGCGCGGCAGCCAGGCGAGCACCGCGTGGCCGATCGCTGTGGCATAGGCGGGAACGCGGCTGCCGATGCGGGTATCGACGCCGAGACGCGCCAGGCCCGCCTGTATACGCTCGATATAGATGATGTTGGCGCCCTCGAGCACGCCGACGGAAGCCGCTTCGTTGATCTCGCCGACCAGGTCGCGCAGGATCGGCCGCGCCTGTGTGCGCAGATCCGAATGGGCAATGGCGTTGAAGCCGAGATCGAGCACCTTGGTGGTCAGGCGGAACAGCCGCGCATTCGGCACCCGCTCGACATAGCCGGTCTGAACCAGCGTGTTGAGAAAGCGAAAGGCGGTGGCGTTGTCGACGCCGGCCTTGCGGGCAACGTCGGCCAAGGTCAGTTCCGGCTCGCGCGCCGTGAAGGTTTCCAGAATGCGAAAGCCCTTGGCCAGCGAATGAACGATGTTCTTGTCGGAATCCCTGTCCGAACCGGCTGTCCGCTCGGCCCCGCTTGCCGCCCCGCGCCGCGCTGCGGATTTTGCCGGCGCGGTTCGAACGGCCCTTTGCGCCGCCTTTTGCGTCCTCTTGGCCACGGCCGGTTCCGCCCTTTGTTCGGATAGCGAACTTTAGTTCGTATTATGGCAACACATATACCCGATCGGCATGCGTCGTCAAGCTGGCGAATTCGCAAACCGCGCCGTCAACAGATGAGGTCGTGCCGTGGCTGCCGCGATGGTGCGTTCGGCGCCGGCCGCGGTGATCATTCCGGCACGACGTCCGGCTTGTCGTTCGGAAAGTGCGCGATCAGCGCGGGATCCAAATTGAGGTGTTGCGCGACCAAGGCGCGCGGCACGTGCGTGAGCCAATCCGACAGCGACACGTCCTGGAAGCGGTCGCTGCGGAAGATTTCGAGGAACACCAGATCGGTGGCGCCGGTATTCTTGATGTAATGACCCAGCGACTTTCTCACGTAGCCGATATCTCCGGGCTTGAAGTTCTGCGTCACCGCGCGCGGCCCGACATTGAACACCGTCATCTCGCCCTGGCCGGCGATGTAGTATTGCCATTCGTCGGCATTGGGATGCCAATGCATCTCGCGCAAGCCGCCCGGATGCACGGTGACCAGCGCGGCCGCGATGGTGAGCGAAGCCTTGAAGTTGCCGCTGTCGGCAATGCGCACCTCGCCGCCCTTGGTCTTGCGCGTCGGCGTCATGCTTGCGAGCGCGAAGCTTGACGGATTGGGCATCCTGCCGACGACGCCCTGCGCTTGCGCCTGCTCTTCGGCGAGCGGTCCCGGCATCTGGCCCGGAAAGATATAGAGCGAGGTCAGGGGTATTTTGGCAAAAGCGTCCGCCGGCACGTTGAAGTTCTGCGCCAGGATTTCGGGCGGCGTATGCGCGAGCCAGTCGCTCAAGAGCAGCGTGTTGTATTCGGTCTGCCGGCCGTTATCGAAGGCCAAAATGAATTCGGCGCCATCTTCGCCGATGCCCTGCAAGGAATGCGGCAGGCCGGAGGGAAAGTACCAGAGCCCGCCTTCGTGGACGTCTTCGACATTGGCACGGCCTTCGGTGTCGATGGTCGTGATCCGCACCGCGCCCTTGGTGACATAGGCCCATTCCGCCGCCTGATGCCAATGCAGCTCGCGGATACCGCCGCGGATCAGGCGCATATTGACGCCGGCAATCTCCTCGGCGATCTGAAAATCGGCCTGGGTAACCTGGCGCGCCCAGCCGCCGTTCTGAATGCGCCGCGGCGCGTTGTTGAAGGAGGCCCAGAACATCGGCATGTCGCCGACATCGGTCGCCGGCGGCGAGAAGGCGCCGGGAAATTGCGAACTGATCGCCGGATTCTGCGGCCCCGGATCGGTGAAGCTCGACGGGTTGCCCTTGGTGTTGATTTCACCTTGCGGCGGCTCGTCGGGATTGCCGAAGCTTGCGGCATTGGCGGTCGCGGCGGCTGTGGCGACCGAACCGGCCGCGGCAGCGGCAAGCACAGCGCGTCGGGATACGGAATCCATTATTCCCTCCTTCCGGCAAAGCGGGCGAATTGCGCGGGCAACGCAATACGAAAGCAATGACGCACTAAGATTTTGATACCGACGCGTCTTCGGAAACGGCGCACGGCGTTCCGGCTAGCGCGTCGCCGCGCCGGCTCGGTTCCAGCCGCGGATGCGGTCGCCATAGACCTCGAAGCCGGCCGGCGTGACCACGACAGTGTCTTCGAGCTTGATGAAGCCGCGGCGCGGATGTTTCAGCGTGGTCTCGACGGAGACCACCATGCCGGCTTGCAGCGGCCGGTCGGCATCATAAGCGTCGTAGGGCACCGGCCCGGAATTGGTCAGCCGCGGCGCTTCGTGACTCACGAGCCCCATGCCGTGGGCAAGAAACTCGATGTGATTGTGCAGCTTCGATTTCTGCAACGGCACATTCGCCGCCGCATAAATCTCCTTGCCGGGCACGCCGGGCTTGATCGCCTGTATCGAGGCCTGCTCGATCGTTTCGATTTCGGCGAGAAGATCGACCAGCTCCTGATCCGGCTCGCCGGCCACGCCCATGCGGCAGACGTCGCCGATATAGCCGTGATAATTGCCGCCGGAATCGAGCGACAGCACGCCGCCCGTCTCCCAGCGCTCGTCGGACGGCGCGCGGTTCAAGCTGGAATTCACCGCGATCAGGCAATAATCGAACGTGAGCCCGCGCGAGGTTTCCTCGCGGCGCAGCGTTTCGGTCATGTCCGCTTTGCTCGCGCCGGGCCCGTACTTGGCAAACACCGCCTGCATGGAATCGATCACGGCGTCGGAGGCGATCTTGAGCATTTCAAGTTCGCGCGGCGTCTTGATCGCGCGCAGGCGCTCGAGCACGAACAGCGCGTCCCTGATTTCGGCGTGCGGAAAAGCCTTGCGGATCACCTCGCACGAATCGGCTGGAACAAACGCGAGCTCGACGCCGATGCGCTTGGGACTGGGCGCAAGCTTCCGCGCGTAAGCCACTGCCTTTTCCATGACGTCGATCGAGCCCGAGCTTTTGGTTTCGACCTCGGACACCCAGAACGGCGTGTTCTGATGCTGAAAGCCTTCCATGCGATGGCCGAAGAAGCCGGCCTTCTGCGCCTCGCCTTTGGCATAGACGAAAACCGGCAGGTAGCGGCTCAAGCCCATGGCATCCATCGATTCAAAGAAGAAGGCGCGATGGCCGCCGAGGAGATATTGGACGTTATGTTTGGAGGTGACCAGGAGGACGTCAAAGCCCTGCTCGTCCATCAGCCGATCGAGCCGCGCAGTGTCGAACGGCGCGGTGCTTGGTTTCTTGGCTGTATCGAGCATGGTCTCCTCCAAACCTTTTGTCCGGATGCGGGCGCTGCGGATCGCCTCTATCGACCCTAGCAAATTCCGCAGCCCAAATCCCGCAGCTCAAGTCCCCACGAACCGGCCAATTCCGTGCCGCTGTTCTGCGGCCATTTCGCGCGGAGCGTCGCGGCGACAGCGGCGAGACCTTCTGGCCGGGTTGTCGATCCTCGCCGGGTTCGCGCCCTCGCTGCATACGTGTTTACACAAAGTTTATGCCGACTGACGCGAAAAAGGCGGCCTTGCCGCGTTGCGAGAACACCAGCTTTTCATACTGTTGGAAATCCGTTCACCCTGGTAACTAATAGGAAGTATAGTGGGGGAAGGCCGCGCGCGCCTAACGCGCTCTAGAGGGAAGAAGCTCGTGGAGTTAAGGCCCAACGGCACGGCGCGGCAACGCCGCGGTGTGGTCGTCATTGCAGGCTGCATGGCGGCCGCGGTCATTGCCGGATGTGTCTATTGGTACTTGTCACAGGGACCCGATCCGGCGCATGCGTCGCGATCGGTGCGCAACGCCGTGCCGGTCACGGTCGCTACCGCGTCGCGCCAGGACGTGCCGATTTATCTGATCGGGCTCGGCACTGTGCAGGCGCTGTTCACAGTCGCCATCCACGCCCAAGTCGACGGCAAACTCCAGGACGTGTTTTTCAAGGAAGGCCAGCGCGTCAAGAAGGGCGACATATTGGCCAAGATCGATCCCCGCCTCTACCAGGCCGCCCTCGATCAGGCCAAGGCGCACAAGGCGATGGACGATGCACAGCTGATCGCCGCCGAAAAAGATCTGGTGCGCTTCCAGACGCTGGTCCTGCGCAATGCCGAGACGCAGCAGAATGTCGATCTGCAGCAGGCCAAAGTCGATCAGACCAAAGCCTCGATCGAGGCCGACATCGCCGCGATCGAATCCGCCCAGACCAATCTCGACTACACCAATATCACCGCCACCACCGACGGCCGCATGGGCGTGCGCATGGTCGATCCGGGCAATATCGTGCACGCCAGCGACCAGACGCCGATCGCGATCCTGACGCAGACCGAGCCGGCCGTGGTGATGTTCACCTTGCCGGCGCAAACGCTCGACGAGGTGCGCGAGGCCATGAAACGCGGTGACGTCCGGGTCGCCGCTTACGATCGCGACAATGCGCACCTCTTGAGCACGGGCACGCTCACCATGATCGACAATTTGATCGATCAGGCGACCGCGACTTATCGCCTGAAGGCCACTTTCGCCAATGACGACGAGAAGCTGTGGCCGGGCGAGTTCGTCAATGCGCATCTCCTGCTCGAGACCCGCAAGAACGTCGTCGTCATTCCGCCGGCCGCCGTGCAGCGCGGGCCGCATGGCCTGTTCACCTGGGTGGTGCGGAAAGACAACACCGTCGAGCCGCGCCCGATCGAAACCGGGGTCACCACCGGCAACAACACCATTGTGCTGTCCGGCGTCGAAGACGGCGACCGCGTGGTCACCGACGGGCAATACAAGCTCGACACCAATGTGCCCGTCACTTTCACGCCGGCGCATACCGCGGCCAGCGGGGACGCGACGTGAGCATTTCCGAACCGTTCATCCGGCGGCCGGTTGCGACCACGCTCCTGATGGCGGCTCTTGCCTTTGTCGGCATCGTGTCGTTTCCGTTTCTGCCGGTGGCGCCGCTGCCGCAGGTCGATTTCCCGACCATCCAGATCCAGACCGTCTGGACCGGCGCCAGCGCCGAGACCATGGCGACCTCGGTCGCCGCTCCGCTCGAACAGCAATTCGGCCAGATTGCCGGCATCACGCAGATGACGTCGACGAGTTCGCTCGGCGCCTCGACCATCGTCATCCAGTTCGACCTCAATCGGAACATCGATTCCGCCGCGCAGGACGTGCAGGCCGCGATCACGGTCGCGAGCAAGACCCTGCCGCAGGCGCTGACCACGCCGCCGGCTTACAAGAAGGTCAATCCGGCCGACGTTCCCGTTCTGCTCCTGTCGGTGCATTCCGACACGCTGCCGCTGATCAATGTCGACGACTACGCCAATCTGTTCCTGGCGCAGCAGCTGTCGCAGGTGAACGGCGTGGCGCAGGTCTCGGTGTTCGGAGACAAAACGCCGTCGATCCGCGTGCAGGTCGACCCGGCCAAGCTCGCCGCCAGCGGGCTCACGCTCGAGGACATCCGCGGCCAGATCGCCACCTCGACCACCAACGCCGCCAAGGGCGTCATCAACGGCGACAAGATCACCTTCACCATCGCCGCCAACGACCAGATTCTCGACGCCGACAAGTTCAACGACGTGGTTCTGGCCTACCACAACGGCGCTCCGATCCGGGTGCGCGATGTCGGCCAAGCCGTTTCCGATGCCGTCGATCGCACCGTCGCCGCCTATCAGAACAACAAAGACGGCGTAATCCTCGCCATCTTCAAACAGCCCGGCGCCAACGTCATCGATATCGTCGATGCGGTCAAAGCCGAGCTGCCGCAGCTCACCGCGCGCATCCCGCCCGCGGTCAAGGTCGAGACCCTTCTCGACCGCACCACCACCATCCGCGCCTCCGTCGAAGACGTCGAATTCACGCTGGCGCTGACCATTTGCCTTGTGGTGCTGGTGATCTTGCTGTTCCTGCGCAATTTCTGGGCGACGCTCATCCCGAGCATCACCGTGCCGCTCGCCCTCGCCGGCTCGTTCGCGGCGATGTATCTGATGAATTTCAGCCTCGACAATCTGTCGCTGATGGCGCTCACCATCGCGGTCGGTTTCGTGGTCGACGACGCCATCGTCGTGGTGGAGAACATCTATCGCCACGTCGAGCATGGCGAGCGGCCGTTCGAGGCAGCGCTGAAAGGCTCGCGCGAGATCGGCTTCACCGTCCTGTCGATCTCCTGCTCGCTCATCGCGGTGTTCATTCCGCTCCTGCTCATGAGCGGCATTATCGGCCGCCTGTTCCGCGAGTTTGCGCTGACCGTGACCGCCTCCATCGCCGTGTCGGCGCTGGTGTCGCTGACGCTCGCACCGATGATGTGCGCGCGCTTCATGCACCGTGAATCCGAGAGCCACGGCCGCATCTATCGCGCGATCGAAGCGGGTTTCGACGCCATGCTGTCGTTCTACCGGCGCACGCTCGGCGTCGTGCTGCGCCATCAGGCGATCACGCTCTGCGTCTTCTTCGCCACCATGGCGCTGACCGTGGTCATGGCCTACGAAATTCCGAAAGGCTTCTTTCCGATCCAGGATACGGGAATGCTGCAAGGCTTCGCCGAGGCCGCGCAGGAAACCTCGCCGCACGAAATGATGCGGCTGATGCACAATATCGGCAATGTGCTGTTGCAAGACCCCAACGTGCAGGGCTTCGGCTCGTTCACCGGCTCGACGGGAGTGGCGAATTCGGCCAATACTGCCCGCTATTTCATCGTTCTCAAGCCGCTCAACCAGCGCAAGCTCAAGGCGTCGCAGGTCATCGACGAATTGCGGCCGAAACTCGCCAGGCTCGAAGGCGTCAATCTGTTCCTGCAGCCGACGCAGGATATTAATGTCGGCGCCCGCATCGCCCGCGGCAGCTTCCAGTACACGCTCCAGGACACGAATATCCAAGAGCTGGACGAGTGGTCGCAGAAGCTCCTCGAAAAGCTGCGCACTTTGCCGCAGCTGGCCGACGTCACCTCCGACCTCGCCGCGAGCGCGCCGAAGCTGCAGATTACGATCAACCGCGATCAGGCGGCACGCTTCGGCATTTCGCCGCAGACCATCGACGACACGCTCAACGACGCTTTCGGCCAGCGCGAGATCGCGCAATATTTCACCCAGCTCAAGACCTACTTCGTCGTGCTGGAAATCCTGCCCGGGCTGCAGAAGGATCTGTCCACGCTCGACCGGCTCTACGTGAAGTCGCCGCTGACCGGCGGCGCGGTGCCGCTGTCGTCGCTGGTCGATATCGACAGCAAGGGCGTGGCGCCCCTGCTCATCTCGCACCAAGCCCAGTTCCCTGCCGTCACCATCACCTTCAACCTGAGGCCGGGCGTTTCACTCGGCGAGGCCGTCGACGCTGTGAACAACGCCTCTCGCGACGTCGGCATGCCGTCGGCCGTGATTCCGACTTTCCAGGGCAATGCCCAGGCGTTCCAGACGTCGCTGCGCAGCGAGCCGGCCTTAATCGCGGCCGCGCTGATCGTCGTCTACATCATTCTCGGCGTCCTCTACGAAAGCTTCATCCATCCGCTGACGATCCTGTCCACCCTGCCCTCGGCCGGCATCGGCGCGCTGCTGGCGCTTCGGCTGGGCCGCATGGATCTTTCGGTCATCGGCATCATCGGCATCATTCTTCTGATCGGCATCGTCAAGAAGAACGGCATTATGCTCGTCGACTTCGCCGTTGCCGCCGAGCGTGAACGGCACGCCGAGCCGCTCGATGCGATCCGCGAAGCATGCCTGCTGCGCTTCCGCCCGATCCTGATGACGACGGCCGCGGCCATGCTCGCCGGCATTCCGCTCGCCATCGGCAGCGGCGCCGGTTCCGAAATGCGCCAGCCGCTCGGTTATGCCATGGTCGGAGGCTTGGCGCTGAGCCAAGTGCTTACGCTCTATACCACGCCCGTGGTCTATCTCTATCTCGACCGGCTGCAGACCTGGCTGTTCGGCCCGCGGCGCGGTCCGATCGACGAGGCCGAAAACGAGCCGGTCCGCGCGGTGGCGGCCGAATAATCTTCTCGCCCGACCGCGCGTTAGGCGCGCGCCTCAAAGATCATGTTGAACGGCGTTTCGGTCGCGCGGCGGAACCGCGTGAATCCTGCTTCGGTCGCAACCTGCCGCAGTCGGCGCTCGCCCGCCTGCGCGCCAAGCCCAAGCGCGACTTCCTGGGAAAGCGACGCCGGGGTACAGATAAATGTGGAAGCCCCGTAGAACACGCGCCCGACCGGGTTCAGATTGTCCTTGAGATCATCGTGCGCGAACGGCTCGACGATCATCCAGACGCCGTCTTTCGCCAGAGTCTCCTTGACGTGCTTGCCCGCGCCGACCGGATCGCCCATGTCGTGCAGGCAATCGAAGAACGCCACGAGATCGTAGCCGTTCGCCGCAAAGTCCTTGGCGGTGGCCCGCGCAAAGGTGGCGCGGTCGCCGACGCCGGCCTCCTCGGCCAGAGCCTTGGCGCGCTCGATCGAGGGTACGTGATAGTCGAAGCCGAAAAACGTGGACTTCGGATAGGCCTTGGCCATTACGATGGTGGAAGCGCCATGGCCGCATCCCACATCGGCCACCTTGGCGCCCGCCTTGAGCCTGGCCTCGAGGCCGTCGATCGCGGGAATCCAGCTTGACGCAAGATTGGCATTATAGCCGGGCCGGAAGAAACGCTCGGTCCCGGAGAACAAGCATTTCGAATGCTCGTGCCAGCCGACTCCCTTCCCGGTCCGAAAGGCTTCCGCGACTTTGGGCTCGTCCAAATAGGTCGACTGCACGACATCGAAGGCGCCTGCGAAAAACGCCGGCGAGCCCTCCTCGGCAAAAGCCATTGCTTGTTCCGGCGAAAGGGCGAACGTGTTCGTGTCGGCTTGATAGTCGACATAGCCGGACGCCGCCTGACCGGACAACCATTCGCGCACATAGCGCTCATGCAGACCGGTCTTTTTTGCAAGCGCGGCCGGCGTGACCGCGGCGCCGTCCGCCATGGCTTTATAAAGTCCCAGCCGATCGCCAAGCAGGATGCTGGCGCCGGCCAGCGAAGCACCGAGATCACCGACCAGCTTGCCCACAAGCGCATTCAACTTGTCATGGTCTAGCTCACGCATGGCGACTTCCTCCTCGAATGCAAATGCACGCTACGACGGGGAACACGAGCCGGTTCCGCCAATGGCGCATGATGAATGGCTACTATGGCGCGGCGGACCTTCTTTCTGAGAATGTCTTGGGTCTGCCGCAATGTCCGGCAATGCGGCGTCTCGGTCGTGCCGACAATCGCGCCGCAAAACACACAACACTATACTGGAAAATTCGCCGCGATGCTGCGACGGCGGACACGCTTGCGCCGATGGAACTCTACCGGTTTCAGTTCGCGATCAGCCTCGGCCCCACAATTCCTTGCTGGCAAGCTTGGCGCCTCGCGCCAGTGCGTCGAGCTTCGCCCACATGACGCTGGGATGCACGCGGCGATAGAACGGCCCCTGCGCGAAGCCGCAATCGGTGCCTGCCAACAGGTTCTCGCGGCCGACCAGTTTGGCGATGCGGACGATGCGTTCGGCGACAAGTTCCGGATGCTCGACGACATTGGTGGCGTGGCTGATGACACCGGGAATCAGCACCTGGTCTTTGCGGAGCTTCGCGGTTTCCCACACCCGCCATTCGTGCTCGTGACGCGGATTGGCATTCTCGATGACCAGCGCGCCGACCTTCATGCCGAGAAGGAGATCGACGATATCTTTGAGCGGCACGTCGGAGGTATGCGGACCGGGCCAGCTGCCCCAACAGACGTGATAGCGGATGCGGTCGGCGGGCAGCCCGGCAATCGCATCGTTGAGCACGTCGACTTGCAGCGCCAGCCATTTGCGATAGTCGGCAAAGCTCGCCGGCGGCACCATGCGGTCATACGTGACCGCGGCCCGCGCATCGTCGAGCTGCAGCACAAAGCCCGCATCGATGATCATCTTGTATTCGGTGTGCATCGCCGCGCCGATGGCGCGAATGAGATCCTCGTCGGTCTTGTAATATTCGTTCTTGCGGTCCGGGATGACGCTTGCGGGCGCAGCCACAGGCAGGAACGCGTCCTCGACCTTGACATCCTTCAACGCCGCTTTGAAATTATCGATGTCGCGCTGCAATTCGGCCTGGCCGGTATAGGCGATCGGTCCGGTGCAAACCGCTTCCGTCGTCGTCGCCACATGCTCGCGCGCATCGAGCTCGGCGTAGAACGCGGCGAATTTCTCGCGGTCGACGCCGCGCATGAAGGGATTGGCGCCCTGCTTGATCGGCCGCCGCTCGAAGCCGCTGAGCCGCTCCAGCACATATTGCGACCAGCTGATCGACTTGCCGAACTCGCCGTCGGAAACAACGTCGACACCCACGTCGGCCTGCTGGCGCACCACTTCGGCGACCGTCTTTTTGAGGCACGCCTGATAGGCGGCTTCGTCGTAGGGCTTGCCCGCCTGCTTCGCCCGCAGGAAATCCTGCAATTCCGCCGGCCGGATCAGGCTGCCGACATGGGTGGTGAGGATGCGATCGGTGCTGCGCTTCATTCCAACTCTCCGAGACGCCAAGCGGGTAGCGAAGAGAGCCTTTGACCATCATTTGCCGCGGCTAGGCAAGACGCCGTTCGTCCAATGAAGCTATTGGGCAATGGCCCAACCGGGGTTGCGGCAATTATGGTGCGCCGGTGCGGTTAAGCCGCAGTGCGCGCGCTGCGGCGGATACCGGTTGCGGCTCCGGCGTCGGCGGCACGTTTGGCGCGGTCGAGAATGAGCTCGATCGAGGCCAGTTCGACGCGATTGCGGCCGTTATCCTTGGCGCGATAGAGCGCATGGTCGGCTTGCGCGAGCAGCGCCGAAACGTCGAGAACGGCGTCGTAGGTAATGACGACGCCGACGCTCACGGTGCCGACCACCGGCCGGCCGTCGATTTCACGCGTGGCATCGGCAAAGCTGCGGCGGATATCGTTGGCCACCGCCAGTGCCCGCTCCCGCGGCGCGTCGACCAGGAGCGCGGCAAATTCCTCGCCGCCGAGCCGGCCGAACAGATCGGTCCGGCGCATGCAGCTGCCGGCGGTTTCGGCAAAGACCTGCAGCACGCGGTCGCCGACGGCATGGCCGAAGCGGTCGTTGATCGATTTGAAATTGTCGAGATCGAGCAGCATCACCGCGATCGGCCGCGGGTCGCTCGCCTGGCGCTTGAGCTGCAGCGCGGTATCCTGGAAGAAGGCGCGGCGGTTGGGGATGCCGGTCAGCGGATCGACCAAGGCCGCCGTCTTGTGGCGATATTCGGTGCGCTCCTTGGCCATCGCCAACAGGATGAAGGCAATAGAGATGGTGAACAGCAGTGCCTCGAAACTCAGCACGGTGAGCCACACGCTTTCGAGCACGGTATTGCCCGGCGGCAACGCCGACAGCACGGCACCGAACGGCGTGCGCAGCAGGTACAGCGCACCATGCGCGAACAGCATGAAGATCGCGGGCCAGCGCGACACCAAAGGCTCACTGCGCCCGCGCCAGAATTCATAGGCCGTCGCCCAGGTATAAGCCGTTACGATGCCCGAGCTCAAAAGCGCGCGCATGTCCCAGGACGAGGCGACGCTCGGCAACCGGCCGACGACGAGCCACAACGCCGCCCCGGCGAACAGAAGGATCGGTTGTGGCCGGCGATGATCGAACACCCGCGCGCCGGTCCAAGTCAGCGCGAAGGCGGTGAACAGCATCGCATTGGCAAGATCAATCGAGATCAGATCCGGCGCGGTGCCATAGGTGCCGAACAGCGCGATCGACGCGGCGCGCAACAGGTCGGCAAAGCCCCACCACGCCACGGCATGGATCGAGGTGTTTTGCACCCAGGCGAACAGCAGAAGCAGACCGAGGATCGCTTCCACATAGATCGTAACCAGGAATAGAGTATTGACGTCGAGACTCATTGCCCGCAACCGACTTGCCCCGGCCGGAGCATGCTGCTCAAAAATGCCCTTCGCGATGCGGCTTAGCGGCTCCGCCGGAAACAATCAGTGAATAGCGTCGCGGGCAGGTCCGCTTTGCGGCAATATGGTTTCGGCGGTGTTTCGTTTAACAGAAGAATTTCACCTAGGCTTGTTTCCAAGCTATTGATTATCTACGTTTCTTCAGTCGCACTGCGCTGCCGGGAAAGCAGAAAATGCAGGTACGAAACGGAATCATCGAGGCCATCGGCAATACACCATTGCTGAAACTCAGACGTGTGTCGGCCGCCACCGGTTGCACGATCCTCGGCAAGGCCGAATTCATGAATCCCGGCCAATCGGTCAAGGATCGCGCCGCGCTGTTCATTATCAAGGATGCGGTGAAAAAGGGCGAGTTGCGCCCCGGCGGCGTCGTCGTCGAAGGCACTGCCGGCAATACCGGCATCGGGCTGGCGCTGGTCGGCAACGCCATGGGCTATCGCTCGGTGATCGTGATCCCGCAGACGCAGAGCCAGGAGAAGAAAGACACGCTGCGGCTTTGCGGCGCGGAACTGATCGAGGTGCCGGCCGTGCCCTATGCCAACCCGAACAACTACGTGAAGCTATCCGGGCGGCTCGCGGCACAGATGGCAAAGACCGAGACGAACGGCGCGATTTGGGCCAACCAGTTCGACAACATCGCCAATCGCGACGCGCATTTCGAAGGCACCGGACCGGAAATCTGGGATCAGACCGGCGGCAAGGTCGACGGCTTCATCTGCGCGGTCGGCTCCGGCGGCACGCTCGGCGGCATCGCGCTGGCGCTCAAAGAGCGCAACAAGGATATCCGCATCGGCCTTGCCGATCCGATGGGGGCCGCGCTCTACAGCTTTTACACCACCGGCGTATTGAAATCCGAAGGCTCCTCTATCACCGAAGGCATCGGCCAAGGCCGCGTCACCAAAAATCTCGAAGGCGTGCCGATCGATGTCGCTTATCAGATCCCGGACGACGAAGCGGTGCCGATCGTCTTCGATCTGCTCGAGCACGAAGGGCTTTGCCTCGGCGGCTCGTCGGGCATCAATGTCGCGGGCGCGGTGCGGCTCGCCAAGGAGCTTGGGCCGGGCCATACGATCGTGACCATCCTTGCCGACTATGGCACGCGCTACCAATCGAAGCTGTTCAACCCGAGCTTCCTGCGCGAGAAGCATCTGCCGGTGCCGGAATGGCTCGAGCGAAAATCCAACATTCCCGTGCCTTACGAGAAAGTTTGAATGCCCGCTTCGATTACGATGAAACTTGCAAGCGGCGGATCGGGAACTTACGCGACGCTCCGCCATTGAGGTTACGCATGCTCAGAACAGACAACACCCCACCGCCCTCGCCCACCAGCCGCTTTCTGGTGTCGACCGAATGGCTCGCCGAGCGATTGAACGATCCCAACCTCATTCCCGTCGACGGCTCCTATTTTCTCCCCATCATGAAGCGCGATGCGTTCGCCGAATATCGCGCCGAACATATTCCCGGCGCGGTCTTTTTCGATATCGAAGCGGTGAGCGATCATTCGACCGATCTGCCGCACATGATGCCGGGGCCGAAGCAATTCGGCGATGTAATCAGCGCGCTTGGCATCGGCGACGGAGATACTGTCGTGGTTTATGACAGCACCGGACTGTTTTCCGCACCGCGGGTATGGTGGACCTTCCGCGTTTTCGGCGCCAAGTCGGTTTACATCCTCGACGGCGGCTTGCCGAAATGGAAAGCCGAAGGCCGTCAGGTCGTCGGCAGCGAGACCAAGCGTGCGCCAAAGACCTTCACCGCCGATATGAATGTCGGCGCGGTGGCGCTGCTCGACGACGTGTGCATGGCGCTCGCCGACGGCAGCGTACAGGTGGTCGATGCCCGCTCGGCCGCGCGCTTCGCCGGCAAGGCGCCGGAGCCGCGGCCCGGGCTGCGTTCAGGCCATATGCCGCGCGCGTTCAACGTGCCTTACGAGAAGCTGCTCGAGAACGGCCGACTGGTGTCGCGCGAGCGCGCCGCCGCGGTGTTCAAAGAGGCCGGCGTCGATATCGACAAGCCGATCATCACCTCCTGCGGCTCCGGCGTGACGGCGGCCGTGCTCACTTTCGCGCTGGAATCGCTGGGTAAGACGCCGCGAGGCCTCTATGACGGCTCCTGGGCCGAATGGGGCTCGCGGCCCGACCTGCCGGTCGAGCGCGACGAATAGGCGGCGGCCACCGGCGCTGCGCTGCAGCGCAGCATGCGTTGAGAAAAAATATGATGCGGAAGGCGGCATTTGCGGAATAATTCGGCCGTATTTTCCGTTATGCTGCGTAGATGATTTTCCGGCAGCTTTTCGACAGCACGTCTGGCACTTATACCTATCTCCTCGCAAGCCGGCAGGGCGGCGAGGCCCTGATCATCGATCCGGTTCTGGAGAAGGTCGACCGTTACCTTCAGCTCGTGCGCGAGCTCGATTTGAAGCTGGTCAAAGCGGTCGACACCCATCTGCACGCCGATCACATCACCGGCCTCGGCGCGCTGCGCGACCGCACCCATTGCGTCACCGTGATGGGCGACCAGAGCAAGGCCGACGTCGTGTCCATGCGCGTCGCCGAGGGCGACCGCATCGACATCGAAGGCGTCCGCCTCGACGTGCTCTATACGCCCGGCCACACCGACGACAGCTATTCGTTCGTGTTCGACGACCGCGTCTTCACCGGCGATACGCTTCTGATCCGCGGCACCGGGCGGACCGACTTCCAGAATGGCAATCCGCGCGCACAATACGAATCGATCTTCAACAAGCTGTTGAAGCTGCCGGACGCGACGATGGTCTTTCCGGCGCACGACTACAAGGGCGAGACGGTCTCGACTATCGGCGAAGAGAAGCTGTTCAATCCGCGGCTCAAAGTGAAGTCGGCGGATGAATATGCCGAGCTGATGAACAATCTGAACCTGCCCAATCCGAAAATGATGGACGTCGCGGTGCCGGCCAATATGCATGTCGGCCTGCACCAGGAAGATGTCGCGCGCAAAGGCTGGGCGCTGACGGCCGCCGACGTTATCGGATCACACGGCCGCCCCGACATTGCCATCGTGGATTTGCGCGAGAAAAGCGAGCGCGAGAAGCACGGCATCGTTCCGGGCTCGCTGCATTCGCCCTATAAGAACTTGCAGGACGAGATCGCTGCCGGCGGCATGCTCCACGAGCTCGCCGTCACCTCCGGCAAGCAGATCGTGTTCTTGTGCGCTTTCGGCGAGCGCTCGGCGATGGCCGTGCAAGCCGCCCAGGACGCCGGGCTCAAAACCGCACGCCACATCGCCGGCGGCATCGATGCCTGGAAGAAGGCCAACGGGCCGCTGGCGCACCGCTGAGTGAGCCTATTCGACCTTTATCCCCGCCGCCTTCACCAGCGCGATATTCTGCGTGACCTCTTTTTTGATCAGCGCATCGAATTCGGCCGGCGACAGCGGCATCGGCTCCATGCCCTGCGGCTTGAGTTTGTCGACGACGGCCGGGTCGGCCAATGCCTTTTGCGTCTCGGCGCGCAGCCGCTCGAGGATCGCGCGATCGGTCTTGGCCGGCACGAACATACCCATCCAGAAGTTATAGTCGGAATTCGGATAACCGAGCTCGATCGTGGTCGGCACGTTCGGCAGTGACGCCGTGCGCTTCGGCGTGCACACCGCGAGCGCGAGCAGCTTGCCGTCGGTGATGAACGGCAAGGCCGAGGGCACGCCCATGCAGGCGAAATCGACGCGTCCGGTCATCACCTCCGTGATCGCCTCGACGCCACCCTTGAACGGCACATGGGTGGCATTGAACCCGGCGCTGATGCGAAGCCGTTCGGCGGCAAGATGGGTCGCGCTGCCGACTCCCGCCGACGAAAAGGTCATGTTGCCGGCCTTCGCGGCGGTGACCAGCTCCTTGAGCGTCTTGATGCCTTTGGACGGCGCGATGATGACGACATTCGGCACGCTGCCGAACGGAATGACGCCGGAGAAATCGCGCACGACATCATAGGATGCGTTGGGATAGATGGCCGGAGCCGACGTGTGCGCCGAGGCGTTGACCAGGATCGTATAACCGTCCGCCGGCTGTTGCGCGACGAAGGCGCAGCCGATGGTGCCGCCGGCCCCGCCGCGGTTTTCCACGACGATCGTTTGGCCGAGTCGTTGCGACAGCGGATCGAGCACGACGCGTCCGACTATGTCGACGCTCGAGCCGGCCGAGAACGGAATCACGGCGCGGATCGGATGCGACGGCCACGCCTCGTCGGCACGAGCCATTCTCGTCAAAGCCGGCGTCGAAAATGCGGCAATGGCGGCTTGCACAAATCCGCGGCGCGTCGTCATAGGCGTTCCCCTCACTCATTATGATCGTCGTTTGTTCAGGCGGGCGCAGCATCGAGGAAGGCCCGCGGGAAAGCAAGGGATTACCGAATCGGCCGCAGACGTCGCGGCACACGTGTCGTGCGACATTATGAAAGACGAAAGCCGCAGGACCGGGGGCAAATGGTCCTGCGGCTTCGCTGCAAGCGCCCGCTGCAGGGAGGGGAAAATCAGCGGGCGCCGGTAATCTCGGTCTTTGTTGTCAGAGCTGCGAACCGTCGTCGCCGGCGGCCGGGCTGCCATTGTCCTGATTGAACATGCGATGATGGAAGCCCCAGGCGCCGCCGGGGCGTTCCTCGGGGTTGCCGCGGCCATAGCCTTCGCCGAAGCGCCGCCAGTGCTCGAAACGCGGATGATGCGGGCGCAGCATGCGGGCGAGCATGATGAACCGGTGCTTCTGGGCGTCGTCAAGGCTCTGATAAAGCGGCGCGCCGGCGTCGGCGACCTTCTTCAGCGCCGCACTCGTCTTCGCCATATTATCGGCGCGGCGCGACAGCCGGTCGAACGGCGATATCGGCTGCTGTGATTGCTGTTGGTCTTCCGCTTCCCGCGCCTTGATGCGATCGATGCGCAATTGCGCCATGTCGCGCACCGCCTGTTCGAAAGTCGGCCAGTTCTTGGCCTGGTCGGGTGTCAGTTCGAGTCCCGCCTTCATCGCCGCGATCCGCGCATCGGTGAATGCAGTGACATCGGCCGCGCTTGGGCCGCGATGGAACGCGGCGCGCTGTGCGTCGGCATAGAAGCCGCGAGCCTCCGAAACGTCAGGGCTTTGTTGGGCGTAGACGCCTTGCTGCGCATAGACCAACCCTGAACCGGCGACGGCCAGAAGCGCCGTTGCGGCAATGACCGGCTTTAACATGTGATCCTCCACACTCCGAAGACATTCGGACGTGCGGCAATCAAACGACCGGCGCAGCAACAAGACAAGTTAAACATTCTTCAGGTTGAAGCAGTTGCGAGATTACGGCTTTGTAATCTTGCGCGGCACGATATTCGCCGCAATTTTTTGATCGCTAGCGGATCGTCGGCCGGATCCACACCGCCATGCATGTCGGGGCGCAGCCCGGCATCAGCGCAGTATCTGCTGCAGGAACAGTTTGGCGCGTTCGTGCTGCGGATGCTCGAAAAAGTTCTTTGGCGAATCGATTTCGACGATCTGGCCGTCGTCCATGAATATGACGCGGTCGGCGACCTGCCGGGCAAAACCCATTTCGTGCGACACGACCAGCATGGTGATGCCGTCATTGGCGAGCCCGACCATGGTGTCGAGCACTTCCTTCACCATTTCGGGATCGAGCGCCGATGTCGGCTCGTCGAACAGCATGATCTTCGGGTTCATGCATAAGGCGCGCGCAATGGCCACACGCTGCTGCTGGCCGCCCGACAACCGACCGGGATATTTGTGTGCTTGTTCGGGGATTTTGACGCGCGTCAGAAACCGCATCGCCAGTTCCTCGGCGTCCTTTTTCGGCATGTGGCGCACGCGGATCGGCGCCAACGTGCAATTTTCAAGAACGGTCAAGTGCGGGAACAGATTGAACTGCTGAAATACCATGCCAACGTCGCGCCGCACGGCAATGATCTGCTTCGGGTCATCGGTGAGCTCGATGCCGTCGACGATGACGCGCCCGAGCTGCCAATCCTCCAGCCGATTGATGCACCGCAGCAGCGTCGACTTCCCTCCCCCCGACGGACCGCAGATGACGATGCGCTCGCCGCGCGCCACGGTCACATTAATGTCGCGCAGCGCGTGGAATTCGCCGTACCATTTGTGCAGGCCGACGACCTCGACGGCGAGCGAGCTATCGGTCTGATCTTTTTGTGCGTCGTTCGCCCCTTCGGCCATCAAAGATCCTCTACCGCGAGCCGTCAGCGCCGATGCGCGCGGGCGAGCCGCGCCTCGACCCTGCGCGCGTAGCGCGACATGCCGTAGCAGCACACAAAATAGAACGCCGCGGCAAAGGCATAGCCGGTGACGCTGGTATTGGGCGTCGCCCAGTTCGGGTCGACGCGCGCCGCCTCGATGGTGCGCAGGAAATCGAAGATGCCGACGATGAAGACAAGCGACGTATCCTTGAACAGCGCGATGAATGTATTGACGATATTGGGCAAGGTCACGCGCAGCGCCTGCGGCAGAATGACGAGCACCATCATGCGCCAGAAGGTGAGCCCAAGCGCCTGCGCGGCCTCGTATTGGCCGCGCGGCACCGAAGCGAGCCCGCCGCGAACCACTTCCGCCATATAGGCGGAGGCGAACATGGCGACGCCGATCAGCGCCCGCATGAGCTTGTCCGGCGCGAAGCGCTCCGGCACGAACAGCGGCAGCATGACGCTGGCCATGAACAGGACGGTGATCAGCGGCACGCCGCGGACGAATTCGATGAAGGCGATCGAAACCAGTCTGATCACCGGCCGCTCGGAACGCCGCCCGAAGGCAAGCAGTATGCCGAGCGGCAAGGACACCACGATGCCGACCGTCGCCACGACGATGGTGACGAGAATGCCGCCCCACATCGCAGTCGGCACGCCGACCAAGCCGATGAACGGTACGCCGCTCAACAATATGTAAGACAGCACGGGCAGCACGATGAAAAAATAGACGGCGCCAAGGTCGCGGCGCGGCGCCGACAGCCACGCGAGCCAGCCGATGCCGAAGGCGAGCGCGGCGAAAAACAAATCGACGCGCCAGCGTGCGGCTTGCGGATAAAAGCCATAAACGAAATAGGAGAACCAGGCGTGGATATAGGCCCAGCAGGCCCCGGGATCGGGATGGTCCGGCGTCGCCAGACACACTTCGCGATTATCCCCGGTCCAGACCGCGTCGAACAGAAAGAACCGCAGCAAAGGCGGGATTGCCCAGGCGAGGAACGCGGCGCAAATTACCGTCAGCGCGATGTTGAGCGGCGAGGAGAACAAATTCTCGCGCAGCCAGCCGATCACGCCGCGACGCAGCACCGGCGGCGGCAGCCGCTCAGCGGGCATCGCGCGCAGGAAGGTCGTGCCGGAGGCCGAAGTCATCATTTCAGCGCTCCGCGAGGCGCACCTTGTGCCCATACCAATTCATGAGCAGCGAGGTGAAAAGACTGATGACGAGATACACCGCCATGGTGAGCGCGACGATCTCGACGGCCTGACCGGTGATGAACAGAACGCTGCCGGTGAAGACCTGAACCAGATCGGGATAGCCGATCGCGACCGCCAGCGAGGAATTTTTGATGAGGTTGAGATATTGGCTGGTCAAAGGCGGCACGATGACGCGCATCGCTTGCGGGATGATGATCCGGCGCAGCGTCGTGCCGGGAAACAGGCCGAGCGCTTGCGCGGCCTCGATCTGGCCCTGCTGCACCGAAATCAAGCCAGCCCGCACCACCTCGGCGATGAAGGCCGCCGTGTAAACCGTCAGGGCCAGCAGGAGAGCGGCCAATTCGGGAAGAATTTCAACGCCGCCTTGCACATTGAAGCGGCCCATCACCGGGAAATTGAAGGACAGCGGCGAACCGACGCCGAGAAAAACCAGATACGGCACGACAAGAACAAGGCCGGCCACGATCCAACGGATCTGAAACCGCTGCCCGGTGCGATCCAGGCGGCGGCGCGCCCAGACATTCAGCAGAATGGAAGCGGCAATGCAAACGAGCAGCGCGACCAGTACGTAGCGGAAATTCACGGCGAATTGCGGCTTCGGCAGGAACAAGCCGCGATTGTTGAAGAAGCCGCCGCCAGGCAAAGTCATGCTGCCACGCAGTTGCGGCAGCGCTTTCAGCACCGCGTTGTACCAGAACAAGAGCTGCAGCAAGAGCGGGACGTTGCGGATCAGTTCGACATAACCGCCGGCCAGATGCGAGACCAGCCAGTTGCGCGACAGCCGCGCGATGCCGATGGCGAAGCCGAGGACGGTCGCAAAGACAATGCCCAGGCTCGCCACCAGCAGCGTATTGAGAAGGCCGACCCAGAACGCGTCGCCGAATGTCGAAGTGCTCGACGAATAAGGGATCAGCGTCTGGCTGATATCGAAGCCAGCGACATTGTCCCAGAAGCGGAAGCCCGAGGCGATATGCGCGGCCGCGAGATTGCGCGCCGCATTGACGCCCGCCGCATAGAGCAGGCCGACGACGACAACGACCAGCGCGACCTGCAGCACGACGCTGCCGAGCCGCCAGGCCCGGCGCGCGCCTGGGCGCACTTTCGCGCCAGATCCCGCATGGAGTCGCGCAACTTCAGCCATCGAGGCGACCGTGGACGTCAGCCTGGTCCGGCCCATCGATGGGCCTGCAAACCATCACGCAGCGACCCGCAAGCACAGCAGCCGGCGAGCGGCGCCTCAGCGGACTGGAATGCCGTATTGCAGGCCGCCCTTGGTCCACAGCGCGTTCAAGCCGCGCGCGATCTTGAGCGGCGAGCCCTGCCCGACATTGCGCTCGAAGCTTTCGCCGTAATTACCGACCGCCTTGATGATGCGCACGGCCCAATCGTCGGACAGCCCCATGCCGGAGCCGAACTTGCCCTCGACACCGAGAAGGCGGCGGATGTCGGGATTATCCGACTTCTTCATGTCGTCGACGTTCTTCTGCGTCACGCCGAGCTCTTCGGCATTGACCATGGCGTAGTGCGTCCAGCGCACGATGTCTTCCCAGTTATCGTCGCCCTGGCGTACCGCCGGGCTCAGCGGCTCCTTGGAAATGATCTCTGGAAGCACGATGTGGTCGCTCGGATTGGTCAGACGCAGCCGTTCGCCATAAAGACCGGAGGAATCGGTCGTATAGGAATCGCAGCGGCTCGTATCATAGGCCTTGACCGCCTCGTCGGCGGTCTGGAAGGTCACCGTCTTCAGCGACATGTTGTTGGCGCGGAAATAGTCGGCCAGGTTGAGCTCGGTCGTGGTGCCCTGCTGCACGCAGACCGAGGCGTCGTTCAATTCCAGCGCCGAATTTACCTTCAGCGATTTGCGCACCATGAAACCCTGGCCGTCGTAGAAATTGACGGCGGCGAAGTCGATCCCGAGCGTGGTGTCGCGCGACATGGTCCAGGTGGTGTTGCGCGACAGCACGTCGATCTCGCCGGTCTGCAGCGCGGTGATGCGGTCGGACGCGGTGAGCGGTACGAATTTGACCTTGGTCGGATCATTGAAAATCGCGGCCGCGATGCCGCGGCAGAAGTCGACGTCGAAGCCGGTCCAGTTGCCTTGCGGATCGGGCCGGCCGAAGCCCGCGAGCGTGCCGTTCGCGCCGCAGATCAGCTGGCCGCGATCCTGCACTGCCTTCAGCGTCGCCTGCGCGGACGCCGCCTGTGCGCCCAAGATTTGGCTGCCGAAAATGAGAATCAGAACGAAGGCGAGTGCCGCAGCACCACGTTTCATGACATGACTCATAACTTTAGCCCTTCTGCATGAGGCGCGCGCTAAAGCCCCGCCAACGGGGCGCGCATAAGGCGAGTGATCCGTCCCGAACGATAAAGTGCCGATACACCAGTGGAGTGACAGTGCCGCATCTGAGAACGATCGCGCTGCAAGGTCAAGGGGTTGACGAAAAGGCCGGGTGTCGGGGTAATGGCGCGAACGAAAGGCGCACACGACCCCATCCGGGCCTTGCTCTGAGTGCGGGCCATCCGAAGCATCAAACCGAGATTTGCCGACATGAAAAAGAAGGGCAACGGCCAGAATTCCCATCGTGCGGCGACCAAGCTGGTCACCGCCGGACGCGACCCGGCCTCTTACCACGGCTTCGTCAATCCTCCCGTCTACCACGCCTCGACCGTGCTCTATCCGAGCGCCGAGGATTTTGTCGCCCACCGTGCGCGTTACCAGTATGGCCGGCGCGGCACCCCGACCACCGAAGCGCTGGAAGGCGCCCTGCAGGAATTGGAAGGGCCGAACTGCGCCGGCGTATCATTGTTGCCCTCGGGGCTTGCCGCGATTTCGGCCGCGCTTTTGGCGGTCGTGCATTCCGGTGACCATATCCTGGTCACCGACAGTGCCTATCAGCCAACGCGGAATTTTTGCGAGCAGGTGCTCAAGCGGCTCGGCGTCACCACGACTTATTTCGATCCGGTGATTGGGGCCGGGATCGCCGCTCTGCTTCAGCCGAACACGCGGCTGGTTTATCTCGAGTCGCCCGGCTCGCTGACCTTCGAGATGCAGGATACGGCGGCGATCGCAAAGGCCGCCCACGACAAAGGCGCGCTGGTGCTCATGGACAATACCTGGGCGACGCCGCTTTATTTCCGCCCGCTCGACCACGGCGTCGATCTCGTCATTCAAGCCGGAACCAAATATATCGGCGGCCATTCCGACGTGATGCTCGGCACCGTCTCGGCGAATTCGGCGACGGTGGCGGCGCTGAAAACCAGCGTGCGATTGAACGGCCTGTGCGAAGGACCGGACGACGTCTATCTCGGTCTGCGGGGACTGCGCACAATGGCGGTGCGGCTCGACCGGCATTTTGAATCGGGCGTCGCGGTGGCAAAGTGGCTCGAAGCGCGGCCGGAAGTGTTACGCATGCTCCACCCTGCTTTGACCAGCCATCCGCAGCACGCGATCTGGAAACGCGATTTCACCGGCGCCTGCGGCCTGTTCAGCATGGTGCTGAAGCCGGTGCCGCAGAAAGCCGTCTATGCCTTTCTCGACGAACTCGAACTGTTCGGCATCGGCGCCTCCTGGGGCGGCTATGAAAGCCTCGCCATTCCGTTCGACTGCGCCGCCATCCGCACCGCGACCAAATGGACGCCGGGCGGACCGACGGTGCGTTTCCATATCGGGCTCGAGGACGTGGACGATCTCTGCGCCGATCTCGCTCGGGGATTTACGGCGATGAACGCGGCGATGTAATGCTATGAACGTTCCATCAGACAAATTGTCTGATCAAGATATTCGTGCACCATTACGTATACTTACTCTCCCGACCAATGAAGTAACAAAACGCGGACAACAGGAAAAAGCCAGCACCAGCCGCCATCAGGCTATAAAGAAAATAATGCTCGGCGGCTGTAAGATAGACGATGGAGCCGTGTGAATTTAACGGGAAAATTCCTCCAGCTTCCGGCATGTAGATTTTCGGTCTATGCCAATCAAAGTAAACCCAAACAAAGACTGATGTGTTCCAGAATACGAATGCCAGTACGCCGGTCACTACTTTCGTGATTTTCCACATGATAGAGGTCATCATACTCAAGCTTGCGTGAGTGTAATGTCACATCAACTGTGCTGAAAGCGCTCGCACCGCTCGTGGTTACAAGTCTATGACTGTTGCGCCGCCTCTTTACGATCGCGCACCACGAAATAGAGATTGCGTGCATAGACGAAGAACGAGAACGATTGCCCGGCGATGAATACGGCGTCCTTGCGGTAGAGCGCATAGACCAGAAGCAGCGCGCCGCCGCCGATCGAGAACAGCCAGAACGCCGTCGGGATGACGCTGTGTCCGGCGCGCTCCGACGCGATCCATTGCACCAGGAAGCGCGCGGTGAAGAAGAGCTGGGCGACGGCGCCAAGCAGCACCCACCAATCGAGCCGTGTGACAAAGACGTCCGACAGATAGGCGCCGACAGCGTGCGACATATCAACGAGCAAGGGTTATCTCCTTGGATTGCGGAACGCGCTTCTTACGCCGGACGAGCCACCAGACGCCGGCGAGATCGAGAATGCCGACCCAAAGCCGGTCGAAGAAACCGTAATTCGATACGCCGGAATGGCGCGGCCGGTCGACGACGTCGACATAGCCGATGTCGAAGCCGTCGCGGCGCATGAGCGCCGGCAGAAAGCGATGCAGCCCGTCGAAATAAGGCAGCGCCAGGAACATGTCGCGCCGGAACGCTTTCAGGCCGCAGCCGGTATCGCGCGTGCCGTCCTTGAGCACCGCGCCCCGCACCGCATTGGCGATGCGCGACTGCAATTTCTTGAACCCCGTCGCCTTGCGGCCGACGCGCTGACCGGCGACGAGACCGATCCTGGGAGCGCCGTCCTCCAGCACGGCGATCAGCTTCGGGATGAAGGCCGGGTCGTTCTGGCCGTCGCCGTCGATGGTCGCGACAATATCGCCGCGCGCCGCGGCAACGCCGGTGCGCACCGCCGCCGACTGGCCGCAGGACTGCGCGTGCGTGATCTGGCGCAGCCAGGAATGCTGCGCCATCAGCCGCAAGAGTTCCTGCTCGGTGCCGTCGGTCGAGCCGTCATTGACATAGACGATCTCGAAAGCGCGCCCGCTGAGCGCAGCCGCGATCTCGGCGACGAGCGGCGCAATATTGCCGGCCTCGTTGCGCACCGGAACGACGACCGAGATGGCGGGGCGCGATGTCACCGGTAGATCTCGCCCACTGGGTTGCGGCATAGGGTTTTCGGGCATCGCCCTGGATTTGCTTTGTCTTGGATTTGCCGCACGCTTCTAAAGCGCATCCCACGCCGGTTCAATCCGAAGAAAGATCAAGCGAATTCATATAGTTAGGGTGACGGCCGGAGAACACCTCGTGCAAAGCGGCCTTGACCCGGCGTAACGACGGTCCGGGAAAGCTGCACAAATCGCGCGGGCTGAAGACGAGGCGGCGCGCCGCAAACCAGCGGCGCAGCAGAAACGCCCCCACGGCGCCGGTCAGCGCGCCGGCAACCACATCGCTTGGGTGGTGCGCAAGGACGAAGACGCGACTCGCCATGATGGTGATGGCGTAAATCCACATCACCGGGCGGGTGCGCGGCCAGACCGCGCCGACAGCGATTGCGGCCGCCACCGCCGTGGTCGAATGGCCGGACGGCATGCTGGCATATTCCGAACGCCAGATGAACGGCCGATAGGAAAACGGATCGTCGAACGGGCCGACGTAAGGCCTGGCGCGGCCGATGAATCGCTTGACGATGGTGACAAACAGGCCGGGCACGCCGATCGCCAGGAAGACAAACCCGAACCGCGCCGCAAGCGCCAGCAGCACGCCGCGCGACATATAGGACAATGCGGGCGAGACCATCGCCGCAAGGCAAAGCACGCCGACGCCGAACGGAACGAGAAACCAGCCGGACAGGCCGAAATCGGTGATCTTCTCGAAAGCGTCGCGAAACCATTGCGGTTCGTGGTTGGCCCAATTGCTCGCCGCGGTGTCGAAGGCGAACATCGCGATGACGACGACGACGAGTGTCGCGACCGATGCGGCGACCGCGGGCACATGCGGCCGCAGCATTTTCGCCGGCGGCGGTGCGGCGATGGCGCGCGTCCAGCGCTCGAGATTGGCCGCCGTATTTTGAAGGAACGCCTGTCCGATCTTTTTCGCAGCCGCGTCCGGAGTGTCCGCACTCACGGCGTGCTCGCCGACGAAAATACCGCGATCGTGAGCGGCCTGCCGACCGAGATATTATAACCGTCGATACGGGGGCCGCGGTCGTAGTGCAAGCCGATCGCTTCGGCGCGCAACGCGAAGGCACGCTCCTGCTTCACATCGACAAAGGCAAAGCGGCAACTGCCCTGGCGCAGAAAATCGGCGGCGCCTTCGGCATCGGTGAAACGGATCGCCGTGCTGGTGAGGAAAACCAGGCTCGGTTCTTCATAGCCGGCGCTCGCCGCGAGCGGATGTCCGCACGACGCATCTTTGAGCACCTGCGCGAGCGCGACCGCTGGAAAGCCCGCCGGGCTCAGCGAGGGCACCACGACGCCGTAGACGCCGAACGCCATCAGCACCGCCGCCGCTGCCGCACGCAGAAACGCGCGCTCGGCGCCATCGTCGTCATAGAGCCGCCAAGCGAACAGGCCGCAGACCACGGCGCCGGCAAAGAATGGCCAGGCCACGAATGCAAGACCGTGCGCGATCATCACCGCGCCGACAATGGCAAAGACGCTGACGATACCCGGCACCAGGAACCACCAGATGATGCCGCGCACGAGAAAAATGCGGCGCGACAGCACGCGCGTCTCCACCGCGCCCGCAGTGAGAATGGCGATGGCGGGATAAAGCGGCAGCACATAATGCGGCAGCTTGGTCACGACCAGTTCGAACACGATCCAGGACGGCACCAGCCAGGCCAGCAGGAACTTCGCCGCCGGCTCCTTGCGCACCGCCCAGACAGCGGGCGCCGCCAGCCCCGACAAGATCGAGGCGGGAAAGAAAGTGGCAAAGAACAAGACGAGATAAAGCCCTGGCGGTGCGCCGTGCGCTTCCTGCGAATTGGCGACCTTGGCCAGCATGTCCTCGCCGACGGAGGCGACCAGAAATTCGCGGCCGACCCGCATGTAAATGGCGATGAACCACGGCATCACGACGAGTAGGAGCCAGAACAGGCCCGGCACCGGACGCAGCGCCAAGAGCCAGCGCGCCGAGCGGTCGAGCACCGACAGCGTCAGCGCCGCGAGCCCGACGACCATCAGAATGAGCGGGCCCTTGATCAGGATGCTGACCGCGATCGCCGTCCAGAACACCGCGAGCAGTGCCCAGCCTGGCCGCTCCGTGCTCCCGCCCTGCGCGGCGAGATAGGCGCGCGCCAGGACAGCCATGGCCATCACCACGGTGAACAGCAGCATGGCATCGGTCTTGGCGAGCCGCGCCTCAACGCTGAGGATGGCGGAAGCCGACATCATCAGGCCGGCCAGCACCGCGCCGCGCCTGGAGACAAAGGCGAGCGCACACCAATAGGTGCAGAGCACCGCACCGACGGCGCCGATCAGGGACGGTACGCGGTAGAGCCAGATCTTGTTCCGCGCGTTGTGCAGGCCGAGCGCGCTTGCGGTGTTCACCACTGCCGCCTGCAGCCAATAGATGCCGACCGGTTTGCGATAGCGCACGTCGTCCTGGTAGCGGATGTCGATATAGTCGCCGGTCTCGATCATCTGCTTGGTGGCCTGGGCGAAATAGGCCTCGTCGCGATCGACCGGAGGGATCTGGAAAAAGCCCGGCAGGAAGGTGAGCAGCGAAACGAACAGCAGGACGACGACGGCGCCGCGATGCGACGCGGCGGCAAAATCAAAGATTCCCGAAAAGCCTTTGGATGGCCAATAGGACGCCGATGCCTCGGTGCTGGTCGTGCTCATGCCGCTTCGGATGTATTTGCGCTAAACCGCTGGCCGACAATAGAGAAATCCGCCCCGCCGGGAAAGCTTGGCATTACTGGGCAGTGGTCCCCACAGCCGGCGTGATGGCCCCTAGCGCAGACGGGGCGCCCTCGTCCACCCGCACGATGACGCTGGCGGCCGAACCCGAAGCATCCGTCACCGTGACACGCGAGAAACCGGGGCCGGCGGGCGTGAAATAGAGGGCGCTGCTGCCGCCCTCGCGGTCGGCGCCTCGGGCCGGCACCCCATCGACCAGCACGGTGAGCGCCCCGACTGCGCCGGTCACTTTCAACAGGACCGGATCCGGCTTGCCGTCGGTTTCCGACAGATCGAGCCGTGCCCCATCCGGCGGAAACATGATGCGCAGCGGCGGTTGTGCAGTGGCGCCTGCCAAACGGCCCGGCTGAAAATGCCGCAGCGGCGGCGGCAGTTTGGCGTTGGAGGCAATGACCACGCTTGCGGGCGCGCGCGGCAAAGGCGCACGCGATCCTCCCAGCCGGGCGAATGCATCGAACAGGATCGGGGCCGCGGCCTCGCGGCCGATCAGGCCCGGCACCGGCGCGCCGTCAGGCCGGCCAACCCACACTCCAATCGTGTGCCTGCCATCGAAGCCGACCGACCAGGCATCGCGATAGCCATAGCTGGTGCCGGTCTTGAACGCGATGCGGCCGGGAACACCATTCTCCGGCGGCGGCACGCCGAGCAGCACATTGCTCACATACCAGGCCGCGGCCGGTTCCATGAGGCGGCGCGCTTGCGGCAGGTTCCCATCCAGGCGCTCCGTCAACGGCACGGCAAGACCGAGCCGCGCGATCCCGGAATAGAGCTTCACCAGATCGGCAAGCTTGATGCCGACGCCGCCGAGACCCAAGGCGAGCCCCGGCGCCTGCCCTTCCGGCAATGTCAGCGCGGCGCCGGCCTGGCTGAGCCGCGCGGCGAGACGCGCCGGGCCGACGCGATCAAGTACGGCGACCGCCGGCACATTGAGCGAGAATTGCAGCGCCTCGCGCACGCTGACGGTGCCCTTGAAACTGTGATCGAAGTCCTTGGGCGCATAGGCGCCATAGCTCACCGGCCGATCCTCGATCAGCGTCTCCGGACGGATGAAACCGTCCTCGAATCCCATGCCATAGATGAAAGGCTTCAGCGTCGAGCCCGGCGAGCGCACGGCCTGCACCATGTCGACCTGCCCGGCGCGCCGCGCGTCGAAATAGGCCGGCGAGCCGATATGCGCGAGCACCTGCCCGCTGGCATTGTCGACCACCAGCATGGCAAGCGACACATCCGGTCCGAGCGCGGCAGCGAGCCAGCGCCCGCGGTCACGTGCAAACTGCTCGAGATTGTGTTGAATCGTGGCATCGATCGTCAGCCGGATGTCGTTCGCCGACGAATCCTGAGCCTTGGCCTCATCGGCGGCATGCGGCGCCAGCATCGGCATCGCATGGCGCGCCGTCGGCACCGGCTGCGATTTGGCGAGCGCGATCTCGTCGGCCGGCACTTTGCCGGTCTCAGCGAAGCGATCGAGCACGCGATTGCGCGCGGCGCGCGCCGCAGCGGGGTTGCGGTCCGGCCGGCGCAGTTCCGGCGATTGCGGCAAAGCCACCAGAAGCGCGGCTTCAGCCAGCGTCAGCCGTTTCGGCTCTTTGCCGAGATAGACCAGCGACGCGGCGCGGATGCCTTCGATATTGCCGCCATAGGGCGCGAGCTCGAGATAGCGCGTGAGGATCTGATCCTTGTTCAAGACGCGCTCAATCTCGACGGCGCGCACCATTTGCGCGAGCTTGCCGACGAGGTCGCGCGGATGCTGACCTTCGATCAGGCGCACCACCTGCATGGTCAGGGTCGAGGCGCCCGAGCGCAAATGGCCGCTGGTCGCGAATTGCAAGCCGGCACGGATCACGGCAAGCGGATCGACGCCGTGATGCTCGAGGAAGCGCTTGTCTTCATAGGCGAACAGCACGTCGAAAAAACGCGGATCGACATCGGACACGGTCGCCCGCAGCCGCCAGCGACCGTCGCTGGTCGCATAGGCGCGCAGCAGCTTGCCGTTGCGGTCGAGCACCTGCTTGGAGAATTCGAGGTGCCGGCCGAGCGGCGCCGGACCGAGCGACCAGATCCAAGCGGAGGCGCCGGCAAGCAGCAAGAGGCAGGCAAGCGAAGCGCCAATCAGCGCGCGCCCCAGCCCAGTCCGCGTCATTGCGAGCCAACGGGCCCGGCCCGAAGCGGCCGGCCCGATGACAGGCTCCACGACGCGACCCGGGCGGCCGCGCCGCGACTGGATCGCCTCGTCGCTCTGCTCCTCGCAATGACGCGTCGAACTCATTTTCCGGTTGTCACTTCCACATTCTCGCTGTCGGTCCGGCCAAAGCGGTCCGGACGATACATGTCCTCGACGCTTGCCTGCGGCCGCACATATTTGCCGGGCGCCACCGCGCGCGCAACATAGGCGACCGTAAACACCGCCGGATCGTCCTTTTTGCGCTCGAAGGCCGCCGTAAAGCGGTCGTCGCGGAATTCGGTCGAAACCGGTTCGACAGCATCGGTGAGCCAGGTCAGCGTGTTGGTATCGCCGGAGGAAACGAGATGCGGATTATCGATCTCGAAGCCCGCCGGCAAATAATCCGCCAGAATGACGCGGCCGAATTGCGGCTGCGACTCGGTGATTTTCAGAACGACGACAAAGCGCGTGTTCTGCTGCACTTTGGACACGTCGAGCGGATCGCCGTCCATGGTGTAGTCGAGCCGCTCGACCTTGAAACCGTTCTCGGCGGCCGGCTCCGGCGTCAGCGGCGCGCCGCTGACCGTCACCACGGCTTTCACCGGGTCGTCGCCGCCATTGGTGACGCGCAGCGGATCTTTCAGATCGGCGGCCTGGATGGTGCGATAGAGCGGCTGGGTGACGGCCGCGCCATTGACGTCGAGCGCGATCTTGCCGGCGCTTTTCGCCATCGCGCTCGCAGCGAGGAGGAGCCAGGCGTCTTCCTGCGTCGAGGTCGGCTGCAGATAAGCGCGCGCCGCCTCGACGCGCTGCACCGCGCCCTGTACCGTCGCACTCGCGGCGCCGCCCTCGGACGCGAGCGTCACCAAAGCCGCAGCATCGCGCAAGGTCGAGCCGTAATCCTCACGGCTCGCCAGATCACGTTGCGGATTCGGCGCGATATCGGCCAGCGCCGCGGCATAGACGCGCTCGGCGCGGGCATGATCGCCGGCCATGGCCAACGCGGCAGCGATCTGCGCCTTCGCGATCGGTGTTTTCACCATGTCGAGCTTGGCGTCGGCGAGATAACGCAAGTCGCCGATCGGCGCCTGGCCGTTGCGTGCCAGCACGTAGAGCGCATAAGCGAGATCAGTGCCGTCGTTCTTCTCCACGTCGGTAAGATCGGCGACGGAATTGCGCAGCCGGTCAAGCGCGAGCTTGAACGCGTCGTCGGGCACCGCGAATTTATGCTCCCGCGCCCGCGTCAGAAAGTCGGTGACATAGGAATCGAGCCACACGTCGTCGCCGCCCGCGCTCCACAGGCCGAACGAGCCGTCGCTGCCCTGCCGCGCCAACAGTCCGTCGATCGTGTCGCGGATACGCTGCGCGGTATTCGGCTCGAGCGCCACATGCGCCAGACTTGCCAGATCGCTCATATAGAGCAGCGGCAGCGCCCGGCTCGTGATCTGTTCCGAGCAGCGGAACGGATAGCGGTCGAGCGCAGCGAGAAGTCCCGCAGCGTCGAGGGCGGTCGAGGAGCCGACCGAGACCGACACGCTGCCGGTGCCGGGCACAAGGTCGGCAAACATGTCGCTGGACAGCGTCAGGCTCTCGTCCTTGGCGAGCTGCTGCACGGTGCGGCGGGCCAGGATCTGCGCCGGCGGGCGCACCTGCAAAGTATAGCTGCGCGACAGCGCGTAACCGCCCGGCCCGCTGACGGCGACTTTCACCATGCCGCTGCCGGCTTTGTCGGCCGTGATCGGCACGTCGGCCGAGCCGCGCTCCTTGGCGCGCAGCGTCAGCTTCTGCGTCGCGCCGGCGCCCGCAATCACGGCATCGGCCGAGGTGACCGCAATGGTGTAATCGCCGGGCGCACCTTCGACATTGTCGAGATCGAGATGGACCAGCGAACGGTCGCCGGGGAGCAGGAAACGCGGCAGTGTTGCCGAAAGGACGACCGGATCGCGCACGGTGACATCCACCGTGCCCTGCCCGACCTTATCCTTGCTCCAGGCCACCGCCATGACGCGCACGGTGCCGGCAAAGTCGGGAATATCGAACGCGATATCCGCGGTGCCGTCCTTGCCGACGCTGACGATGCCGGAATAGAGCGCGACCGGTGGACCCGACGGCGGGCTGCCGTGCAATTCCGCGCCCTCGTCGCCGCCCGAGCGGATTTCGCCGCGGATGCCCTGCATGCCGTCGATCAATTGGCCGTAGAGATCGCGGATATCGGCCGACAGCGCGCGCTGGCCGAGATAATAGTCGGTCGCCGATGGCGGCTTGTAGTTGGTCAGATTGAGGATGCCGACATCGACGGCGGCGACCGCGACCCGCGCCTCCTCGCCGGCGGCGAGACCGGAGATTTTCACCGGGATGTGTAGCGCGGTATCCGGCCGCAACAGGGTTGGCGGATTCAAGGCGAGCGTCAGCGTTTTCGCCGCCTTGTCGATCGAGAACCATTGCACGCCGATGGCACGGCCCGGCATGCGCTGCGCCGGCGCGTCGAGCGGACGGCGCAATGTCGCGACGATATAGGCGCCGGACCCCCAATCGCGGCCGACCGGCACTTTCAGCTCGTTGGTGCCTTCCTTGACGGCCGCCGTCTGTGTGGCGAGCAGATGATCGCCGACGACATTGAGCGTGACCTGCCCGGCATTGCGCGCGGTGACGGCCACGGTCATCGTATCGCCGGCGCCATATTCCGGCTTGTCGAGCGCCACCTGCAGCATGTCCGGCGTATCGGCGTTGACGTCGACATACCAGCCGGCGTCGAAGTTCACCGAGGTGTCGGGACCGTTCGGATCGCTCGAGGCGACATCAAGGCGGTAGCGGCCGAAATTCACCGGCAGCGAAATGCGCCCCGGCTTGTCCGGCGCGACATCGATCGTACCGTCGGCGACGCGGGTCGTCGTCTTGACCGGCTGGAAATTCCACACGCCGTCGCGCTTATAGAACTGGTAGTGCGTCTGGATGCGCAGGAGCTGATAGTGCAGTCCGCGCTGCGCCAGCGCCTTGCCGTCGGGCGAGGCAACGATCACGTCGAAATTCGCGCTGGCCCCGTCGGCCAGCGACGTGCCTTGGAACAGCGGCTTGATGCCGATCATGTTCGCCGCGGGGGTGATCGGCAGCGTCAGCTTGTGCTCGACGGCGCGGCCGCCCGGCTCGTTCATGCGCACGGTGATGTCGGCCTGCAGCGGATGCGTCGTCGTCGGCAGCTTGTCGAGATCGACATTGAACGTCGCCTTGCCCGAATCGTCGGTCGACGGCAGATCGTCGAGCGTCTGCTTGGTCGGGTCGAGCTCGTCATCGGCGAGACCGAACGCGTAGCCGGCAAAGCCCGGACGTTCTTTCGCCGCCGAGATCGTGACGTCGCCGTCGAGATCGAGATTGGACGCCGGCGCGCCGTAGAGGAAACGGCCGGCGACATTCATTTCCGCCGCCGCGCCTTGGGTCAGCTGGTCGGCCTTGGAGGTGAGATCGAATTCGATGCGGTCCGGCACGTAATCCTCGACCAGAAAAGTGGTCTCCCCGATCGCCGGCAGCTTCGGATCGGTGAACGCGCGCACATGCCAGGTGCCGGTCGGCGCGCTGGCGCCGATAGGCAGCGCGAGCGCATGTCCGCCGAGGCCCTGATCGGCAATCTGCGTGCGCTTGTACTCGACGCCGTCGGGCCGCTCGACGACCAGCGTGAGCGGCACGTTCAGCGCGGCCGCGCCTTGCGGGTCGCGCAACAGCGCCGTGAGATAGACGGTTTCACCGGAACGATAGACGCCGCGTTCGGCATAGACGAAGGCATCAAGCCCGGTCGGCGCCGGCCGGCCGGCAACGCCGCGGTCGGTCAGATCGAAAGCCGAAGTCTGCAGATTGAGGAACGCGTAGTCGCCGCCTTTGGCGTCGGCGGCGGCAAGAAGAGCGGGTGCGGCCGCGCCTTCGCCGTTGGCAAGCCCATGCTCGAACAGCGCCTGCCCGGCGGCGTCGGTCTGGCGCGCCGCCAGGACTTCATTGCCGCGCGAGATCAATTTGATCTCGACGCCGCTTTTGGCCTGGGTGGTCGCCAGCGAATTGACGAAAACATGGATGCCGTCCTTGCCCGAGAAAGCGGTCAGGCCGAGATCGGAAACGATGAACCACTGCGTCGCCAACGCTTCGTAATTATTGTCGAGGTCCTTGAGCTCCTTCGGCTGCGCCACCATGACATAGACGCCCGGCTTGAGATCGCCGACCGCCTGATCCACCGGAAATGCGGTGGTGACCTCGCTGTTGAGCGCGGCCTTGGCATCGACGGCGAGCGTGCCCTTCCACACTTCCACGCCGCGCGAATTCTTCAGTTGGTCGATATCGGAGCGGCTCAGGCTGTTCTGGAAATCTCCGGCGCCGAAACCGCTGGTCGAGATGGTGTCGATCAGATTGCGGTCGCTGATGCGATAAACCTCGACCCAGACCGACTTGCTGTTGACGCTGACGACCGGAATGCCCTGCTGGCCGGTGCGCGGCAGCACATAGGCCGAGGTGGTAAAGCGCACCGACGGCTTGCGGTCGCGCACGTAGATGGCGAAGGCGGATGATTTCGACAGCGTCTCATGCACCACCGACGGCAGGCCGGCGCGCAAGGTCATCGTATAGGTCTGGCCGTGATCGAGGCCCTCGACGCAAAGCTGCTTGTCGGTGACCGACAGCGCCGGCTTGTCGATGCCGGCGACCGCGACGAAGGGCGAGAAATCGGTGCGCGCGGGCATGTCTTCGGAGAACTGGAAGCAGGCGCGCGGCGAAGCCGTGTCGGCATCGACCGTATAATTGAGCACGCGGAAGCCGTATTGGTCGCGCAGCCGCTCGTATTGCCCGCGCACCGCCGCGACCTCGCGCAGTTCGAGCGACAGCCGCAGCGCATCCAGCGCCGGCCGCCAGATCTGGCGCTGGCTCAACAGCGTGCCGAGAAACGCCAGACTGTCGGCCTCCAGGTTGCGGTCGGCGGCGCGCTGGTAGGCGAGATAGGCCGCGCTCGAAGCGCGTTCGAGCAGCATGGCGCGCTCATTGTCGTTGCCGGGTCGGATTTGCTGGATGGTGTGGGCGAGGCGGAGCCACGTCGCGGCATCGTTGGGCGCCGCGGCCACAATCTGATCAAGCACCGTCATCCCGGTGCGGAAATCGTTCTTGGCGAAAGCCGCGTCGGCATCGCGCTTGAGCTGATCGACCGGCTTCGCCGGCGTGCCGGCGTCGGACTTGATCTGCGCCTCGAGCTGAACCGCGCTGGTCGCCAGATCGTCATTGGTGAAGGGTTTGTCCGCGGCGGTGGCGCCAGTGGTCGCGCAGGTGCAGGCAACGGCCAAGCACGCGGCGAGAGCCGCAGCCGCAAGGCCGGCGCGAAAAAGCGAGAGCATGGAAAATCCTCCCAGGCGGGCATGAGAAAGAAGAGAAATGCAATCCGGCCCGCGACCAAATTTGAGGCAAAGATCGTGTCGAGGTCGTGACCGAGACAGCCGCCACAATCCGTAACCTTTTGCAAAACTTTGCCCACAAGTGTGCGAACAATTCCGGTTTGATCCCGCGCCTTAGTCGTTGACTCGGCAACAAGCGTTCACGGCGCACCGCAGCGGCATCCTTGTACCGGGCGACCGCCTCAACTGGACAAGCAGCGAAAATCAGCAACGGCCGGATCAATCGTTAGCACGGCTTCCGGCGTGGACATGGTTATCGACGCGGGCAATCATCGACGCGGAGAAGTGATGAGCCAAGCCGCACAGAACCGGGACCGGAGTCGACGCGCCATCTCGATGGCGATGACGCGCTCACCGCAGCGCAAGCAGTGACGCGGGACTTCGCATCGGATGCGGCGTTGCGCTGCTGAGCAAGCGCGGCAACTTGAAGCCGCGGAAAGGGTCCCAAGCGTTCAGAGCGGCGATCGAATCCGACATTCCTTTGTTGACCTCAGTAAGGATCGCGGATTCGTCTTTCACAATTCTGTCCGCCGAGACGAAGAAAATCGACGCATGGCGACTGTCCGTATTGACGTTCCGTAACGACGCGGTGGCCAGCGGTTCGGTCCAGCTGTTCGGTCATGGATGGCGATCGCGATCGCTACGGCGTAGTTGAGTGCAACGGTGGCTTGGCGATTAAATCAACACCGCGATTTCACGGGCGAGTCCTTCAAGCCTCCGGCCATACCGCATCGTTGTCCCGCAACGTTGTCCATCTCAGAATGGTCGATGGAGGCGGCCCAGCAGCCAGCCAACTCCGAGTGCGACAAGAGCGGTTGCATAGGGCTGCGTTTCGATGGTTTCTCGCAACAACGAGTCGAGTGTCTTTGCCGTTTGACGTGCCTTGTCGGCACCCTGACCATACAAATCCTGAGCTGCTCCGGCAGCCTGATTGAGCACGCCCTCTGCCTGTGTCTGCGCGTTCCCGGTAACGCGGCCAAATCCCTCCTGAACTTTCCCGCCGAAGTTTCGTGCGGTACCTTCGATCCGATTTTCATCCATGGCGATCTCCAATACCTGGAGAAACCCTCACCTCTTCACAAGGTTCCAATCAGACGGGGCGGCTCGCCGCAGCGCCGAGAGTTCGTGCAAAAATAGGACGCAAGTACGCGATCGTTGGATACAGGCCGTCAACCCCGCAAATTCGTGCCAAGAACCACGGCCTCAATCAGCAGTCCCGCCCAAGCGCGGCCGCCGTCGCGATCAAGGCTTGTGCTTCGACCTCGGCGCTCACGCACCGTGCGGCGCTGTCGCCGTAGATGATTCCAGCTCGCGCAGCCCGTCGGCCACCTACGGCACTGAGAGACGCCTCTGGATGGCAGTCACATTTCGCGCAAATCCGGACGAACGAGACCGAATAGGACGCTACCTTCCAATGCGTGTGCGCAGGGCGAAAGCGTATCGCGACAAGCAACGTTGCGCTCGACCGCCGCCCTCCGATTTCCCGACCAACGCCTCATGTTCCGCAAGGGGATAATGGGCCTTCACACCATATCTCTGGCGGCAAGTGGTGCTATATAGCGTCGGGGCCTGAGTACCCAAAAAGTACCCAGGCGTAAAAAACCCTTACGGCCCCGTAGCTCAGGGGATAGAGCAACAGCCTTCTAAGCTGAAGGTCGCAGGTTCGAATCCTGCCGGGGTCGCCAACACCTAACCTACGTTTGCCCTGCCGGTTTTGCGGAGAGTTTTGCAGGGTTACGAATAAGCGCTTTGGTTGCCGCGGCGCGCGCGACATAGCGCCGGATGATTTTTTCAACGTCCTCTTCGCTCCAAGCCAAAATCTCCGCAATGATCCGAATTGGAATTTCGGCGATATAGAATTTCGTCGCCGCTGTCCCGCGCAAATCATGGACATGCAGATTTGAGCCTTGCATTTTGGCGCGCTGCTTCGCGCGCGGCATGTCGGTTTCAAACCCGCTTAGCCGACCGCGATTTCGCATGTGTTTTTACAGTCGACTTTTGAACGCCCACCAGGATCGCCGCCTGACTCGCGCCGGAAATCTCGGAAACGACGGAAGCACATCAATTGCAATCGACGCGTCGGCCGGAGCGACTGCGGGCGTCATGGCCGCAACTTGACCGTCTATCGGCGCTCAAAATTGCACGCGAAACACATCCACATAAAAAAGCCCCGGCATTGCGGTACCGGGGCTAAGGTTGGTTGGGGAACCGCCGCATCAGTCCCTGCGGTGGTCCTTGCGCGAAGAACATACGAAAACCTTATCCGCCCCAACTACTGTGATAAATCCCAATCGGGGTCTCTATCCGGCGCACGGCAATAAAAAGCCCCGTCGAGGGAGATCGGCGGTGGTAAGACCTTCCTTGTCAAACAAATTGCCCGGTCAAACAAATTGCCTGGTCAGGCAAATTGCCATTGAGACGCCGAAGCCACCGCGACCGTGGTCGACCTGATCAACCCCATCCATTGTGACGGCCGCGGCAGACCAAAGCTAACTGCAAGCGCGAGCACCTTGACGAAAGCCCAGCCCGCAAAGCCCGACTGGCGCTCGAAATTGAGAAAACATGCAGCCAACACGAACAGCGAACTGCCGATGTGGGATGAAGACAGGTGGAATGAAGACAGGTGGAATGAAGATAGCTGCCACGCCGAGCCGAATGATGCTGAGACGAATGCGAACGCCGCGCAAAAGAAATAGCGAATAGCAGCACGCGCGCTGGCGCTAAGCTCGGCTCCATTGCGTTGCCCCAGCTTGCGCGATGACCTCGTTTATCTGATTCGGCTCGCGCCAAAAAGCCGTGAGTCTGCAGACAAACGCGCCAAGCGCATGCAGCGGGGGCGGACCTTTCGATCCGCCCCTTTGGGGCTATCTGCTGGCGGGGGCGACGGATGCCAGCAGATAGCGCTCGCCTTTGTGAGCCATGCCGCCGAATCTGACAAATTAAATCGCGTTCATGTTGTGACTGTGTGTTTCCGAAGAAACGCACCATCGTCTCGAATAGACATAACCACGAAGCAAAGACGTGGTGCCGATGACGGCGACTACGCGCGACGGTTGGCTACTGTCCGCCCTCTCCCGAAGCGGGCTGGCTTATCATTGAAAAATGCATGCGCCAGAACCTCGCATATTTTCATGAGAAAGTCTCGGTCATCGCCGGGGCAGCACTCTGCCGGCCTTCGCGTGCAAACACCACGTTGATGGTGGCCACCCGGCGACACGCCTGCACGGGTCTTCGCGGGCAATTTGTCTCAGTGTTCGTCGGCGCGGTTTGGATTACGTTGGGATCGAGCCCAGCGGCCGCCAAGGGTTGATCTACTTCCCCTTTGTAAAACGACCTAGCCACTGGGCTCACCATTCCTTGCAGCGGCGTCACTCACGCAATTGAGCGAGATTCAAAGCCCGCGGTTGCCGGAACCGTTATACCAAGTGCCGGCGCAGCCACCTTGTCATTCCGGCGAGCGGCGGCGGCGCCTGCGATGGCGGCAACGACGAAGAACCGGCCGGTTGAAGTTTCACGAGGTGCGCGGCGCCAGCACCGCGCTTTTTCGACGCTCCTAAGGCACGCCACAGTTGGCAAGATCAGTCCGCTCGGCCGGGGTTAGGCTCCGATCCGCTCGTGCCGCAAGCCTATCGACGATTTCAAGACAGGTTTTTCCCGTCGTTAAATGAATTTCACCAGGACCAGACCACAAAGCGAGCCCAAGGAGAGCCACGATAACCGCAACAACATACAGCAAGTCCTTTAGAAGTCCCAACATAGCGGTACCAAACAAAGCAACCTCGGCCTTGGCAGGCGCGGGCAAGCGCGTGCCGCCTCGCGCGCATAATCGACCACACGGGGTTTGAAGCACGGCGGCGGACCATATTCCAGTCCGCCGATGAACCGCCCCAGCCAAACGTCGAACGTCTGATGGACCTTCGGCAGGCCTTATCACCGGCGCCGTGAACCCCTTCTTTTTCCCATCTGCGATAGGCTTTTAGAGTCATGCCAAATGCCGAAGCAGCTTCCTGCTCCACTATGTTACGTCATTCTCAACGCAACCGAAGACGCTTGCGAAACGCTAAGCGCTTATGAGCAAGCGGCGCGATGCGGCCGACGAAATCGATGGGAGAAAAAAGTCCAGGTTCCCCGGATTGATCGAGCCGGACCAGTGGCTGCGACTACCTTGCGGGTGCGTGTCGTCCGGACGGCGGTCGATACCAGTCATTCCGCTGGCAGAAGCCGCCGATACCGCGCACGGTGGCCATGCACTGCTCAAAACTGACAAAACCGCAGTTAACGGGCGCGGCGCCCGTGTCATACACGGCGCACCAGGGATAATTTTGCGCTTTCGCCTCGGTCACAAACCCAATAGCGAAGACGCAAACACCGAGTGCGAACAAGACTCGCTTCACGCTCGCCTCCTGGCCCTCCAAGGGTAACTAACAGCGCAGAGCTGTAATTATTCCCATGCCAATAGGGCGACCTAGCATGCATCGAGTCGCGCGGTCTGCGGCTCTGCATTTCAATGGTGTTGCCACCAATGTTTTAGTTGCTGCTGATACTGCTGACCAGCGCTGCTGCCGCGCAGCCAAAGCGCATTGGCGTAGCGCCCATCGAACTCGTACTTGTCGAGCAGATAGAGCGCACACAGGATCGGCACGATGAAGGCTAGGAACGCGCGCATTGCGGCCTCCCCAACGCCCCTGCCTCATTATGCCTGATTCTTGGGGTGATTAGGACCAATGCTACACTGACCGCGGGTATCGCTCGCGCGATGCAAAATCGCCGTCGTATTTGCCTGTCTTTTCACGTGCGCGCCCCGCCCCCGGGGGGCATAGGCTTCTTCGCTCGTTGAAATCGCCTTATGGCGGCGGCCCAACCGACACGCTGCCGGTATCATCGGTCGGCCCGGCGATACCAAGGACTAACGGCCCCGCTCCCGTCTGCCGCCGATTTTCGCTTGCCTGTGCGCCGGAAAAATCTTGAAATGGGATCGATCGGGAAGGTGCATGTCGGTGCCGGTTGAAAATGGATCTTTGCGCAGTCGCCGCGAGATGCACAACGCCAATGCGTTGAAGATCGGTTTCTTCGGGGCGAATTGCTCGTCGGCACGCACCGCGACACTGGTGCCGGAGCGCTGGCTCGCGAATTGGCCGGATTGCCTCGAGCTTGCACGCTTGGCCGACGACGCTGGCATCGATTTCCTGCTGCCGATCGGCCGCTGGAAGGGCTATGGCGGCGGCAGCGACTTCCATGGCACGACGCTCGAGACAGTGACCTGGGCTTGCGGCCTGCTCTCGGCGACGCGGCGCATCACCATCTTCGGCACCGTGCACGCGCCGCTGTTCCACCCGCTGATCGCCGCCAAGGAATTCGTCACCGCCGACCATATCGGACAAGGCCGCTTCGGACTGAACATCGTCGCGGGCTGGAATGAAGATGAATTCGCAATGTTCGGGGTGCAACAGCGGGAACACGGAGACCGCTACGAGTTCGCTCAAGAGTGGATCGACGTGGTCAAGCGGGCCTGGTCGGAGGATGAATTCGATTTCGACGGCAAATTCTTCAAGCTTGCCGGAGTGCGCGCCAAGCCGAAGCCATTTAGCGGCGTCCGTCCGGTGATCATGAACGCCGGCAGGTCCGGCGCCGGCCAGGCCTTCGCCCTGCGCAATTGCGACGCCTTCTTCACATCGACCGGGGCGATGCGCCTTGCGCTTGCCGGCACTGCAGGCGACTCGATCGATGTCAGCGCATTCGATCGCATCGTGCAGCAAGTCCGCGGCATCAAGGATGAGGCCCGCCAATTCGGGCGGGAGATCGAGGTCTATACGCAAGGACAGGTGATCTGCCGGCCCACGCAACGGGAGGCCGAGGACTATCATCGCCACGCCAACGTCGAGAACGCGGACTGGCCTGCCATCGAGCAAATGCTCGCGCTCAAGAACATCACGCCGCAAAACACCGCCGCCGGCGAATATTCCGCCAAACGCGCGTTGCAAGCGGAGAGCGGCATCGGAGGCTATCCGTTCGTTGGAACACCAGACAGGGTCGCCGAGGAATTCGCCGCCATCAGCCGCGCCGGGGTGCGCGGCATCGCGATCTCCTTCGTGAACTATCTCAATGAGGCGCCGTATTTCTGCGCCGAGGTGCTGCCGCGCCTAGCGCGGATGGGGCTTAGAGCCAATTAGGACAGCCGGCGGCGCGGATGTGACGCATTCTGCTCACTCCGCTTTGGCCCCGGATGCGCGGATCACCTTGCCCCAACGTTCGCGCTCCTGGCGAAGAAAGACCGCCATCTCCGCGGGCGTGTCGCCGACCGCATTGGCGCTCATGTCGACGAAGCGCTTGGCGACGTCCGGCTCACGGAGCGCTTCGGCAACGGCAGATGAAATCTGGCCGACGATCTCTGCGGGCGTCCCCGGCGGGGCGACCATGCCGAACCAGGTTGAAGCCTGGAAACCGGGCAGCACCTCGGTCATCGCCGGCACATCGGACAGGATCCGGTTGCGGCTTTCGCTACCCACCGCGAGGGCACGCAGCTTGCCGGCGTTGATCTGGCTGATCACAGTGCTGAGCTCGACGAACATCATCTGGACTTGACCGCTCAGGAGGTCGGTCAGCGCAGGCGTGCTGCCCTTGTAGGGGACGTGAACGATCTCAATTCCCGCCATTGATTTGAACAGCTCGCCGGCAAGATAGCCGGTCGTGCCGTAGCCCTGCGAGGCATAATTCAGCTGGTTCGGGTGCGCCTTTGCAAAGGCGATCAACTGCTGGACGTCGGAGACCGCCAAATTCGGGTTGACGGCAAGCACGAGCGGCACGACGGCCACGAGCGAGATCGGAACGAAGCGGTCCGGATCATACGTGAGCGTCGTGTAAAGGGCCTTGTTCACCACCAAAGGTGCCGGATAGGAGAAAAACAGAGTGTAGCCGTCCGGCGCAGATTTGATCGCCTCTTCGGCGCCGATATTGCCGGCGGCGCCGCCGCGGTTGTCGACGATGACCGGCTGGCTCCATTTCTCTTGAAGCCTCTCGGCAATGATGCGCGCCAAGGTATCTGTGGTGGCGCCTCCGGGCGACGGCACAATGATCCTGATCGGCTTGGCGGGATACGTCTGCGCCCAGCTACAAACCGGAAGGCCAAACGCGATCGCGGCCGTCAGCAAAAGGCGAACGATCGTCTTCACCGGCGTTCTCCTCCCGTCTTTTTTTCATGTATCGGAACCGGTCCTTACCCTCCGATACGCGCATCAATGTTATCGCCCGACGGGAAATTGTCTACGCTCGGGACGATAGCGCCCTGCTCCGCGCTTGCCGTGCAGCGGCGCAGCATGCTTGCAGAAGTGGTATGTCGCAGACTGCGCTACGTTCCGGCCCCGGGAAGGAAGCAGCGGATCTGCGTGACGCCGTCGACGTCGCGATAGGGCCACACCACGGCGGGCCCGAATTTGTTCGGCTCCTTCACCAGCGCGGCCTCGGGCACGTCGATCCACACGCCGCCGAGACGAACGCGATAACCGCCTTTCGCGCCGCCGGTATCCCAATCGACATCTTCGATGGTGACGCCGTCGGCGAAGGAGCAACAAAGTCCTTTTGTGCTCGCGAGCCGGTCGAACCATGCCTTGAGCGGCGATCCGGCATAACGGCCGTCGTCTCGAGCGCCGGCCGGCACAGCGCTCGAGGCAATGATCAAAGCAGTCGTGGCAGCGATGACGGGAACTGTGATGACGGGAACTGTGATGATTGAGCGCATGCGATTGTCCGTTCGTTGAAGGCCATGCGCCTTGAAAGGCGACACGCCTAAACACCGCGAGACTCCAGCGACAGCACTGAAACAGCCATCGCTCTGCGGGCTCTCAGTCAGGCCGCAACACTGGTCCCGGCAGTCGGCAATCTCCTACGCCATCTGCGCGCGTATACGCACAAACGACGAGGGCGACTCACCCCCCCATATCGACAATGGTAACAGCAGACTTGACCAATGGTAACAGCAGACTTGGCGAAAGGAAGGCAGCAACGACAAGCGCAGAAGATGCCTTCATCAACAATTCGGCAATTGCCGGATTGTTCGCTGCATTCATGCAAAGCTGAGTAGAACTACTTACATGCCGCCTGGACCGCAGCCGCTTACCACGCTCTAGCGGCGCAGCGCGGCTACGGAAATTGCGACAGCACGATCGTCTTTTTCCGAAAATTTTCTAAAGGATCACATCGCCGGCCAAAAACGCGCGCGGCTGATAGCCGAAATCCCGCGCTGCGGGCCCGTTATCGGAGACGAGATCGCGATTCATGCGGCGTGCGATCTCGCCATTGATGTGGAGCGCCGGGAACAGCCGGTTCACGGCGTCGAGGGCTTGCGGCAAGAGCGGCAGCGGCACAAGCCGCGGGGTTCGGCCCAGATGAACAAACAGCCGCTGCACCATGGCGCGATATGGAATCTGATCGCCGCCGCCGAGATTGTAGCTCTTGCCGAACGTCGCGGGCTTGTCCCAGGCCGCGAGCGCCGCCTCCGCGAGATCGCCGGCATGAACCGGCTGCCGCAGACCGCTGGCCGGATTGCAGATCGGCACGAAATAAAAGCGCCGGATCGTCCGCGCCATGCGGGTGATGTTGACGTCGAGCCCCATGCCATAGGTCATGGTCGGCCGCAGCACGGTGAGATCGAGCCCCCGCTCGGCCGCAAGCCGCGCGACTTTTTCCTCGCCGCCGACAAGACTGTCGACCACCGCCTGTTCAGCGGCGTTTGCCGACTCGCGCTTGCCGAACACGGATTGCGAACCGAACACCACGGCGCGCCCGGTGCCCGCCGCCATGATCGCCGGCAGCGCATGGGGCAAGACCCAGATCGGCGCGGTGTGGATAAGAATATCGGCGCGCGGAAAGGCGGCGGACGCCGGTGCCGTCAGGTCGGCCTGCAATTGCGTCAAGCGCGGATGAGTAAATTCCAGCGGCGTGGCGTGGACCACCGCGACCACCTGCGCGCCGCGGGCGAGCGCGAGCGCGAGCACATTCAAGCCGATCTGACCGCTGGCCCCGGTGACGAGGACGGACTTGCCGCTGTAAACGCTGCTTTCCGGGACGGATTTGAGAATGGTTTCGAGCAATTGCCGACGCATGGCGGGACTATAACAGCAAAGCCCGGCAGGGCTCGCGCCACGCCGGGCTTTATCCTCGTAAGAGAAGCGATGGCCTACGAGCCGTTGAACAGCCAGTTCAAGCCGACCTTTACGACGTTCATGGTCGGCTTGCTCGTGATCGTGCCAGTCAGCGGACCAAGGGTGGACGTATTCAGCGTCAGTGTTTGGTTGTCGCTGCCGAAGTTGATGTAGTTGTATTCGATCTTCGCGGTGAGATTGTTGGTGAAGGCATATTCGACACCCGCACCAACCATCCAGCCTAGGCGATCGAACGAATTGGAGGCTGATAACGTGCCAAAATTCGGATCGGTTCCACTTATGGTATACTTCTCTTGGGTCCACGCACCACCGGCCTTGCCGTAGAACAGCGCATGGTCGGCGGCCACGCCAAAGCGGGCCGCGAAAGTGCTCAGAACATTGTTCTTGTAGTTGAGGGTGGCGACGCTGGTGCCGCCAAACTCCGAATCGGTCTGAGTCTGGCTAAACTTGTTCCCAGCCCAGTCGACGTCGCCTTCGAAGCCGGCGACGAACCAGTTCCATTGGTAATTGAAGCCGATCGTTCCGCCGGCGATACCGCCATTGGCGTTAAACGAATCCCCGAGACCGTCGGTCCAATTGTTCCAGCTATAGCCGCCGTTGACACCGACATAGAACCCCGTCCAGGTGAACGGCGGCGGCGGCACGAAGGCCGGAGCGCGCGGCATCGGCGGAGGCGGCTGCGGCAGGTCGGCAGCGAAAGCGGTCAGCGGCGCACTCATTGCGAGCACCGCGGCGAGCGTCAGTAACTTCTTCATATGGCACCCCGTCATGCCCCAACATGCCCCCCGCCCGCTCTATAGCCCAAGCGCGCGCGAATTGATGTCACCTCGATGCAACAGGTGTCTGTCGATAACCATGACGGTTTCCAAAGAATTACCCCTTCTCTGCCGCAAATTGGCCGCGAAGTGGCTCGGCCAAAATCAAAGCGCGTGCCGAAGAATCGACACGCGCTTTTTTCGGCTTACGCCAGTATCTACGAGCGCTGAGGCCTAGCTGCCGTTGAACAGCCAGTTCACGCCGACCTTGACCACGCTCATGTTGAGCTTCGACGGAACCACGCCGATCGGCGTGCCCGCGAAAGTGATCGTGTCGTTTTCGGTGCCGAAATCGATGTAGTTGTATTCGATCTTCGCGGTGAGATTGGTGGTGAATGCATATTCGGCGCCGACGCCCACCATCCAGCCCAATCGGTCGAACGAGTTTGATCCGGAGATGCTGGCGGTACCGACGCCGGCAACCGTCAGCGATCCTGACCCGTTGAACTCCTCCTGGGTCCAGGCGCCACCAGCCTTGCCGTAGAACAGCGCGTGGTCAACGGCCACGCCGAACCGAGCCGCGAACGTGCTGAGAATATTATTCTTGTAGGTGACCGATGCGGACCCAGAGACAGGGTCACCGAAGAAAGTGCCGGACGCAGTCGCACTTTGACTCCACTGCATGCCCGACCAGTCGATATCGCCCTCGAAGCCGGCGACGAACCAGTTCCACTGGTAATTGAAGCCGATCGTTCCGCCGGCGAGGCCGCCGTTCGAATTGAACGAGTCGCCAAGGCCGTCGCTCCAGTTGCCCCAGCCATAGCCACCGTTGACGCCGACATAAAAGCCCGTCCAGGTGAACGGCGGCGGCACGAAGGCCGGAGCGCGCGGCATCGGCGGCGGCGGCTGCGGCAGGTCAGCAGCGAAAGCGGTAAGCGGTGCGCTCAAGGCAAGCACCGCGGCAAGCGTGAGAAGCTTTTTCATGTCGACACCCCCGTCATGTCCCGAGATACTTTTAGCCTATACTCGCATAAATTGCTGTGACATCGGCGCAACAGGTTTGGGCGAAGATAGCAAAGGTCGAGAGATCGCAACTTTTGCCGGCGGCAAACTATCTCCAGTGGACCAAGGACTTAGCGAAGGTCTTTTGATCAGCGCAGCGGTGCGGCAACCGCCGGCAATCACAGCGGCCGCTCGTCGGCCATTCGATCCGGCGCAGCCACGCCGCCGGGCCCCGGGACGGCGCCGGGCGGACACTTGCCAAGGATAATCATGCCGAGCACGTCGTCCTTGGTGACATCGGCGGTACGCGCGGTACCGACCACCGCGCCGTTCTTCATGACGCAGATGCGGTCGGCGAGATCGAAGACGTCGTGGATGTCGTGGCTGATGAGGAAGATGCCGAGCCCGTCGGCCTTGAGCTGCCGGACCAGGTCGGCGACCTGCGCGGCCTCCTGCGGGCCGAGCGCCGCGGTCGGCTCGTCCATGATCAGGATCTGCGCATTGAACAAGATCGCCCGCGCAATGGCGACCGACTGGCGCTGGCCGCCCGAGAGAGCCTTGACCGGGTCTTTGAAGCGCTGGAAATGCGGATTGAGGCGGCCCATCACCTTGCGCGCCTCCGCCTCCATAGCGATGTCGTCGAGCGTGCCGAAGCGCGTGCGCAATTCGCGGCCGAGAAAAAGATTGGCGGCGGTGTCGACATTGTCGGCGAGCGCGAGCGTCTGGTAGATCGTCTCGATGCCGTAACGCTTGGCGTCGCGCGGATTGGCGATCGCAGCTTCTTCGCCGCGAATGGCGATGCTGCCGGAATCGCGGCGATAGGCGCCGGAGAGAATCTTGACCAGCGATGATTTGCCGGCGCCGTTATGGCCGAGGAGCGCCACCACCTCGCCGGCATAGAGCTCGACGGAAACCCGATCGACGGCATGAATGCCGCCGAAAGCGAGCGAGACGTCACGCATCGCGACAAGCGGCGGGCTCATGACACCCGTCTCCGCCGATAGATAGTGTCCAGCCACACCGCGAGCACCAGCACGACGCCGACGACGATGTTCTGCAACGGCGTATCGACGCCGAGCAGCACCATGCCCGATTGCAGCGATTGCATCAGCACCGCGCCAAGCATCGCGCCGGCAATGGTGCCGGTGCCGCCGGACAGCGAGGTGCCGCCGATCACGGCTGCGGCGATGACCAGAAGCTCGGCCAGCGTGCCTTCGGAATTGGTCGCCGCGTCAAGTCGCGCGATCGAAATCGCGGCGCTGACGGCGGCGAGCAGGCCCATCAGCATGAACACTTTCACGATCACCCAGCGCGTATTGATGCCGGCAAGCTCGGCGGCTTCCGGATTGCCGCCGATGGCATAGACGTAGCGGCCGAACCGCGTGCGTGTGGCGAGAAAGGTCACGACGATCCCGGCGGCGACCGCGATGAGCACGGGAATGGCAAAGCCATGCGCGATGAATAGCCCGCGGTCGGGCAGCGCGATGTGGTTGGCCTGCGCATAACGGCGCACGGTGCCGATCGGCCAGGGATAGGCATTGGCGACGGCAACGGCGCCGAGAATGAGCAGCGCAGCGGCCACCCCAAGAAAGACCTCGGCCGCCATCGGCCGCAGCGGAAATTGAAATTGTTTGCGCCTGCCGCGGCTATGCGCCAGCAGCGCGATAATCGCGGCACAGCCCAAGAGGCCGAGCGTCCAGCTCCAAGCCGCACCGATCGAGCCTTCCGGTCCGCCGCCCATCAGCTTGAACGTGGTGTCGAGCGGCGCCGCGGTCTGCCCGCTCGTCACCCACCAGGCCGCGCCGCGCCAGACCAGAAACCCGCCCAGCGTGACGATGAAGGACGGAATGCCGAGATAGGCGATCAAGGCGCCCTGGAAGGCACCGAGCATCACGCCGAGCACGAGCCCGGCGCCGAGCGCGACGATCCAGGTGGCCGGATGCTCGAAGCCGAGAAATTTCGGCAGCACGTCGACCTGGATCACGCCCATGACCATGCCGATGAAGCCGAGCATCGAGCCGATCGACAGATCGATATTGCGCGTAACGATGACGAGCACCATGCCGGTCGCCATGATGGCGACCGACGACGACTGCACCGAGAGATTCCACAGATTGCGCGGGGTGAGGAACAGACCGCCGGACAGGATGTGAAAGCCGATCCAAATCAGCGCGAGCGCCAAAACCATGCCAAGCATGCGGGTGTCGAGCTCGGCGGATTTGAGAAGACGCAAAATCACGTTCTAGCCGCAGACCTTCACGCTGCCAGATTTTACGCCCTGGCAGAGCTCGTCGCGCCTGATCCAGCCGGCATCGATGACGATGTCGAGATTGTCCTTGGTGATCGGCACCGGCCTGAGAAGCAGCGCCTTCATCGGAATCTTTTTTGGCCCGCCGGTGAACGTCACCACGCCCGGCACGTCGCTCATCTTTTTGCCTTCGGCGAGCAGGACCGCGACTTCGATCGCCTTCTTGCCGAGCGCGCGCGAGTCCTTCCACACGGAGACGGTCTGCGTGCCGCGGGCGATGCGATTGAGCGCGGCATGATCGCCATCTTGCCCCGAAACCGGCACGGCGCCGGCAAGGCCCTGCCCCGCAAGCGCGGCGATGGCGCCGCCGGCCGTGCCGTCGTTCGAAGCCACCACCGCATCGACCTTGTTGTTGGTCTTGGTCAGAATCTGCTCCATGTTCTTTTGCGCATTGGCCGGCAGCCAGCCGTCGGTATAGGCCTCGCCGACATTCTTGATCTTGCCCGAGGCGATGGCGTCCTTGAGCACCTCCATCTGGCCCGCGAACAGGAAGTCGGCGTTTGGATCGGTCGCGGCGCCCTTGATGAAGGCATAATTGCCCTCCGGCTTTACCGCCATGACGCCGCGCGCCTGCATGCGGCCGACTTCTTTGTTGTCGAAAGTGATGTAGAAGGCGTCCGGATTTTCGATCAGGCGATCATAGCCGATCACGGGAATGCCCTCGTCGACCGCCTTCTGCACCGCGGGCGCGACAGCGGAAGAATCCTGCGCCAGCACGATCAGCACATTGGCGTGCTGCGCGATCAGGCTTTCGATATCGGTCAATTGCTTCTGCGCCGACGATTGCGCATCGGCGGATATATATGTATCTCCGGCTTGCGCGATCGCCGCCTTCATCGCGGCTTCATCGATCTTGTAGCGTTCTTCCTGGAAATTCGACCAGGACACGCCGATCACTTGGCCCTTGGCGTGCGCGCCATTCGCCAAGCATGCCGACACCGCCGCGCTGATCAGCCATGCGACCGCAACCCGCCCCATAGTGCCTCCCTTGTCCGAGGCGATTTTCGCCCTCGCACGGCGGATATAAAGCTTTTTTGCCGCGTTGAAAAATACCGGTCCGCCGCTCGCCGCGGAAGCTCGATTGCGAGCGCAGTCCTTTGCGGCCGAAGCCTCACGAAGTCCCATGAAGTCCCCCTTGCGCGGCCGCACTGCGCTTGCGACACCTGAGGGCGGCGCGGCTCTGATCCGGCCATAACTGCCGCCGAAATCGGTCACCAGTCCGGGAAGGTCATCACGATGAAAGCGATCTATTTCGAGCAATTCGGCGGGCCTGAAGTGCTGCGCTACGGCGGCCTGCCCGATCCCTCAGCCGCGGCCGGACAAGTGCTGGTGGATGTGCACGCCGCCAGCATCAACGCCGCCGACTGGAAATTCCGTTCCGGCAACTATCCGCGCCATGCCGACGCCAAGCCGCCCTTCATTCCGGGCCGCGATTTCTCCGGCGTGGTTTCGGCCGTCGGCGCGGGCGTGACCGATCTCAAAGCGGGCGATGCCGTGTTCGGCGTGCTCGAAGGCGGCCGCGAAGGCACCTATTGCGAGAAGCTTGCGATCACGGCTGCGATCATCGCCAAGAAGCCCGACGCATTGTCGCATGTGAACGCTGCGGCGCTTGCGCTGACCGGCCTGACGGCGATCGACTCGGTCGAGAACACGCTGAAGCTCAAGCGCGGCGAGACCATCCTCATCCAAGGCGGCGCCGGCGGCGTCGCCGGCTTCGCCATCCAGTTCGCCAAACATATCGGCGCGCATGTGATCACGACGACCAGCCCGGCCAACCGCGATTATGTGAAAAGTCTCGGTGCCGACGAGGTCATCGACTACACGGCACAAGATTTCACCAAGATCGTGTCCGGCGTCGATGCCGTATTCGACACCGTCGGCGGCGACGTGGCGGACAAATGCTTCACGGTGCTCAAGCCCGGCGGCCGCGCCGCCTTCATCGCGTCGGGCATGGAAGCGCCGAAATCGCCGCGCGGCGACGTGACCTCGCTGCGACCGAAAGTGGCGCGCGCCCGCGCCCCGCTCGAACAGACCGCGCAGCTGTTCGCGGCGGGTGCGATCCGTGTGCCGGAGATCAAGCTCTATCCGCTGTCAGAAGCGATGGAAGCGCACCGGCTCAGCCAGTCGCGGCACTTCCGCGGCAAGCTCATTCTCAAGGTGCGCTAGCGCTGCGGCCGGCACGCATTCTCAAATCTTTGCCGGGTCGGGATCGGCGTCGAATTCGTTGCTGCAGAACGGCCCGCCCTCGTACCAGTCGGCGATGGGATCGGCGGCGATCGACTGTTGCGCCGCAAGCGCGGCCTCGGCGTAATCCTCGGCGCGGCCGGTCGGGCGATAGCCGTAGCGAAACGCCGGCTCATTGTCCCAGAAGCTGCGCGCATTGTCGGAAGCGCCGAAGAAGATCTCATAGCGCAGATCTTGATGTTCGAGTCCGATCCGGATCAGCTGCACCAGGTCTTCCGGCTTGAGCCAGATCGACAGCCGCCGGACATCGACCGGCGTATCGGCGAAATTGCCGATGCGAATGCAGGTCACCCGCAGTCCGTGCTTATACGCATAGAGCGCGCCGATCGCCTCGCCGAATGCCTTGCTGACGCCATAACGCGAATCCGGACGCGCCGGATCGCCGATGCCGACGCGCCGCTGCCGCGGATAAAAGCCGACAGCATGGTTCGACGACGCGAACACGACGCGCTTGACCTTCTTGCGGCGCGCCGCCTCGAACAGATTGTAGCAGCCGATGATATTGGCGTTGAGAATGCGGTCCCATGACTGCTCGACGGACTCGCCGCCGAGGTGAACGATGCCATCGACGCCCTCGACGATCTTTTCGACTTGCGCGAGATCGGAGATATCGGCTTGCATGAACGCCGGGTCGCCGGCGAGGTCGGCCGGCGTGCGAATATCGCTGAAGCGAAGGCGCGGATAGACCCCTTTGAGGAGGCTGCGCAGCTGCGTGCCGATTCCGCCCGCAGCGCCCGTCACCAGAACTGTCTGCATGGATCCCCTGTGGCGTTGCTCAAGACGACGCGCCCGCGGATCGTTCACTGTCGCCGAATTCGGCTTGCAGCGTCTGATAGCGGCGGCGGCTATTGGTGAGGTGGCGCCGCATCGCGGCCCGCGCCCGCGCCGGCGCCTGCTCGCGGATGCAATCGAGAATTTCGAGATGCTCGCGCTGAATGCGCATCAAGTAGCTGCGCTGATCGTCCATGCGCGGCAGGCTCCTGCGAATGCTCTGCCGCGGAATGATGAAACGGCCGAGATATTCCAGGAACCGCCGGAACTGCGAATTGCCGGTGGCGTCGGCGATGCTGCAGTGGAACGCGAAATCCTCGTCAACGGCGGTTTCGCCGCGCTCGATCGCGCCCTCGATCATTTCATAGGCCGTGGCGATGCCGGCGAATTGCGTCGCCTCGCCGCGCTCCGCCGCAAGTCCGGCAGCTTCGATCTCCACGCCGGTGCGCAGCTCCATGATCTGCATGGCCTCGTGCAGCGAGTGCAGATCATCCACCTCGATGCGGAACGGTCGCCGCGCGTGATGAGCGACAAAGGCGCCGACGCCTTGGCGCACGACGACGAGTCCGTCCGCGCGCAAGCACGCCACCGCCTCGCGCACCACGGTGCGGCTGACGCCGGTCGCCGACATCATGGCCTTCTCGGTCGGCAACCGCGCGCCGGGACGCAAGCGGCCGCCGGTAATATCGTCGGTGATCTGCGTGACGAGCTGCTGGGTCAGGCCGCGCGGCGCGGACAGCGGCCGGAACGCTGAAATCTGTTCTGAGGCTTTGCCGGACAAGCTTGACTCACTTAACTTATCTGGTCATCGTATGACCTGATAACAGGCCAACGCCGCAAGAGCAATGGCCAGCGCCGCGCCCCGTGCGAAAAGCGCAATAACGATAGCCGGTTCTTGATTCATCGAACCGCCGGAGGGAACAGCCATGTCGTTTGCTGCGATCACCTCTTTTGCCGCGATCGCCCATCGCCGTGCGGTCATTCGTGCCGGCGGACTAGCCGCGCTCGCGGCGCTGTCGCGGAATTTGCTCGGCACGCCTGCTTTGGCGCAGCAAAAGATCGTCCTGAAAGCTTCCGACGTTCACCCGGAAGGTTATCCAACCGTCACCGCCGTGGAGAGTCTCGGCAAGAAGCTCGACAGCGCCACCAACGGCCGGCTCAGCGTGCAGATGTACGCCGCGATGCAACTCGGCGGCGAAAAGGAGGCGATCGAACAGGCCCAGATCGGCGCCATCCAGATGGCGCGCGTCTCTGTCGGCGCGCTCGGCCCCGTGGTCGACGACCTTAATGTGCTCAATCTGCCGTTTCTGTTCCGCAATACCGCGCACATGGAAAAGGTCATCGACGGCGACATCGGCAAGGAACTGCTCGACAAGGTGACTGACGATCCGAAGACCGGATTGGTCGCCTTGTGCTGGATGGATGCCGGCGCGCGCAACGTCTACGACACCAAGAAGCCGATCAAAGACATCGCCGACCTCAAGGGGCTGAAAATCCGCGTCATCGGCAATCCGATGTTTGTCGACATGATGAACGCGCTCGGCGGCAACGGCGTTGCCATGGGCTACGACCAGGTGTTCAGCGCGCTGCAGACCGGCGTCGTCGACGGCGCGGAAAACAATCTGCCGAGCTATGTCTTCGACAATCATTATACGGTGGCCAAATATTACACCATGACCGAGCACCTGATCGTGCCGGAGATTCTCGTCTTCTCGCGCAAGACCTGGGGCACGTTGTCGAAGGACGATCAGGATCTCATTCGCAAGCTTGCCCGCGAGGCACAGCTCGAGGAGCGCGATCTGTGGAACAAATACGAGGCCGCAGCGCTGGAAAAAGCCAAGGCCGCCGGCAATCAGATCATCGATGTCGCCGACAAGCAGCCGTTCCAGGATGCCGTCAAGCCGGTCTGGGACAAATACGGTCCGAAATTCGCCGCGACGATCAAGCGCATCCAGGCGGTCCAATAGCGTCCCCGCTGCACCGCGCGATCGGGAGGGGAGCCAAGGGGGAAACCGGCAATGGCGCTCGTCTACCGCAAGGTCATGGATGCGCTTTATCTGTGCTGCGTCGCGGTCGCCGGCGCCGCTCTGGTGCTGATCTCGGCTGTCATTCCTTGGGCGGTGTTCACGCGTTACGTGCTCAACAGCGCGGCGTCATGGCCGGAGCCGACGGCGATCCTCCTCACCATCGTTCTGACTTTCGTCGGCGCCGCCGCCTGTTATCGGCGGCGCATCCACATGAACGTGTCGTATTTCGTGCAGCTGCTGCCGCCGCTCGTTCGCGCCGTCGTCGAATTCATCGCCGAGCTTCTGGTCGCGGTCATGGCGCTGTTCATGATGGTCTATGGCGCGCGCCTCGTCGAAGCGACCTGGTACAACACCATTCCCGATTTCCCCGCGCTTTCGGTCGGCGTCACCTATCTGCCGATCCCAATCGGCGGCGTCCTTCTTCTGCTCTTTGTCATCGAACGAGTGGTTCTCGGCGCGCCGGAAGAGCCCGCCGACGTGCCGCTGCATTGAGTTCCACGGATCGCGCGCATGGATGTGGTCGTTCTTCTGGCTACCATGTTCTCCTGCATCGCGATCGGCGTGCCGATCGCCTATTCGCTGGCGCTTGCCGCCATCGCCGGCGCGCTGTGGATCGGCATTCCGCTCGAAGCGGTAATGCTGAAAATTTCCGACGGCGTCAGCAAGGTCGCCATGCTGACCATTCCATTTTTCGTGCTGGCCGGCGCCATCATGGCTGAAGGCGGCATGGCGCGCCGGCTGGTCGCTTTTGCCGACGTGCTGGTCGGCTTCACCCGGCTGCGCGGCGGACTCTCGGTCGTCAATGTGCTGGCGACCACTTTTCTCAGCGGCATTTCCGGCTCGGCGGTTGCCGATACGTCGGCCATCGGCTCGGTGATGATCCCGCAGATGGAACAGAGCGGCTATCCCCGCGTCTTCGCCACCAATGTGACGATCACGGCCTCGGTCCAGGCGCTGCTGGTGCCACCGAGCCACAATGCGGTGATCTATTCGCTCGCCACCGGCGGCACGATTTCGATCATCTCTCTTTTCATGGCCGGTGTCGTGCCGGGTCTCTTGCTCGGCTTCTCGATCGTCATTCTGTGCCTGGTCATCGCCTATCGCGACGGCCATCCGCGCGGCCAGACCGTGCCGGCGCGCGAAGCGGTCAAGATCACCATCGATGCGGCCTGGGGCCTGATCACGCTGGTCATTATCCTCGGCGGCATTCTCGGCGGCGTCTTCACCGCCATCGAAGCCGGTGCGGTGGCCTGCGTCTGGGCCTTCTTCGTCACCATGTTCATCTATCGCGACTATCGCTGGCGCGATCTGCCGGCGCTGGTGCACCGCACACTGCGCACCGTCGCGATGGTGCTGACCTTGATCGCATGCGCTTCGAGCGTCGGTTACGTGATGGCGCTGACGCAGATGCCGGCGCGGATCACGGCCTTGTTCCTCGCCATTTCCAGCGACAAGAACGTGATCCTGCTTCTGATCAACGTGATGCTGCTCATCCTCGGCTGCCTGGTCGACATGGCGCCTTCGATCCTGATCTGCACGCCTATTCTTTTGCCGGTCATGATCAATCTCGGCGTGAGCCCGATCCATTTCGGCGTCATCATGATGCTGAATCTCGGCATCGGCCTGTGCCATCCGCCGGTCGGCTCGATTTTGTTCGTCGGCTGCGCCGTCGGCAAGGTCAGGATCGAGCAAGTCATGCGCAAGATCTGGCCGTTCTATGCGGTCATGCTGGCGGTCTTGATGCTCGTGACCTACATCCCGGCGATTTCGCTCTGGCTACCTCGCCTGCTCGGGCTGTGATGAGGCATCGCCAATGGTTTCAATAAGTTATCGAAAGCGCCGGTTTTTTGGTCGAAACCGGCGCATGATGCCGAACACCGCGTCGCGGAAACGAGTGCCGGATACGCCCAAAGGCGCTCTAGCCGACCCGCCGCGTTCAGAGTATGTTTTGTTCCACGCCAGTCCAATGCAGAAAAAAACAGGCGTACACCGGAGGAAACGATGACAGAGTCGCGTCTGCTCGATCACGCACGTCCTAATCGGCGCAACCTCCTCAAGAGCGCAGCGCTGGGTTCCGTCGCCGCCTTTGCCGCTCCTTACGTCAAAAGCAGTTATGCCGCCGGCACATTGACACTCGGCGTGTGGGACCATTGGGTTCCCGGCGCCAACAACGCGCTGACCAAGCTGTGCAACGAATGGGGCGCCAAGAACAATTGCGAAGTGAAGATCGACTACATCACCTCGCAGGGTGAAAAAGACAAATTGACCGCCGCCGCCGAAGCCCAAGCCGGCACCGGCCACGACATCATGTCGCATCGCGACTGGAATATTCGCATTCACCAGAACGTCCTCGAGCCGCTCGACGACGTCGTCGGCGGCTTGATCAAGCAATACGGCCCGATCAGTCCGGTCTCCGAATATCTCGCCAAGATCAAAGGCACGTGGCGCGGCCTGCCGACCACGGTCGGCAGCCAGGTGAAACCGTGCTGCTCGCGTTTCGATCTCTACAAGGAGCATGCCGGCATCGACGTACGCGACATCTTCCCCGCCGACGAGTCCAAATGGGACAAGGCGAAGGTCGACGCCTGGAACTGGGATGCCTATCTCGATTCCGCGCAAAAGCTGTTCAAAGCCGGTTTCCCGATTGGCCTGCCGATGGGCCAGACCAGCGATGCGGTCGACTGGGTGGGCGCGATGTTCAACTCGTTCGGCGTCGTGATGGTCGACGGCAAAGACAATATCAAGATCGACTCCGACGAGACCCGCACCGCCATGGAGATGATGAAGAAGATCATGGCGGTGAATCCACCGGAGGTTTATGCCTGGGACGATGCCGGCAACAACCGCTGGCTCATTTCCGGCAAGGGTTCAAACATCATGAACCCGCCGAGCGCCTGGGCCGTCGCCAAGCGCGACAACCCGCAGGTGGCGGCCAAATGCTGGACCCATCCGATGCCGCGCGGCCCGAAGGGCCGTTTCGTCGGGCAATTGCCGCAGTTCTACGGCCTGTGGTCGTTCTCCAAGAACAAGCAGGCGGCCAAGGATCTGTTGACCTACATCTCGCAGAAACAGGCCGTCGCACAGCTCGTCGAGGCGTCGTACGGCTACGACCTGCCTTCTTTCAAGAGCATGTACGATCTCGATACCTGGAAGACGGTCGAGCCGCCGGTCGGCACCGTCTACGGCTATCCGCCACGCGGCGACGAGCAGACCTCGATCGCCGGCTCGCCGGCGCGCTCCGAAGTCGGGGCGCAAATCTACAATCAGGCGATCAATACAGTGATGGTCGCCAAATTCACGCAAGGCAACGAGAAACTCGACGAGGTCATCAAGTGGGCCGCGAACGAGCTTGAAGGAACCTTGCGCGCCTGAGCGCGGTCTCGGTCACAGCAAGACGACGCATGCCGGCAACGAGCAAAATCCGCCTTGGCCGGCATGCGCGAGCCAGCATTAGGAAATTGGAATGCCGAACCCACGCTGACTTGCCCACGCGAATTTCGGGAGCCGGTCGAAAACACCGGTGAGGCAGAAATGGCAGATACTGTCCAGACATGGCCGCCGGCTTCGCCCCGACTGCAAGTCGGCCTGCAATCGCCCGCGTTGCGCGGCCTCAAGCTCTTCCTGCGCCGGCGGACGACGATCGCCTTTCTGATGTGCCTGCCGCTGATGCTGATCATCGCCTGTCTGGTGGTCTATCCAGCCTTCTACTCGATCTACCTGTCGATGCTGAACAAGGCGCAGACCCGCTTCATCGGGCTCGGCAATTTCAGCTTTCTGCTGTCGCGCGATGTGTTCTGGATGGTGGTGCAGCAGACCGCGATCTTCGCGCTGACCGCCGTGTTCTTCAAAGCGCTGATCGGGCTGATCACCGCGCATCTGATCAACAACCTGCCGGCCAAGGGCCAGCGCAAATGGCGCGGCATGATGCTGGTGCCCTGGGTCATTCCGCTCGCGCTGTCGTCGCTCGGCTGGTGGTGGCTGTTCGATCCGACCCACTCCGCCTTCAATTACGTGCTGTCGAGCCTTGGCTTCGATGAGATCCCCTGGCTGAGTCAGCCGGCCTGGGCGCGGTTCTCCGTGATCCTGGTCAATGTCTGGTTCGGCGCGCCGTTCTTCCTGATCATGTATCTCGCCGCGCTGAAATCGGTGCCGGAACAGCTTTATGAGGCCGCGGCCATCGACGGCGCCAATGCCTGGCAGAAATTCGTCCACATTACGCTGCCGATGATGCGCAACATCATCTCCATCACCGTGCTGTTCTCGCTGATCGTCACCTTCGCCAATTTCGACATCGTGCAGATCATGACCGCCGGCGGGCCACGCAACACCACGCATGTGTTCGCGACTTACGCCTTCATGCTCGGCATCCGCTCCGGCGACCTGCCGCTCGGCGCCGCCACTTCGCTGTTCATGTTACCAATCCTCGGCATCGCCGCGATCTTCATCCTGCGCGGCGTCCGCAAGCGTGGCAGGGAGATCGGATGAGCACGGCCGCACTCGCTCCCCGCGCCGCCGGCGCCCGCCAAGATTCCAGCCTTCGTTCGAGCCTGACCCGCAATCGGCGCTGGGCGCTGATCGCTTCCTATTTCTTCCTCGTGCTGTTCGCGATCTTCTTTCTGATCCCGCCCTATTACATGGTCGTCACCGCGCTCAAGAGCGACGCCGAGGTGGCGCGTATGGCGACCAATCCTTGGATCATCGCCGACGGCATCACCCTCGACCAGTTCAGGATCCTGCTGACGCAGACCGACTTTCTCATCTTTTTCAAGAATACCGTGGTCGTAACGCTCTGCGTCGTCGCCATCACCATGGTGGTGAGCGTGTTCGCCGCGTTTTCGCTCGGCCGGATGCGGTTCTGGGGCTCGGGCGTCCTCGCCACCGGCATCTTTCTCACTTACCTCGTGCCCGATACGCTGTTGTTCATTCCGCTGTTCCAGATCGTCAAAGCGTTCGGCCTTCTCAATTCCTATTGGGGCATGGTGCTGGTCTATCCGACGCTGACGGTGCCGTTCTGCACCTGGATCATGATCGGCTATTTCCAGTCGATCCCGAAGGAACTCGACGAGGCGGCGCTGATCGACGGTGCCGGCCATTTGCAGATGCTGACGAAAATTTTCATCCCGGTGGCGATGCCCGGCATCATCGCGGCGATGATCTTTGCCTTCACGGTCTCCTGGGCGGCCTTCGTCTATCCGATGGCGTTTCTCTATTCCGCAGATCAGCAGGTTCTCACCGTCGGCACCGTGACGAGCCTGATCCGCGGCGACGTCTACAAGTGGGGAATGCTGATGGCCGGCGCGCTGATGGCGGCGGCCCCGCCGCTCGTCATCTATGCCTTCCTGATGGATTATTACATTGCGGGCCTGACCGCGGGGGCGACCAAAGGCTAGAGCATGACCCCGAAAAATGGAACCGGTTTTCGGACAAGATTCATGCCCGGAAGAAGCATCTAGACCTTGATCCGATTCAATTGGATCAAAGTCTAGTTCGTCGTCCTGATAATGACGGATCGGAGGATCTGGAAATGGCGGAAGTCGCGTTGCGTGACGTGGTCAAGCGCTTCGACAATGTCGAGGCGGTGCGCAGCATCAATCTCGACATTCCCGACAACGAATTCGTCGTGCTGGTCGGCCCTTCGGGTTGCGGGAAGTCGACAACGCTGCGCATGATCGCGGGCCTCGAGGAGGTCACCTCGGGCGATATCTCCATCGGCGGCGAAATCGTCAACGACCTGCCGCCCAAGGACCGCGACATCGCCATGGTGTTCCAGAACTACGCGCTCTACCCGCATATGAGCGCGTTCGAGAACATGTCGTTCGGGCTCAAGCTGCGCAAATTCCCCAAGGAGGAGATCAAGAAGCGTGTCGACAATGCCGCGCGCATTCTCGACATCACCGAGCTGCTTGACCGCAAGCCGAAGGCGCTGTCCGGCGGTCAGCGCCAGCGTGTCGCCATGGGCCGCGCCATCGTGCGCAATCCCAAGGTCTTCCTGTTCGACGAGCCGCTGTCCAATCTCGATGCCAAGCTGCGCGTCCAGATGCGCACCGAGATCAAGCGGGTGCATCAGATGGTCAAGACCACGACCGTCTACGTGACCCATGACCAGATCGAGGCCATGACGCTGGCCGACCGGGTCGTCGTCATGAACGGCGGCGCGATCGAGCAGATCGCCACCCCGCACGATCTCTACCATCACCCCAAGACCCGCTTTGTCGCGGGGTTCATCGGCTCGCCGGCGATGAATTTCATCCGCTGCCGTGTCGAGCAGAACGGCGTCGGCCTGCGGGCGCGGCTGTCCGGCCGCATTTCGCTGCCGATCCCGCAGGCGCAGGCCGCGCGCTTCAAGGGCGTGACCGGCAAGGAGCTGATCTTCGGCCTCCGGCCTGAGCACATCACCGAACCACGACGCAACGACTGCGACCAGGACTGCCAGTTCGATACCGTGCTCGACGTCGTCGAGCCGATGGGCATGGAGACGATGGTCTATTTCACCGTCGACGGCCAGGAAATCTGCGGCCGGGTCGATCCCGACAGCGCCAAGGGCCCGGGCGAAGCGATGCGGCTCTATGCCGACATGAACCGCATGCACCTGATCGATCCGCAGACCGGCGCGGTGCTTTAAGACTCCAGCGTGCAAATGAAAATCGCCGGGGCGTTGCCGCCCCGGCGATATCGCTTGCGCCAAACCGATCGGCTTATTCGGCGGCCACGGTGGGCGCGTCGTATTCGGCGGAAATATCCTGCCCGGTATAGTCCGGCATCAGCGCCGCCGAAACCAGACTGATCGCCGCGCATGCCGCGATATAGATCGCGATCGCATAGCCGCTACCGTAGGCGGCGAACAGCGCGGTCGCGATGATCGGCGCCGGACCGCCGGCGATGATCGAGGCGAGCTGATAGCCGAGCGACGATCCGCTGTAGCGCAGTCGCGGCGTGAAGGATTCCGCGATCAACGCCGCCTGCGGCCCATATTGGATGTCGTGCGGAATCAGCGACAGCACGATGGCGATGAACACCGCAGACGGGATCGCCGTGTCGACCATGCCGAAGAACAGGAAACCGTACAGGCCCATCAGCACGACGCCGATCAGGTACATGTTCTTGCGCCCGATCTTATCGGAGATATGGCCGGACAGCGGGATGGTGACGAAGGAGACACAAGCCGCCACCATCACCGCACCGAGGATCAGGTCCCGCGACATGTGCAGCGTGCCGACCGCATAGGCGAAGATGAAGGCCGTGAACACATAGAATGGCGCCTGTTCCGACATCCGCAGCAGCGCCGAGAGAATGATCTCTCTGGGCTGCTTCCTGATCACCTCCAGCACGGGCGCCTTCTCGACCTTCTCTTTGTCCAGCACCTCCTGGAACACCGGCGTTTCCATAATGCCGAGCCTGATCCACAGACCGATGCCGACCAGCACGATCGACAGCGCGAACGGAACCCGCCAGCCCCAGGTCAGGAAGTCGTCGCCCGTCGCCCACTTGCTGAACGCCAGCACCGCGAGGTTGGAAAGCAAGAGACCGCAAGGCACTCCGAATTGCGGCCACGACGCGACCAGGCCACGTTGGTTGTGTGTGCGCGACCATTCCATCGCCAGGAGCACCGAGCCACCCCACTCGCCGCCGACGCCGATGCCCTGGATCATGCGCAGCACCGTCAGGAGCACGGCGCCCCAGATGCCGATCGACGCATAGGTGGGCACGAAGGCGATAGCGAAAGTCGCAAGCCCCATGCAAAGCAGCGTCGCGATCAGCGTCGCCTTGCGGCCGATACGGTCGCCGTAATGGCCGAAAATCGCCGCGCCGATCGGACGCCCGACGAAACCAATGAAATAAGTTCCGAAGGCCGCCAGTGTGCCGGCGAGCTGCGATTCATGAGGAAAGTAAAGCTTGCCGAAGACCAGACCGGCCGCTGTGCCATAGAGAAAGAAATCGTACCATTCGATGGCGGTGCCGATCGTCGACGCGACCACCGCCTTGCGCAATTGCACATTATGTTCCGCTTCGGGTAATGCCCCAAGCGAGGTTGCTGCCATAGCCATGGCGCCTCTCCCCATTTTGCTCGTTGTCCTATGGGGCGAACTCTTCGGGCCCGCCTCCTGGAGGCACAATATACGCTGAGGCCGAGCGATGGCTATAGGTCTAAGGTCGCGTCGTGAATAAGTACGGCAGAACTTTTTGGTGCAGTGCAACGCAAATCGGGCGCGTAGCGACGCGCCCGATGTGCACAAATTGGCGGCAGCTTTGTCGGGCCGGTCTTACTGGCTCGGTTTGTTTGATGCCAACACGGTGACCGGCGTCTCGCGATAATAGCTCGTGAACAGGCGCTTCAGATTCTCCACCTTCGGCGCGTCGTTGAAGACGATATAGGGATAGTCCGGGTGCGTCACCGCGAAGTCCTGGTGATAGTCCTCGGCCGGATAGAACCCGGTCAGCGGCTCGAGCTTGGTGACGATCGGCTTGCCGAACACCTTGGCCTTATCGAGTTGGGCGATATAGGCGTCGGCGATGTGCTTCTGCTCGTCATTGGCATAGAAGATCGCTGAGCGATATTGGGTCCCGGAATCCGGCCCCTGATAGTTCAGTTCGGTCGGGTTGTGGGCGACGGAGAAATAGATCTGCAGCACCTTGCCAAGCGAGATTTGCTGCGGATCGAAGGTCACCTGCTCCGACTCGGCGTGCCCGGTGCGGCCGGTTCCGACGTCCTCATAGTGCGCGGTTTCCTTCTTGCCGCCGGCGTAGCCGGAAACGGCCCGGGTCACGCCCTTGGTGTGGGAGAACACCGCCTGCATGCCCCAGAAGCAGCCGCCGGCGAGCACGATCGTCTGCAATCCGTTCGCAGGCGGCAATGTCTCATCAATCGCAGGCGCAGGAATTTCAACGGCCGGTTCGGCGGCACGCCCCGCAGTGAAACCGAAGAAGGGAATGAGCATCAGCACCCCGACGGCGGGCGCAATCAACACAGCGAAACGGCCGCCTGTCTTGCTTGGCGCGTTCCCTGCTTGCGCGATCCGGCCTTGCGGGTCTTTCAGCGCTCTACTCTTGGCCATCATGATCCCCTCTGAACAAGCGCATCCGCGCGCATGAAGCCTATGTGCGCATGAAGCCTACGTGCGCATGATATCTACGTGCGCATGATATCTATGTGCCCAGGCTGCGACGCACCATGGCGACGGCACCCCGGCACGCGAGGGTTTTACGGCAATGTCGCTATGTCGCGCCAATCACAATGATTACCAGCGCCCGGCACGCGGTGGTCACGAGATCGTGTAAGGCATTGAGAAATGATTACCCTGGCGAGCCGTCACTGCGAGCGCGCATCGTTCAGGAGCGGGATGTCGGCCACCGGTTTCGGCGCCGGCAGCGATTGCAGATAGGCATAGATGTCATCGAGTTCCGCGTCGCTCAACACGGCCTCCCGGAACGGCGGCATCTGTCCATTGGTCGTGCGCACGAAGGACTTGAAGGCGTCGAGCGGCAATTGCGTTCGAGCGATCACCCGGCCGTTGCTGGTCGCCACCGAGCCTTGGCCGGCGAAGCCGTGACATTGCCAGCAGCCATGCTTGGTGAAAGCGATCTTGCCTTTTGCCGCGTCGGCTGCGGCGGCGACATTCAGTCCGGCAAAGCTCGTCGCGAGACCCGCGACAACAAACAAAACTGCCTTCAGTCCCATCGCACGCATAACCCCTCCCCTCACTTTCACGTTTCTCACCGCGGCTGCGTCCACACATTGACCAGCGCCGGCTGACCGGTTTTGACCACCGCCACCGCTTCCTTGATTGCCGGACCGAGATCGGCCGGATCGGTGATCGGGCCTTTGGCCCACCAGCCCAGCGACTTGGCAAGGTCGTGATACTGGATATCGGGATTCATGATGCTGGTGCCGATCGGCGCCAGATCATTGCCGATATTGGCGACGCGATTGCGGAAATTCGACATGCGCTGGATGTGCATGACCTCCTGGTGATAGCCGCGATTGTTGTGCATGACCGCAAGCAGCGGGATCTTGTGGCGCGCCGCCGTCCACAACACGCCGGGCGCAAACATCAGATCGCCGTCGGACTGAATCGAGACCGAGAAGCGGCCGAGGTCGCGATTGCCGAGCGCCGCCCCGATCGAAGCCGGCGCGCCATAGCCGATGCCGTAGCCGCCGGACCAGCCGAGCCACTGATAATGCTTCTCGATCGGCCACAGCCGGTTGGCCCAATTGCTGGTATTGCCGGAGGTCGAGACCAGCGACCAGTTTTCGTCCTTGATCTGGGCATACAGTTCCATCAGCAACCGCGCCGTCGAGACAGGCTGCGCGTCCCAGGCGATGGCGGCCGCCTCCTTGGTGGCCTGCAGGCCCTTGAGATGGGACTGGCGAATGCCATCGCCGCGCTTGGCGAGAGCGTCCTTGCGATCGTTGCCGATCGCGGACTTCACCGCTTCGATCAGCGAAGGCAAAGTCGCTTCCGCGTCGCCCGGCATCGAGACGTCGATGCTCTGGAATTGCTGGAAGTCCTGGTAGTTCGACTTGGTGAGCAGATCGACCGAACTGATGCTGATCAGCTTGGTGCCGGGCTTGATCTTGGTGACGTATTCGCCAAAGCCGAAATTGCCGTTGTCGAGGAAGCCGTTCACCGTTCCCCAATAGTCCGACAGTTCCATGCCGATCACGACGTCGGCCTGCGAGATCACCGCCGGGGGCCGGCTGAGATAATGCGTGCTGGGGAAGTTCATGCGGTTGCCCTGGTTGACCACCGGGGCCTGGAGCAATTCGGCAAGCTCGATCAGCAGATCGACGCCGTTCTGGGTGCGCGCCGCGCGATCGACCACGATGACCGGATGCGCGGCATTGGCGAGAAGCCGCGCCGCCTCCTTGACCGCGGCGAGATCGCCTTGCGGCGGTGCGGCGGCGAAGAATTTCGGAACGTAGAGCGGCTGGCCGAAATCGCGCGCCGAATCGTTCTGCAAGCCCTCGTCAAGCGACATCATCACCGGCCCATAGGGCGGCGTGGTCGCGACCTTGTACATGCGCACGAAGCTTTCGGCGAAGTGCTGCAGCGAGACCGGGGTATCATCCCATTTGGTGAA
>DATJLN010000079.1:0-88453 GCA_035509535.1 Xanthobacteraceae bacterium | reverse complement strand
GGATAATTGCCAGGGCATAAAAATGCGATGTGGATCGGGGGGCGACAATATAAAGGACGCGATAAAGAACGCGGGTTCCCGACAGCACCGCTCGCCAAACGCCGCAGCCTCCAGGCCAACGAAAAGCCCGGCCGCGATCATTTTTCATCGCGCTTGCGTTATCGATGACCTGGGAAGCGAACGCTCGGCAGTTCGATCTGTTCGCGATGACTCGCGACAGTTTCCTCAAAAGCGACAAGGATCAGATGAAACTGGCTAGGCAAGGTTGTCCGGCGACTGCGCCAATGAAGACGACGCTGAAGTCGTCGACATTTCGGTGCTCGATGCCCGTCAGAGTCAACTTGTGCAATTCCGTGCACCTGAGGGCAATTCTCCGCCGCATCGAGTCGAGCGTTCGCCGCTTCCTGATCTTCTTATGCGCGGCCCTCATCCGGCGAGAAGGCGAGGGAGATAAGAAGCTCGCGCCGGGGTTGGTGTGTCTTCCGTGAGCGCCTCGGCGCCAATCTGCAATTCGCCCGGAACGCGTCACACTTCAGCCTCTTTGACACAAACAAATTTGTTTTGTGGGGTTCGGGTAGGCGTTGGGGTCTACAATGAAGGATGCAGTGTGGGCGATATGCGAACGTATCGCCGAAGTAAAATCGTTGGTTGAGGACCATCTCGAGCATGGGAGGTACCAAACAAACGAAGTGCCTTGGCTCATAAATGAAATTCTAGACGAGGACGGGTTGCGAGAGGCGCTGCTTGCAGTCGGTTATCTTCTTCCAAAACCTGCGCGGCACTGATCAAATAAATCTCTTTGGAATTTCTCCTGTCTGCGGCGCCGCCGCCCTTTTCATTTGTTCAGATGCGAGGGCGTGCGCGTGTCCGCACGAAGCCGAGCGCGCGGTCCGTGCGCTGCGGCTCAATGGGCCGCCGTGAACAAGTTGGCGAAGGCTTTGACCTTGGAGGCGAGGTCGGCACGATGATGGTCGCTTCCGGCGCGCTCGTGTTCATGGTGACGATGACGCCTGTCGTGGTGCTCGGCGGAATCGGCATCATGCTTTCTGCGGCGCCCATGCGCGCTGCGCGGTCTGTCGTCCTCGGATGAGGCGCTCGCCTTCGGCTCTTCGGGCCATTGCACGCTGGCGGAATCGTCCTCGATGCCGGAATCCGGCTGGAACGCCGAGGCATCCGGTGCCGGCAACGACGAGACGTCAGACGACAGGCTTTCCGCCGTTGGCTGCGGCCAGGCCGGCTTGGCCGCAGCATTGTCGATGCCGCTCGGAAGATTGACCTCTTCCGGTATTGCGGAAGCGAACTCCGCGGGCGGCCTTTTGGCCATCGCCATCTCGTAGGACGCCGACGGCACGACCTGCACGATGTGGAAGCCGTTGTCCTTGAGGTCTTTCAGAATGCCGGGCAGCGCGGCCACTGTTTTCGCGTGAATGTCGTGCAGGAGCAGAATGCCCTTGCCCCGGGCTTCGAGGCGCTTGAGCGCCAGCGACCTGATCTGCTCCGGCGTGACGTGGCGCCAATCGTCGGCAACCGTGTCGGATGAGAAGATGATCAGATGGCGCGCAGCCAGTTCCTCCTCCAGCGTATTGGAACGGTCAAGCCCGGGGATGCGGAAGAACGGTGCCAGATATCTGGTGCCGCCAAGCGCTGCGCCGACATCGGAAATGCCAACGTCGATCTCGGATCGCATGCGATCGAGCGGCAGTTCGCCGAAGTGCAATGGATGGTCTTCGCTGTGGGTGCCGATCGTATGGCCTTCTTCGTACTCCCGGCGCACCACGGCAGGAAAGTTGCGAGCCATTTCGCCGACGAGGAAATAGGTCACCTTCACGCACTGGGCGGCGAGAATGTCGAGGATCTGGTTGGAATAGGGCGGCAGCGGCCCGTCGTCGAACGTGATCACGACTTCCTTGTCCTGCAGCGGCAAGGATTCCGGATATTGCATGCGGCCGACATGCTTGTAATCGGCGGGGTCGATGGCGAGCACGCGGCTGGTGCCGAGCGCGTTCGGATTGCCTGGGCAGCTCCCATTGGCCAGTGCGCCGGTTTGCGCCTGCGTTGGCGATTGCGCGGCGCCGGTATTGTCTTTGCTGCTCTCCGGTTTGGTCTCTTGTTTCGTATCCTGCTTGCCGGCTTGTTTGCTGTCTTGCTCGGTATCCCGGGCCGGAGCGGCAGCCGCGCGATCCGGCGTGTGCGCGCTGGCCTGTGCGCCGCCACCCTGCGCGCCATCCTGGGAATGCGTGGGCGCGTTGTCCTGCGTTTTGGCGGGAGCGTTGTCGGCGGCATGCGCCGGCGTCGCCGTCTGCGGCGGCACCGGCGTGCTATTCTCCACGGCGAGCGAGGAACTTGCTTCAGAAGGAACCGGGCGCGCGGCAACGGCTTTGTCCGCGACGCCGGCCGCGCCGCTTTCCGCCTGCGCCGGGCCGGCTGCAAACGGCGCACCCGCTACAGCGATGAAAGCCGCGGCCATCAAGTTTGTTCGTAAGTTCCGCATCTCCATCCTTGGAAACGTGCGAACCGCTGGTGTCCATGAACCGGACCCCAATAATACCGGTAACCTTGGTTAACGAACGGTGAACAGCGCATTTCTGCGGTTATTTGCCGCCGAGAACTAGTGCCAAAACGCCACGCAACGGGAAAAACCGCTCCTTTTCGGGCTTTCCTTGCCGTTAAGCACAGGCGTTTATGCTCCGCGCCCGGAATGTGTAAGCGTACGGGGACGTGGAAATGACAGCCGCTCTCGGAGCCCGAAGCCGATGGGCGTGGCGGCGCACGGGCGGTCGTGCCCGCGTGTCGATGGCTGGCCGGGCTGTCGCGCGCATCCCCACTTATCTTTTGGTGATTCTTGCCCTCGCGGTCATTGCCTGCGCTGCGGCCGGCTGGTCGACAGCGCAGCACGACGAGGCGCGGCGGCTGGCCGAAGGGCACCGCGCGCTCGACGCCGCACTCGGCGAGTTTCGCCCGGACAACACGGATCATTTCGACAAGAATCAGCTTGCACAGATCGAGCGCCGCACCGGCCTCGGCGACCTTCGCTTCGACGCCGATCTCGGGCCCGACAGCCGCCGCGAAGTCCAGTCGCTGCATGACGCGCAGGGCCGCATTATCGGCTGGCTGAGCTGGGCGCCTGATCGGGCGCTGGTCCAAACAATGGATTGGCTGTGGGGCTTGGCTGGCGTGTCCGGTATCCTGCTCGCGCTTGGCGCGGCACTCGTGCTCGGCGCGACCAAGCGGCTGAACGCGTCGTTGCACCGCAGCGCCGAGACAGTGCGCAAGCTCACCACCCAGGATCCGCTGACCGGTCTCGCCAACCGGCGCGTCCTGCTGCAGCGCCTCGACGACACAATGGCGGCGCGGCGCAACTGGGATGTCGTGGTGGTCGCGCTGCTCGACATCGACGGTTTCCACGACATCAACGACATGCTGGGCTGGGCCGGCGGCGACACCATGTTGCTCAATATCGTCGAGCGGCTGAAGGCCGTGCTGCCCGAGGGCGCATTGTTGGCGCGCTATCAGGACGACGAGTTCGCTGTCGTTCTCGGCGGCGGCCATGCCCAAAGCGCGAACGAGCTTGCCGATCGCGTCACCACGGCGCTCGCGGCGCCGATCTTCATGGATCAGATGTGGCAGGTCTCGGCCAGCATCGGCCTGGCGCAAGCGCCCGACGACGGCACGACCGGCGACGAGTTGATCCGCCGCGCGGCGCTGGCGCTGCGTGCCGCCAAGCGCGCCGGGCGCGGCACGGTGCGCCGCTTCGTGCCGCAGATCCAGGAGGAACATTCCGAGCGCCGCTTCTTCTTGCGCGAGCTCGAGACCGCGATCCGCGACGACGCTTTCGAGGTGCACTATCAGCCGGTCGTCGCCGCCGAGGGCGGCGCCGTTGTCGGCGTGGAAGCGCTGCTGCGCTGGACGCATCCGACCCGTGGCCCGTTGTCGCCGGCCGTGTTCATTCCGCTTGCCGAAGAGAGCGGCTTGATGGTCGAACTCGGCGACATCGCGCTCAAGCGCGCGCTCAAGGACGGCGCCCGCTGGCCGGACCTTTTCGTCTCCGTCAATCTGTCGCCGGTACAAATGCGCAGCCGCGCCTTGGTGCCGCGCGTCGCTTCTGTTCTCGGCGAGACCGGCATGCCGGCGTCGCGCGTCGTTCTGGAAGTGACCGAAGGCATCCTCATCGACAATCCGGAGGAGACGCAGTTGAAGCTTGAAGCCTTGCGCTCGCTCGGCGTCTCGACCGCGCTCGATGATTTCGGCACCGGCTATTCGAGCCTGAACTATCTGCAGAAGTTTCCGTTCGACCGGCTCAAGATCGATCGCAGCTTCGTCGCCTCGCTCGGCACCGCCGGCAATTCCGGCGCCATCGTTCAATCGATCGTCACGTTGGGCCATGCGCTCGGCATGAAAGTCCTGGCCGAGGGCGTCGAGACCAACGAGCAGCGCGTGCTATTGCGGCTCGCCGGTTGCGACGAAATGCAGGGCTTCCTGTTCGCCAAAGCCTGCCCTGCGGAATCGATCGACAAGATCCTGTCGCGCGTGTCGGCGGCACGCGCAGCGCGGCGCGCGGACAGCGCGACCGCTTAGGGCGCGAACTCGTCGTCAATCAGGCGCCTCGGCCGATGTCCGCTTCCGGCAAAACGGGCGCGCGAAATGCCTCCTTGCGAGTGCAGACCAGGAATCGAATAATCGTGCCGATGCCGCTATCTGGCACCCGACATATCCCGCAGAGATGGAGCGTTCCACTCAAGTCCGGAACGACGCATGGCAAACGAATCCAAGTCTGTCGAATCCAAGTCTGTCGAATCCAAGTTTGTCTTGGTCGCCTGCTATCTCGCGATGCTCTCGGTCGGCGACAACAGCACTGCGATCATGGCCGCGCTGCCGACGATGAGGAGCGATCTGCGGTTGGGGCCGACAATCGTCGAGTGGGTGGTAAATTCATATCTGCTGGCTGCGGCCGTCTTTATCATACTGGGCGGCGAGGCGGCGGACCGGTTCGGCGCGCGATCATCTTCGATGATCGGTATCGGATTGTTTGCCGTTGCCTCGCTGTTCATTGCGATTGCTCCCGACGGGGCCGTGGTCAGCGTCGCCCGCGCGCTGCAAGGTTTCGGTGCGGCCTTGGCCGTGGCCGGCACGCTCGCCGCAGTTACGGGAGCGTCCGCAGATTCCGAACGTGCCGGCGCGATCGGCGGCTGGACCGCATTCCTCATGCTTGGATTCAGCATCGGGCCGCTGGTCGGCGGCTTGGTCACGCATTACCTCGGGTGGCGCTTCAATTTTTGGCTCAATGTTCTGGTCATGGTTCCTGCGGCGCTCATTTTGGCGCTCCGCCGCGATGGCCGCGGTCGCGACCGGCGCACGACGGATTGGCTGGGTCTCGGCCTGCTCGCCCTGTTCATGCTGACGCTAATTCCAGGGCTGCAGGCGCTCCGGACCGTTCGGTCCGCGCCTCTCGGCGCAATCGCTTTTCTTGCCATTGCGGCGATTGCACTCTTACTTCTCATCCGGGTCGAGAGGCGACAAGCCGCGCCGCTTGTCGATTTCAGCCTGTTTGCAAAGCCGAATTTCGCCTTCGCCTCCGCGCTGATCTTCCTGCTGATGTTCGATATCATGACGTTTCTGCTTTACTACAATCTCTTTGCCCAGGCTCCGCAGGAGGTTGAGCAAGGACTCGCTCACGGACTTGCCGACGGACTCGGCATGTCTGCGATTGCCGCCGGCTTTTCACTGACGCCGCTCTCTGTCGCATTGTTTGGTTTTGCCCGCGCGGCGCCCTGGTGCAGGGCGGCGCTGGGGCTGCGGCCAATGCTGGTGAGCGCGTCGCTCCTGCTCGCGGTTGGGTGTACGGTCCTGTGGTTTGCTCAGGCCGAAAAAAGCCCTGTCCTTTTGTTGTTCGGTCTCTTGGTGGTTGGCGTCGGAATTGCGCTGCCCTATGCGTCCGCCCCGCACATCGGCCTCGGCGTACTGGTGCCGACGCAAACCGGCAAAGGATCCGGCATGCTGAACTCGTGCAGCTTCCTTGGCGGCACCGTCGGAGTGACGCTTGGCGGCATCGCGTTCGCCGTCACGGGATTTCCCGGCGTGCTGGCGCTGCTGGGATTTTCCGGACTGCTTGCCGCCGCGCTTTCCACACGGTTGCGCGCCGGGTAATGACCGCCCGGCATCGGCACGAAGTCCGCCTTTCCCGCCCACGCTGACAGGACCGCCGCAAGCCGCTATCTATAGACCGCAGATTCATCGCGCCGGAGGAAGCGCGCAATGCTGACCAATAGCTTACCCGGGCTCGATTTCGGCCTCGGCAGCGACGTCGAAATGCTGCGCGAGACGGTGCGCGACTTCACCGCCGACAAGATCGCCCCGATCGCCGACGAGATCGACCGCTCCAATAAATTTCCGCGCGAGCTGTGGCCGCAACTCGGCGCGCTCGGGCTTCTCGGCGTTACCGTCGAGGAGGACTATGGCGGCGCGGGGCTCGGCTATCTCGCCCATTGCGTGGCGATGGAAGAGATTTCGCGCGGCTCGGCCGCCATCGGCCTGTCCTATGGCGCGCATTCAAACCTTTGCGTGAACCAGATCCGGCGCAACGGCAATGAAGAACAGAAGCGCCGCTATCTTCCGAAGCTTATCTCGGGGGATCACGTCGGGGCGCTGGCGATGTCGGAGCCCGGCGCCGGCTCGGACGTGGTGTCGATGCGCACCCGCGCCGACAAGAAGGGCGACCGCTATTTGCTCAACGGCTCGAAAATGTGGATCACCAACGGGCCGGTCGCCGACACGCTGGTGCTCTATGCCAAGACCGACCGCACCGCCGGCTCACGCGGCATCACGGCTTTCATCGTCGAGAAGGATTTCAAGGGCTTCGGCACCGGCAAGAAGCTCGACAAGCTCGGCATGCGCGGCTCCGACACCAGCGAGATCGTCCTCCAGGATTGCGAGGTGCCGGCCGAGAACGTGCTGGGCGTGGTCGGCAACGGCGTCAACGTGCTGATGTCGGGCCTCGACTATGAGCGCGCGGTGCTGGCGGCGGGGCCGCTCGGTGTCATGCAGGCCTGCCTCGACCTCGTCATTCCTTATCTGCATCAGCGCACGCAATTCGGCCAGCCGATCGGCCGCTTCCAGCTGATGCAGGCCAAGCTTGCCGACATGTATGTGACGCTGAATGCGTCGAAGTCCTACGTCTACGCGGTGGCCAAGGCGTGCGACCGCGGCGAGACCACGCGCGAAGACGCGGCCGGCGCCATTCTCTATGCCGCCGAACGCGCGACCTGGATGGCGCTGGAGACGATCCAATGCCTCGGCGGCAACGGCTATATCAACGACTATCCGGCCGGCCGCCTGTTGCGCGACGCGAAACTTTACGAGATCGGCGCCGGCACCAGCGAAATCCGCCGCATGCTGATCGGGCGCGAGATTTTCGAGAAGACGCGGTGAGAGCGTGATGCGATTCTGGATTTCCGCGGCGCTGGCATTTGCTTTCTCCAGCCTCGCGCCCGCCGACAGCTTTGCCCAGGCGCCCAAGCCGACGGACAAACAAACCGCCGCGATCCGCGCTTGCGCTGAAAAATACAAGGATGATCTGGACGAGGTCGAACAGCAATGCCTGTTCAACCTGGTTGCTACGCCCTGCGTCAACAAGCCGTCCAATGCGTCTGACGCCGCGGTGGCCGATTGCTATCGCACCGAGACGGCGATCTGGGACGATCTCCTCAACGAAAATTACAAGACGCTTCAAGGCACGCTCGACGATCAGCAGACTGCAAAGCTTCGCGCCATGCAGCGCGCCTGGATCGCCTATCGCGACACGACCTGCAATTTCTACTGGGACAAGATCCAAGGATCGATGGCGAACACCATGATCGGCGCCTGCACGGCGCGGGAAACGGCACGGCGCGCCGCGCTGCTGAAGTTCTTCAGCACGTTGTAGCGATTATGTCCGCGGGCAGGTTTCTCCGGGACATGCGCTAGCCCAGCCGCCGGTCGAACTCCAAGACAGCATTGAGCAGAACCTGGGCGCCGGCGGCGCATTCGTCGAAGCTCGTCGATTCCGCCTCGTTGTGCGAGATGCCGCCGGCACACGGCACGAAGATCATGGTGGTCGGCGCCACGCGGGCGACATAGGCGGCGTCGTGGCCGGCGCCGGAAGTGATATCGCGCGACTTGAAGCCGGCCTTGGCCGCGCCGATGCGCACGCAGTCGATCAAGTCGGGCGCGAATTTGACCGGCGGCGCCGCCCAGATGCGCGTCTCCTCGTAGGTGAGATTGAGCGGCTGGAGGATGCCGGTGAGCGCGACGCGAAATTTCGCTTCCATCAGGTCGAGCACCACGTCGTCGGGGTGACGGAAATCGACGGTGAAAAACACCTCTCCCGGGATCACATTGCGGCTGTTCGGCCGGCTCTCGATCAGCCCCACGGTGCCGACCGCGTTGGGGGAATGCTCGCGGGCGATGGCGTCGACGCGATCGATGACGCGGGCCGCGCCAAGGAGCGCGTTCTTGCGCAGCCGCATCGGCGTCGCGCCGGTATGGGCGTCCTGGCCGGTGACGGTGACTTCGTACCAGCGCATGCCTTGCACGCCTTGCACGATGCCGATCATACAGGCCTCGTCTTCGAGGATCGGGCCCTGCTCGATGTGCAGTTCGAACATCGCCGAAAATTTGCGGCGGCCCGCCGTCTCGCCGCCCTTGTAGCCGATGCGCTGCAATTCCTCGCCGAAGCTCTTGCCGTCGCGGTCGGTGCGCGCATGCGCATAGTCGGCCGTGAACACGCCGGCGAACACGCCGGAGGCGAGCATGGCCGGCGCGAAGCGGGAGCCTTCTTCGTTGGTCCAGTTGACGACCTCGATCGGCGCATTGGTGTCGTAGCCAAGATCGTGCAGCGTGCGCATTGCTTCGAGCGCGCCCAATACGCCGAGCGCGCCGTCGAATTTGCCGCCGGTTGGCTGGGTGTCGAGATGCGAGCCCATGGCGATCGGCGGCAGAGCAGGGTTCTTGCCGGGCCGCCGCGCGAACATGTTGCCGACTTCATCGACGCCGACGCTGCAGCCGAGCGCCTCGCATTGCGTCTTGAACCAGTCGCGCACCTGCCGGTCGAGCTCGGTGAGCGTGAGGCGGCAGACGCCGCCTTTGGCCGTGCCGCCGATCTTCGCTGTCTCCATCAGCGAATCCCAAAGCCGTTGTGGATTGATTTGCAGATTCTGGATGTGCTGGCTCTGCACGGGGGTCAAGCTCCGGTCGACGTTCGCTGAAGCTTTGTGGAATAGTTCATTGGCTTACTCGGTCATTGCATGAGTCGCGGTCATTGGCTTAGCCAATAGCACGCTTTTGGCTCACTAACTCATTGAATGTAGGACGAATCAGTTATGGTGTGCGCGGCTGAATGCCGGGGCAAATGACCGGGCCAAAAGACCGGAGCGAATGCCATGCTGCGCGTACGTCTCAAAGCGGACGGACGTTTGGTTGAGATCATGCCGGACGGCAGCGAACGTCCTATTCCGACCGATCCGCAAGCTATCCGCACTGCGGCCCGCCGAGGCGGCCAAGGGGGATATGGCGCGCGCGTTTCCGACACAAGACAAGAGGATGCGAGCTATGCGCGCAATGTGCGCGGACGCACCGGTTTGACTCAAGCCGCGTTTGCCGCCCGCATCGGCGTTCCGGTCGAGACCGTGCGCAACTGGGAGCAGGGCAAACGCTCACCGCGGGGTCCGGCGCGGGCGCTGCTCAAAGTGATCGAACAGGCGCCGGAAGCCGCTTTTGCGGTTCTCGGCAAAACGCGCTGAGCGTTCCAGCCTTCTTGCACGCCAGCAATGATCGCGCCGCCGCCGCGGGGTGGAATCGCCGCGCGGGATGGCGGATGCTTTTCGCAACAGGCGCCGATAAAGCCGAACAGAGGAGCGGGGGATGGACATTATTGAAGCTCATGGCGCGCGGATTCCGGTTCTCGGTTTCGGCACCATGACGCTGAAAGAGGACCAATGCGTCGATCTCGTCGAAGCCGCGCTGCAGCTCGGCTATCGGCACCTCGACACTGCGCAGATGTACGGCAACGAACGCGAAGTGGGCTCAGGACTGCGTGGCTCCGGCCTCAAGCGCGACGAGGTCTTTCTGACCACCAAGGTCTGGTTCAATCGCCTGGCACCCGGCGATTTCGAGCGCTCAGTCGACGAAAGCCTTGCGAAACTCGGTCTGCCCTGGGTTGATCTCTTGATGATCCATTGGCCCAATACGCAGATCCCGCTCGCCGGATCGATTGCGGCCCTGTGCAAGGTCAAGAAGCAAGGTCTCGCCAAGCATATCGGCGTCGCCAATTTCAACATCGCCATGATCGAGGCGGCGACGGCGCTTGCCGGCGAGCCGATCGCGGTGCTGCAGATCGAAACCCATCCCTATCTTGATCAGACCAAGGTCGTCGCCGCGGCGCGGCGGCACGGCATGGCGGTGGTCGGCTATTGCCCGCTGGCGCGCGGCAAGGTTCCAGGCGACACGACTTTGCAGCAGATCGGCCGCGCTCACGGCAAGACCGCCGCGCAGGTGGCGCTGCGCTGTCTCGAACAGGAGCGCATCATCCCGATCCCGCGCACGTCGAAGCGCGAGCGGCTTGCGGAAAATCTCGGCAGTCTCGATTTCACGCTGAGTGACGCCGAAATGGCCGAGATCGGCAAGCTCAAGCGGCCGGATGGGCGTATCGTCAGCCCGCCGCAAGCGCCGGTTTGGGATTGAGGCTTAAATCCCGGTGATATTCGGCTTGAACGGGCTTCTACTTTGCGGAGCCTTGCTCTAAACTTGCAACTAACCGCAAATTCCAGCCGTGAATTCCATCGGACCCATACCCAGTTTCGAGGCCAAGGGCGCCAAGATCCCCATGGTCGGGCTCGGGACTTGGGAACTGCGCGGCCGGTCCTGCGCGCGGGTGGTGGAGCAGGCCTTGCGGCTCGGTTATCGCCACATCGACACTGCGGAAATCTATGACAACGAGCGCGAGGTCGGCGAAGGCCTGCATGCCTCGGGCGTCAGGCGCAGCGAAGTTTTCCTGACCACCAAGGTCTGGCCGTCGCATTTTGCGCCGCGCGCGCTCGAGCGCGCCGCCCGCGATTCCCTGGTGCGGCTGCGCCAGAGCGAGGTCGATCTGCTGCTGCTGCACTGGCCCAATCCGCAGATCCCGCTCGAGGAAACACTCGGCGCTTTGTGCAAGGTCAAGCGCGACGGGCTCGCGCGCCATATCGGCGTGTCCAATTTCACCGTGGCGATGATCGAGCAGGCGACGAAACTCTCGGCCGAGCCGCTGGTCTGCGACCAGGTCGAATGCCATCCCTATCTCGACCAATCCAAAGTTCATGCCGCCTGCCGGGCGCGCGGCATGGCCATGGTCGCCTATAGCCCGATCGCGCGCGGCAATGCGCGCAACGATCGAGTGCTCGCCAGCATCGGCGCCGCGCACAAGAAAACCGCCGCGCAGGTCTGCCTGCGTTTTCTGGTGCAGCAGAACATCGTCGTCATTCCGCGCACCAGCAAGCTCGACCGCCTGACCGAGAACGCCTCGATCTTCGACTTTTCGCTGACCGATCGAGAAATGGGCGCCATTGCGGCGCTGGCGCGGTCCGACGGCCGCGTCGTCAATTTTGCCTATTCCGGCACGATCGACTGGGATTGAACTGACGTCCGATTAGAATTCGACGTCGAGTTCTTCGAGCTCGTCCGGCTCGATTTTGGCGGCCGCGATCCAGTCTTGCATCAGCGGATGCGCCATGATGGTGTTGCAATAGTCCGTCGAGCGCGAATCGACGGCGACGTCGTAAGTCGCAAAGCGCGAACAGACCGGCGCATACATGGCATCGGCCGCGCAGGCTGCCGCTCCGAACAGATAGGGGCCGCCATATTCGCTTAAAGCTTCGCGCCAGATCGCGGTGATGCGCTCGATGTCGCCGCGTGCGCCGGCCCAGGACTTGAAGCCCGGGAAATGCGCCTTGATGTTCATCGGCAGCGCCGAGCGCAGATTGCTGAAACCGGAATGCATCTCGCCGCAGATCGAGCGGCAATGGGCGCGCTGGGCCCGATCGGCCGGCAGGAGCCCGGCCTCCGGCGCGATCTCGTGGAGGTATTCGGCGATGGCGAGCGTGTCCCAGATTTTCAGGCCGTCATGGACCAGGCAGGGCACCAGGAAGGACGGCGACAGCAAGAGCAGTTCGGCGCGTGTGGAGGGATCGTCGGTGGAGACCGCCCGTTCCTCGAAATCGAGCCCGGCCATTTTGCACAGCAACCAGCCGCGCAGGGACCAGGAGCCGTAATTCTTGCTGGCGATGGTGAGAGTAGCCTTGGACATCCCGTCGGTCTCTTTTGAATTCGTAGCTCAATCAACCACTTAAACTCAGCGAGCCGCAGCCCCCAATGGTCGAAACGGGGGCGGCAAGAGTCCCGGCAAACTCATCGGCCGCCTCATTTGTCCAGGATGTGCAGTTTCTTGTCGCAGTGCAACAAAAAATGCACTAGCCTTCCAGAGCTTGGGGGGCCCCGGCCGTACCCGTCGGAGGTACGCGGCGCCCGTGGACACCTGAAACTTGCCTCGGGATGCTGTATCTCGCTTACCAGTTGCACTCCGACATCATGACGCCGATCCGCGCTTGGGCCGGCAGTTGGGTCGACATCGCGGCGAATTCCGGGGGCGCGCCACTGCTCGCCGACCATCCGGCGATGCGCAATCTCACCGCCGTCTATGAGTTGATCGCGCGCGCGGGCCTGACCCATACGCGTCCGCCGTTCGGCATCGACTCGGTGACCGTCGGCAACCGCGACGTCGAGGTGCGCGAAGAGGCGGTGCTGACCACGCCATTCGGCACGCTGCTGCATTTCAAGAAAGACGTCGCCACCGAACAGCCGCGCGTGCTTCTGGTGGCGCCGCTGTCGGGCCATTTCGCCACGCTGTTGCGGGCGACGGTCAAGACCATGCTGCCCGAGCACGACGTCTACATCACCGATTGGCACAATGCCCGCGACGTGCCGCTCACGGCCGGCCGGTTCGGCGTCGACGAATATACCGACCACATCATCAAATTCCTCGAAGCGCTCGGGCCCGGCGCGCATGTGCTCGCGGTCTGCCAGCCCTGCGTCGCCGTGCTCGCCGCCGTGGCAGTGATGGCGCAGGCGGGCAATCCGGCGCAGCCGCGCTCGATGACCCTGATGGCGGGGCCGATCGACACCCGGATCAATCCGACCACCGTCAACGAGCTCGCCAAGAAGCACAGCATCGACTGGTTCGAGCGCACGCTCACCGCCTCGGTGCCGCTGCGCTATCCCGGCGCCTTTCGCCGCGTCTATCCGGGTTTCGTGCAGCTCGTCGCCTTCATGAGCATGAATCTCGAGCGGCATGTGAAGGCGCATAAGGAGCTTTACGAGAATCTCGCCAATGGCGAGTTGGAGAAAGCCGCGGTCACCAAGGCGTTCTATGACGAATATTTCGCCGTGCTCGATCTCACCGCGGAATTCTATCTGGAAACGGTGCAGCTGATCTTCCAGGACCATGCCCTGCCGCTCGGTCGGCTCGAATGGCACGGCCAGAAAGTCGATCCGAGCGCGATCCGCAAGACCATGCTGCTGACAGTGGAAGGCGAGCGCGACGATATCTGCGCCGTCGGCCAGACCGTCGCCGCGCACGACCTGTGCAGCAAGCTTCGGCCCTATCTCAAGCGTCATCACATGCAGGCCGGCGTCGGCCATTACGGCGTGTTCTCCGGCAAGCGCTGGGAGAATCAGATCTATCCGATCCTGAAGAACGTGGTTCTGTCGAGCAACTGATTACTCACCGCAGCGCCGCGGCGATATTGCCGCCGTCTACTGTGGTGACGTCGGCGGTGGTCTTCAGCGCCAGCGCCTGGTGCAGGAACGCCTGCGCGACGTCGTCGGCAGTGACTTCGCGGCCGAGCAGGTTGCCGCTCATGTAATCCTTTTCGCTCAAGCCCCGCGCCTTGGAGCGCGAGGCGATCATGTCGGGCGTCAGCAAGCCGGAGCGGATGCGGTCGGCATTGACCGCATTGGCGCGGATGCCGTTCGCACCATAATCGAGCGCATATTGGCGGGTGAGCGCGAGCAGCGCCGCCTTCGGCAAGCCGTAGGGCCCGAAATTCGGCCCGGGATTGACCGCCTGTTTCGAGACATTGAACAGAAGGCAGCCGCCGGTGCCTTGCGCCAGCATGATCTTCACCGCGGCTTGGGCGACGCGCTGATGGCCGTAGAAGTTGAGTTCAAAGCTTTTGCGTAAAATCTCCTCGTCGACCTCGCCGATGCGGCCCTGCCAGGCAGCACCTGCATTGGAGATGACGATGTCGACGCCGCCGAAATGCCCGGCGATTGCGGCGAACGCGGCCTGCACCGACTTCGCATCTGTCACGTCGCATTGGACCGGGAGAGCGGTCGCGCTGATGGCCTCGGCCTGTTCGCGCGCCGCGGCAAGATTCACGTCAAGCAGCGCCACTTCAGCGCCCGCCGTGGCGAAAGCCTTGGCAGTCGCAGCACCGATGGCGCCGGCGGCGCCGGTGACGGCGGCGATCTGGCCATCGAGCGGCAGATCCTTGCGCGTGCCGAGCTTTTTCTGTTCCAGCGACCAATATTCACAATCGAACATGTCGGCTTCCGAGATCGATTCGAACTTGCCGATGGCTTCAGCGTCGCCGACGCCTTCCACCCAGGCTTCGGCGATGTCGGCGGCAATGATCGCGTCTTTCTTGCTGCGGCCGAGACCGAACAGGCCGAGATCCGGCATCAGCACGACGCGAGGCAGGGGATCGAGCTCCTGCTTGACGCCGCCGACGCGTTTGTTGTGGCGTGCGAAATATTGGCGATAGTTCACGATGAACGCATGAGCCCGCTCGCGCGTCGCGCGCGCGAAGTCGTCGAGCTTGGCGCTGTCAGCCGCGGGCACGAGCAGCGGCCAGTTCTTGGTGCGGATGGTGTGGTCGGGCGTGATCACGCCGCCGCGGCTGATACGATTGAGTTCTTTGGCGTCGAGAAAATTCAAGATCGCGGCGCTTTGGCGAAATTCAAGAACAAGCCGCCGCCACGCGCCTTCGACCTTTTCATCCTCTTCGCTGCAGGCGCCGCGAATGATAGGAGCGATTTGCGCGATGGCCGCAGCAGGGGCCGGACCCGCTGCCGGGACCGTGCTGCGATTGCGCGCGATGAAAGCTTCCGCACGTGAGACCATTTCGATCATGCGCTCGTAGGCTTCGCGAGCGGTTTCGCCGAACGTGACGATGCCGTGCTTGCTCAAGATCAGGCCATCGCCCGGTCCATGTTTCTCAAAGACTTCGATCGATTTTTTGGCGAGCCCGAAGCCCGGCATCAGATACGGCACGAAAGCGAGCCGGCCGTCGAAAACCTCGGCGCATTTTTTCTCGCCGTCGGGCTGATCGATGATGCTGAGCACGGCGGTGGCATGCGTATGATCGATGAATTTGTGCGGCAGGAACGCGTGCAACATCATTTCGACGGACGGATTGGATGCGGCCGGATCGATCAGATTGGCACGTTCGAGGCCGACCAGGTCGTCGTCGGAGATCGCCTCCAGCGCGCGCAATTTGCGCATCGGTTCAAGACGCACCGCGACCATCTGGCCGGGGTCGATCGCCGCCATGTCGGAGCCCGAGGATTTCACGCGCAGCACCGCGACCTCTTCACCGAAGCGGTCGCGCATTGTCGTCTTCACCGAGGTATTGCCGCCGCCGTGCAGGACGAGCTTTGGGTCGCGGCCCAGGAGTCGTGTCGTATAGACGCGCAACGCCAGGTCGCGGTCGATGCCGGATTTTTCGCCGTCCGCAACGATGGCCTCGGCGTCGGCATCGACCCAGCCGCTTTTCATGGCGCGTGTCGCTGCAGCACGGTCCGACCAGAAAGCAGGGTTCCGCCATTCCGGATCATGCTTTTCGCCCTGCGCATGTCCTTGTCGGAACACCGGTTCCCACTTCGCCGGGACATGGGCTAGCTCCGGGACATGGGCTAGCCGCCGGCGAAGCGGCGGGACCACCAGCCGGTGCGGCGCGGTTGCGTGTCTTCAGAAGTGCCGTTGCTTTCGTCGGCCGACGTCGGCTCCGCTGTAGGCGGAGCCGGCGGCGGGCTCGGCGGCGTGGGACTCGCTGCCTCGTCGCTGCTGGCGGTCGGCGCGCGCTCACGCACGGTCGAGCGCCGGCGTGCAGGTTCGGCGGGCGGCGAGGGCACGTGAGGCGCTTCGGCGCTCGCCGGCTGTTCGTGCGGCGCAGGCGGCGACGCATCGAGATCGGCCACCGCGCTGTTGAGCTCGGGCTCGGCCGAAGGCGTCGCCGTCAGTTCCTGAGCCGAGGCGAATGTCGCTTCCGACTCGCTTTGATCCTCGAAGCGATTCTCTTGTCGATCCTCCTGCCGATGGCTGTCGAATGCGCCATTGCCGTTGCGACTGCGATTGCGCCGGCCGCCGCGGCGGCCGCGCCGCCGCCGCCGTTCGCCGCCCCGCGGCTCACCATTCTCACCATGGCCCTCCGCGGCAAACTCGCCCGGCTGTTCGCCGGCTTCAGCCTCGGGATCGCCATCGGAGGCAAACTCGTCTCCAGGTCCGGCCACTGAAACCTGGTCGTGGTCCTGCTCGTCGGCATGATCATGACCCGGCTCGTCGTCATGCGCAGGCTCATTTTCATGCGCCTGTGCGTAGTCCCGCTCGCCGCCATTGCGGCCGCCGCGCCGGCGCCGGCGCCGGCGGCGTCGCGGGCCGACACCCTCGCCCTGCTCGGGCACGGCCGCTGGAGAACTCGCCTCTTCGCCATTTTCGTCCTCGGCCAAGACGAGATCTTCGAGATCGTCGTCGTCTTCGAGCGGCGCGGCATCGACTTGCGTCCGCTCGGCCAGCGCCTTGGCGGCTTCCGGCGAGTGCACCTGTTCGCCGCGATCGATGACGAAGGCCTGCGGGGCGGTGACCGATTCGTCGGCCGTGATCGTGATCGTGATCGCGAAGCGCTCCTCGAGGGCGCGCAAGTGCGCGCGCTTCTGATTGAGCACGTAAAGCGCGACGTCGGGGCGGGTGCGGGCGATGAGATTATGCGTGGCGCCCCGCATCAATTGTTCCTCAAGCGCGCGCAGCACTTGCAGCGCCAGCGAGGAGACCGAGCGGACATGGCCGGAGCCGCCGCAATAGGGGCATTTCTCGGTCGAGCTCTCGAGCACGCTGGTGCGGATGCGTTGCCGCGACATTTCCAGGAGGCCGAAATGCGAAATGCGGCCGACCTGGATGCGGGCGCGGTCATGCTTGAGGCATTCCTTCAACCGTCGCTCCACCGAGCGATTGTTGCGCTTCTCGTCCATATCGATGAAGTCGATGACGATCAGGCCAGCCAGATCGCGCAAGCGCAGCTGACGGGAGATCTCGTCGGCCGCCTCGAGGTTGGTCTTGAGCGCGGTATCCTCGATGTGATGCTCGCGCGTGGCGCGGCCGGAATTGACGTCGATGGAAACCAGCGCCTCGGTCTGGTTGAGCACGACGTAGCCGCCGGAGCGCAGCTGCACGACCGGCGAGAACATGGCGTCGAGCTGGTTTTCCACGCCGTAGCGTGACAACAGCGGCTGCGTATCGGTATAGGCCTTTACGTTCTTGGCATGGCTCGGCATGAGCATGCGCATGAAATCCTTGGCCTCGTGATAGGCCTCGGAGCCGGCGACAATGACGTCGTCGATATCCTTGCTGTAGAGATCGCGCAGCGAACGCTTGACCAGCGAGCCTTCCTCGTAGACCAGCTTCGGCGCGGTCGATTTCAAGGTCAGGTCGCGGACCGTCTCCCACATGCGCAGCAGGTATTCGAAGTCACGCTTGATCTCGAGCTTGGTGCGGCTGGCGCCGGCCGTGCGCAGGATGACGCCCATCCCTTCCGGCACTTCGAGATCGGCGGCGGCTTCCTTGAGCCGCGCGCGGTCCTCGGCATTGGTGATCTTGCGGCTGATGCCGCCGCCGCGGGCGGTATTGGGCATCAGCACCGAATAGCGGCCGGCGAGCGAGAGATAAGTGGTCAGCGCCGCGCCTTTGTTGCCGCGCTCTTCCTTGACCACTTGCACCAGCATGACTTGACGCCGCTTGATCACCTCCTGGATCTTGTACTGGCGGCGATAGCGCGGCGCCCGATCCGGAACCTCTTCGAGCGCGTCGGCGCCGCCGACCGATTCGACGACCTCCTCCGCGGCGTCCTCGCCGTTCTCCTCATGGACTTCGACGATGCTCGAGCCTTCGCCGTTTTCGCTGCTCGGCGCACTCGCAGCCTCGGCCGCATTTTCATGCGCAGGCTCGTCGGCGTCCGCTTCGGCCTCGGCATCCTCGGCCTCGCTGTCGTCGGCATCCGGCTCCTCGTCGCTCGTCTCGGTTTCGGCGAGAACTTCAAGCTGCCCTTCGGTTTCATCGTTCGGCTCGGCGGTATCGTCGGCCGGGCTCAGCGCGACTTCCGGCAGCAGCTCGGCGGCGGCGTAGGCCGGCTCCGCAGCATCAAGATCGTGAGGCGCGTCTTCGGCGCCGCCATGCGCAAGGGTATGGTCGTCGAGCGCCTCGGTTTCTGGCGTCTCGCTCTCGCCGTGCGCTTGTTCCGAGCCGTCTTCCGCGGATGCCTCGTGCGCTTCGCCGACGTCGCCGTGCACCGTCTCGTCGCGGCGTGAGGCCCGATGTTGGCGATGCCGGCGCGAACGGCGCTCGGCCTCGTCTTCGGCGGCGCGCGCGGCGCGCTCTTCCTCGGCAATCAGGGCTTCGCGGTCGGCGACCGGAATTTGATAATAATCCGGATGGATTTCGCTGAACGCCAGGAAGCCATGGCGATTGCCGCCGTAATCGACGAAGGCGGCCTGCAGTGACGGCTCAACGCGCGTCACTTTCGCCAGATAGATGTTACCCCTGAGTTGCTTGCGTTGCGCGGATTCAAAGTCGAATTCTTCGACGCGATTGCCGCGCAAGACGACCACCCGGGTCTCCTCGGGATGGGTCGCGTCGATGAGCATTTTGTTGGCCATTGGCAAATCTCACGAGAGCCGGCATGCCCGCTCGCTCCGCGCCGTAATGTGGAAATCGGCTTGGGAGCAGGGCGCTGGCCCGATTGTCGGTGAATGGGACGGATCGGAACTGCCGTGAGGCGGGCAAGGTCCGCTTGAAATCCAGCGTGCCGGCGAGCGTTTGTACGCTACCGTGCCACGTCGGTTGGACCTGAACCTGCGCCTCGGACATGAACTCCAAACCGCGATGAGGCGACAGCATCGGGCGCTGCCGCAATTCCGCTAGGCGCTGACGGCGTCACGCCATGGTCGGAGGCACTTGCGCTCCTGGCGCTCGAACTCCCGGCTAGGCGTCACACTCGAGATTCCAGCTGTCCTCAAAATTCGAGGGTATCGGCGTCGCCCGTTCGTTCCGCTTTCGTGGCGCCGCCGCCTCACGCAACCAGTGGCCGTTTGCGCCAATGGCTGTAGCAGCAGCAGCGCCGGAGCGGTTCCAAACCCGCCGTCCGCCATGCTCCGGTCATCTTCCTCCAGGAGCCAATTCTCGGCGGACGTAACCGGATGCCCTAACGCGACACAACCGGAACCTTTCACCGTCAGCATCTTCTTTCTAAGGCCCTCGAAGGGGAATTGGCAAGTCATCTGTGGGATTTGGCCTGGTTGGCGGCGGGGGTGGTGAATTGCCGCGTTTTTGCATGCGCCTTGCGGCCAGAACTCAATTAAAGCCTTAAGTTCGGGTTAACCGTGCCGGCCTAAGGAGTTTGAGGGCCAGAATGGGGTGGAAACCGATGGCTGTCCGGGCCGCCGGCTGGGCGCTTCTCAGTCTGTGTCTCGTCGCAGGCGCTGCTGCCGCCGCCGACGGAACAGCAAGCCTGCCGCCGGCCGACTCGTTTCCCGTTGCGACCGACGCTCGGATTGGTGGCGATGAGTCGCAGACCCGCTTTATCATGGACCTCGATCGCAGGATCGATTTCCATGTCTTCACGCTGGCCGATCCCTACCGCGTCGTCATCGATATTCCTCAGGTGCGGTTTCAGCTCCCGCCGAACACCGGAGAAAGCGGGCGAGGTTTGATCAAGACCTTCCGCTACGGTCTGGTGATGGCCGGCGGTTCCCGCGTGGTGCTCGACCTGACCAGGCCGGTGCGGGTCGACAAGGCCTTCGTGGTCGACGCCGCCGACGGCGCGCCGGCGCGGCTCGTGCTGGATCTGGTCGCCACCGACCGCGAAAGCTTCCTGCGCAAGATTGCCCAGCAAGAGAAGCAGGACGAAAAACTTGCCCGCACCGAAACTCCGCCATCGGCGGCAGCGCCGCAAACAAGTCCCGGAGACCCGCGTCCCTTGGTCGTGCTCGATCCCGGCCATGGCGGCATCGACACCGGAACCAGGGCACCGACAGGCGAGGAGGAAAAGGATATCGTGCTCGACGTCGCCAAGCGTCTGCGCGATCGGATCGAGAAGTTCGGCAAATACCGCGTGTTATTGACGCGCGACGACGATACGTTCGTCCCGCTGGCCGATCGGGTGCGTATTGCGCGCAATGCCGGCGCCGCTTTGTTCGTGTCGATCCATGCCGACTCTTTGCCGCGCAAGGAAGGCGATGCCCAGGGTGCGACAGTCTATACGCTGTCGGAGACTGCAACCGACCCGGAGGCCGCGCGGCTCGCCGAGGAAGAGAACCGGGCCGATGTCATTGCCGGTGTCGACCTGAAGTCGGAGCCCGACGACGTCGCCGGAATCTTGATCGATCTGGCGCAGCGCGAGACCAAGACGTTTTCGGTTCAGTTTGCCCACAAGCTCGTGAGCGACATGAAGGACACGATCCGGCTGCACAAGGAGCCGATCAAATCCGCGGGCTTTCGTGTGCTGCGCGCGCCCGATGTGCCTTCGGTGCTCGTCGAATTGGGCTATGTGTCGAACAAGCAGGACCTGCAGTCGCTGATGTCCGACGCGTGGCGCGACCGAGCTGCCGACAGCATCGCGCGTGCAATCGACGGCTACTTTTCGACCCATGTGGCCGGCGGCCGCATCCGCGGAGCCGATTAAAGGAACGGGCTGGTGCGGGCGGGTGGATCTGGCGAGCGCACCCGGCGAGCGGGCCTGGAACCGCGGTCCCGCGCAATGTCGCATGGTACCCCGATGCGCGCCCAACCTCGCAACTATGTGCCTCAACGGCCTCAGTTTGAACAAAAAACCAAGCGACCAACGCCATGATCGAAGGGGGACTCTGGCAGGTTCGGGCCAATACTGGCACACTGGGCCGATACGCGAGGGCGTGTCGAATCGTTCCGGTCAAATAGGTTTCGGGCGGTGCTCCGGTTGGAGCCTAGCGGAGCACTTTTGATGAAGTCCGTCGTCTCTGACGAAAAAGTCGCCGAACAACTGGCCATTTGCAAATTGGGGTCGCGGTGAAACTGCTGCTGCGCTTTCTGGGCTTTCTGTTTGCGGCTGGTACGGTCCTGTTCATTGCCGGGGTCGCTGGCGTCGCGGGCCTGTTGTGGCATTACTCCAAGGACTTGCCGGACTATTCGCAGCTTAAGGACTATGAACCGCCGGTGATGACGCGGGTGCATGCCGCGGACGGTTCACTGCTTGCCGAATACGCCAAGGAGCGCCGGCTTTACCTGCCGATCCAGGCCATTCCGAAGCTTGTCACCAATGCCTTCGTCGCTGCCGAAGACAAGAATTTCTATCAGCATCCCGGCATCGACTTCCAAGGCATCGCACGCGCCGGCATGCTCTATATCGAGAACTATGGCCGCGGCGGCCATCCGCAGGGCGCTTCCACCATCACGCAGCAGGTGGCCAAGAACTTCCTTCTGACCAACGAAGTGTCGTTCGAGCGCAAGATCAAGGAAGCGCTGCTGGCGCTGCGCATCGAGCGCACCTATTCGAAGCAGAAGATTCTCGAACTCTATCTCAACGAAATCTATCTTGGCTTCGGCGCCTATGGCGTGGCGGCGGCTTCGCTCCTGTATTTCGACAAATCGGTGCACGAGCTGACCATTCCGGAAGCCGCCTATCTCGCCGCGCTGCCCAAGGGGCCGAACAATTACAATCCGTTCCGCCGTCATGACGCGGCGGTCGAGCGCCGCAATTACGTGATCGATCGCATGGCGGAAGATGGCTACATCACGCAGCAAGCCGCCGATGAGGCGAAGAAAGCGCCGCTCAACGTGACGGTGCGGCCGACCGGCGCGCATATCTTTGCCGCCGAATATTTCGCCGAGGAAGTGCGGCGTTATCTCTACGACAATTACGGTGAGAAGAAGCTCTATGAGGGCGGGCTCTCGGTCCGCACCACGCTCGATCCGAAGCTCCAGTTCGCGGCCCGCCAGACCATGGTCAATGGGCTGGTCAACTACGATGAGGGCAAAGGCTATCGCGGCGCGATCACGACAATCGACATCAGCGGCGATTGGGGCGTGAAGCTTGCCGAAGTCAAATCGCTCGATGATATCGCCCCATGGCGGATGGCCGTGGTGCTCCAGACCGACGATCAATCGGCGCGTATCGGATTGCAGCCGGCGCGCGATCCCTCCGGTGCCGTGGTCAAGGACCGCGAGATCGGTCTGATCCCGCTCGAAGGCGTCAAATGGGCGAAGGCCGCGAGCGGCCGGGAGGCCGGCCGGCCGATCCAGAAAGTCACCCAGGTCCTGTCGCCGGGCGACGTGATCTATGTCGAGCCGATGCAGCAGCAGGGCCAATACCGGCTGCGCCAGGTGCCGGAAGTTTCCGGCGCCATGGTGGTGATGGACCCGCATACCGGCCGCGTGCTTGCCATGGTCGGCGGCTTCTCCTTCGACCAAAGCCAGTTCAACCGCGCGACCCAGGCATTGCGGCAGCCGGGTTCATCGTTCAAGCCGATTGTTTATGCCGCGGCGCTCGACAACGGCTACACGCCCTCCACCATCGTCATGGATGCGCCGATCGAAATCGACATGGGGCAGGGCGGCGGCATCTGGCGCCCGGAAAATTACGGCGGCAAGTTCTACGGCCCATCGACCCTGCGCTTCGGTCTCGAACATTCGCGCAACGTCATGACGGTGCGGTTGGCGCAGGACATCGGCATGCCGCTGATCGCCGAATATGCCAAGCGGTTCGGCGTCTATGACGAATTGCCGCCTTACCTGTCTTATGCGCTGGGCGCCGGCGAGACGACTGTGATGCGCATGGTCACCGCCTATTCGATGTTCGACAATGGCGGCCGGCGCGTGATTCCGACCCTGATCGACCGCATCCAGGACCGCTATGGTCACACCATCTACAAGCACGATCAGCGTGAATGCATTGGCTGTGACTCGAAGGATTGGAATACCGAGCCGACGCTCGTCGACAAGCGCGAGCAGGTGATCGATCCCATGACCGCGTACCAGATCACCTCGCTGATGGAAGGCGTGGTCCAGCGCGGCACCGCGACCGTGGTGCGCGAAGTCGGCAAGCCGATCGCCGGCAAGACCGGCACCACCAATGATTCGAGGGACGTCTGGTTCGTCGGCTTTTCGCCCGACGTTGTCTGTGGCGTCTATATTGGCTATGACAAGCCGCGAAATCTCGGCCGTAACGCCACGGGCGGCGGTCTTGCCGCTCCGGTCGTGCGCGATTTTCTCAAGATCGCACTTGCCGACAAGCCGCCGATTCCCTTCACCGTGCCGCCAGGCATCAAGCTGATCCGCGTCGATGCCCACACCGGCATGCGTGCCACGCCGGGCGACCCCAGGACCATCCTCGAAGCCTTCAAGCCCGGCACCGCGCCGCCCGACAGCTATTCCGTCATCGGCGCCGATACCGCCAATGGCGCGCCGATGCCGCAGGGGACGGTGCCCGACGCCGGCAATGTGGTGCGGACCGGTACCGGCGGCCTGTATTGAGCCGGGATTCGGATGACAGGAATGACGGGTGCGCAGAAGGAATTGTGTTGCGCCCCTGATGACCTTATTTGACTATCACTCACAGCCAGCACCTGGACAGCATCTGGATCATGCGCGCGGAAATCACGGCCATTGTCGACGACATCAAGCAGTCGCTCGGACTGCTGAGGAGGCATCTTTGACGTCGACAAAGCGCGCGCCCGGCTGGCCGAGCTGAACAAGCAGGCCGAAGACCCCAATCTCTGGAACGATTCCCAGCGTGCGAGCCGGCTGATGCAGGAGCGCACCGGGCTCGACGAGCAGCTCACTGCGCTCGCCCGCATGGAGCAGGAGCTTGAGGATCAGGTGGGCTTCATCGAGCTCGGCGAGGCCGAGGGCGATCAGGGAGTCATCGGCGAAGCGGAAAACGCGCTGCGCCGGTTGAAGACCGAAGTGTCGCGCCGCGAGCTCGAGGCGCTGCTCTCCGGCGAGGCCGATCACAACGACACTTATCTCGAGGTTCATGCCGGCGCCGGCGGCACCGAGAGCCAGGACTGGGCCTCGATGCTGCTGCGCATGTATACGCGCTGGGCCGAGCAGCATGGTTTCAAGGTCGATTTCATCGAAGAGACCCAGGGCGAAGAAGCCGGCATCAAATCCGCCACCATCGAGATCAAGGGCCGCAATGCCTATGGCTGGCTCAAGACCGAGAACGGCGTGCATCGCCTGGTGCGCATCTCGCCGTTCGATTCCAATGCGCGGCGGCACACGTCTTTCGCCAGCATCACGGTCTATCCCGTGGTTGACGACACGATCAAGATCGACATCAACGAATCCGATGTCCGCGTCGACACCATGCGTTCAGGCGGCGCCGGCGGCCAGCACGTCAACAAGACCGAGTCGGCGATCCGGCTCACGCACATCCCGACCAATATCGTCGTGGTCTGCCAGAACGACCGCTCGCAGCACCGCAACCGGGCGCAGGCCTGGCAGATGCTGCGCGCCAAGCTCTACGAGGCCGAGCTGAAAAAGCGCGAGGAGAAGGCGGCCGCCGACCAGGCGGCCAAGACCGATATCGGCTGGGGCCACCAGATCCGCTCCTACGTGCTGCAGCCCTATCAGATGGTGAAGGATCTGCGCACCGGCGTGTCGACCTCCGACACCGGCGGCGTACTCGACGGCGATATCGATCAGTTTACCGAAGCTGCGCTGGCGCAAAAAGCCTTCGGCACCGGCCCGGCGCATGTCGAGGACGTGGAGTAGGGCAATCTAGCCGCCGAACAGCTTGTTGCCGGCGTCGAGGAATTTCTGCGGATTGACGGCCTCGCCATTGACGCGAGTCTCGTAGTGCAAATGCGGGCCGGTGGAGCGGCCGGTCGAGCCGAGCTTGCCGATCACTTGGCCGATGCGGATCTTGTCGCCGACGTTCACATCGATCTCCGACAGATGCCCGTAGCGGGTGGCAAGTCCGTTGCCGTGATTGATTTCGACCATCTTGCCGTAGCCGCCGCTCCAGCCGGCGATGGTCACGGTACCCGCGGCGGTGGCGTGGATCGGCTCGCCGATCTCGCCGCGGAAGTCGATGCCGGTATGCATGGCTGCCTCATGGACGAAAGGATCCATGCGAATGCCAAACGGCGATGTTTCGTCGATCTGGCCGGTCACCGGTTTGCGCACCGGCACGGTGTTGAGCGCGGCGCTGAGGCGGTCGGCATCGGCGCGCGCCAGATTGACGCGCATCAGCGAGCGCTCGAAACTTTCATTGGCGGCGAGCTTCACCGGAACGAACGGGCCACCGATTGCTGCGGGCGCAGCGAGCTTGATGCCGAGCCCATTGAGCACGCTGCGCATCAGGTAGGCCTTGCTCTCGTAGCGGTTCTCCATCTGGTTCAGCGCCAATGCTTGGCGCTGGTCCACGCGATTGAGCGAAGCTTCGATCCGGCCGAGGCTGTCACCGATGCTGGACTGGCGGTTGCCGCGCGGCGGCGGCGCCATCGGTCTGATCGAGCCGGTGGTGACCGGATCGCCGACGGCGCCCAAGGCGGTCGCGTGCTGTTCCAGCATGGATTGGCGCCGGGTCAGGTCATCAAGCTTCTGTTGAAACTGCTCCTGGTCGAGCAATTGCCGGCTGGTGGTGCGGTCGATCTGGGCGCGCAGTTCGGCGATGCGGTCTTCATAGGCGAATTGCTGTTCGGCCTGATGCGCGATCAGGGTGCGCAGTACGTCGTCGCGGAAGGTGAGATAGGTCGCCGCAGCAATCGACCAGCCGGCCATGATCACGAGTGTGCCGACACAAATCCAAAACGCTACCGGGCCGAGCCGCACTTGCCGGCCGCCATGCGCAAAGGTGTAGGCCGAACGCGCGACGGCGAGGTTTGCCGCGCGCTGCTTCAAGGCGGCGTGCACGTCCCGCGGCGACTGCTTCTGCGGCGCAGGGTGTTTTGCCGGCGGGTGCTGATGCGCGGCATGCGGCACGGGGTAGTGCGTGGCGTGCTGCGCAGGCGTATGTTGTGAAAAAAGCTTTTGTCGTGCGGCCAGTTGCGGCCGAGACGCGGTCCACTGCGACATTGACGCTCCCACCCGAGTCGGGTGGGGATTCCAGCCGGTTATGGTTAATAATCAGCAAATTCCGGCAGGCATTTTGCTCGCTGCAGTAAACACTTGGTAACAAAGGAGGCCGACGGCCAGGTCGTCCTCACGTCGCACCAGGCAGCCGGACCTATTCGGAAGCCGTGATGCAGATTCTTGCTACAGGTCCTTGGCGGCCGCCAGCACCTCCTCGGCGTGACCTGCCACGGAAACCTTGGGCCAGACCTTGGCGATGCGCTGATCGGGACCAATCAGAAAGGTCGCACGAACGACTCCGAGGAACTTCCGCCCGTACATCGACTTTTCCTGCCACACGCCATAGGCATCAAGCATTTTGTGCTTCTCGTCCGAAGCAAGCGCGATCGAGAGCTTGTGCTTGACCTTGAACTTGTCCTGAGCGGCGATAGGATCGGCGGAGACGCCGAGGATCTCAGTGCCGGCCCGGCTGAAGGCGGCCTTGAGCTTGGAAAACTCGATCGCCTCTTTGGTGCATCCGGGCGTATCGGCGCGCGGATAGAAATAAAGCACAAGCTTTTTTCCGGCATAGTCCTTCAGCGAGATGGTTCCGCCGCCGTCGCGGGGCAGGCTGAAGGTTGGCGCTTTGTCTCCGGGTTGGGGAGTTTCCGCCGTGGTTTCAACCATGTGCCTTCCTTTCGACGCTTTCCAAGAGGCATTGTCGGCGGCCAGAATACGCGCGCGAGCTGGGGTGTCGACCGCTTGCGGGCCGATTTGTCATCGACCGTACTGCATCCATACACGGCCGACGACGGCACGGACGAGGGGACGCCCGAGCGGGCATGGCCAATCGAGATAGGCAAAGCGCGGCCGTTCCCAAATGGGAACCGCTCGTTCACCCGCGACGCCGCGGCAGTCTGACCGCCGCGCATCGCGGCGGGCGCTTTAGCGATGGGCGGTATCTCGCTGCTTATCGGCGGCTCCTGATGCGGCATCGCCGGCTGATCCGGCGGGTCGGCATCGGCTCCGGCATTCTCGCTCTGATCTTGATCCTCGGCCTGGCCGGACTGTGGTGGCGTCTGTCCAGCGGACCGATTCAACTCGACGCCTTCACGCCATGGCTTGCGTCGGCGATCGCCGACAATTTCGGCAGCCGCGAGCGCGTCGAGGTCGGCGGCACACAGATCGAACGCACCGAGAACGGCGGCGCGGCCGTGCGCGTCCGCGACATCGTGGTGCGCGATCCCGATGGCACCGTCGTTGCGAGTGCACCTAAGGCGGAAATTCGGGTCTCAGGAATGGGTCTGCTCAGCGGCCAATTGCGTGCCGAAAGCCTCAACCTCGTCGGCGCCGAACTTGCCGTCCACATCGAGCAGAATGGCGAAGTGACGGTTTTCGCCTCCGGCGCCGACAAGCGGCCGCTCGCGACTGCCTCGGCGCCGAGTGTTCCAGCCCCGCTCGGCTTGGTTCAGGGCGGCCGCCAAGACAGATTGCAAGATAGACCAAATGACAAACCGAACGGCGCGCAGCCTGCCACCAACCCATTGTCGCTCCAGACGCCGTCCGGCCTTTCACATGCCGCGAGCGACACCATCGCCGCGCTTTTGAACTGGATCGACGGCATCGGCGAGACCGGCCTCGACGGTCACGATCTTCGCGAGTTAGGTCTCAAAGACGGCAGCCTCACCGTTGACGACCGGCGCACCGGCAAGAAGCGGACCTTCCACAACATCACACTGAGCCTCGAACGTCCGCGCGGCGGCGGCATTGTGGTGACGTTGGGGTCCGATAATGCCGAACATCCCTGGGCGATGACTGCGTCGATCAAGCCGACGCGGGACGGCTATCGCAGCATCGCCTTCGAGGCCCGCCAAGTTGCCGTCAGCGATTTGTTGCTCGCGGCCCGGATCGATGACGGCACGCTGCAGGCAAATCTGCCGGTGTCGGCAAGCCTGCGCGGCGAGATTGGTCCGAACGGCGTGCCGCAATCGCTCGTCGGACGTATCGTGGCGGATGCCGGCTTTATCAGCGATTCCGATGACGACGATGGCCGCATCGACATCGACCGCGCCGAATTCAAGATCAATTGGGATGCGCAAACCCGCCTGTTGTCGGTGCCGTTCCAGATCCTGTCCGGCGGCAATCGCTTCACCTTGATGGGTGAGGTCCAGGCGCCGCCGCAATCACCCGGCCCGTGGACGTTCCGGATCAACAGTGGCACGGTGTTGTTGAACTCGGCGGCCGATCCGAGCAATCCGCTGATCCTCAATCGCATTGCGCTGAGCGGCCAATTCGATCCGCTCAAGAAGCGCATCGTCGTCGACGGCGGCGACTTCGGTAACAACGATCTCGGCATCGCGCTGTCGGGCACCGGCGATTATTCGAGCGGCGACTTGCGGCTCACCGCCGGCGTCGCCGCGACGCGCATGCCGGCGGATTCCTTGAAACGGCTGTGGCCGGTCTTCGTTTCCCCGAAAGTGCGCGACTGGTTCAACGAGCATCTGTCCGCCGGCAATCTCGAGCGCCTGGTCATCGCGGTGAACGCGCCGCTCAACACGCTCAAGGCCTCGGGCCCGCCGCTTCCCGACGACGGGCTGACGGTCGATGCGCTCGCCACCAATTGCGTGGTCACCCCGGTGCAGGGCCTGCCGGCCTTGCATGATGTCGATCTCACCGTGCATATCGTCGGGCGCGACGCGCAGATCGCCGTCAACAAGGCGACCGCGGATCTGCCGTCTGGACGCAAGCTGGTGTTGTCGTCCGGCTTGTTCGAAGTGCCCGATACCGCGCCACGCCAGCCGCCGGCCAATGTTCATTTCAAGATCGACGGCCCGGTGCCGGCCGCCGCCGAACTGCTGGCCATGGATCGGCTGCGCGACGCCTCCTCCGGCGTGCCGTTCGATCCGGCGACGACGCACGGCACGATGAGCGCTCTCGTGGCGCTCACCATGCCGCTGCGCCCCGATCTGCCGCCGGGCACCACGCTCTACAATATCAGCGTCGACGCCACGAACTTCTCGGCCGAGAAAATGATCATGGGTCAGAAGGTCGAGGCGGCCGCGCTCAAAGTCAGCGCCAATAACCAGGGTTTCGCGATCAAGGGCGACGTGAAGATCGGCGGCACGCCGGCAAGCCTCGAATATCGGAAGATGCGCGGCGACGATGCCGCCGACGTCCATATTCAAGGCATGCTCGATGAAACGATGCGCGCCAATCTTGCCTTCGATCCGGGCAATACCATCTCCGGCTCGATCCCGATCGATCTGACCGGCAAGGTCGGCACCACCGGCGACCGCGACGGACGCTTTGCCGTGACCGCCGATCTGACGCCCGCCCAGATCGACGGCTTCCTGCCGGGCTGGGTCAAGCAGTCCGGCAAGCCGGCGCGGGCCACCTTTACGCTCACGACCAAACCGCAATCGATGCGCGTCGACGATCTCTTGATCGAAGGCGCGGGCGGTGGCGTCAAAGGCACCGTCGAGCTCGACGGTTCCGGCAACCTGGTATCGGCCAACTTCCCCTCCTACGGCTTTTCTGACGGCGACCGGACCAGCCTGAAAGTGGATCGGGCGCCGGACGGCGCCTACCGCGTGGTCCTGCGCGGCGACGCCTATGACGGCCGCGGTTTCATCAAGTCTCTGGTCGGCACGCAAGCCAACACACAACAGCAGGGGAAAGCTGCGAGCCCCGATGTCGATCTCGACATGAAGCTCGGCGCCATTCTCGGCTATAATGGCGAGGCTTTGCGCGGCGTCGAAATGAAAATGTCGCGCCGCAATGGCGAGGTGAGGAGCCTTGGCCTCAGTGCCAAGATCGGCCGCAACGGCACCTTGACGGCCGACCTGCGGGCCCGGCCCGGCGTCGCGCGGCAAGTGGTCGAGATGCAGACCACCGATGCCGGGGCCTTTTTCCGTTTCAACGATATCTATTCGCGCATGAACGGCGGCCAGATGACGACCGTGATCGAGGCGCCGTCGGCGAACAATCCGACCCAGCTCGGCACCATGACGGTGCGAAACTTCTCGGTGCACGACGAATCCCAGCTTGAACAGGCGGTGCAGCAGCAGGCCGGCCCGCAGCCGCCGCGCGGCAGCAACAACAACAATATCGACTTCACCAGCATGAAGGTCGATTTCACCCGCAGCCAGGCGCGGCTCGCGCTGCGCGACGGCGTGGTGCGCGGACCCGTGCTCGGCGGCACGATCGACGGCATGATCGATTATAGCCGCGACGAAGTGCATCTGCGCGGCACCCTGGTGCCGCTCTACGGCGCCAACAATCTGCTCGGCCAGATTCCGGTGGTGGGGCTGTTCCTGGGCGGCGACAAGGAAGGCCTGCTGGGCGTTACCTACGAAGTGGTCGGCAGGCCGGGTGCGCCAATCATGCACGTCAATCCGCTATCGGCGCTGGCGCCCGGCCTGTTGCGCAAAGTTTTCGAATTCCCGGCCGCCGTGCCCTATGGGTCGGCTGGGGACAGCGATGATAGTGCGCGGAGTTCGTTCGACGACAAAACGAGTGCCGGCGGCGTCAGCAATGCCGGTCACTAGTTCTGGACGGGCTTGAGCAAGACATGACGTTTTCGGCCCAGTGACAGCTTAATCACACCTTCAGGCGTCAGGTCGTTCGCCGTCAGTACCATCTTTTCATCAGTGACGGTCGTGTCGTTGACTTTGAGGCCGCCGTTCTTGATTTGACGGCGGGCTTCGCCGTTTGATGCAACGAGTTCAGCTTGAACAAAAGCGGCAAGTACGCCCAGTCCGCTCGGCTCCAATATGGCGTTCGAGTTTACGGTAGGGAGATTCTGCGCAATAACGCCTTCCTCGAACGTGCTGCGCGCCGTCGCGGCGGCCTCTTCTGCCGCAGCACGGCCGTGGACCAGCGCGGTTGCTTCGGTGGCGAGCACTTTCTTGGCCTCGTTGATCTCGGCGCCTTTGAGCGCCGCAAGGCGCGCGATCTCCGGCAGCGCCAAGATCGTGAACAGTTTGAGGAAGCGGGCAACGTCGGCGTCTTCGGTGTTGCGCCAATATTGCCAATATTCGTACGGGCTCACCTGATCGGCGTTGAGCCACACCGCGCCCGCCGCGGTCTTGCCCATCTTGGCGCCGGACGAGGTCGTGATCAGCGGCGACGTCAGCGCGAAGAATTGCGCGTTGCGCACGCGGCGGCCGAGATCGATGCCGCTGACGATATTGCCCCACTGGTCGGAGCCGCCCATCTGCAGCACGCAGCCATAGCGCTTGTGCAGCTCGACGAAATCGTAGGCCTGCAGGATCATGTAGTTGAATTCGAGGAACGACAGTTCCTGCTCGCGCTCGAGCCGCAGCTTCACCGAATCGAAGGCGAGCATGCGGTTGATCGAGAAGTGGCGGCCGATATCGCGCAGGAAATCGATATAGTTCAGCGAATTCAGCCAATCGGCATTGTTGGCCATAACGGCCGCATTGCCGGTTTCGCCGAATTTCAGAAAGCGGGCGAAGATCTTGCGAATGCTCTTGAGATTTTCGTTGATGATGTCGTCGGTGAGGAGCTTGCGGCTCTCGTCCTTGCCCGAAGGATCGCCGACGCGCGTCGTGCCGCCGCCCATCAGCGGGATCGGCCGGTGACCGGTCTGCTGCAGCCAGTAGAGCAGCATGATCGGCAACAGCGAGCCGACATGCAGTGACGGCGCCGTACAGTCGAAGCCGATATAGGCCGTGATCATCGACGAGCGCGCCAGCGCATCCAGGGCTTCGGGTTCCGAAACCTGGTGAATGAAGCCCCGCTCGGCGAGGACATTGAGAAAATCGGACTTGTAGGCGCTCATCGACTTCGGGCGTAGGGTATGACTTGAGTTTGGGTGAAGAGTTAGGCGCGGTTGTGTAACAGGTCCTGGCGCTTTAGCAAAACGGTGCCAATGGCCCCGATGGCGTTTAAAGGACTTATTTAGAGAGCGCCCATAAGAGACATGAATGTCTGAACAAATGACATTCGATATGCCCTCGGCCGCCGCCGCGTCGGTGCTGGCGATCGGGCTGATGAGCGGCACCTCGCAGGACGGCGTCGATATCGCGCTGATCGACACCGACGGCGAGAAAATTTCGCATTTCGGCGCCACCGCCTGCCGCCCCTATACCAAGGACGAGCGCACCTTGCTGCGCAGCGCCACGGCCGCCGCGGCGAATCTGACCGACCGCAATGCGCGGCCCGGACTTGTCGCCGAGGCCGAAAAGCTGGTGAACGAGGCGCATGCGCAGGCCGTGGAATCCTTCCTCGACACCAACGGGCTTAAGCCCGGCGATCTCGCGGCGGTCGGCTTTCACGGCCAGACGCTGTTGCACCGGCCGGAACGCCGGCTCACGGTGCAGATCGGCGACGGGACAGTCTTGGCCAGGAGGCTCGGCATTCCGGTGGTCTATGATTTCCGCGCCGCCGATGTCGCGGCCGGCGGGCAGGGGGCGCCGCTGGCGCCGGTCTTTCATCGGGCCTTGGTGCACAATCTTCACCGCGAGCCGCCCGTCGCCGTGCTCAATATCGGCGGTGTCGCGAACGTGACCTTCATCGATGGCGAGCAGTTGATCGCCTGCGATACCGGGCCCGGCAATGCGCTGCTTGACGATTTTCTGCGTGTGCAAACCGGCCAGCCGCTCGATATCGATGGTCACCATGCCGCAGCCGGGCGCGTCAATTACGAGATGATCGCGCGGCTGCTGCAGCATCCGTTCTTCGCTTTGCCGCTGCCCAAATCGCTCGACCGCAACGATTTCCGCGAATGGGTCGGCGATACGGTCGATGGCATCGGCACCGACGACGGCGCTGCCACGTTGACCGCGCTCACTGCGGCGGCCGTGGCGCGTGTGGTGCCGTTGTTGCCGCGCGTGCCGAGAAGCTGGGTCGTCGCCGGCGGCGGTGCACGTAATCCGACTTTGATGCGCATGCTCGCCGAGCGGCTGGAGCCGGCCCATGTCGAGGCAGCGCACGCCGCCGGCTGGTCGGTGGATTCACTGGAGGCGCAGGCCTTCGCCTATCTCGCCATCCGCAGTCTGCGCGGCCTGCCGATCAGCTTTCCCGGCACCACCGGCGTGCCGCAGCCGCTGACCGGCGGCGTGCTGGTCAGGCCTTGAGCCGTCTGCACGTTCCGGCCACGACGTTACGGCTTGTCACCGCAATTTGGTCGCCGGCGCGCCGTTCCGCGCAAAATTTCGCGTGAGGAACGAAACTTCTCCCACCAAGCGCCGTTTGCCCCCAGGTGCCGACATCGCAGGACGTGGCAGAAGGCGTGGCAGAAGGGGAGATTGGGTGCGCACACGTGTCATTCACCTCATCAATCCAAAGACGGATTCGCTGACCACGCGTCCGCTCTATTTCAACCGGGCGCTCTATTCGCCTTTGGCCGGCCTTCTTGCGGTCGCCGCCAGCGTTCCCCGCGACCGCTACGAGGTCGTGCTGACCGACGAGAATATCGAGACGGTCGATTTCGATCTGAAGGCCGATCTGGTCGGCATTTCTGCGATGACCAGCTATGTCAATCGCGGCTACGAGATCGCCGACCGCTTCCGCGCGCAAGGCGTACCCGTCGTCATGGGTGGCGTGCACGCGAGCTTCATGCCACAGGAGGCGCTCAAGCATTGCGACGCCGTCGTTATCGGCGAGGCGGAACTCGTCATCGGCAAGCTGCTCGACGATCTCGAAGACGGCGCAATGCGCGGCACTTACAAGTCCGACGTGCTGCATTCCATGGTCGGCGTGCCGATGCCGCGCTACGATCTTCTGAAAAAGCATCGTTATGTGAACAAGACCTTCGTGCAGACCTCGCGGGGCTGTCATCAAGGCTGTACCTTCTGCTCCGAGCCGCTGATGAACGGGCTGAAATTCCGTTATCGCCCGGTCGACGAAGTGGTGCGCGAGATGGAGAACTGCGGCTCGCGCATCGTCTCCATCAATGACGCCGATTTCTTCGGCACGCCGGATCGGCCGAAGGAGGTCATGCGCGCGCTCAAGGGCCGCGGCTTTCAATGGCAGGCCGGCGTGACCTCGAAACTCGCAAATGACGACGCGATGCTCGAACTTGCCGCCGCAAGCGGCTGTACGATGATGAGCATTGGCTTCGAGTCGATTTCGCGTTCGACGCTCAAAAGCGTGCATAAACATGTCAACCGGCCCGAGACTTTTGCCGCCTTGGTGGAGAAGATCCATTCCTACGGCATCATCGTGTTCGGCCTCTTCATGTTCGGCTTCGACGGCGACGAAACGTCCGTGTTCGAGGAGACGGTGCGGTTCAACCGCGCGGCCAAATACGACGCTTGTGCCTATTCGGTGCTCACGCCCTATCCCGGCACGCTGACCTGGTACGAATTGAAGAAGGCAAACCGCATCGTCTCGTTCGACTGGACCAAATACGACCAGGGCCGGGTGGTGTTTTCGCCGGCACAGATGTCAGGCGAAGAGCTGCGCCGCGGTCAGGTCGGAGCCTATGAGGCCTTCTATTCCCGGCCTTCGATCGCGGGTCGTTTTCCGCTCTCCGGTCCGCGCCATCGCGTGCAGTGGACGATCTACAATCTGTTCATGCGCGCGGGCGCCAAGACCGAGCAGGTCGATTCTGTCGCCGCCCCGACCGAAGCGCCTGATACCGCGCCGATGCCGCCGATCCTGCCGGTCAAGCGTGAATGGCGCGCCGCCGTGTTGGAGGCGGCCGGCGGCGGGCCGGGACCGCATTTGAGTTGAGACCTGACTGAGTTGAGACCTGACTGAGTTGAGACCTGGACGTCCGGAACACAGGCCAGCGGAGCCACGCCGTTTCGAGCGGCTGCGTCCAGCCACGACGCGGCTTCTTAATCCGCCTTGATATTCGCCGCGACGATCACCTTGCGCCATTTGTCGGTTTCGGCGGCGACGAGCTTGGCGAATTCCGGCGGCGAGGTGGCGAGCAGCGCATCGCCGAGATCGGCAATCCGTTTTTTGATGGCCGGATCGGTCAGCGCTTGATTGATCGATCGGCTCAGCGTGTTGACGATGCCGGCAGGCGTGCCGCGCGGCGCGCTGATGCCGACATAGATGCTCGCCTCGTAGCCCGGCAGGACCTCGTCCAGTGCCGGAACGTCGGGGAGGACGGCAGCGCGGGTGACGCCGGTGACGGCGAGCGCGCGCAGCCGGCCCGCTCTGACATATTCGATCGAAGATGCGAATGAGCCGAAATAGGATTGCACCTGACCGGCGAGCAGATCGACCACCGCAGGCCCGGCTCCGTGATAGGGTACGTGCAGCATATCGACGCCGGACATGCTCCGAAACAATTCCCAGAACATGTAGGGCGCGCTGCCGACGCCGGCCGAGGCGACGGACATCTTGCCCGGATGCGCCTTGGCATCGGCGATGAATTCGCCGATTGTCTTGTCCGGCAGCGAGGGGTGCACGACCAGAATGCCGGCGCCGCGCGACACGGTCGCGATCGGAGTGAAATCGCCGACGTAATTGTAGTTGAGGTTCTTATAGAGGGTTGCGTTCCAGGCGTCGGCCGATGTCGTCAACAGGAGCGTGTAGCCGTCGGGCTCAGACTTCGCCACCGTTTCCGCTGCGAGATTGCCGCCGGCGCCCGGCCGATTCTCGACGATGAACTGCTGGCCGAGGTGTTCGGACAGATATTGCCCGACCAGCCGCGCATAGGTGTCGCTGATGCCGCCGGGCGGAAAGCCGGAGATAATGCGCGCCGGACGCGCCGGATAAGTTTCCGCATGCGCCTTTCGCAACGCCGCTTCGAATGCGCCCGCGCCCGCTGCCAGATGCAGGAATCTTCGACGGGTGACTGTCATAGCCTTGCCCCCGCAGGATTTTCGCTACCCCGGTCTTGCAGCAAGGCTACACACTTGCCGTGGCGCAGAGAAGTCGGCCGCGCGGCAAATGAGCGACGCAGGTGAAGAGCGCGAGTAAGGAGCACAAGCGAGCGACGCGCCGATCGTTTCGCCGCGCTGAGCCTTAGTTGGTCGCTTCCTTCAACGGATCCTTCACCGCAGGGAACGTCTCGAATTCGATCGCCCAGGGCTGGCCGTCGACCTTCTGCACCTTGCGGATATAGACGTTCTGCACGATGTCGCGGGTGCGCGGATCGATCGAGATCGTGCCGCGCGGGCTCTCCCAGGTCATGCCCTTCATGGCGCCAATGACGGTGTCCGCATCGGTATTGCCGCCGGTCTTTTTCAGCGCCTGATAGATCAGGTTCATCCCGTCATAGCCGCCGACCGAGATGAAATTGGCGCGGTGGCCGGTCGCCTTGTGATAGGCCGCGGCATAGTTCTTGTTGAGCTGCGACGGATGCGCAGCCGAATAGATGCCGGCGGTGACGACGCCCAGCAGTGCGTCGCCGGTCGAGGGCAGATCGTCGTCGTCGACGATGTCGCCCGGGCCGATCAGCTTGATGCCGGAGTTGTCGAGGCCGCGCTCGGCGAATTGCCGCGCAAAAGTGCCGGCCTGGCCGGCGGGCACGAAGACGAACAAGGTGTCGGGCTGCAGGTCGTGGGCGCGCTGCAGGAACGGCGAGAAATCCGGATTGGCGAGCGGCACTTTGAGCGTATCAAGAATTTGCCCGCCGCCTTTGGTGAAATTGTCGGCGAAGACTTTGCCGGCCTCGGCGCCCGGCGCCCAGTCGGATAACACGGACACCGCTTTCTTGCTGCCGTTCTTGATCGCCCAATTGGCGATGATGCCGGATTGCTGGCCGAGCGTGAAGCTCGTGCGCACATAGTAGGGCGAACGCTCGGTGACCACGGACGTGCCGGACACCATAACAACCGTGGGAATTTTGGCCTCGGTGGCCAAGGGCGCCATCGACATGGCGCTTGGCGTCAGCCCGGCGCCGAGGAAGCTGACCTTGTCGTTGACGATCAGTTCCTGGGTGAGCCGTTTGGCGTTGTCCGGCACGCTCTGATCGTCCCTCACGATCAGCGCGATCTTTTTGCCGGCGACCGTATCGCCGTGCTGCGCCATGTAGAGCTTGGCGGCATCGGACACTTCGCGGCCGACCGCGCCCTGCACGCCGGTCATGGGCAGCACCAGGCCGATCTTGAGGGTCTCAGGCGCGGCAGTCTGGGCCTCGGCGCGCGACGTCGCGAAACCTAAACCGGTCAAACCCAAACCGGCGGCCGCGAGCGGCAGGCGGACGGCATTCCGACGCGTTATACGCATGACGTTCTCCCTCTGAAGGCTCACTTCGGCTTCTTGTTATGAATTATGAGGCTCATTGAACGGTCGGCCCGCGGAGATTGCAAGCGCGCCAATGCCTCAGGGTCGCGCGGCTATCCCGGTAATGTCGCCACAACGGCCCGTGCCACGTTGGCAAGTGCGGCTTCTCGATCTTCGTATTTCGCCTTGGTCTGGGTGAGATAGGCGGCAACGATCACCGGCGGACGCTGCGGCGGCCACAGCACGCCGATATCGTTGGTGCTGCCGCGGCTTTCGTCGGAGCCGGTCTTGTCGCCGCACTGCCAGCCATCGGGAAGTCCGGCACGCAGCCGCTTGTCGCCGGTCTTGCAGGCGAGCAGCCAAGCCTTCAATTGATCGCGTGAACTCGGCGTCAGCGCGTTGCCCAGAACCAGCGTTTGCAGGTCATTCACCATGGCCGACGGGCTTGTCGTGTCGCTGCGCGACAGCCCAAATGGTTTGGCGCGGTTGAGCAGCGGCTCGCTGTTGTCGAGATGCGTCGTGGTGTCGCCGATCGTGCGCGCATAGGCGGTGACAGCGGCCGGACCGCCGAGGCTCTTCAAGACAAGATCGGCTGCGGTATTATCGCTCTCGGTCATCGCCGCGGCGCAAAGATCGCCAAGCGTCATGGTGTCGCCGATGCGGTCCTTGAGCACCGGCGAATAGGCGACGAGATCGGAATGCTTGATCGCGAAGCGGCGGTCGAGATGCTCGCGGCCGGCTTCGACGCGCTTAAGCACCGCCGAGACGGCGAGCACCTTGAAAGTGCTGCACAGCGGAAATCGTTCATTGCCGCGATAGTCGGCGCGCGCCAGCGAGGCCGTATCCAGCACCGCGACACCGAGCCGTCCGCCGCTTTGCGCTTCGATCGCAGCCAAATCCTTCTGCAGCGACGGGGCAAAAGCCGCTGCTGATTCGGGCAGCGAGAAACCCGCGCCAAAAGCGCTTGCCGTAAGTCCGGCTGTGACCTGCCGGCGCGTGGGCATCGACCGCCTCACGCCGCCGTCGGCGTTTTTCCGGTGCGACCGAGGCGCTTGTCGAGATAGGCGCCGATCGAGGTCATCAGCGGCTCGACCTTGCCGTCGAAGAAATGGTTGGCCCCGGGAACGACCTTCTGCTCGATCACGATGCCTTTTTGCGTCTTCAGTTTCTCGACCAAGGTGGTGACGTCGCGATGCGGCACCACGGCGTCCTTGTCGCCATGAATGATCAGTCCGGAAGACGGGCAGGGCGCGAGGAAGGAAAAATCGTAGAGGTTGGCCGGCGGCGCGATCGAGATGAAGCCTTCGATTTCCGGCCGGCGCATCAGAAGCTGCATGCCGATCCAGGCGCCGAACGAGAAGCCTGCGATCCAGCAGGCGCGCGCCTCGGTGTTGACGGACTGCACCCAATCGAGCGCGGAGGCGGCATCCGACAATTCGCCGATGCCGTGATCGAAACCGCCTTGGCTCCGTCCGACGCCGCGGAAATTGAAGCGCAGTGCCGAGAAGCCGCGATGCACGAAGGCGTAATAGATCTGGTAGACGATCTGGTGATTCATCGTGCCGCCGAATTGCGGATGCGGGTGCAACACGATGCCGATCGGCGCGTTCTTCTGCCGCGCGGGGTGATAACGGCCTTCGATACGGCCGGCGGGCCCTGTGAAGATGACCTCGGGCATTTTTCGAAACCTCGATCGGATCTGGCGCTTTAACGCTGTGATTCCAGCTTGCTTGACGACATCAGAAGCCGCACGTAACTACTTAATAGCGCTTTGATTTTTTGGTACCGGCGGCGTGCATTTGAGCGGCGAAATCTTGAAGGTCGCGACTTCTAGCACGAGGCAGGGGCCAAAAAGCAAGCATTACGACGGCATCGCGCCGTGAAAACACGCGGAAACCGGCGCTAAAAGCGGGAGCCGGGCCCGATCAGGCTCCTTGCGTCACAGCTTTTGCTGGAACAGACCATGGCAGAGCGCAGCTATTTCGACTGGAACGCGACGGCGCCGCTGCGCCCCGAGGCCGCGCATGCCGTCGAGGCTGTGCTGCCGCTGATGGGGAACCCTTCGTCGGTTCATGCCGAGGGACGCGCGGCGCGGCGGGTGATCGAAGATGCGCGGACCGAGGTCGCAGCTTTGGTCGGCGCGCGCGCCTCCGACGTATTCTTCACCTCGAGCGGCACGGAAGCCAATGTGCTGGCGCTGTCGGCGGCCTGGGAGATCGGCGCGGATAAGGAGCCGCGTGGTCGCTTGTTCATGTCGGCGATCGAGCACGCCTCGGTGCGGGCCGGCGGCCGCTTTGCCAAAGATGCGATTGAAGATATTCCGGTCGATGCCGAGGGACGGCTCAACCTCAATGCCTTGAATGAAGCCCTGGCAAGGGCGCCGGCAAATTCAAAGCGTTCCCTGGTGTCCTTGATGCTCGCCAACAACGAGACCGGGGTGGTTCAACCGGTTGCTGAAGCTGCGCACATCGTTCACGCCGCGGGCGGACTGCTGCACGTCGATGCAGTGCAGGCCGCCGGCCGCATTCCTTGCGATATCACCGCCTTGGGGGCCGATCTTCTGACGCTGTCAGCACACAAGATCGGTGGGCTCAAGGGCGTAGGCGCGCTCATTCGGGCGCGCGAAGACCTGCATCTGAACGATCCGCTCATCCGCGGCGGCGGCCAGGAGCGCGGTCTGCGCGCCGGAACAGAGAACGTCGCGGGCATCGCGGCCTTTGGCGCAGCCGCAGCCGCAGCGCGGCGGCAGGGCGAGGCCGAGGCCGTCCGCATGCTGAGCTTGCGGAACCGGCTCGAAGCGGGCCTGGAGGCGATCGCCCCACAATCGGTGATTTTCGGCCGGGAGGCGCCAAGACTGCCCAATACGACGCTTTTTGCCCTCGAAGGCATGAAGGCCGAGACCGCCGTGATTGCCTTCGACCTCGAAGGCATTGCCGTCTCCTCGGGCTCCGCCTGTTCCTCGGGCAAGGTCCAGCCCTCCCATGTCCTTGCCGCTATGGAGGTTTCTCCGGCGCTCACGCGCGGAGCGGTGCGCCTGAGCCTGGGCTGGGAAACGACCGAAACCGACATCGATAGACTGCACAACGCTTGGAGAAAGCTCGCAACTGCATTATCTAAGGGGCAGTCGGGCATCGCTGCCTGACGGGCAGTCTAACCGGCTGTACGACTGACTGATTTCGCGGTGGTTTGAACGATTCAAACGCTGCAACTCAAGATGGTGGTGAGCGGAACGAAGCACACCTGACCATAACCGACTTAATCCAACCCGCGGGCCTTGAACCCGTGAGCGGAGGGACGAATGCCGGCAGTGCAAGAGACCGTCGACCAGGTCCGGCGCATTGACGTTGACCAGTACAAGTATGGCTTCGAGACGCTGATTGAATCGGAGAAGGCCCCCAAGGGTCTTTCCGAGGACACCGTCCGTTTCATCTCGGCCAAGAAGAACGAGCCGGAATGGATGCTAGCGTGGCGGCTCGACGCCTATAAGCGCTGGCTCACCATGCGCGAGCCGAAATGGGCCAAGGTCGATTACGGCCCGATCGACTATCAGAGCATCTATTACTACTCGGCGCCGAAGAGGGCGCCGCAGTCGCTCGACGAGATCGACCCGGAAATTCTGCGCACCTACGAAAAGCTCGGCATTCCGTTGCGCGAGCGCGAGGCGCTGCTTGGCATCCAGAAGCCGGAAGGCGAGACGACAAATAATCTGACGGCCCAAGACGAGGGCCTCGACGGCGAGGGCCGTGAAGGTGGCAACGGCTACGGCAGGGTTGCGGTCGATGCCGTGTTCGACTCGGTTTCGGTCGCCACCACCTTCAAGGCGGAGCTCGCCAAGGCCGGCGTGCTGTTCATGCCGATCTCGGAAGCGATCCAGGAGCATCCGGATCTGGTGAAGAAATATCTCGGCTCGGTGGTGCCGGTCAGCGACAATTTCTTCGCCACGCTGAATTCCGCGGTGTTCTCCGACGGCTCGTTCGTCTATGTGCCGCCGGGCGTGCGCTGCCCGATGGAGCTGTCGACTTACTTTCGCATCAATGAGCGCAATACCGGCCAGTTCGAACGCACGCTGATCATCGCCGACAAGGGCTCCTATGTGAGCTATCTCGAAGGCTGCACCGCGCCGGTGCGCGACGAGAACCAGCTTCACGCCGCGGTCGTCGAGCTGATCGCGCTCGACGACGCCGAGATCAAATACTCGACCATCCAGAACTGGTATCCCGGCGACGCCAACGGCAAAGGCGGCGTCTTCAATTTCGTCACCAAGCGCGGCGATTGCCGCGGCAAGAACGCCAAGATTTCCTGGACGCAATTGGAAACCGGCTCGGCGATCACCTGGAAATATCCGAGCTGCATTCTGCGCGGCGACAATTCACGCGGCGAATTCTATTCGATCGCTATCTCGAACGGCTATCAGCAGGTCGATTCCGGCACCAAGATGCTGCACCTCGGCAAGAACACGACGAGCCGCATCATCTCTAAGGGCATCGCCGCCGGTCATTCCAACAATACCTATCGCGGACTCGTCACCGCGCACCGCCGTGCTTCGGGTGCGCGCAATTTCACGAATTGCGACTCGCTTCTGATCGGCGACACCTGCGGCGCGCATACCGTGCCTTACATCGAGGCAAAGAATTCCTCGACGACATTCGAGCATGAGGCGACCACGTCGAAGATTTCTGAAGAGATGCTGTTCTATTGCATGCAGCGCGGCCTGTCGGCGGAGGAGGCAACGGCGCTCGTCGTCAACGGCTTCGTTCGGGACGTGCTGCAGCAATTGCCCATGGAATTCGCGGTCGAGGCGCAGAAGCTGATTTCGGTCTCGCTCGAAGGCAGCGTGGGCTGAACGGGTGGATGTGCCATGTCCACATACTGGTTCAGGCCGAAGCGAAATGGTTACGGCGCGACGCCGGTCACCTGGCAGGGCTGGGTGCTGACGTTTGCGACCGTGGCCGTCATTGTCGCGGCCACCTCGACCGTGATGACCCGTAGCGCGCTCGACGCGGTATTCTGGCTCGCGGTCGCCGTCGATTTTGCCGCGGTCCTCGTGCTCGTCGAGATCAGCCGCCGCAAGACCGACGGTGAATGGCGCTGGCGCTGGGGTGATCGATAAACGTTGCCGCAAGGCGGAGAGTCTGGAGCTTGTTTTGGATGGCACTGCTTGAAGTGAAAAATCTGCACGTCGCAATCGACGGCAAGGAAATTTTGAAAGGCCTCGACCTTTCCGTGAATGCGGGCGAAGTGCACGCGATCATGGGCCCGAACGGTTCCGGCAAGTCGACGCTGGCTTATGTGCTCGCCGGCAAGGCCGATTACGAGCCGACGCAGGGCGAAGTGCTGTTCAACGGCCGGAACCTGTTCGACATGTCGCCCGACGAGCGGGCCGCGGCCGGCATGTTTCTCGCTTTCCAATATCCGCTCGAAATCCCCGGCGTGGCGACGATGACGTTCCTGCGCACGGCGCTCAACGCCCAGCGCAAGAAGCGTGGTGAAGCGGAACTATCGACGCCTCAATTCCTGAAGACCGTGCGCGACGCTGCCGGCAAGCTCGGCATCGATCAGGAGATGCTGCGGCGCGGCGTCAATGTCGGTTTTTCCGGCGGCGAGAAGAAGCGAAATGAAGTGCTGCAGATGGCGCTGCTCGAGCCGAAGCTTGCGATCCTCGACGAAACCGATTCCGGTCTCGACATCGATGCGCTGAAGATCGCTGCCGACGGCGTCAACCGGCTGCGCGGGCCGGGCCGTTCTTTCGTGGTCATTACGCATTACCAGCGGCTTCTCAATTACATCGTGCCCGACGTGGTGCATGTGCTGTCGGCCGGCCGCATCGTGCGCACCGGGGGCAAGGAACTCGCGCTCGAGCTCGAGGCGCGCGGCTATGCCGAATATCAGGAAGAGGCTGCGGTGTGAGCGCTGATGTGACCACGATGAAGACCGCGGCCGAAACGGGACTGGCGCAAACCTTTGCGCAGGCGCGCGCCAAGCTGCCGGGCGGCAAGGCCGTCGCGGCGCAGCGCGAGGCGGCCTTCGACGCGTTCGCCAAGTCCGGCCTGCCGCATCGCCGTATCGAGGAGTGGAAGTATACCGATCTGCGTGCGTTGATGCGCGACGCCAAGCCGCTTGCTGCCCCGCCGGATGCCGCCGCCAAGGTGCTGGCGAGGACCGCCGGCGCACTCGCAGGCGATCTCGAAGCCCGGCGTCTGGTCTTTGTCGACGGCGCATTTGTTCCGGAACTGTCGGACACGACGAAGCTGGAAGAAGGCTTGAGCGTCGGCTCGCTCGCCGATGCTCTGACGGCCGGTGATCCGGCATTGACGCGTTATCTCGGCAAGCTCGCGCCGGCCGACGATGCAGCCGTGGCGTTGAACACCGCGCTGATGGGCGACGGTGCCGTCATCCGCGTTGCCGCCGGTGCGGTGATCAAGCGGCCCTTGCATCTTGTCTTTGTGTCGTCGGCAAAGCCGTCGGCCTCTTTCGTGCGCTCGCTGCTCATCGTCGAGCCAAGCGCGCGCGCCATGCTGATCGAGAGCCATGAGGGCCCAGCCGGCAGCGACTACCAGGTCAATGCCGCGCTGGAATTGTTTGCCGGCGACCAGGCCCATGTCGATTACGTCAAGCTGATCGCCGATGGCGCCCAAGCGCTGCATGTCTCGACCTTGGCGGCGGCGATCGGCGGCAAGGCGCGGTTCAACGCTTTCTCCTTCGTCGCCGGCGGTGCGGTGGTGCGCAACCAGCTGTTCCTGCGTTTCGACGGCGAGGACACGGTCGCCGGCATCCGCGGCGCGACGCTGATCCGCGGTCATCAGCACGCCGATACGACGCTGGTCGCCAACCACATCGCCGAAGGCTGCCAGAGCCGGGAAGTGTTCAAGGCGGTGCTCGACGACGAGGCGCATAGCGTGTTTCAGGGCCGTATCATCGTGAGCCCTGGGGCGCAAAAGACCGACGCCAAAATGATGACGCGGGCGCTGCTGCTCTCCGAACGCGCCGAAGCCGACAGCAAGCCCGAGCTTGAAATCTTCGCCGACGACGTGCAATGCGGCCATGGCGCGACCGCCGGCGCGCTCGACGATGAGCTGAAATTCTATCTGATGGCGCGCGGCATCCCGGACGCGGAGGCCGAGGCGCTTCTGATCCAGGCGTTTCTCGGCGAGGCGATCGAAGGCATCGAGGATGCCGGCCTTCGCGAGTCCCTCATGGAAGCGGTGGCCGTGTGGCTGAAATCTCGCGGGCCGAAGCAATGAACGACATGTCGACGACAGGCGTCTATGACGTGAATCGCATCCGCGCGGATTTCCCGATCCTTGCGATGCAGGTCTATGGCAAGCCGCTCGTTTATCTCGACAATGCCGCCTCGGCGCAGAAGCCGCAAGCGGTGCTCGATCGGATCAATCTGGCCTATACGTCGCAATACGCCAACGTGCATCGCGGCCTGCATTATCTCGCCAACGAGGCGACCGAGGCCTATGAGGGCGCGCGCGAGAAGATTGCCGCCTTCCTCAATGCGAGGCGCAAGGAAGAGATCATCTTCACCCGCAATGCCACCGAGGCGATCAATCTGGTCGCCTATACGTTCGGCCGTGAGCATATCAAGGCAGGCGACGAGATCGTGCTCTCGATCATGGAGCACCATTCCAACATCGTGCCGTGGCATTTCCTGCGCGAGCGCCAGGGCGCGGTGCTCAAATGGGCGCCAGTCGACGACGAAGGCAATTTCCTGCTCGACGAGTTCGAGAAACTGCTCACACCGCGCACCAAGATGGTCGCCATCACTCAGATGTCGAACATGCTTGGCACCGCAGTGCCGGTGAAAGAGGTCGTGCGGCTCGCGCATGCGCGCGGCATTCCGGTGCTGGTCGATGGCGCCCAGGGCGCAGTGCATCTCGATGTCGACGTGCAGGACCTCGATTGCGACTTCTATGCCTTTACCGGCCACAAGCTCTACGGGCCGAGCGGCATCGGCGCGCTGTATGGCAAATACGAGCACCTCGCCGCCATGCCGCCGTTCAACGGCGGCGGCGAGATGATCCGCGAAGTGTTCGAGGACAATGTCACTTATGGCGAGCCGCCGCACAAATTCGAGGCCGGCACGCCCTCGATCGTGCAGGCGATCGGGCTTGGCGCGGCGATCGACTATGTGAACGCGATCGGCAAGGCGCGCATCCGCAGCCACGAGACGGGTTTGGTGCATTACGCCCACGACCGGCTGCGCGAGATCAATTCACTGCGCATCATCGGCCAAGCCAGGAACAAGGGGCCGATCGTCTCGTTCGAGATGAAGGGCGCGCATCCGCACGATGTCGCGACCATCATCGACCGCTCCGGCGTCGCGGTGCGGGCGGGCACGCATTGCGTCATGCCGCTGTTGAAGCGGTTCGGCGTGACGGCGACCTGCCGGGCCTCCTTCGCCATGTATAATACGCGCGAGGAGATCGACAGCCTTGCGCAAGCGCTGCTCAAGGCGCAGGCTTTCTTCAGCTGACGGTTCGCCACAATGACTGAAGACGTGAAACTGGAAGACCAGACGACGGCCGCGGAGCAGACAGCGGCGGCGGAACACGCTGCGGCCGACAGGCCTTCGGCGATCCCGGCTGAAGAAATGTCGCGCCTGACCGACGACATCGTCGGCGCGCTCAAGACCGTCTTCGATCCCGAAATTCCTGCCGACATCTATGAGCTCGGCCTGATCTATCGCGTTGACGTCAACGACGACCGGGACGTTACGATCGACATGACGCTGACGACGCCGAATTGCCCCTCGGCGGCCGAGCTGCCGGCGCAAGTCGAGAACGCGGTCTCTGGCGTGCAGGGCGTGCGTGAAGCGAAGGTGAACATCGTATGGGATCCGCCGTGGGACCCGAGCCGGATGTCGGACGAGGCCCGTGCTGTGCTCAACATGTGGTGAGTTGCGGCGCAGGCGTGCGCAGCTTAGATGATCGATGTGAAGTTGTTAGTTTTTTGGAGCTAATCTAACTCGTAAATGCCGTATCGGCTCTGGAATGAGTAGATGCGGGGAGGACGTGAGAATGGCGACTGCTCGCCCCAGGCCACAAGTGATGCGCCTCACCGATGCCGCCGCGGACCGGATCAAGGCCGTCATGGCCAAGGCCGACCGGCCGATCCAGGCGGTGCGCGTCGGCGTCAAGAACGGCGGCTGCGCCGGCATGGCCTATACGATGGAATATGCCGAAACCGTCAATCCGCTCGACGAGGTCGTGGAGGACAAGGGCGTACGCATCCTCATCGACCCCAAGGCCGTGCTGTTCCTGCTCGGCACGGAGATGGACTACAAGGTCGACAAGCTGTCGGCGCAGTTCGTCTTCAACAATCCGAACCAGACCTCGGCCTGCGGCTGTGGTGAATCGGTGCAGATCGAACCGGCGCGCGACGCCGGGCTCGAGATTCAATCCTAGTTTTCCTGGGCGGCAAGAGCGACGGTTACGCCACACGCACGTGCGCGGGCGTTTCGGCCTTGGCTTTGGGATCGGTTCTCGCAGATGACGCGGTTGCGGCCGAGCCGCTCGCCGGTCGATCGCTTCATCAATTCCCTGGTCATGACCGAGCGAGATCTGCGCGGCGATCAGGATCGCCCGATCGAGAGCGCCGTGAAACGAACGGCTCAAGCCTTGACTGGAACCGGGCGTAGCAGAAAGGCGGGCAGGTGAGAGGAATCGGATTCATCGGAACGCGAAGGCTGCGGTTGCGCAACGCGGCGCGGCCTCATCTCGTCGTTGCGCGCCGCAGCAGAGCGATGTGATTGATGCCGCTGTCCTTTCCCATCTCCGCGCGACGTGTGAGACGGATGCGGGGCGCGCCGTTGTTCGGCATGGGAAACGGACGGTTCACCGGGAACTTTGTCCAGCCACGGAATCGACTGCCCGATCAGCTTTTCGATTGCGGCGACGGCCTTGGCGTCATGACTTCCGGCGACGATGGTAATCGCGGCGCCGCTGCGCCCGGCGCGGCCGGTGCGGCCGATGCGGTGCACATAATCGTCGGGATGGATCGGCACGTCGAAATTATAGACGTGACTGACGTCGGGGATATCCAGGCCGCGTGCTGCGACATCGGAGGCGACAAGAAGGCCAACATCGCCTTTACGGAATTGCTCAAGTGCCGCCGTTCGCGCCGACTGATCCATGTCGCCGTGCAGGGCCTGTACCGAGAAGCCATGCCGCAGCAGCGAACGAAACAAGGTCGCGACATCGCGTTTGCGATTGCAGAAAACGATCGCGTTCTTGAGATTGTCGGCGCCGCGGATCAGACGGCGCAGCGTATCGCGCTTCTCGTGCGGCTCACGGCCGGATTTGGCGAGAAATTGCGTTGTTGTGGCGAGCGTCGTCGCCGGCTTTGCCACTTCGACGCGAACCGGATTGTGCAGGAATTGTTCGGTGATGCGGCGGATTTCCGCCGGCATGGTCGCGGTGAAAAACAACGTCTGCCGCGTGAATGGGACGAGCTTGCAGATGCGTTCGATGTCGGGAATGAAGCCCATGTCGAGCATGCGGTCGGCTTCATCGATGACCAACAGCTCGACGCCGGTCAAAAGCAAACGGCCGCGCTCGAAGTGATCGAGCAGGCGGCCGGGCGTTGCAATCAACACGTCGACGCCGCGGGTAAGCTTGGCGTCTTGATCATCGAATGAAACACCGCCGATCAGGAGCGCGACATTGAGCTTGTGCTTGGCGCCGTATTTGGCAAAGCTTTCCTCGACCTGGGCGGCGAGCTCGCGGGTCGGCTCGAGGATGAGGGTGCGCGGCATGCGGGCGCGGGCGCGGCCCTTTTCCAGCATGGTGAGCATCGGCAGCGTGAAGGCCGCCGTCTTGCCGGTTCCGGTCTGGGCAATGCCAAGAACATCGCGCCTGGCGAGCACGTGAGGAATGGCCTGGTCTTGAATGGGGGTGGGAGCTTTGTAGCCAGCCGCGGCAACGGCTGCGATAACTTTTTCGGACAAGCCGAGATGAGAAAACGACATAAACCCTCGATAGGGACCGCCGGCGACTTACGATTTTGGCTCAAACGCGGCTTAAAGCAGGGGGAAACGCGCCCAGGCGGTCGAATCTGCCTTAACTTGCGTTGCCGGCAACATAGGGTCGATTGGCCGAAAGTCAACCTGAAATGGCCTTTTGCATTGCACTAAGTTAAAGGCGCACCTTCACTTTTTCTGGAAGCCTCGGTTTCCGAACTGTTACAGGAACGACACATGCCGGATGCTGATGGCCTGCCGATTGTCCTCATACCGGGTCTCACCTGCACCGCGCGGCTCTATGCCGAGCAAATTCCCGCGCTATGGCTCCTCGGCGCGGTGACGGTCGCCGATCACCGGCGCGACGGCGACATGGCGGCGATCGCGCGACGGATTCTCAGCTCCGCGCCGCCGCGTTTTGCGCTCGCGGGGCTGTCGATGGGCGGCTATATCGCTTTTGAGATCATGCGCCAGGCGCCGGAGCGCGTGGTCAAACTCGCGCTGCTCGATACCGGCGCGCGCGCCGACACGGCTGAGCAGACCGAGCGGCGTCATGTGCTGGTGGCGAAGGCCAAGGCCGGGGGCTATGCGGAAATTCCCGAACTTGCCTTTCCGCTCTATGTGCATCGCAAGCGCCATGGCGACGCGGCACTCAAAAGCATCGTGCGCATGATGGCCGAGGAGACCGGGCTCGACGGCTACCTGCGTCAGCAGCAAGCCATCATCGGCCGACCGGATTCCCGCCCGGGTCTTGCGGCGATCGCGTGCAAGACCATGGTGCTGGTCGGCGAGGGCGACGAGGCGACACCGCCCGAACTCGCGCAAGAAATCGCATCCGGGATTTCCGGATCGCGGCTTGCCGTCATCCCCGGCAGCGGACATCTGTCGACACTCGAAGAACCCGGCGCCGTCAATAAGGCGCTCGCCGAATGGATGCAGTGGTGAGCCGGTTTGCGACGTGAGGACCGGCCCATGACACGGCGCCGCTGTTTACGCAAGCGCCGATTTGGGGAGGCGCAGGCCGGACGGCTGTGCTAACGATGACCCAACGAAGCCCACCGCAGCATTGCGAGGCTGGGCCAAGGAGTGAGGGAGGACGTTATGAGTTCTGGTCGTTTCACGCGCCGTACGGTGATGTCGCTGCTGGCCGCGCCAGCCGTGATGAAAGCTTTACCGGCGCGCGCCGACGGCGATTTTCCCAGCCGGCCGATCCGCTTGATCGTCGGCTTCGCGGCCGGCGGCGGCAATGACATTTTCGGCCGCCTCGTCGCGACCAAGGCCTCCGAGATTCTCGGCCAGTCGGTCGTGGTCGAGAACCGGCCGGGCGCCGGCGGACGACTGTCGGCAGAATATGTCTCCAACCAGCCGGCCGACGGCTACACGCTCCTGGTTGGTGCATCGGGCGCGATGTCGATCGCGGCCGCCATCTATCCCGATCTCAAATATCACCCCACCAAGACGCTGACGCCGCTTGCGATGATCGCGAGCTTCCCGCTGATCATGTCGATCAGCAAGGACAACCCGGCAAACAACGTGAAAGAGTTCATCGCGTGGGCGAAGCAGCATCCCGACAAAATGAACTATCCGGCGACCTCGCCGGCTTTCATCTTGCCGTCGGAACAACTGAAATTGAAAACCGGCATGCCCGGCGTGATGATTCCGTACAAGAGCAGCAACGAGATGATCCTGAGCGTCATCGAGGGCCAGACCGCGTTCGCGATCGCCGACGGCCCGCCGACGGTGCCGCAGGCCAAGGCCGGCAAGGTGAAGGCGATTGCCGTTACCGGCGCGGTACGCACGCCGGAATTGCCCGATACCCCGAGCATGGCCGAGGCCGGATATCCCGACGTCGATATTCGCCTTTGGAGCGGAATATTCGCGCCAGTGGCGACGCCACCCGATGTCGTCGCCAAGCTCGAGAAGGTGCTGAACGAAGCGATCCGCGATCCTGGCGTATCGGCCAAGCTGAAGGCAATGGCCGCTGATCCCGGCGGCGGTTCGCCAGAGGAATTCCGGCGTTTGATCGATTCCGATATCGTCAAATTTTCCGGAATCGTCAAAGCTGCGAATTTGCATTTCGAGGAGTAGTGCGCCGCGCGGGCGTGTGAGGCGCGGGGAGTTTAGGCGCATTTTATATGCGCGGCCGCTTTACTCAGCGGTGCCGGCAGCGCAAATTTGGCGCGCCGGTTTCGGCCGGACTCGGAGGGTATTGCATGAAGGTTTTTGCCGCCGCCGCCGCGGCCACGCTGCTCGTGTGGGCTACGCCGGGCTTTGCCGACGACATCGATCTTTCGACCTGGACCTGCAAGCAATTCCAGTCCGCGAGCAAGGACGACATCGGCGTCATCTTGGCGTGGCTCGACGGCTATTACAAAGACGAAGACGATCCGCCGGTGATCGACACCACGAAATTCGTCGATAACGCCAAGAAGCTCGGCGAATATTGCACGGCGCATCCTGACATCGGCCTCATCACCGCGACCGACAAGCTGTTCCAGAAGGAATAAGCGGGTCTAAACGTCCAGTGACGCCTCGTCGGCGAATTCGGCGCGCTCTTGGATGAATTCGAAGCGCGCCTCGGCCTTGGTGCCCATCAGCCGCTCGACGGATTTCTCGGTGTCCTTGCGGTCGTCGGGAACCAGCATGACCTTCAGGAGCGTGCGCTTCTTCGGGTCCATGGTGGTCTCTTTGAGCTGCGCCGCCATCATCTCGCCGAGGCCCTTGAACCGGCCCACTTCCACTTTGGCATTGGCGTGGAATTCCTTCTTCAGGATCTCGTCGCGATGTTTTTCGTCGCGGGCGTAAAAGACCTTGCCGCCATGCGACAGCCGATAAAGCGGGGGCACCGCGAGGTAAAGGTGGCCGTGGTCGATGAGTTGCGGCATCTGCCGGTAGAAGAAAGTGATGAGGAGCGAGGCGATGTGGGCGCCGTCGACATCGGCGTCGGTCATGATGATGACGCGGCCGTAGCGCAGATCTTCATCCCGATAATGCACGCCGGTGCCGCAGCCGAGCGCCTGCGCCAGATCGGCAAGCTGCTGGTTCTGCGCCAGCTTGTCCTTGCCGGCAGACGCCACGTTGAGGATCTTTCCGCGCAACGGCAGAATGGCTTGCGTGGCGCGATCGCGCGCCTGTTTCGCCGAGCCGCCGGCGCTGTCGCCTTCGACGACAAAAAGCTCCGAGCCTTCGGCCGCCGAATTGGTGCAGTCGGCGAGCTTGCCCGGCAGCCGCAGCTTCTTCACCGCGCTCTTGCGCGCAATGTCCTTTTCCTGGCGGCGGCGAATGCGCTCCTCGGCGCGCTCGACGACGAAGTCGAACAGCTTGTTGGCCTGCAGCGGATTGCCGGCGAGCCAATGGTCGAACGGATCCTTGATTGCCTGCTCGACGATCTTTTGCGCTTCGGCGGTGGCCAGCCGGTCCTTGGTCTGGCCCTGGAATTCCGGCTCGCGAATAAAGACCGACAGCATGGCGCCCGCGCCGACCATGACGTCGTCGGATGTGATGGCGGCGGCGCGCTTGCCCTGGCCGACACGCTCGGCGTGATCTTTCAGGCCGCGAGTCAGCGCAGCGCGCAAGCCGGATTCATGCGTGCCGCCGTCAGGCGTGGGAATGGTGTTGCAATAGGAATTGAGAAAGCCGTCGGCGTCCGCGGTCCAGGCCACCGCCCATTGTGCGGCGCCATGGGCGCCGGGCTTCTTCGCGCTGCCTGAGAAAATATCAGGGTGCACCAGCGTGGCGCTTGCGAGCGTGTCCGAAAGATAGTCCTTGAGCCCGTCGGCGAAATGGAACGTCGCCTTGTCCGGCACGTCCTCGACGCCGTGCAGCAGCTCCTTGGCGCAGGACCAGCGAATTTCGACGCCGCCGAAAAGATAGGCCTTCGAACGCGTCATCTTGAAGACGCGTTCCGGCTTGAAATGCGCCTTGGGTCCGAAAATCTCAGGGTCCGGACGAAACCGTATTTTGGTGCCGCGGCGGTTAGGTGCCTTGCCGGCATTCTGTAGTTTGCCCTTCGGGTTGCCGCGCTCGAACGTCATCCGATAGAGCTTTTGCCCGCGCGCGACTTCGACTTCGAGCCGCTCGGACAAGGCATTGGCGACCGACACGCCGACGCCGTGCAGGCCGCCGGACGTTTCGTAGACTTTGGAGTCGAATTTGCCGCCGGCATGCAGCGTGCACATGATCACTTCGAGCGCGGACTTCTTCGGAAATTTCGGATGCGGATCGACCGGGATGCCGCGGCCATTGTCGGTGACGGTGAGAAAGCCGTCCACCTCAAGCTCGACCTCGATCCAGTCGGCGTGGCCGGCCAGCGCCTCGTCCATGGCGTTGTCGATGACTTCGGCGAAGAGATGATGCAGCGCTTTCTCGTCGGTGCCGCCGATATACATGCCGGGGCGGCGGCGGACCGGCTCGAGCCCTTCCAGCACCTCGATATGGCGTGCGGTATAGCCGGACTCGGCCGAGGAGCCGCGCGACGGCGCGGCGGCGCTCCGCCGCGCGCTGCCGCTGCGTTTGCCTTCGGCGACGCCAGCGAACAGGTCGCCGGTTTTGGTGGCGGACGTCCTCGCCGCGGCTTTGGCAGCCGGCTTCGATGTCTTTCGAGATTTTGTAGTCTTTCCCACAGCTTGTCCCAAAACTCTCGTGTTATGTGGCGTCTTTAGCGGGACGCACAACGGCCGACGAATCAATCTGACCAGGATAGGTGACTATGCCACCGAGGCGGCAAAACCATGAGCGCAAACCGTGCCGAGGCCGGTATTGCATTGACGGTTCCGCCCCACGGCCTTATATCGCCGCGCATGACGCCGTTGCCGACCACAACCGCAGAGCGCCGCCGCCGTATTTCGGCGGCACGGATGCGTGCTCGCGCGTAAATTTTCGTGTCGCCAGCTTTTTCGTCCCGGCTTGGCTCCGCGTAGCGGTCATTTTTCTCTTATATCCTGGCATTGTCGCGGGGCTTCCGGCCTCACGCTTTTCCTGCAGCATGATCCCGAAAAGTGGGAACCGGTTTTCGGAAAAGATCATGCTCAAACAAAATCATGTAGACAAAGGTCAAATCATGTCTGCGAAAGCAAAAATCGGCGTACTTGGCGCTTCCGGCTATACCGGCGCCGAATTGGTGCGGCTGCTGCTTCGGCATCCTCATGCCGAAATCGTTTTACTCACGGCCGACCGCCGCGCCGGCAAGCCGATGTCGGATGTCTTTCCGCAATTCGCGCCTTTCGATCTGCCGACATTGACCTCGATCGAGGAGACTGATTTCAAGGCATTGGGGCTCGACGTCGCCTTCTGCGCGCTCCCGCATGGCACGACGCAGAAAGTGATCAAGGACCTTCTGACGCGAGCGCCCGCGACCAAAGTGGTCGATCTGTCGGCGGATTTCCGGCTGTCCGACCCGGCTGCTTATGCGCGCTGGTATGGCCACGCACATTTCGCGCCGGAACTGCAGAAGGAGGCCGTCTACGGCCTGACCGAGATTTATCGCGCGCAGGTGAAATCGGCGCGGCTTGTCGCCAATCCCGGCTGCTACACGACCTGTTCCGAATTGCCGCTGATTCCGCTCTTGAAGGCGAATGCGATCGATCCGGACGAGATCGTCATCGACGCCAAGTCGGGCATGACCGGCGCGGGCCGGGCGGCCAAGGAAGAGATGCTATTTTCGGAAGTATCCGAGGGCTTTCACGCCTACGGTGTTGGCCACCATCGGCACATGGCCGAACTCGACCAGGAATTCTCTTTAGCCGCCGGCCGCGAGGTCATCGTGACCTTCACGCCGCATCTCGTGCCGATGAACAGGGGCATTCTCGCAACGATCTATGTGCGGGACAGGAAAGCTTCGCCGCAGGATCTTCACGCGATACTTCTGAAGTCCTACGTGAAGGAGCCGTTCGTGCACGTGTTGCCGTTCGGCACGACGCCGCAGACCCGGCATGTGCGCGGCTCCAACATGACCTTCATCGGGGTCGTCGCCGACCGCATTCCCGGCCGCGCCATCGTCTGTTCCACGCTCGATAACCTGACCAAGGGCGCCTCGGGTCAAGCCGTGCAGAACATGAACGTGATGCTCGGCTATGCCGAAACAACCGGTCTCGAGCAGGTGGCGCTGTTTCCGTAACGAGAAATCGCGCGGCTGGCTTGCGCTTAGCTTAGCTCTTCACCTTCACGTAACTTCCCGGCGCATCTTCGATCACTTTGAGGGCGCCGGCGCCGGGAATACGGGCCGGAACTTCGGTCGGGCTTTGCCGGGTGATCCACAACAGCCAATCGGGCCACCACGAGCCGGCATGCTCCTTGGCCCTGGCGAGCCAGCCATTGATGTCGGCATTGCGCGGCTTCGGCCCGGTCCAATATTGGTACTTCCGCTTCGCCGGCGGATTGATCACGCCGGCGATATGGCCGGAGCCCGCCACGACAAAGCGCACGTCGCCGCCGAAGCATTTCGATCCGACCATCACCGATTTCGCCGGTGCGATGTGATCCTCGCGCGTCGCCAGATTGTAGATCGGTATCTTGATCGCTTTGAGATCGATCAGCGCATTGCCGAGCACCATCTTGCCCTTCGACAGTTTGTTGTCGAGATAGCAATTGCGCAGATAGAAAGAATGGTTCGCGGCCGGCATCCGTGTCGCGTCGGAATTCCAGTACAACAGATCGAACGGGAAGGGCGCTTTGCCTTTCAGGTAATTGTTGATGACGTAGGGCCAGATCAGGTCGTTGGAGCGCAGCATGTTGAAAACGCCGGCCATGGCGCTGCCTTCCAAATAACCGTGCTCGGCCATCTTCTTTTCGATGAAGGCGACCTGTTCCTCGTCGACGAAGACTTTCAGGTCGCCGGCATGGGTGAAATCGACCTGCGCTGCGAACAAGGTCGCCGAGACGATGCGCTCGTCATTCCGCGCCGCCATCGAGGCAAGCGTTACGGCAAGCAATGTGCCGCCGACGCAATAGCCGATGGCGTGGACCTTGTCCTCGCCGATGGCGTCCTTGATGGCGTCGAGCGCCGCAATCGGGCCTTCGCGCACATAGTCCTCGAAGGACTTTTGCGCGAGCCGCTCGTCGGGATTGACCCAGGAAATGCAGAAAACGGTCAGCCCCTGATCGACGCACCATTTTATGAAGGATTTTTCCGGCGCCAGATCGAGCACATAAAATTTGTTGATCCAGGGCGGCACGATCAGAAGCGGCCGCTTGAGCACCGTTTCCGTGGTCGGCTCGTATTGAATGAGCTGCATCAGCTCGTTCTGGAAGACGACCTTGCCGGGGGTAACCGCGAGATTGCGGCCGACCTCGAACGTCGAGGGGTCGGATTGGCGGATTTTCAGCTCGCCGCCGCCGGCTTCGATGTCCTCGGCCAGCATGCGCATGCCGCGAACCAGATTGTCGGCGTTGGAACTGAAGGTCTCGCGCAAGAGCTCCGGATTGGTCAGCACGAAATTAGTCGGGGCGAGCGCATTGACGATCTGGCGCACGTAGAACTCGGCTTTTTGCCGCGTATGCGAATCGAGATCGGCCGCGTCCGCGACCAGCTTGTCGGCCCACTGCGAGGTTAGGAGATAGAGCTGCTTGAGGAAGTCGAAGAACTGGTTCGATGTCCAAGCGGGATCGCTGAAGCGCTTGTCGCCCGGCGCGGGCGTAACCGCGTCGGCTGCGGGCTCGCCGGCCAATCGCTTGGCCGCGACGGCCCAAAGCTCGAGATAGCTTTTGCCGAGCCGGTTCTGCAGTTCGGCGGCACGCTGCGGGTCGGACAGCCAGTATTCCGCGACATGGCCCAGTGTCTTGGCGATCTCACCGATCTCGGCGGCAAGGTCGTCGGTAACGCGGCCTTCCTCGCGCGGCCGCAGATAAGCCGCGAGCGCCCGGCCGCCCTGTTCGATGAGCCGCGCCAGATTGTGCGAGAACTGCTCGATATTGGCGGCGCTGATCTTGAAGGCAGGCGCTGAGGCCGGATTGGCATTCGAGTCCGGCGCGGCGGTTTTCGCCGGGCGCTCGGCGGCCGCTTGCTGGTGTGCCGGATGGTTCACGAGTCCTTGCACGAGCTCTTGCGACACCGCTTGCCGCGGCGACGCGGTTGCGGCGACCTGCGTCGCCGCATCCTCCGGTACTCTCACGGTGCCGGGCGTTTCCGGTGGCTGCGATGGAGATCGCACGCGCGTTCCTCACGACGAGAGGGGTTGGTCCCTCCGGAATTGTTGGCCTTATCAACTCCCACACATGAAAGACAACGCATATTGCGGTCTTCGGATCGCATCTGCTGGCGTTGCCGCCGGTACATCGCCGCAAATCATAGCAGCCCGGGTCCAAATCATAGCAGCCCGGGTCAAAGTCACTGCAGCCGCGGCTGTTCGCGGCGCCGCCAAAGACAATGGCGATGATGGTCCTCGTTTCGACATATTAGCACTTTAATTCCATGTCTTGTGTGAAGTCTGAGTTGTTTATCCTAAATTATTGGCTCTCAGTGCTTTTTGAAGTGTGAATGGGGTGGCAAAGCGGCTCCCGCGGGGAACGTCGAGAACGAATGAGCTAAACGGGCGCTTTCTAAGAGGGGCTATCGGAGACTGGCGGTGCGGTTGCTGCGAAGGAAAGGAACGCGCGTCGGCGCGGGCTTGATGCCTGCTGCTGCTGCGTTTTTTCGAGTTCGCGCCGTCGGCATGACGCTTGTCATGGCACTCGCAACCGCGCCGTGCCTGCTCGCTGCGGGCTGTGCGCCGGGGGCCGATTATCCGCCGTATCCTTCGATCTTTCCATCGGCTCACGACGGACCGCCGCCGCGCACCGACACACCGATGAGTGCGGTTGAAGTGCAAAAGGCCACCGAAGATCTGATCACCGACCGTGACCGCCTCAACGCCCAGGCGCCGTCCAGTCAGGGGCAGGGCACGGGGCGGGCCGCGGCGGGCGCGACGATGGGCGCCAAAACGGCAGCCACGGGTAAAATCAAGAACAAGGCCGCCAAGCGTGCACCGCAACGGACCGCGGCGGTGCCGCAGGCTACCGCCGCCAGCGCCCAGGGCGCTGGCATGCAAACGGCTGGTAGCGACCCGAAGCCGTGATATTCTGCCTTTAAGCCACTGAATCAGGCCTATAACTGGCCGTTAAAAGTCGATCCGCGGGGACTCCCATGGAGGAATTCTATCGTATTCGCCGTTTGCCGCCTTACGTATTCGAGACGGTCAATCGCGCCAAGGCGGCCGCACGCAATGCGGGTGCCGACATCATCGATCTCGGCATGGGCAATCCGGACCTGCCGGCGCCGGCGCACGTGGTCGAGAAGCTCAAAGAGGTGGTCGGAAAATCGCGCACCGACCGCTATTCGGCCTCGCGCGGCATTGCCGGCTTGCGCAAGGCACAGGCCGCCTACTACGCCCGCCGTTTCGGCGTGAAGCTCAATCCCGAGACGCAAGTCGTCACGACGCTTGGCTCGAAAGAGGGCTTTGCCAATGTCGCGCAGGCCATCACCGCGCCGGGCGACATCATCATCGTTCCCAACCCGACTTATCCGATTCACGTCTTCGGCTTCCTGATGGCGGGCGGCGCGATCCGCTCGGTGCCGGTCGAAGCCAATGACGCGTTTTTTGGTGCGCTCGAGCGCGCGGTTCTGCACTCGATACCAAAACCGATCGCGGTCGTTGTGTGCTATCCATCCAATCCAACGGCCTGTGTTGCGAGTTTGGATTTCTACCGCGAGCTTGTGGCTTTTGCGAAAAAACACTCGCTCCTGGTGCTGTCGGATCTCGCTTATGCCGAGGTCTATTTCGACGACAACGATCCGCCGCCATCGCTCTTGCAGGTGCCCGGTGCGATGGACGTTGCGGTCGAGTTTACCTCGATGTCGAAAACCTATTCGATGCCGGGCTGGCGCATCGGCTTTGCCGTCGGCAATGAGCGGGTCATCGCTGCGCTCGCGCGCGTCAAATCTTATCTCGACTACGGCGCCTTCACGCCGGTCCAGGTGGCGGCGACCGCGGCACTGAACGGCCCCGACGACTGCATCCACGAAATGCGCGCCATCTATCGCCGGCGCCGCGAGGTGCTGGTCGATTCATTCGCCCGCGCCGGCTGGCACGTGCCGCCGCCCAAGGCTTCGATGTTCGCCTGGGCGCCGATCCCCGAGCCGTTCCGCACGCTCTCGACTATCGAATTCTCGACCTTGCTGGTCGAGAAGGCTTCGGTGGCGGTTTCGCCGGGCGAGGGCTTCGGCGAGCACGGCGAGGGGCATGTCCGTATCGCGCTTGTGGAGAACGAGCAACGCATCCGCCAGGCCGCGCGCAATGTCCGGCGCTTTCTTGAAACAGGGCCGGAAATGCTGCACAACGTCGTTCCCCTCGCGACGCGGCGTTAGTCCGGCGTCGTTGCTGCTGAAGCTCAGGCGACGTTATGGTGCAGCCGCTGAAAGTCGGTCTTGCCGGTCTTGGTACCGTCGGCAGCGCCGTGGTTCGTCTTCTTGAAGAGGGCCGCGACAAGCTCGTCGCGCGCTGCGGCCGGCCGATCGAAGTCGTCGCGCTGAATGCGCGTTCGAAAAGCAAGAAGCGCGATTTCGATCTGAAGGCGTTTCGCTGGGTGTCCGATCCGGTGGCGCTGGCGCGCGATCCGGAAATCGATGCCTTCGTCGAAGTGATGGGCGGGGCGGGAGATCCGGCGAAAAGCGCAATCGAGGCGGCGCTTGCCGCCGGCAAGCCGGTCGTGACCGCCAACAAGGCTTTGCTGGCCGCGCACGGCCAGAAGCTTGCCGCGCTCGCCGAGCGCAACGGCGTGGCGCTGAATTTCGAAGCCGCGGTCGCCGGCGGCATCCCGATCGTCAAGACGCTGCGCGAAGGGCTCAACGGCGCGTCCTTCACGCGCATCTACGGCATCCTCAACGGCACCTGCAATTACATCCTCTCACGCATGGAGTCGGACCGGCTGCCGTTCGACGAGATCCTGCGCGATGCGCAACGCCTCGGCTATGCCGAGGCCGATCCGACCTTCGATGTCGAAGGCCATGACACTGCACAGAAGCTTGCGATTCTCGCGAGCCTTGCCTTCGGCACCAGGATCGATCCCAAGGCGATCTATGTCGAAGGCATATCCTCGATCACGCTTGCCGATCTCGATGCCGCGAGCGATCTCGGCTATCGGGTCAAGCTGCTCGGCGTTGCGGTGAAAACCGATGAAGGCATCGAACAGCGCGTGCATCCGACCATGGTGCCGAAGGAATCGGCGATCGCCCAGGTCATGGGCGTGACCAATGCGGTCACGCTGGATGCGCAAGGGCTCGCGCCGATCACGCTGGTCGGCCCCGGCGCCGGAGGTGTCGCGACCGCTTCGGCGATTGTCGCCGATCTTGCCGATATCGCGCGCGGCATCTGCTGCGCGCCGTTCGGCCGTCCGGTGGCGTGCATGGTGCCCAATCGCAAAGCGCCGATGCAGCATCACGAAGGCGGCTATTACATTCGCCTTCTGGCGCGCGACCGGCCCGGCACCGCAGCCACCATTGCGCATCGGCTGGCGCAGCAGAAGATATCGCTGGAATCCATCGTGCAGCGCCATCCGGTCGGATCCGCCGCTGCGGCGCAGGCCGGCCGCTCCAACCAAGCCGTGCCGGTCATCATGACGACCTATGCCACCAGCGAAGACGCCGTGCACAAGGCGCTGGCCGCGGTGCGCCGCGATCACGTGGTGTCCGGCAAGCCGCAAGTCATCCGCATCGAGAAGAACTAGCCGCGCCTGTTTCGCCGCGTTCCATGGAGATTGGTCTCATGTCGTCGAAATCCACCCGCTCGTATCCCGGCATTGAACGCATCATGTCGATCGAGATTGCGCGCGTGACCGAGCTTGCCGCGGTCGCGGCTGCGCGGCTGCGCGGGCGGGGACTGGAGAAGAAGTCCGACGGCGCTGCGGTCGACGCCATGCGGCGTGAATTGGGCGGGTTATCGATCGATGGCACCGTCGTCATCGGCGAGGGTGAAATGGACGAAGCGCCGATGCTCTATATCGGCGAGAAGGTCGGCAACAAATCGGGGCCCAAAGTCGATATCGCGGTCGATCCGCTGGAAGGCACGACGCTCTGCGCCAAGAACATGCCGGGCGCCATCGCAACGCTTGCCATGGCGGAAGCCGGCACGCTCCTGCATGCGCCGGATATCTACATGGACAAGATCGGGATCGGTCCGGGTTATCCGAAGAACGTGGTCGACCTCGATGCGCCGGCCGATGTGAACATTCTCAATCTCGCCAAGGCGAAGGGCGTGAAACCGGAAGAGATCACCGCCATGATCCTCGACCGCCCGCGCCATGCCGACATCATCGCTGCCGTACGCAAGGCCGGCGCCGCGGTAAGCCTGATCACCGATGGCGACGTGGCGGGCGTCATCCATACCGCCGATCCGGACAAGACCGGCATCGATATTTATCTCGGCATCGGCGGTGCGCCGGAAGGTGTGCTGGCCGCGGCCGCGCTCAAATGCATCGGCGGACAGATGCAGACGCGGCTGGTCGTCGATACCGAGGAGAAACGCGAACGCGTCGCCAAAATGGGCATCAAGGATCCGCGCAAGAAATACGGGATCGAGGACATGGTGAGCGGCGATTGCCTGTTTGCCGCGACCGGCGTTACCGACGGCCGCATGCTCAGCGGCGTGCATTTCGGCAAAGGCGTGATCGAGACCGAAACGGTCGTGATGCGTTCGGCCACCGGCACGGTGCGCTGGATCCGCGCCGAGCACCGCAAGCTTGATAAATTCGACTAGCGGCTTATTTGTGCGGATACTTGCAGCGCGGCCCAGGCGGTATCGCTGAATTCGCACTAAAATCGTTCAATGGCTGAGAATCGCCTTTTCCTTGGCGTCGAGAATTCGGCGACCGGACGCGCTTGGCGTGACCGGCTCGACGAGCGCGGTTCTGCGCGCGCGCTCGCCATCGCCCAGCGCCACGATCTTCCCGAACTCCTGTCGCGCATCATTGCCGGGCGCAATATCGAGGTCGGCGCGGTCGAAGCGTTTCTCGACCCCACCATCAAACAAGCGATGCCCGACCCCTATGTGCTCACGGCGATGAAGGAAGCCGCGGCGCGGATCGCCGACGCGGTGGAGCGGGGCGAGAGCATCGCTATTTTCGGCGACTACGACGTCGACGGCGCGACGTCGTCCGCGCTGCTTGCGCGCTATTTGCGCCATTGCGGCATCGATCCGATCATCCACATTCCCGACCGGCTGTTCGAAGGCTATGGCCCGAATGTGGAGGCCGTGCGCGCGCTTGCGGCGCGCGGCGCGACGCTTCTGGTCTGCGTCGACTGCGGCACCACCAGCATCGAGCCGCTGGAAGAAGCCAAGAAACTCGGCGTCGCCGTCGTCGTCATCGACCATCATCAGGCCGACGAGGCCTTGCCGCCGGCGGTCGCCATCGTCAATCCGAACCGGCGCGATGATCTTTCCGGGCTGGGCCATCTCGCGGCGGTGGGGCTCACTTTCATGACGGTGGTCGCCATCAATCGGCTGCTGCGCGAGCGCGGCTTTTGGCGCGGCGAACGCCCGGAGCCTGATCTCCTCGGCTTCCTTGACGATGTGGCGCTCGGCACTGTCGCCGACGTCGTGCCGCTCATCGGGCTCAACCGCGCCTTTGTCGCCAAGGGCCTGATCGCGCTGCGTCGCCGCGAGCGGCCGGGGCCGGTGAGCCTCATGGATGTGGCGCGGCTGTCGTCGCCGCCGGAGGCTTGGCATCTGGGCTTTCTGCTCGGGCCGCGCATCAATGCCGGCGGGCGCATCGGCCGCGCCGATCTCGGCGTCAAGCTTCTGATCGAGGCCGATCCGATCGAGGCGGCCAAAATTGCCGCCGAGCTCGACCGCCTCAACCGCGAGCGGCAGGCGATCGAACAGGACACGCTGGCGCAGGCTGAGGCCGAGGCGATCGCCGCGCTCGGCATTGAGGAAAAGGGTGCGGTCGTGGTCACGGCCGCGGAGGGCTGGCATCCTGGCGTCGTCGGCCTGGTTGCGGCGCGGCTGAAGGAGAAGTTCAACCGCCCCGCCTTTGCCATTGCGCTGGAGCCGGGCGGCATTGGCACCGGCTCGGGCCGCTCGGTGCCGGGCGTCGATATCGGCCGTGCAGTGCGGCGCGGCGTCACCGAAGGGATTTTGCTCAAAGGCGGCGGCCACGCCATGGCGGCCGGCGTGACCTTGAAGAAAGGTGCGCTCGCGGAGTGGCGCGCCTTCCTCGAAGCGATGCTGGGCGCCGATGTCGAGGTCGCGCGGCGAGCGAGCGGACTCTTGATCGACGGTGCGGTGACTGCGGCTGCGGCCGATACTGAGCTGGTCACCATGATCGGCCGCGCCGGGCCGTTCGGCTCGGGCAACCCGGAGCCGGTGATCGCATTGCCGGCACATACCGTCACGTATGCCGAAGAGATCGGCCAGGCGCATATGCGGGTGCGGCTGAGATCCGCCGACGGCACCAGCGTCAACGCCGTCGCCTTCCGTGCTGCCGGCGGCAAGCTCGGCGCAGCGCTGCGCGCGAACCGCGGCCGGCAAATACATGCCGCCGGTTCCTTTGCGCTCGACCGCTGGCAGGGCGAGGAGCGGGTGCAATTCCGGCTCACCGATATTGCGCCGGCCGAGCATTCTGCCGGGCAATAAGGCAAAGCTGCATTTCAATCCCGCGCGGGCGCCGCTTGGCATGACCCGTCCCGAACGGCTATCTGGGGGCGCAATCTCGCTCGGTAGGAAGCAATCCAGGGACGTGAAATGGCCAAGCTCAATCTCTCCGTCGCCGTCGGCGACTATGACCGCACCCGCGCGCTGATCGACGGCAGCGTCCAGATCGACGGCGTCGACCCGGTCTATATGACGCTCGTGCCGGAGGAGATCTTCTTCCGCGCCTTTCGCGCCGCCGAATTCGATATCTGCGAATTGTCGCTGTCGAGCTATACGGTCAAGACCGCGCAGGGCAATTGCCCCTATATCGCAGTGCCGGCTTTCGTATCGCGGGCCTTTCGCCACACCTCGGTTTATGTCCGTACCGACCGCATCAAGAAGCCGCAGGACCTGAAGGGCCGCAAGGTCGGCGTGCCAGAATATCAGCTCACCGCCAATGTCTGGGCGCGCTCCTTTCTCGAAGACGATTACGGCGTCAAGCGCTCCGACATCCATTGGATCCGCGGCGGCATCGAGGAGGCGGGGCGGCCGGAGAAGATCACGGTCAACCTGCCGGCAGGTGTGAAGCTCGATAATGCGCCCGAGGGCAAGACGATCTCGAAGCTTCTGGAAGAGGGCGAGATCGACGGCTTCATCGCGCCACGGCCGCCGACTTTGGTCGAGAAGGGCCATCCGCATATCGGCTGGCTGTTTCCCGATCCGGTTGCGGTGGCGAAGGATTATTTCAAGCGCACCGGCTTCTTTCCGATCATGCATGTGCTCGGCATCCGCCGCGAGCTCGCCGAAAAGCATCCGTGGCTGCCGGGCGCGGTGTACAAGGCGTTCGAACAGGCCAAGGAGGCGGGCTTGCGAAAACTGTCGGATACGTCGGCGACCAAAGTGACGCTGCCATTCGTCGAAGAGCGTTTGAAAGAGGCGCGCGACTTGATGGGGCACGACTTCTGGTCCTATGGCGTCGGCCCAAACCGCAAAGTGCTTGATTATTTCCTGGGCCAGCATCACGCTGAAGGCCTGTCGCCGCGCCGCGTGTCCGTCGACGAGCTGTTTCATCCGGCGACCTACGAGACCTTCAAGCTTTAGAGCGCTCCGGCTTAGATCCCGTCCGGAAACCGCACGATGAAATTGTCGTGGTTCGGCATTTTCACCTTGGGCAGGGTCTGCGCGTTCATCACTCGTCCTGCAGGATGAAATTGTTGGCGGCGAAGAAGCAGGCGCAGAGCGCATAGACCTCATCGTCGCTCAGCGTAAGCGGGGTCGGCGCGGCGGATATGATCGAAAAGAGCGACGCGATACCGTCGGCGATCAGCAACGGGTCATTTTGTCCGGCGCGGATTGGTTATCCAGCTTGTCACATCCGTCTGATGTCGTCGAGACGGGCGAGGCGCGCAACCAGCACATTGACGCCGATCGCCAGCACGAACAGCACGACGAGAATAGCGTAGAGCTGCGGCATGTTGAAACTGTTGTAGGCCTGGATGACCAGGAAGCCGAGGCCTTGATTGGATAATTTGGTTTCGGCCAGCAGGGTGCCGATCAGCGCCACGCCAAGCCCGAGCCGCAGCCCGTTGACGATGGGATGACGCATTGCCGGAAGGTAGATTTTGGTCGTCATCTGCCAAGCATTGGCGCGGAAGCTTGCGCCGACCCGGATCAGGATCGGATCGATCAGACGCATGCCGGCGGCGACGCTCAGCGCAATGGGGAAGAAGCACGACACCGCGCCCATGGCGATCTTCGAGCCGCCGCCGACGCCAAACCACATGATCATCACCGGGAAGAACACGATTTTCGGCGTCGGGCCGAGATAGTACAGATAAGGCTCGAAGGCCTGCGCGATGAAGCGGTTGCCGCCGATGACCAGGCCGACGGCGAGGCCGCAAATGCCGCCGATGGCAAGGCCGATCGCGATCTCCTGCGCCGTCACCGCGACGTTCCAGTAGAAATCGGCCGTGGACAGGAGTTTTGTCAAAGCCGCGCCGATGGCCGGCAGCGGCGGCACCACGCCGCGATAGAACAGGCCCGACTCTGCCATGATTTCCCAGGCCGCCAGCAGGCAAAGCACGATGGCGATGCGCAATAGCGTCACGCTCGAGAGCCAGGGCCGCGCCGCGGGCGCGCGCGTTACGATCTCAGCCATCGCTCGGCTCGCTCGGTGACGATGAAAAAGGCGATGCTGACCAGAACGACAAAGGAAATCGCCGCATAGGTGCCCGGCAGGTCGTAGCGTTCGGCAAGCTCATTGATCAGTTGGCCGAGCCCGCCGAAATTGATCAGGAACTCGACGGCAACGACGTTGATCAGCGCGAAGATCATGCCGAGCCTGATGCCGACGAAAATCGTGGGCAGCGCCGAAGGGAACAGGATCTTCCAGAATTGCTGCGCGCCGGTGAGCTTGAAGCTGCGGCCGACATTGATCAGCACGCGGCGCGTCGACACCAGCCCTTCGACGGTTTTGAGGATCACCGGCGGCAGCCCGGACAGGAACGCGAGCATGATGATGGTCAAAGTGCTGCGCCCGAACAGAACGAGGAACAGCGGATAGGCCAAGACCAGCGGCGCCGAGGCGAAACCTGCGACCCAGGTCTCGCAGGCACGGCGGATCAAGGGCACCCTGTGCATCAGCGCGCCGATGGCGACGCCGAACAGCGTGAGCAGGAGGCTTGCGGCGAGGCATTCCCACGCCGTCTGCGCCAGGCGGCGCGGGATGTCTTCTTCAGTGATGACGCGGGCAAAGCTGGCGATGACTTCCGACGGCAGCGGCACGATGAAGCGGTTGATCGCGCCGGCCCGGATCAAGAGTTCAACCGCGACCAGAAACGCCAGGCCTGAGCCGAGACCGACAAAAGCCGGAAGCCAGCGCGGCGCGGCGAGCCGGGCCGCGCTCATGATCGCGGCTCTTGCGGATCATGCGCATGCAGCTTGCGCGTCTCATCGTCGCTGAGGCCGCGGCTCGCTTCCTCGCGCAGATCGTTCCAGATTTGCGCGACGTAGCGCCCAAAGGCTTCGCTTGAGACGATCTCCGACGTGCGCGGGCGTGGCAGATCGATGTCGACGATGCGCTTGGTGCGGCCCGGCCGGTAGGTCATCACCAGAATACGGTCGGCAAGCTGCACCGCTTCGGTGATGTTGTGAGTGATGAGCAGCGTCGTCTGCTTCAGTTCCTGCTGGATCTGCAGGACCTTGTCGCCGAGAAGCAGCCGCGTCTGCTCGTCGAGCGCGGCAAACGGTTCGTCCATCAAGAGAATTTTCGGCTTCGACGCCAGTGTGCGCGCCATGGCGACGCGCTGACGCATACCGCCGGAGAGTTCGGACGGATAACGCTTCTCGAAGCCGTGAAGACCGACCATGGCGATAAAGTGCCGCGCTTTCTCGATACGTTCGGCTTTCGCCACGCCTGAGATCTCGAGCGGAAAGGCGACATTGTCGACGACATTGCGCCAGGGAAAGGTCGACTCCTCCTGGAACACCATGCCGATCGACGCATGCGGTCCGGCAACGGACTGCCCGGCGACGCTTACCGCGCCCTGATAGCCGGTCAACAGGCCACCAAGGATGTTGAACAAGGTCGACTTGCCGCAACCTGACGGTCCGATGATGGCCAGGAATTCGCCGGGCCTGACCTTGAACGAGACGTGGTCGAGCGCGGTGACGCCACCGTCGCTCGTGCCAAAGCGCATGACCAGATCGTCAACGACGAGGATCGCGGGCTCCGCCGGCGGAGCCGGAACGACGCGGTCGTTCGTCGCAGCGGCGGGCATTGTCGGTTTGCTTAGTTGCCGGCGCGCGTCATCGCCGCCGTCATCACTGCCGTGTAGCCCGGCTCGACCCGGACATCGACGACCGCAACGCCGCCGGCATCGACCTCGGCAATGGCCTTTTGCAGCACGCCAGGCAGATCGGCGGCCTTGGTGACCGGGCCAAAGCCGACCGCACCTTGGGCGCGGCCCATGGCGGCAATATCGACATCCGGATCGGACATGCGCTGGCCAATCCACTTGTTCTCGACCGGCCGGTTGCGCGCCCGCGCCATCCGCTCCTGGTGCAGTTCGTCGTTATAGAACGAGCGGTTGTTGGCGATGACGAAGAGCAGCGGGATCTTGTAGTGCACGGCGGTCCACACCGCGGTGACGCCCATGAGGAAATCACCGTCGCCGCAGATCGCGATCGGCAGCCGTCCGGAGCCTTTCAGCGCCAAAGCTGCGCCGACCGAGATTCCCGGCCCGCCGCCGACGCCGCCGCCGCCGTCAGAGCCGACAAAGTCGAGCGGATGACGGAACGGCATCCAGGTATCGTCCCAGGACAGCGGCAGATGGGTATAGGTCACGGGCCGGTTGCCGAGCACCTGCTTGAGGCAGCGCGCAATATGCTCGTTGGTGAAACCGGACGGCTCCTTGTCGCTGATCTTGCGCGGCGTCGGCACCGCGTGCGGCCGGGTCGCGGTGCCGATTTCCTTGACCAGTTCCGGCACGACCAGATCGGGATCGGCGGAGAGCAGCAGATCGACCGGCGGTAGACCCTGGTGATCCATGCTCCAGCCGTTGTGGATGCGGTGGTCGAGCGAAATCTGGATCACCTTGGCGCTGGGCGAGGGGCCAAACCAGCGCATCGCGCCGGCGAGGTCCACCCAGTCGAGGCTGAGCACGACATCGACATCCTTCAATCCGTCGACGCTTTCCGGCGTTACCGCGCGCGGCGAGCCGAAATAGAGCGGATGGTCGGTCGGGAAGCTCGCGCCGATTTTCAGATCGCTCAGCACCCGCGCATTGAGCGCCTCGGCGAGTGCGACGCGCGCCTTCCAGGCTTCCGGATCGCGCGATGCACGGCCGGCGAGGATCAGCACCTGCTTGGCGCCTTTGAGCATCGCCGCCGCCTGCTTGAGCTGGTCGGCGGGCGCCGCGGTCTCGACCTTCGGCATGTAGCGGGCGATGTCGATCGGCGGCAGCGGTTCGCTGACCTTGGCTTCCTGCACCTCGGCGTCGAGATTGATGTAGACCGGGCCATGCGGAACGGTATTGGCGATCCAGGTGCCGCGCAGAATCGCTTCGCGCGCCGCACCCGGCGACGCCGGCTGATCGTCCCATTTGGTGTATTCACGGATGAGCGCGCCCTGGTCGCGCGAGGTGTGAATCCAGTCGATCCACGGCCGGCGCTTGACGGCGTCGACCGGGCCGGTCGCGCCCAAGACGACGATCGGCATGCGGTCGCACCAGGCATTGAAAATGGCCATGGTGGCATGCATCAGCCCGACATTGGAATGCACCGCGGTGACCATGGCCTTGCCGGTGACCTTGGCATAGCCCTGGGCGATGGCGACGGCGGCTTCCTCGTGCAGGCAAAGCAGCATCTGCGGCTTCGAATTGCCGAGATAATTGACGATACTGTCGTGCAGCCCGCGATAGCTCGCGCCGGGTGTCAGCGCGATATAGGGAATATCGAGTGAGCGCAGCGCGTCGGCGATAATGTCCGAGCCGAAGCCCGGCGCATTGGCGCCGGCCGGCGTCGGGCGCTCGACCGCGGCGACCGCGGGATCGGCGGCATTATGGGCGTGTGCGGTCGCGGATTTGGGCGGCGTCATGAACGTTCCTCACTTTGCAGGGACTACTTGGTTTGGGCATGAACTTTGTCCGAAAACCGGGGTCCACTTTTCGGGATCATGCTCCAGGTCGATTTGATGGGCTGCATCCAACAGGATCATGCGACCATAGGCAACGGGGCGAGAAGCCCTATGCCCGCATAGCGCCAGCTACGTCTATGCCGATTTGCGCTTGCGGGACGTCTTCGACCCATTCTCCGGCTGCGGGCGGCCGGTCTTCTCACGAACGGCGTCGTCGGGACCAGGCTCCCGCATCGTGACGCTGACGCGGAGCCGGGCCGTGTGCTCGCTGGTGTTCTCGCTGGTGTTCTTGGGCGGCGGCCGGGACGGGTTCGCAGGCCTGGTGCGAATGGCCCTTGACGCGGTGTGTCGTCGTGCAGAGGTCGGCGGATTTTTCCCTGCGGGGGGATTCGCTCTCGTGCTCGGCAACCTTCTCATGCGCCGCCGGTTGATGTGCGGACAGTTGATGTGCTGCCGCTCGATGTGCCGCCGGTTGACGCGGTGCGGCTTCATGTGCCCGCGGCTTACCGGCGGTGATCATTGGCAAATCGGGCGGTGTGGCGGCACTGGGCGCTGTGGGAGCAGCACCATCGATATCCGCTTGCCGTGTCGTTGGGCCGTCGGTCGCGGCCATGCTGCTGAGCTTGCCGTTGAGTTCGCCATTGAGCTTTGACGGATTGTCTTCTCGCGTGGCCACCACGACCGGCGCGGTCTTGTGCGGCGTTCCCCACAGCGCGTCGACCCAAAAACCGCCGCTCGCGGGCGAGGCGTCAGGGTGAACATCGGTCGGACCCGTCGCATTCGAGGCCTGTTCTTGTCCGGCGCCCTGCAATTGCGCCATCAGCCGGTCGAGACTGTCGGCAAATCTGCCGACTTTGAAATTCAGCGGATCGTCGTGGCCGTTGCGGATATCGGCGTCGAGCGCGGCATGAAACGCCGGAATGAGCCAGCGTCCGGCGCGCACGCTGACGACGGTGTAGATCAGCGCCAGGCGATCATATTGAGCCTGCGTGAAAGCCGGATCGGGCGAATGACTGTCGCCGCCGCGCGGTCCGGCGCGCCGCGGCTGAATCATCTCCGTGTGGACGAAGAGGCCTTTCAACGCGCCGCCGAATTCGGCGGCCTGTTCGAATTTCGTTTCCCGCCACGGAATCGAAAAGTCGTGATCGACCACAATATCGCCCATGCGGTTGATGACGACGTGCGCCTTGCCCCATTCGTCATTGCAGACAAAGCGTTTAAGATTGTTGATCTTCGGATTGGTGTTGATGTCATCCGGAAAAGCGCGATGGCCGTAATCGGGTCCGCTGGTATCGTGAATGACGAAATATTTTGCCGTGGGCGCGTCGGGATCGTTGTCACGCGCGCGGGAGACCGGCTGCCAAAGATACATCGCGAGATCCCATTCGAGATCGAGCTTTGACAGATAGGCGCTGAGGGTTTCGCGCGAGGGCAGGCCGGTCGTTTCGCCGATCCGCGTGGCAAGGCCGGGCGGCAGGCTCTCGAGCGTCGGCCCGAGATTGCGCGTGGCATCCATGCCGCGCATCAGGCACATGGCCTGCTGCGCTGGTGTGCCGCGGAAGCTCAAAGTTTCCGAATTGAATTCGCAGGGCCCCATGGTCCGGATGAAATAGGGCGCCTTGAAATGGCTCGGCTTGCACTCCGCAAGCGCGACGCCGATCGAGCCGATGAGGATCGCGCCCGCCAATCCGATCGAGAGCCCGGCCGACAAGCCAGCCGCGAAGCGGTTTCCGGTCGTTTTCAGCGCAGCAGGCACGGCTCAAGCCTCGAGGTTAGGAGCACGTACTATCGCCACCAACGCGCATTCTGCCAAGCAGTGCAGTAGCCGGGAACGTGAGAATCGCTATCCTAATGAACGGACGTTCAGGAATTTGTTCTAAAATCACAGCGGCTTGATCGAGATCAACCCCTAGATGTGCGCTCGGACGGATTATCCCGCTTTCGGAGCTTGCCGTGCTCATCGCGCTGTTTGCTGACATTCATGCCAACCGGCAGGCTTTCACGGCTTGTCTCGCGCGGGCGCGCGAAGCCGGCGCGGAGTCTGTCGTTCTGCTCGGCGATTATGTCGGTTACGGCGCCGATCCGGAATGGACGGTCAGAACTGTCATGGACCTTGTGGACCAAGGCACTCCGGCGGTACGCGGCAACCATGATGCCGCGGTTGGCGATTTCAGCGAGAGCATGAATGTCGAAGCCGAGATCGCCATCGAATGGACGCGCCGGCAGCTCGGCGTTGTCGAGCGGAAGTTTCTCGCAGACCTGCCGCTGACACGGCAGGACGACGATCGGCTCTATGTGCATGCCGACGCCAGCGACCCGATCCGGTGGAGATACGTGTTGGACACCCTGAGCGCCGAGCGCAGCATGGCGGCGACCAGGGCGCATGTGACCTTTTGCGGCCATTGCCATCAACCGGCGCTTTACACGATGTCGGCGACCGGCAAGATGACTGCGTTCAAGCCGGTGACCGGCGCGCCGATCGAAATTCTTCCCGGGCGGCAATGGCTGGCTGTGCTCGGCTCAGTCGGACAGCCGCGCGACGGCAATCCGGCGGCGTGCTACGCGTTGTTCGACACCGAGCGACGCGAGCTGATCTATTGCCGCGCGCCCTATGATGTTGCAGAGGCGGCGGCGCGAATTCGCGGCAAAGGGCTGCCGCACTGGCTCGCCGACCGTTTGCTGATCGGGAAGTGAGGCATGGTCAAGCCCTCGCTCCGGCAAGGCGCGGTGATCGACAGCTTCCGCATCGAGGAGTGCGTTCATCGCGGCGGCATGGCGACGCTGTGGCGCGTGACGCAGACGAGTGCCACCCCCGGTACCGAACTGCCGTTGCTGATGAAGGTGCCACGCATTGCCGAAGGCGAAGACCCGGCCGCTGTCGTCAGCTTCGAGATGGAGCAGATGATCATGCCGCGGCTGTCCGGTCTGCATGTGCCGGAATTCGTCGCCGCCGGCGACTTCGCGGTGCAGCCCTATATCGTAATGGAACGCGTTTCCGGGCCGACACTGCTGCAGCGGCTGCCCGATCTGCCACTGCCCTACGACGAAGTCGCCGCACTCGGCGCCAAAATCGCCGTGGCGTTGGACGACCTGCACCGGCAGCACGTCATTCATCTTGACGTCAAGCCGAGCAACATCATGTTCCGCGCCAGCGGCGATGCGGTGCTGCTCGATTTCGGCCTGTCCCATCACGACCAGTTGCCCGATCTGATGCAGGAGGAATTTCGCGTGCCGTTCGGCACGGCGCCTTATATGTCGCCCGAGCAGTTGCTCGGCATCCGCAACGATCCGCGCAGCGATCTGTTTGCGCTTGGGGTGCTGCTCTATTTCTTTTCTACGGGCGTGCGGCCGTTCGCCGAAAGCGAGCGCCTGAGCGGCATGCGGCGGCGGCTCTGGCGCGATCCCTATCCGCCGCGCAGTCTTCGACCCGACTATCCGCCCTGGCTGCAGGAAATCGTGCTGCATTGCCTGGAGATCGAACCGGCCTGGCGCTATCCGACCGCGGCGCAACTCGTCTTCGACCTCGGCCATCCAAGCGAGGTGAAGCTGACGCGGCGTTCCGAGCGCCTCAAGCGCGACTCGTGGACTGTCGTGCTGCGTCGGCGTTTCAACAAGGATATTCAGCGTGCGATCAAGGCGCCGGCGGTGGCTGCGAGCATTTCGGCAGCGCCGATCGTGGCCGTTGCCGTCGATATCGCAGAGGGGACCGATGTCATTAACGACGCGCTTCGCAGCGCGGCCGGGCGGATTCTCGCGACGCTGCCGTCGGCGCGGCTCGCCTGCCTGAATGTGCTCAAGCAAGGACTCATCACCCTCGATCAGACGCTCGATGCGCAGGGCCACAACAAGCAGATCGATCGGCTGGTCGCGTTGCGGCACTGGGCCGAGCCGCTCAAGCTTGAAAGCGATCGGCTGACCGCGCACGTGCTTGAAGCGGTCGATCCTGCCGCGGCGATCCTTGAATTCGTCAAAGCCAATCGCGTCGATCATATCTTGATCGGCGCGCATCACCATTCGCTGCTCGGAGGTCTCCTCGGCGACGTCTCCGCCAAGGTCGCGGCCGAAGCGCAATGCACGGTCACGGTCGTTCGTCCGGCGCGGGCTGAACGGCCTTGACGTGCGGCGCTGCTTGTACCTTGGACGTTATTCCTTGGCGCGCTCGACGTAGCTGCCGTCTTCCGTCATCACCACGATCTTGGTGCCGGTGGTGACAAAGGGCGGCACCATGGTGCGCACGCCGTTGGAGAGCAGTGCCGGCTTATAGGACGACGAGGCGGTCTGGCCTTTCACCGTCGGCTCGGTCTCGACCACTTCGAGGATCGCTTTCGGCGGAATTTGAGCGGCGACCGGCGTGCCCTCGTGCATGCTCAGGGTCACTTCCATCTCCGGCTCCAAATAGGCCTTCTGGTCGCCGATAATGTCTTCCGGCACCGCGACCTGGTCGTAGGTTTCCATGTTCATGAAATGGAAGCCGTCGCCGTCCTGATACATATATTGGAACTTGCGGTCCTCGACGAAGGCGCGCTCGACTTGATCGGTGGTCTTAAAGCGCAGCGACACTTTCACGTCGTCGGCGATGCGGCGCACGTCCATTTGCGTGACGGGCGTGCCCTTGCCGGGGTGGATATTCTCGACGGCCATGATGACCCCGAGCTTGCCGTCGATTTCGACGACATTGCCTTTACGCAATGAGCTGGCGATGACTTTCACGAGAGGAATTCCTTGCGTGGATGCTTTGGACGGATGCTTGGAAACTGGGCTATGGACCGGGCCGGGCTTTGCGGGGTCCACAACCTGAATTTGGCTCTGGATTGGACCCCGAATGGCCTTTAGGGCCTGGATTCGCGACGCAACATACTGATTTCGGCGGACGAATCCACCGCATCCGCTAGTTATTTTTGTAACAGCGTTTAGACAAGGACCATGCCGGAGAAATTGCCCGATTCCTCGCCCTTTTGGGCTCGCACAACCTATGCCGACCGCAGGCCGGTCCTGTTGGCCCGGGGCCGGATCGTGGCCGGATTACGGGCATGGTTTGCCGAGCAGGCCTTTGTCGAAGTCGAGACCGGGGCGCTACAGGTTTCGCCGGGGAACGAGACCCATCTGCACGCCTTTGCCACCGCGCTGGCGGCGCCGGACGGGACGGCGGCAAAGCTCTATCTGCGCACCTCGCCGGAATTCGCCTGCAAGAAGCTCCTCGCCGCCGGCGAGCCCCGCCTCGTCGAATTCGCCAAAGTGTTCCGCAATCGCGAGCGCAGCGCGCTGCATCATCCTGAATTCACGATGATCGAGTGGTACCGGGCCGGCGAGCCATATTCGATTTTGATGCAGGACTGTGCGGCACTGGTGCGGATCGCAGCCGACATCGCCGGCTGCCGGGAATTCAGTTTTCGCGGCCGCACCGCGGATCCCTTCGCGGCGCCGGAGCGGCTGAGGGTGACGGAGGCTTTCGCCCGCTTTGCCGGCATCGATCTTCTGGCCACGCTGCCGGACGGACAGCCGGACCGCTATGCTCTGGCCCAGGCTGCGTTTGCGTCCGGCATCCGGGTTGCGGACGACGATCATTGGGGCGACGTTTTCAGTAAAGTGCTGGTGGAGCGCATCGAACCGCGGCTCGGCATCGGCCGCGCGACCATTCTTGACGAATATCCGGCTGCGCTCTCGGCGCTCGCCCGTCCGGCGCGCGACCCGCGTGTCGCCGAGCGCTTTGAGCTTTATATGTGCGGGGTGGAACTCGCCAACGGCTTTGGCGAACTGACCGATCCCACCGCGCAACGCGCCCGGCTCGAACATGAAATGGCGGAGAAGGCGCGCATCTATGGCGAGCGCTATCCGATCGATGAGGATTTCATTGCGGCGCTTGCACACATGCCGCAGGCCGGCGGCGTTGCGCTCGGGCTCGACCGGCTGGTGATGCTGGCGACCGGAGCCACGCGCATCGACCAGGTCCTGTGGGCGCCGATGAAGGAGACGTTCGAATGACAGCGGCCAAAGCCTTGCGCGGGACCCGAGAGGCCGCGATTGATCTCGTGGACGCGCCACTTCCAAGCCAGGATCGGCTCACCGTCTTGCAGCAGGTGGCCGCGCGTTATGCCGTTGCCATTACGCCGGCGGTCACCGACATGATTGACGCGAGCGATCCAAATGATCCGATCGCGAGACAATTCCTGCCCGACCTGCGCGAGCTCGAGCAGCGGCCGGAAGAGAATGCCGATCCGATCGGCGACGACGCGCACAGCCCGGTCGACGGCGTCGTCCACCGTTATCCGGATCGCGTGCTCCTGAAACTCGTCAACGCCTGCGCCGTCTATTGCCGGTTTTGCTTCCGCCGCGAAATGGTCGGGCCGGGGCGCGGCGGCCTGTCGCGCGTGGCGCTCGATGCGGCGCTGGATTACATCGCCCGCACCCCGGACATCTGGGAAGTGATTCTGACCGGCGGCGATCCGCTGGTGCTGTCGCCGCGCCGTCTCAAGAACGTGATGACGCGGCTCGCCGCGATCGATCATGTCAAAGTGATCCGCGTGCATACGCGCATGCCGACGGTGGCGCCGGAGCGGATCACGCCGGCGCTCGCCAAGGCGTTGCGCACCGGCAAGGCGACATTCGTCGTCCTGCACGCCAATCATGCGCGCGAACTGACGGCAGCGGCGCGCGCGGCCTGCGCGCGATTGATCGACGCCGGCATTCCGATGCTGGCGCAATCGGTGCTGCTGCGCGGGGTCAATGACGAAGCCGCCACGCTGGGTGAGTTGATGCGGGCTTTGGTCGAATGCCGGATCAAACCGTATTACCTGCACCACGCCGATCTCGCGCCGGGCACGGCGCATTTCCGCACCACGATCACGGAGGGGCAGACGCTGATGCGTGCGCTGCAGGGCCGCCTATCCGGCCTCTGTCAGCCGACTTATGTGCTGGATATTCCGGGCGGGCACGGCAAGTCGCCGGTCGGACCGAGTTATCTCAATGCCGATTGTTCCGAGATCGAAGACTTCCACGGGCGGCGGCATCCATATCCGCCGCGCCAATAAAAGATTTTTTGGACTGAACCCCGTGCGGTCATGGACCGCGATCCAATAAGCGACTACGCGGCCTCGGCGACCTTTGCAAAATACACCGTGGTCTCGAAGTTGTAGCTGCACGCTTCACACGACCAAGTGTGCCGCACGCACCGGGTATCCAGATATTCGGACCAATCCGGGGCCATGATCCATTCGCCGCATTGAGGGCAATTATTCTTCTTGAAGGTGGCTAGGCTGGCCCATGTTGCCGTCTGGGTGTGCAGAGACATCGACGCTCTCCCTAACCTGTCTCTCGTACTACCCCCTCCACCGAGGCTGAAGGCTAAGCTGACTCTGTGGCAAGGACGTGACGTGCTGCACGTTTTGTCGGCGGTTGCGCGGAAAAAGTTCGTGCTGCACTGCGGTGGATTACCGCACTGCACGCAATTCGTAATCGGCACGCTGGAATGACGGAACCGGATCAAATCTCGCGATGTCTCACGCATCGGGAATAACAATTTGCGCTCCGCCAATAAAATTGTCGTCAAAGTGCAGCGGCCGTGAACCGCGGAACGATCATGCGGGCGCGACAGATTGAGTAGACCGCGCTGACAGGCTTTTGTTCGCGGCCTGTGCGACGTTGCTTTTTGCAGTCTTCGCCGCCCATTCGTAAGGGCGCTGCTTCCGTTTCTCGGCACGCCGGCGCTTATTCGGCGTGAATATTGTTGTCGCGGATCACTTCGCCCCAGCGGGCGATTTCGCTCTTGAGGAAGGCCGCCGCTGCCGCCAGCGAGCGCTCGTCGGGCGGAAACGCCGAGACATCCTGCGCCGCCCAGTTCTTGACGATCGCCGGATCGGACACGGCTTGTTGCAGTGCGTCATTGAGCGTCTTGATCACTGCGGCCGGAGTTCCGGCCGGCGCGAAAATGGCTTGCCAATAGACCACGTTGAGTTTTGGCCCGAGCATTTTCGACAAACTCTCCGCGCGGGGAAATTCCGGCAGGGTGTCCTTTGCGGTAATGCCGTAGTCGCGTAGCGCCCCTGTCGCCACCTGCTGGACGAAAGATTGCGGCGTGCCGAAGAACAGATCGACATGGCCGCCGAGCAGGTCGGTGACGGCCGGCGCCGCGCCGCGATAGGGGATCAGGTCGAGTTTGGCGCCGGCTTCCTGCGCGAACAGCGCGGTCGCGAGATGTCCGGTCGCGCCATAGCCGGGGATGGCGGCTTTGAGCCGCTGCGTCTTCATCAAGGCGATGAGGCCGGCGAGTGTCTTGGGCTCGAGCGTGCTGCGGCCGGTGAGGATCAGCGGGTTGCGATTGACCAGCATCACCGGGACGAAATCCTTCACCGTGTCGAAGGGCAGATGGTTGTAGAGCGTAACGTTGGCCGAGATCTGCAAGTTGGCAAACAGCAGCGTCGTGCCGTCGGGGGTCGAGCGCGCGACTTTCTCCATGCCGACGATGGTGTTGCCGCCGGCGACATTCTCGACAATGAAGCTCTGCTTCAGCTTGTCGGAGAGGAATTGCGCCAGGGTGCGCGCGCTTTCATCCGCCGGGCCGCCGGCCGGGTAGGGAACGATGATGGTGACGGTGCGGGTCGGATAGGTCTCGGCCAAAGCCGGTGACACGACGAGTGTCGTCGCGAACAGAAAAGCGATGGCGGCCGCAACAATATGCAGCCGCCCGAACCAGCGCCTCGGCATGCGTCTCTCCCTGTGTGCGGCAGCTTCGTTGTTGTCGCCGCGCTTTTGACCGGGAGCTTACACGTTCGGAATGATCGGCAACAGGAGATAAGGCGCGCGGTCCGCGGCGAAATGCAGCGAATTGCAGGTCGCGAATATTTTCGCCGGCCGGTCGTCGGCATCGATATGCAGGAACGGGCCGACGCCTTTCATCGGATACGGTGCGTTGGGCAGCGCAATGTCGCGGCCGTCGACTTCATAGTCCTTGCCGCGCACGGTCAGCGCCAGCCGATAGCCCTGCGGCACCACGATCGAGGTCGGCCAGATCTCAACGTCGAGTTCGACGGATTCGCCGGGGGTCAGCGGCCACTCCTCGTCGTGAGTGTGCCAGGGCCGATAGGGCAGCGACTTCTGCGGATCGAGCTTGCGATGCGAGGCGCGCAGCCAGCCGAGACCGACCGGCGTGCGCGGATCGTTGGAGCCGATGAAGGTGACCTCCTTGCCGTGCGGATCATAGACACGCAGCGCCAGGATGACGTCGGCATCGGTGGTCGGCGACGACAGCCAAAGCTTGGCCGCGACGGGACCCGTGATTTCGACGGGTTTCGCCATCGGCGGTGTCGAGAAGGTGAGCCCGTCGCCGGTCGTATCGTAATCGAGTTTTGTCGTCGCGTCGGGTGGTCGCGGCGCGAGCCCGAGTTCATCCGGCTGCAGATAGTACTTGGTCCATTGCGTGCGCTTCAGCGGCCACTCGTTCTCGGCCCGCAGCACGAATTTCTCACCGGGATGGCGGATATTGAGCGAGACCTTTGGCATCCTGTCCCAGCCGGTGTCCTCGCCTTTGAGAAAGTGTCCGAAGAAACGCTTTTGCAGCCCCATGCCGTAATTGCTGTAGAAGTGGGTGAAGTGGGTGTCGCCATGCACTTCGAGCCATTTCTGTTTCGAGCCCGCGGCCAGATAGCCTTCGAAATTGCCGCGTGGATGCAGGCCCATGCCGCCCCAATTGCCGGCAGAGAGCAGCGGCGCTTCGATCTGCGCGAAATCCGAGGTGCGGCTCTCGTAGTAGTCGTCCATCAGCTTGCGGCGCTTCGCTTCGGCGGGTGAATCGGCGCGGCGTTTCACAAGCTCGGATTCCGGCAGCGTATCGGGCCCGGCGACCAGTTCCCCGGTCACGACGCTCCTTGCTCCACGCTCACCGACGCCGTGCTGCACGCTCGCCACTTGGCGCGGATGCCAGCTGTTGAGGAAGTCGCTCAGAATGCCGCCGTGGCGGCAGAGCTCGCGATAATAATCGGACGAGCCTTCCCAGATACACAGAGCCGCGAGATGCGGCGGCTTGAGCGCGCCGACCGTCCATTGGTTCATCGCATAATAGGAAATGCCGTTGATGCCGATCTTGCCGTTGCTCCACGGCTGAACGGCTGCCCATTCGATGCACTGATAGAGGTCCAAGGTCTCGCGCGGCGACCAGACATCGAGCACGCCCGGCGAGCGGCCGGCGCCGCGTGAATCGATGCGCAGACACACATAGCCGTCCGATACCCATTTTTCAGGATCGACCAATTCCCAGTTCTGATATTTGTTGCTCGAGCCTTCGAGCACTTCCGGCGCAGCCTCCGCGAGCCGCCGCCAGTTGCTCTCGTAGCCTTCCTGAAAGGCAAGCCCTTTGGCATAGGGCCCGTAACTCAAGATCACCGGATATTCGTCATCCCCCACCGGGCGAAATACGTCGGCGCGCAACACGATGCTGTCGTCCATTTCGATCGGGGCGTCCCAATCGATCTGCATGCCGTCGCGAATTTCGGATTTCATGTCCATGACCAGTGTCGTCCCATTTCATTTCTGCCGTCGGCGAAGTGCGCGTGACCTTCGAGGGTGGGGCAAGCACGCCGGCCAAGCGGTCGAGGCAAGACTAATCGACAAATGCGCGGCCGCAAATGCCGCGCCGAAGACTGCGGCGCCCGTCGTTGCCTCGCTCGTCTTGTTGGACGTGACGGCGAGCGAAGCTCGTGCCGCGGCCGTCCATACGAAGCTTGCCAAGCCGGCGCACGTCGTCAATTAGCTGTCACTCGCTTCGCGCAGCGGCGCGCCGTTGCCGCGCACCAGTGCCGCGAACGCCTCGATGCAGGCGGCCGAAGAACGACGAGGCCAATGCCGCAATGGTGCGGACCGAGATCAATGCCGGAATGCCGTGGCGGGTCCACATGATCTACATTGCGGAAATCAAAGACGCCGATTTCGGTCAGCGTCTTTCTCGTGCCCTCTGCCCCGATTTTCGCTGCCTTCGAACGAACCTATCTCCGCACGCCGCGTTAACTTCGGCGGAGGCGGCAGGAGATGAGAACATGTTCGGAGGAAGATTTATCCTGGTGCTTGCGATCCTGTTGAGCGCGACCACAATCAGCTTCGCCCAGAGCCAACGCAATTACGGCCCGAATGGACCTGCCACCGGCGACAGCTTTGGCGAGCCCTATAGCGGCTCAGCTGCAGCGCGTCGCGGCGATTGGCTGCCTTATAGTGCAAGATATCATCATCACTGGCGTCGCCATTGGTATCGCTGAGTAAATAAACCGCGCTGTGGCGCCGTCAGCCGGGAAAGCGCGTCGCGATTTCGCTCAAGGGCGGCCGCGGACGATCTTCGGGCATGCCCGGCGGCCGGCCGATATGGACGAAGCCGGCAATGCGTTCATGCGGCGCAAGCCCGAGCGCATCGAGCACGGCGCGATCGTAAGCGTACCATTCGGTGATCCAGCTCGCGCCATAGCCGAGCGCATGTGCTGCGAGCACGAGATTCATCGAAGCGGCGCCAGCGGACAGCACTTGTTCCCATTCCGGAATTTTCACATGCGGACCGGCGCGGCTGACCACCGCGACGACCAGCGGCGCGCGCATCAGCCGTCCGCGCTCGGCCTCGATCTGGTCGGCCTTGGCGTCCGGATATTTCGTTTTGAAGGCCGATGCAATCGCATCGCCGGCCTTCTGCCGTGCCTCGCCCTCGAACAGAATAAACCGCCACGGCGCAAGCTTGCCGTGATCCGGCACCCGCGATGCGATCGTGAGCAGCGTATCGATCTCGAGCGGCGAGGGAGCAGGGCCGGCAAGCTCCACCGGCTTGAACGAGCGGCGTGTGCTGAGAAGTTTTATGGCGTCGGGCATCGCTTGGACTTTCCGCGTAAGTAAGGGTGAAATAGACGCCGCTTCGGCAGAGAGCAAGCCGCTTCACCGCAGTTTACAGGAATTCCAAGTGCGGCCCGCTCATTTTCGCATTTGGTGTCGTCGTATACGATCAGCCAATACCGCGAACGACAGGTGCCTCTCCACGGGACATTTCGTTCAATCAGGGCCGGAACATCGCCGATCCGGCCAATCCGCGCTACAAGAAATTCGTCCGCTGCGTCACCGACGACAAGAGCATCACCACTTCGGAGGTGACTCATCCATATGAACGACGACAAGTGTGGGCTCTTCATCCTGCGCTACACGTGCAAGGAACAAATAGGGGAGGCGCGCTCCAGGCGATGCGATCCGTGGCATCGGCGCGAACCGCTGCTCTCAAGGAATGCACCGCGCGGACCAAATGCGAATCCGAAGAGCCTGCATGACCAAAGAAAGATCAATTCTTTGGTCGCTTGATCGCGTGCCTAGGCCGGCGGCCGCTTGCCCGCGCGGTTTTCGTCTTGTTTAATTTGGCTATGTGGGGACTTCTGAAGGATTTGTTGGCTGTCGCTGCGATTATCGCGGTCCTTGTTGTGCTTGCCTGGCCGTCGGGACCGGATGAAATGCACCTAACGACGGGACAGACCTGTCTCGAGATCGTGAGCCGGCTTGCGGCGCGAAAAGACGACAATTTGTCGCCAGCGGAACGGATCGATCTCGATAATTGCAGCGATCCTTAGAGGCCGCTGAGGTTCGCCTGCTCGTCACGCTCTCGCGAGGCATCAACATCCGGGCCGGGGCGGCAACGGATTCGGATTTTGCCGGCTTCCATCAGCACAGGAGTCAGTGCCACTCGATGACTTCGCCTGACGATAAGCCCATCTGCTCGATGTCGCCTGCAGATATCGGCGACGCATAGAAATCGGCACCCGGACCATAAAGCCTCTTGACCATTGCGACGGCCGTCTCGCGCTCGGCGACGGCGACCACATAGGTCGACCCCTTGTATCCGCCGGCGCTTCTGACGAGGACAACAAAGCCACGGGGCACGGACGATCATCCCCAAAGGATCGAAGGCGGCGCAGACTATAGCAGAACGCAGCCGGCGGAAATGCGCGAGCGACGACGCTGAGGCAGTGGCGCAAGGCGGTGCGGCTAAGCCATCGAAATCATTGGCGCGCCCTACGGGACTCGAACCCGTGTTACCGCCGTGAAAGGGCGATGTCCTGGACCGCTAGACGAAGGGCGCTAATGGCGCGCGATGGCGCATGTACCAAGCGGGAACCAAGCGGTATCCCGAAGGCGCGCGACATATAAAGGTGTTTGGGCAGGCCGGCAAGCGCGGCCCAAGCCATTGAGGCCAATACCGGATTAGTCGGATTTTTTCGGCCGTTGCGGCGATTTCACGAATCTGTCGCGTCTTTTGCGGCTTTGGCGCCGCCCCGACATAACCGCGGCGCCAGTGCAGTGATCCCAACCGCCGGCCAAAACTGTGGTAGTATCGAGCGGCACTTGGCCAAGCACGGCAGTCACAGAGAGACCGAAATCCCTCTCCTTTGCACCGTCCAGCGGCTCTCTATGCCGGCCTCATGCGCGGCACAGATGCACAAAGTTTGTACGTAGAAATCCTGTGACCGCGACCGAGGCCGGGCGCTTCGGAATGCACGCTTTGAGCGCACATCCTGGCTGTCTTGAGGCGTGACAGAAAAGCCAAATCAGGGAGCGAAACATGTTGAAGAAGATCGTTATCGCGCTTGTTGCGACAACCATGTCTATCGGAATGGCGCAGGCGCGGATCAGCGGCATGTCCTCGCTCACGCATGCGCATTTTCCAACCTGCGCGCAGGGCCTCGTCAAAGCCAACTGCGTGTGCCGCGCTGCGGGTCGCACCCGCGTCCATCAGCTGTGCACGACCGGGCGTTACTGTCATACGTTCGACGGCGCCTGCACTCAGTAGCTCTGCGGGCTCGCTCGGGTCCGCCTCACCACTTGCCGGTATTGGGCATCGAAACCCAGGGTTCCTTCGGCGGTAACGGGGAACCTTTCTGCAAGAGCTCGATCGAGTGCTTATCGGGCGAGCGGACGAAGGCCATGGTGCCGTCGCGCGGTGGGCGGTTGATGGTGACGCCGGCCTTCATGAGCTTCTCGCAAAGCGCGTAGATATCGTCGACCTCGTAGGCGAGATGGCCGAAATAGCGCGCCTCGCCATAGTCCTCGGTGTCCCAGTTATAAGTGAGCTCGACCAGCGGCGCCTGCCGGCCGGGCGGGCCATTCGACACCAGCCCGTCATCGGCCGGAGCTTCGAGGAAGACCAGCGTGTATTTGGCCTTGTCGTCGACGCGGCGGCGGACCTCCTTCAGCCCGAGCTTGTTGCAATAGAAATCGAGCGCTGCATCGAGATCGCGTACGCGCAGCATTGTGTGCAGATACCGCATGAGAGAACCTCCGCTGGCCGGACAAAACGGGCCCGTCTTCTTTCGCGAGCCGACAGTGAATATCTACGACGAACAATATCTAGGACAGGGCCTGCCGAGTATGAAGCCCGGCTATGACAGTCAGGCGGTGTCGGCTAGGCTTGTGCGAAGCCCGGATAAGCTCGCCTGCACCCAGCTTTGACCAATGATCGCGACCGACCTCGATAGCGCCATCGCGCACCTGACCGAACTGGTTCATGAAGCAGGCGCCATCGTGCCGTTCACCGGTGCCGGCATCTCGACCGAATGCGGCATTCCGGACTTCCGCTCGCCCGGCGGACTGTGGACTAAGAACAAACCGATACCATTCGATGAATTCCTGGAGAACCAGGAGGCGCGCAACGAATCCTGGCGTCGGCGCTTTGCCATGGAGGCCCGTTTCAAGGCAGCCAGGCCGGGGCGCGGACATTTGGCGCTTGCGAGCCTTTACCGGGCCGGCAAGGTGCCAGGCGTCGTGACGCAGAATATCGACAATCTGCACCAGGCCTCCGGAATCGAACCGCACGACGTCGTCGAACTGCATGGCAATACCACCTACGCGCATTGCCTCGATTGCACCAAGCGTTATGAGCTCGACTGGGTCCGGGCCAAGATGGAGGCCGGCAATGGTTGCGCGCCCGATTGCCCCGACTGCGGCGGCTTCATCAAGACCGCGACCGTTTCGTTCGGCCAGGCCATGCCGGATGCGGCAATGCAGCGCGCTTCGGACCTGGCGCAGACCTGCAACCTGTTCCTGGCTATCGGATCCTCGCTCGTCGTCTGGCCGGCCGCCGGATTTCCTTTGATGGCTAAACGCCATGGCGCGCGTCTTGTCATCATCAATCGCGAGGCGACCGAGTTCGATGCCATCGCTGATCTTGTCGTACGACAAGACATTGGCACCGTGCTCGAACCCTTGATCGTTCATTGAGCGAGTTCATTGAGCACTTTGTACACAGGCCAATGACGCTTTTAACGCAGTGTTGCATTTTTGCCCTTTCGCCTCGAATGGCCGGTGTTATCTTCGATTTTAGAGAATCGTAGATTCGTGATGCACCTGAAGTGGTGCGAGCACAGGCGGCGGCCGCGGCGTCATGGCGTCGGACGGAATCGAAACAAAATCCAACAAAACGGGCACCGGTCCCGGCGTCGCACCACTTGGCGATGAGACGACCTCACGGGTCATTGAAGTCTCAGGCGTCATCAAGTGGTTCGATGTCGCAAAGGGCTACGGCTTCATCGTGCCGGACAGCGGCATGGCGGATGTTCTGCTGCACGTGACCTGCCTGCGCCGCGATGGCTATCAGACCGCCTATGAAGGCGCGCGCGTCGTCTGCGAGGTGCTCGCGGGACCGAAAGGCCTGCAAGCTTTCCGCGTCATCTCCATGGATGAATCGACAGCGGTTCATCCGGCGCAGATGCCGCCGCCGCGAACTCATGTTACTGTGTCCCCGACGAGCGGTCTCGAACGGGCACAGGTCAAATGGTTCAACAGGCTTCGCGGTTTCGGCTTCCTCACGCGCGGGGAAGGGACGCCGGATATCTTCGTTCACATGGAAACACTGCGCCGCTTCGGTCTTACCGAGCTGCGGCCGGGGCAATTTGTCCTGGTGCGCTTTGGACCGGGCCCCAAGGGCATGATGGCGGCCGAGGTGCGGCCCGAAAGCGGACCGCTCGGCCCGGCCTCGCACTGACGGCACTGTCCGTCAGGTTCTTTCCCAAGTCGGTCATGCGCGCGGCGTGTTTTGCCGCGCTCGTGCTGTTTGTCGGTTGGATCTCAGGTGGGCTGGCGCCGGCGCGGGCCGCGGGCACCGCTACGATCGAGATCGTCAGCGGCACTGGCGTGCATGCGTTCTCCGTCGAGCTCGCGACCAACGACGCCGAGCGCGAGCGCGGCCTGATGTACCGCAAGTCGCTGCCGGAAGGGCACGGAATGCTGTTCGATTTCGGCTACCCGCAGCCAACCGCGTTCTGGATGCACAATACATATATCCCGCTCGACATTATCTTTATCGCCGCCGACGGCCACATCGTCCGCATTGCCGAAAATGCCAAGCCGATGGACGATACGCTGATCCCGTCTGGCGGCCTGGTGCGCGGCGTTCTTGAGGTGAGCGGCGGTACCGCGCGCAAGCTCGGCATCAAGGCCGGCGACAGGGTCACCGGCTCGTTCTTCGGCAAGGGCAGCTGATGGCCCAGGTTGCGCGGCCGTTTGCGGGCTATTTTAGCCTCTCGGGTTGCTGGAAAACGCCGAAAGATGTATCCCCAAGCCGCGACCGGCGGGGTATAGCGCAGCCTGGTAGCGCGGCAGTTTTGGGTACTGCAGGTCGCAGGTTCAAATCCTGCTGCCCCGACCATTCAACCATTTGAATCTGTTCAATGCGGTTCTGACAGTTCGACAATGTTTCCGATATCTTGCTGGGCTATAGTGCCGGCCCGATCCCAACCGAGACCACGAAAGCGCCGATGACCGCCCGCATTTACAAGCCTGCCCGCACCGCGATGCAATCCGGCACGGCCAAGACCAAGGAATGGGTGCTCGATTACGAGCCCGAGCAGCGGCGGGTGATCGATCCGCTGATGGGCTGGACCAGCTCCGGCGACATGAAGCAGCAGGTTCGCCTGCATTTCGACACCAAGGAAGAGGCCATCGCTTATTGCGAGCGTAACGGTATCGCCTATGAGGCGTTCGAGACGCCGCCGCAAAAACGCGTGCGCATCTCCTATTCGGACAATTTCGCTTCCACGCGGCGCGGCGCCTGGACTCACTAGCCGGCATTCAAGACGTTCTTTAGCCAAGCCTTTCGTTAGCCAAGCCTTTCGTCAGCCATTCCTTTGCTCTTGCGCGCTCGCGGCGCGCTGCCGCAGCAATGCGATGAAGCGCTCTTCCGGCATCGGCTGGCCGAGCAGAAAGCCCTGGCCGTAATCGCAGCCCATGCCGAGCAGCGCCAGCGCGTCGGACGCGCGCTCGATGCCGACGCCGACCGCGACGCTCCCGAAACTATGGGCGAGATCGATCGCGGCCTTGCACAACGGCGCGCTTGCGGTGTCGGTGCCGCAGCCGCTCACGAAACTGCGGTCGAGCTTGAGCTCGGCGAAGGGCAGGTCGGAGAGCCGCATTACCGCGGAATAGTCGCGGCCGAAATCGTCGATGGCGAGTTTGACATTGAGCGGCTCGAGACGGTGCGCGATATCGCGCGTCCGTTCGAAATCGTTGACGACCTGCTCCTCGGTGACGTCGATGAGCAGCCCGGGCCATCGCTCGAAGCGCGGCAGGTAGCTTTGCACAATGTCGACGACGGCGACTTTGCGGAGCGCATTGACCGGCATATTGACCGCCATGCGCAGGCTGACGCCGATCTTGCCGAAATTGATGCTCGCTTTGAGCGCTTCGCCGAGCGCGAACTCCGACAGCGCGATCAGGCTGGCGTCGGTGGCGGCGGGAATGAAGGCCTCCGGCGGCAGTACGCCATGCTCGGGATGGCGGACGCGGGCGAAGGCCTCGACCCCGACGAGTTGCTTCTTGCGCAGATTGATTTTCGGCTGGTACCAGAATTCGATCCAGCGTTTGGCGAGAGCCTCGCCGAGGTCGACACGGCCCGCCAGGGCGGTGCGCTGACCAAGCTTATGATCCTGCAGCATTTTGACAATCACACTCGTCTCGAATGGCTTGTTCAGCACTGGCAACATGCGCAGGCGCTGTTGTTCGCCGATGGTTTTGATGCGGCTGAGAGCGGCAAGGCCGCGATTGCTGGTGAGTTGGACTTGACCGCGAAAGCTTTCGGCGCCGAGCGCGGCGATGCATGTGGCGGCGTGGCTCGTGTCCGCTCCAACATCGAGGAAGATCATGTCAGGTGACCGCCGCTGCAGCGCTTCGCGCAGCGTGCGGCCATCGGCGAATTCCTCGGTGTCGATGCCGCTGCCCTGCAGGATGAGCGACAGGAATTGCCGGATGCTGGCGTCGCTGTCGATGATGAAACAAAGATGCGTGCGCGCACGATGGGTCCGCTCGGGCGCCGTGGCCGCAAGAGACGCGACGGCGGGACCACGGGCGGCACTGCGCCCGGGCGCCCGGACATCCACAATGTCGGATTGCGGCGAAGGCGAGCGCAGCGGTCGCGTGCCCGCCAGACCGTCTACGGGTCTCGGATTGGCCGCCATGAACAGCGCGTTCCCCACCGCAAAAGCATCCGCCGCAGGATTAGCGAAAATGCTTAATCTCGGGTTTCGCCGCCGGCCGACCTCCGGCATCCGGCGCCCTAGCGCGGATAAGTGGCGGTGCCGAGCGGACCGGAACCCCCCGGGTTTTACACCGAGGTTACATCCATGCGCGAAGTCGAGGTCTCGCACGCAAGCTATGTCCCCGTGCAGCGAACGGCTTTGAGCGCCGCGTTTCGGATGGTATCGAGGTGACAACACTTTGCCGGACGCGTGCAAAGGATTCTGGGGAGATGACGATGCCAACCAAAAAGACCTCGCCGCAACTCGACCGCCGCAAGTTTCTGGCGACAGCCGCCATTGCCGGCGCCGCCGGCAGCGTTCCTCCGGCGACCGCGGCGCTTGCGGCGGCGCCGACATCGCCGCAGCCGGAGCCTCAATCGGCGCCGCGTCTGCCTTCGGCTCTGCCGCCGAATGCTCGCGTGGCCGCTGCTGAAAGCGGGACGCCGCAAGCGCCGGCAAGCTCGTCCGAGAACGGTCCGCCCGGCTCGGATTTCATGGTCGACGTCATCAAGTCGCTCGACATTAAATATCTGCCGGCCAATCCGGCGGCGAGCTATCGCGGCCTGCATGAATCGCTGATCAATTACGGCAAGAACACGATGCCGGAATTCCTCACCTGCATGCACGAGGAATCCGGCGTCGCCATGTGCCATGGCTATTTCAAGGCTACCGGCAAGCCGCTGATGACGCTGGTGCACGGCGTGGTCGGCCTGCAGCACGCCACCATGGCGGTCTACAACGCCTGGTGCGATCGTGTTCCGGTTCTCATCGTCGGCGGCAACGACATGGACGCCGCGCACCGCGCGCCCGGCGTGCCGACCTTCCACTCCGCGCAGGATATCAACGCGATCGTCCGTGACTTCACCAAATGGGATGATACGCCGGTTTCGTTGCAACACTTCGCCGAAAGCTTCGTGCGCATGTACAAGATCGCGACCACGCCGCCCTACGGGCCCGTGATGATGTCGCTTGACGAGGGCTTGCAGAACGATTCGGTGCGCAATTTCGGCCGGCCGCTCTACGTTCCGAAATTCTTTGCCGCCGCGCCGCCGCAAGGCGATCTCGCCGCGGTCAAGGAAGCGGCGCGGCTTCTCGCCAATGCCGAGCATCCGGTCATCGTGGTCGATCGCGCGGCGCGCACCCAGAACGGCGTCGATCTGCTGATCGAGCTTGCCGAGTTGCTCCAGGCCCCGGTGGTCAACCAGGGCAACCGCATGAACTTCCCCAGCACGC
>DATJLN010000078.1:0-29679 GCA_035509535.1 Xanthobacteraceae bacterium | reverse complement strand
CGTTCTCGAACGTCCACTTGCGGCTCATGAAGAAATTTCCGGGACAGCCGCCGCCTGGCGCAATGGTGCCTTGCGGGGCAGGGGACGGCGCGCCGCCTCCGGGTGCGCCGCCGAAATTCATCGTACAGGCGCCGCCAGCCGCGGCGGAAAACTGCCAGCGGCCGGCGATATCGACCGGTGGTGGCACCGTCGAGGGCGCGGCCACGTCTGCAGGCGTCGGCGGCTCCGGGCTGCCGCCGAGAAGGTTGGCGCTGCTGCAGGCAGTAAGGCTGGTAAGAAGCCCGATAAGCAGCACAAAGCCTGTGGCGGCCGCGACGCCGCCAGCACCTTTCGCCTTCATCTGTCCCGATCGGCTCATCCCGATCCCCAAAGCGGTGGCTCGCACTAAAACCCGATTTGGGCGAGGTAGTGAAGCGGCGAAGGCCGGATCGCGCCGCCCCGGCGGGTCTTATTTCATCGTCGGAATGACGAATTCGGCGCCTTCCTTGACGCCCGACGGCCAGCGCGCCGTCACGGTCTTGGTCCGCGTGTAGAAGCGGACCGAATCCGGGCCGTGCTGATTGAGGTCGCCGAAGCCCGAGCGCTTCCAGCCGCCGAAGGTGTAATAGGACAGCGGCACCGGAATGGCGAAATTGACGCCGACCATGCCGACCTGGACGCGATTGGTGAAATCGCGCGCGGTGTCGCCGTCGCGGGTAAAGATGGCGACGCCGTTGCCGTAGTCGTGCTCGGACGGCAGCCGCACCGCCTCTTCATAGTCATCGGCGCGGACCACCGAAAGCACCGGGCCGAAAATCTCTTCCTTGTAGATCTTCATGTCGGGCTTGACGTCGTCGAACAGACAGCCGCCGATGAAATTGCCGTTCTCGTAACCCTGCAGCTTGAAATTCCGGCCGTCAACGACGAGCTTGGCGCCTTCCTTGACGCCGGTGTCGACATAGCCGCGCACTTTGTTGAGGAGTTCGCGCGTCACCATCGGACCATAGTCGGCTTGCGGATCGGTCGAGGGGCCGATCTTGAGACCCTCGACACGCGGAATGAGTTTTTGAATGAGCGTATCCGCCGTGCTCTTGCCGACCGGCACGGCGACCGAGACCGCCATGCAGCGCTCGCCGGCCGAGCCATAGCCGGCGCCGATCAGCGCATCGACCGCCTGATCCATGTCGGCGTCGGGCATCACGATCATGTGGTTCTTGGCGCCGCCGAAACATTGCACGCGTTTGCCGTGCGCGGTGCCGGTCGCATAGATGTATTCGGCGATCGCCGACGAGCCGACAAAGCCGACCGCGTGGACCCGCGGATCGGTGAGCAGCGTATCGACCGCTTCCTTGTCGCCGTTGACGACATTGAGCACGCCCGGCGGCAGTCCCGCCTTGATGAACAGTTCGGCGATGCGCATCGGCACCGAAGGATCGCGCTCGGACGGCTTCAAGATAAACGAATTGCCGCAGGCGATCGCCGGCGCGCACTTCCATAGCGGGATCATGGCCGGGAAATTGAACGGCGTGATGCCGGCGACGACGCCGAGCGGCTGGCGCATCGAATAGAGGTCGATGCCGGGGCCGGCGCTCTCGGTATATTCGCCCTTGAGCAGATGCGGGATGCCGCAGGCGAATTCGGCCACTTCGAGCCCGCGCTGAATGTCGCCCTTGGCGTCGGCGAAGGTCTTGCCGTGCTCGGAGGACAACAGCCGCGCCAGATCGTCATATTCGCTCTGGATCAATTCCAGGAATTTGAACATCACGCGCGCACGCCGCTGCGGATTGGTGGCGGCCCAGGCCGGGAAGGCGGCCTGCGCATTGGCGATCGCCTGCTCGACCTCTGATTTGGCGGCCAGCGCGACCTTGGCCTGCACCTCGCCGGTATTGGGATTGAAGACGTCGCCGAAACGCCCCGACGCGCCCTTCGCCGCCTTGCCGCCGATAAAATGGCCGATCTCGCGCATAGTCCGTCTCCCTGCTGCGTCCAGGCGTTCGCCGCGCCGGATTCATCGGCAATGTTGCCGGTTTGATGGGCTATCTAGCTGGTTTTTCCGCCGCCGGTCATCCCCCTTTTGCAGGCCGTTTACCTTGGCCGAGCACAAGCCAATCCGCGGCTCTCCGACGCTGCGAAAGGTTCCTGCGGTAACCGTCCTTTAAGCGCAATGACCTTACCTATTGGGCCATAGCGTGGGTCTTGGCGCGGGTCGTGGCGCCGTGTCCGGCGCGGCTCTTAGGCGGCCCCAGAACGGGTTTCGCCGTGCGGGTTGGGTGCGTTCCATGGATATTGCAACGGGCCTCGGCTTGCTCGCCGGCGCGACCGTGGTCATTACCCTCATGCTCATGGGCGGTGGCCTGGGCATGTTTGTCAGCGACCACGCCGTCATCATCATTTTCGGCGGTTCGTTTGCGGCGACCCTGATCCGCTTTCCGCTGTCGTCGATTTTTCACGGCCTGCCGCTCGGCATGAAATTCGTCTTCACCATGCGCCGCATCACGCAGCGCGAATTGGTGGACGAGATCGCGGGCCTTGCCGAGATCGCGCGCAAGCAGGGACCGATCGGACTGGAAAAGGTCGAGGTCGAGGATCCCTATCTCGCCAAGGGCATCCGCTTCGTTGCTGACGGTTACGACGCCGAGTTCATCCGTGACAATCTCGAGCGCGACCGCGACAATTTCCTGAGCCATCTCGACGAGGGCCAGAAGATCTACCGCGCCGTCGGCGACTGCGCCCCGGCCTTCGGCATGATCGGCACGCTGATCGGCATGGTGCAGATGTTCGCCAACATGACCGATCCGTCGAAACTCGGCCCGTTCATGGCGACCGCGCTGCTCGCCACGCTCTATGGCGCCGTGGTCGCCAACATCATCTGTCTGCCGATCGCCGACAAGCTGCACCTGAAACTCGTCGACGAGGAGATCAACCGCACGCTGATCATCGACGGCGTGCTGATGATCCGGGAATCCAAGAGCCCGACGCTGGTGCGCGAAATGCTGATCGCCTATCTGCCGGAGAAGCATCGCGGCGAGGCCGAGCCTGAGCCTGTTCCGGCCTGATCATGGCGCGGCGTAAGGAAGCACATGGCGGCGGCCACGGCTGGTTCGTCACCTTCGCCGACCTGATGGGCCTGCTCGTCAGCTTCTTCGTCATGCTGGTGGCGTTTTCCAATCAGGATCAGCAGAAACTGCAAATCGTCGCCGGCTCGATGCGCGACGCTTTCGGCGTGCAGACCAATGTGCGCTATTCCGGCATCATCGAGGTCGACGGCTTGCCGACCCGGCCGAAGCTCAAGAACGCCGCCCACATCCAGCCCGAAGACGCCTCCGCGACGCCGACGCCCGATCAGAATGACCGCAATCAGCGTTACGGCTCGAAGTTTCAGCAGGACCAAGCCTTCGCGCTCGCGGCCGCCTCGCTGCGCCAGGCCTTGCAGGACATGCCGGAACTGGCCGAGGCCTCCAAGCACATCATGTTCGAAGAGACCAAGGACGGCCTCAACATCGACATTGTCGACCAGGAAGGCCGCTCGATGTTTCCGGAAGGCTCCAAGGAGCCTTACGAGCGCACCCGCCGCATCATCGAGAAGATCGCCGGGCCGCTGAAGGTGCTGCCGTACCGGATTTCGATCACCGGCCACACCTCGGCCTCGCAGACGCCCGCCTCGGCCGATTACGGGCCCTGGAACCTGTCCGCCGACCGCGCCAACGCGGTGCGCCAGATCCTGGAAGAGCAGGGGCTGCCATCGAACAACATCTACATGGTTGCCGGCAAGGCCGATACCGATCCGCTGTTCCCGGACGACCCCTATATCGCCGCCAATCGGCGCGTGACCATTACGCTTATGCACGAGCCGCCGCCGGTGCCGCCGGACCTGACTCCCTGACCGGGGATGCCGGCCTAAGCATTTGATCCGGCATAGCTAAATTCGCCGGCCGCGAGTTCCAGCTCTGCCCCGGAGGCCGCCGGGGCCTTCACCAAGTTCCGTGGTTCGCCCAGGGGTTGCTCATGACTCCGCAGCGCGAACGGTGTATAGGCGCGGCCCTGCATCCCTCTCCGGATGTCCGATAGGAGCAGGCAAGGTCCTGTTTCAGCATTCATGACAGACAGCGCGACCGCTCCGGCGAGGAGCGATTTGCCGGCAGACGGCAGCGGCGAAGCGCGTTCTCACGCCGGGTTCTGGGCGCTCACGCTGGGCAGCATCGGTGTCGTCTATGGCGACATCGGCACGAGCCCGCTTTATGCGCTGCGCGAAGCCGTGCTCGCCGCCTCGAGCCAGGGCCAGAGCGCCATCGACCGCCTGATGGTGCTCGGTGTGGTGTCGCTGATCCTGTGGGCGTTGTTCGTGATCGTGACGTTGAAATACGTGGTGATCCTGCTGCGCGCCGACAACAACGGCGAAGGCGGCACGCTCACTTTGATGGCGCTTGCCTCGCGCGCGGTCGGCCGCATGTCGCAGGCGGCGACCGTCGTCGCTCTCCTTGGCATCGTCAGCGCCGCCTTGTTCTATGGCGACGCCGTGATCACGCCGGCGCTGTCGGTGCTGTCCGCGGTCGAAGGTATCGACGTCGCGACGCCGGCGTTTCACGAATATGTGGTGCCGCTGACCGTCATCATTCTGCTCGTGCTGTTCGCGGCACAGTCGTTCGGTACCGCCAAGGTCGCGGCGCTGTTCGGTCCGATCATGGCGATCTGGTTTGTCGCCATTGCGCTGCCGGGACTCGTCTGGATCGCGCGCGATCCGGAGATCCTGTGGGCGCTCAATCCGTTCTACGGCCTGAACTTTCTCTTCCATCACGGCATGATCGGGCTGTTTACGCTCGGCGCGGTCTTTCTTGCGGTGACCGGCGCGGAAGCGCTCTATGCCGATCTCGGCCATTTCGGCCGCGGCCCGATCCAGGTCGCCTGGCTCGCACTGGTCTTGCCGTCGCTGGCGGCGAACTATCTGGGGCAGGGCGCCTTGGTGTTCGCCGAGCCGAAATCGCTCGCGAATCCGTTCTTCATTCTTTATCCGGAATGGGCGCGGCTCTGGATGGTCATCCTCGCCACCATCGCCACGGTGATCGCGAGCCAAGCCGTCATCACCGGGGCCTATTCGCTGACCAGTCAGGCGATCCAGCTCGGCCTGTTGCCGCGCTTCGAGGTGCGCCACACCTCAGCGCAGACCGTCGGCCAGATTTTCATGCCACGGGTGAATTCGCTGCTTTTGATCGGCGTGCTGCTGCTGGTGGCGCTGTTCCGCTCGTCGAGCGCGCTTGCCTCCGCCTACGGCATCGCCGTCACCGGCACCATGGTCGTCACCTGCATGATGGCCTTTATCGTGATCTGGCGGATGTGGCGCTGGTCGCCGCTCGCCGCGGCGGGGCTGATCGCGCCGTTCCTTTTGATCGACCTGACCTTCCTGTCGGCCAATATGCTCAAAGTCCTGCAAGGCGGCTGGGTGCCGCTGGCGCTCGGCGGACTGGTGATGCTCGTGATGTATACGTGGCGGCGCGGCACCCGCATCCTGTTCGCCAAGACGCGCCGGCTCGAAACGCCGCTCGACGATCTCGTCCGCATCCTTGAGAAAAAGCCGCCGCAGCGCGTGCCCGGCACCGCGGTGTTCCTGACCAGCGATCCGAAAAGCGCGCCGACCGCGCTGATGCACAGCCTCAAGCACTACAAGGTGCTGCACGAGAAGAACGTCATCCTCTCCGTCGAGACCACCCATACGCCGCGCGTCGATCCCGACAAGCGGGTGCGCATCGAGCCGGTCGGCTCAACCTTCATGCGCGTACTGCTCCGTTTCGGCTACATGGAATCGCCGAACGTGCCCAAGGCGCTCGCCATCGCGCGCAAGCTCGGCTGGCATTTCGACATCATGTCGACGTCGTTCTTTTTGTCGCGCCGCACGCTGCGGCCGGCGCCGCGGCCGGGCATGCCGCTGTGGCAGGACCGGCTGTTCATCTCGCTGGCGCGCTCCGCCAACGACGCCACCGACTATTTCCAGATCCCGACCGACCGCGTTGTCGAGGTCGGCACCCAGGTCACGATTTAGAATGGTGAGTTAAGCGCGCACTCGCAAATGCGCCGCACCGAACACGATGCGAACTCATTCGCGGCCGATCATCGGTTTGCTCGATCCTTGGAACCTCCAGTGCGGAAGGAGCTACGATGACGATCTCGGCCGACGACCCCGAAAGGAATTTGACGCTGGCGCGGTCAGACGATCCGAACCTGCCGCATATCGGCTTGGTGGGAGACACCTACACGATCCTCGTGGCCGGCAAAGACACGGCCGGCCGATATTGTCTCGTCGACATGCACATTCCGCCTGGCGGCGGTCCGCCGCCGCATCGTCATGATTTCGAAGAGATGTTCTCCGTCCTGGAAGGCGAAATCGAGGCTACTTTCCGCGGAAAAAAGACGATTATTCGCGCCGGCGAAACGATCAATATTCCGGCGAACGCGCCTCACCAATTCCAGAACAAGAGCCGGCAACCGGCGCGGCTGTTGTGTCTATGCTCGCCGGCCGGGCAGGAGGAGTTTTTCAGGGAAGTCGGCGTTCCTGTCGCGACGCGGACAACGCCGCCACCTCCGCTCGATGCGGCGGCCGAAGCGGCATTCATCGCCAAGGTTAAAGCTCTGGCGCCGAAATACCGAACCGAGCTGTTGCCCCCTTAGATCGAGTTGGATCGCACACCAGCCCTTACGCCGGCCCAAGCCTCGCGATATAAGCGGTCGTCAATACCACGCGCGAGGAGAGGCCGGCGATGTCGGAGCAAGATTTCAGCGTCCGCGATCTGACGCCGGAGGAGGTTTCCGCCGGCTTGCGCGAGGGCCGCATGCTGCTGGTCGACGTGCGCGAGCCCAACGAGACGGCGGTCGAGCGTTTCCCCGACGCGGTGATCGTGCCGCTATCGGACTTCGACCCGGGCGCCATTCCCGATCCGCAAGGCAAGGAAGTGGTCTTCGCCTGCCGCTCCGGGCGCCGTTCGGTCACCGCCTCGCTGGCCGCGCAACAGCATGGCTATGCCTATGGCGCGCATCTTGCAGGCGGCATTCTCGCCTGGAAGGCCGCGGGCCTGCCGACCGAGACTTGAAATCCGTGCGCAGACTTCCGTTCATTGCCGCTCTCTGCTGCGCCATCGGCGTCGTGCTCGCGCCGCCGGCTCAGCCGAAAGAGCGCGTCGTCAACTACTACAATTGGTCGGACTACCAGGATCCGACGATCCTTGACGCCTTCACCAAGGAAACCGGCATCAAGGTCCGCTACGACACCTTCGATTCCAACGACACGCTGGAAGCGAAGCTGCTCGCGGGATCGTCCGGCTACGACGTGGTCGTGCCGAGCGCCTATTTTCTCGCCCGCCAGATCGGCGCCGGCATTTTTCAGAAGCTCGACAAGTCGAAACTGACCAACATGCCGGCGCTGTGGCCGGAGATCACCAGCCGGCTCGCCTTCTACGATCCGGGCAATCAATACGCCGCCGACTATATGTGGGGCACCACCGGCATCGGCTACAACGTCAAGAATGTGAGGGAGATCCTTGGGCCCGACGCGGTCATCGATTCGTGGGACGACGTCTTCAATCCGGACAAGATTGCGAAGTTCAAGGACTGCGGCATCCATCTTCTCGATTCATCCGACGACATCATGTCGGCGGGCCTGCACTATCTGGGCCTCGATCCCAACACCAGCGATCCGGCCGATCTGCAGAAGGTCACCGACCTTCTGCTCAAGATCAGGCCCTATGTCCGCAAATTCCATTCCTCGGAATATCTGAACGCGCTCGCCACCGGCGAGATTTGCTTCGTGGTCGGCTTTTCCGGCGACATCAAACAAGCGCAGGCCCGCGCGGCGCAGGCCAAAAGCGGCATCGAGATCGGCTATTCGATCCCGAAGGAAGGCGCGCAGCTTTGGTTCGATACGCTCGCCATCCCGAAAGACGCGCCGCATCCGGAAGAGGCGCATGAACTGATCAATTATCTGATCCGGCCCGACGTCGCGGCGAAGAATACGAACTACGTGTCTTACGCCAATGGCGATACGCCGACCGATCTGATCGACAAGGCGATCCGCGACGACAAGACCGTTTACCCGGACGCCAAGACCATGGCGAAGCTCTACACGATCATCGCTCACGACGCGAAGACGCAGCGGCTGATCAACCGGCTGTGGACCAAGGTCAAGACCGGCGAATAAAGCTTGCGACAATAAGGCAAGCGCCGGCCATGCGGGCCGAGCGATTGCCTCTTGCCATCGCGACGTTTCGCTGCGCAGCATCCCGCCGTAACGAATGTCTGAACAGGTGAGGGGGAAATGCCCAAATCGTCCTCAACAGGCGCGCCGTCGCGGCGCTCCGTCATCAAGGCTGCCGCGGCCACTGCTGCAACCGTCGTCGCCGGCGTGACTGCGCCGGCCGTGCTTCGCGTCCGCTCGGCCTATGCCGATTATCCGGACCGTCCGATCAAATTCGTGGTCGCCAATACGCCGGGCGGTCCCTCCGACATCGTCGGTCGCCTGGTCGCGGCCGCGCTGCAGCAATCGACCGGCAAGACCTTCATCATCGAGAACCGCGGCGGCGCCGGCGGCAATCTCGGGATGGAATATGTCGCCCATGCCGATCCGGACGGCTATACGTTCCTGCTCGGCACTACGGCATTCTCGGTCAATCCCGGGCTTTACAAGTCGCTGCCCTACGATCCGATGAAGGATTTCGTCGCGGTCAGCGATATCGGCGGCTCGCCCAATATTTTCCTGATCAAACCTGATCTGCCGGCGAAGATGATGAAGGATTTCATCGGGCTCGCCCGCTCGAGCCCGGAGAAGTTCAATGCTTCGGTGCCGCCGATCGGAACCACGCCGCAATTGCAGATGGCGCTGCTCAAGGTGAAAGAGAAATTGCCGAACCTCGAAGAGGTCGTGTTCAAGGGCGGCGGCGACGCGGTTGCGGCGCTCCTTGCCGGCACGGTGCAAATTTGCTCCGGCTCGGTGGCGCCTTCCGTCGGGCACATCAAATCCGGCTCGCTGCGCGGGCTCGCGGTCTGCTCAGAGGAGCGCTGGCCCGATCTGCCGGATGTGCCGACCATGATCGAATCCGGCTATCCAGATTTCGTCTTCGCCACCGACGCCATGCTGCTCGCGCCGGCAAAGACGCCGCCCGAGAATGTCAAATGGCTGGAAACCGAGACGCTGAAGGTCCTCAACTCGAAAGAGATGAAGGACAAGATGTTTCAGAACGGCTTCCTGGCGCGCCCCAAGGGCGGCCAAGCGTGCTGGGCACGCCTCACGAAGGAAATGGACACGTTCAAACAGATCATCGATCAGGCCGGAATCAAGAGATTGTGACAGGCTCCCTCTCCGGGGTTGCCGGAGAGGGCAGATAGGCATCGGCGGACTACGACCCGTTGATCGGGGCGTAGTGATGGACGTGATGGCGGACGACGTGCCTGTGGATTATCACCACCGGCGGCGGCGGAGGCGGCGGCGGCACGAAGCCGATCTGCCAGACCGTGCCGCTGTCGAAAGTGATGGTCGTGCCGTTTGGCGAGTAGGTCGCACCTTCCTGCCAGCTGTCCGTCCAGATGTGGCCCGGTCGATCGATCCAGGCGCGGGTCGGCTGGCCGACTTCATTGACGAGGTTCATGGTCCAGCCGTTCTGCGTCACATAGGCCGGACCGGGCGAGTTGCCCATACAGCCCTGCACGCAGGTGTACTCGCCTGACAGATTGACGATGTCTTGCGCCGACGCGTCGGTCGCTGCTAGGCCGGTGCCGGCACAGGCGAGCAGAGCAGTCGCGGCGAATAGTCTGAGCTTCATCGAAACGCCTCCTGATGGCAAAAGTCTCGTTACCCACAATTATGACCGTGCTCCGCGCCGGCGGATACCCGTTGGGGCCGCCTTGTCGGAGCATTGGTTGATCGATCGTAAGTCTTTGCCTTAGTCGCACGGCATCCAGATAAGGTTCTGGTTAAGAACGCGCATGCCGGGAAGGTGTTCCGCCAGGGCGCAGGGCCGCGATGTTCGGGCAGGCGCGGCGGAATGTGACGCCGGCTTTGCCGATCACTCCGACTTAACTCCGGCGAATGCGACTACGCGCGCCCATTTCGCAATTTCGGCGGTGACGAAATCGTTAAATTGGCCGGGCGAGCCGGACATCTCCTCGCCGCCGAGATCCTTGAGCCGTGCCCCGTTGCTCGGCTCGGCAAGGCAGGCATTGATCGCTTGATTGAGCTCAGCGACGATGTCGGGCGGCGTATCTTTTGGCACGCCGATGCCGAACCATGCCGTCGCCTCATAACCCGGCACGGTTTCCGCGATGGTCGGCACGTCGGGCAATACCTCCTGCCGTGTCGCCGAGGTCACCGCCAGCGCACGCACCTTGCCGCCCTTGATAAAGCCGAGCGACGCCGGCATCGGATTGAACGTGACCTGCGTCTGTCCGCTGAACAGATCGGCAAACCAGGCGTCGCGATAGGGCACGTGGACAAGCTTGGTCCCGGTCATCATCTCGAACAGCTCGCCGAAGATATGATTGGCGCTGCCGATGCCGGGCGAGCAGAGATTGATCTTGCCGGGATTGGCCTTGGCATAGGCGATGAATTCGGGAACGGTCTTGGGCGGCAGCGACGGCGTCACGAGCATCACTGCCGGGACGCGGATGATGCCGGCGACAGGGCGGATGTCGCGGCTGAAGTCGAAATTGAGCGATCGGTAGAGCGTCTGGTTGATCGCGTTCGACTGGGTGACCCAGAGCAAGGAATAGCCGTCCGGCGCCGCATGCGCCACCGATTCGGCGGCGATGTTGGTGCCGGCGCCCGGCCGGTTGTCGACGATGAATTGCTGGCCTTGTCGCTCCGAGAGCCACTGGCCGATCAGCCGCGCGGTGATGTCGGACGACGTCCCGGGGGGAAAGCCGACGGTGATGTGCACCGGGCGGATCGGGTAGTTCTCGGCGCGTGCGAAGCGCGGACGCATGACAAATGCCGCGGCCGCGCCGGCCGACGCGTGCAGAAGCGCTCTGCGCGGAACATCCATCGCTTCCTCCCTTTGGTATCGCGTTCCCGGTGTCTTGCGTCCTTGGTCGCCTTCCGATTTTAGTTGGTTTGAGGCTCAGACCGCCAGCCCCTCGGCGATCTCCTCAGCCCGCTTCAGCTTCTCCGCGCCGAGCAGGAGATTGACGATGGCATCGGCTTTGGCTTCGCTCACGGTGTGGGTCGCGAGCTTCTTGAATTTCTCGACGATGTCGGCCTCCGAGGCGAAGCTCTTTTCGCTGCCGCGCGGCGCTTCGACCGTGCGTTCGAGATGCTTGCCGTTTCTCAGATTAGCCTCGACCCGCACCATGTGCCGGTAATTCGCGCCGCGCTCGGTGATCGCAGGATCGTGCACCACCGAGACTTTCCGCGACAGCGCGATCCGCCGTTTGTCGGCGACCACATCGTCGCTGAACTGATCGACAAAGACATCGCCTTCGAGGAGAAGGGTGGCGACGCAGAAGGGCAGGTTGAGCTGCGCCGAGGTCAGCCCCTGCGGCTCGTAGCGCCAGCCGACATGTTCGGCGGTGACGTGCGAGCCGTGCACCACGATCGAGTCGATGTCATCCGGGCCGAACGGCGTCTCGGCCTGCATCGACCGGATGGCGTCGAGCGTGGTGTGGTTGCTGCCGACGCAGGAATAGAACTTCAGCGAGATGCGCTTGGTCTCCCATTGCCGGCCGAGTTCCCACGACAATTCGTCGAGATTGAAGCGGTCGGTGGAGCGCGAAAAGGTCGAGCAGAAGCCGCCATAGGGCGATTCAAAAACGTCGACAATGCCGGTGAAGCCGTGTTCGGCCAGGAGCGCGCCATAGAGCCCGCTTTGCGCCGAGCGCCCGGCATGCATGCGCTTGACCATGGCGCCGTATTGCGCCGCCATCAGGCCCGCGGATTGCGTGCCGGCAATGCCGAGCGCGTGCACGGTCTGCGCGGCCGAGAGCCCCAACGCAGCCGCCGCGCCGGCCGCCGCGGAGAACACCCCGACCGTGGCGCCGGAATGCCAGCCCTGGCCGATATGTTGTGGGCCCATGCACTTGCCGACGCGCGGCCCGATCTCGTAGCCGGCGACCGCGGCGCGCAGGAAATCGCGGCCGCTGAGCTCCGGACGCAGCTCGGTGACGGCAAGCAGCGGCGGCAAGGTCACCGCGCCGACATGCAGCACGCCCTGACGGTGCACGTCGTCGAGCTCGAAGCTCTGAATAAGCGTGCCGTTGACCAGTGCGGCATGCGGCGCCGATAGTTTTTCCGGCGTGCCCCAGACCCGGCAGGCTTTGGTCGCATCGAGCTTTGACAGCGTTGCCCGCAGGATCTCGCTCCATTGCAGCGCCGTGCCGTAAAGCGCGCAGCCGAGCGAATCCAGGATCAGGAGCTTGATGCGCGCGATGACATCCTCGGGAATGTCCTCATAGCGCAGTCCGGAGACGAATTGCGCGATGGCGCGCGTGTGCGGATTGTTGTTTGATCTGGCTGCAGATGCGGACATTGCTACGGCACTTCCGGCACGGGTGGATCATTCGGTCGAATATTTCTTTTCCAGCGCGTCGTAATGCGGCTTCGACACCAGCCGCTGCCGCTCCTCGAAATCGGCGAGGAACGGCGTCACGCCGTCGAGCGTTCCGCGCGCATGCAGATGGCCGAGCACTTTCTGCATGCCGGCCACCGCGGCCTGCAGCGCCGCATTGGCGTACAGCACCATGACGAAGCCCATCTTCGCCAGGTCCTCGAACGCGATCATCGGGGTCAGCCCGCCGTGAACGATATTGACGAGCTGCGGCACTTTCAGGCGCCGTGGTATCTCGCGCATCTGCGCTTGGTCGCGCGGCGCCTCGACGAACGTCATGTCGGCGCCGGCTTCAATATAGGCTTGCGCACGTTCTATCGCGTCCTCGAAGCCGTTCACCGCGATGGCATCGGTGCGCGCCATGATGACGAGATCGGCATCATTGCGGGCGTCGGCGGCGGCATGGATCTTCTGCACCATCTCGGCGCGCGGAATGACGTGCTTGCCGGAAAAATGGCCGCAGCGTTTGGGAAAATCCTGATCCTCGAGCTGGATGCCATTGGCGCCGGCGCGCTCCAGCGTCTTGACCGTGCGCGCGACATTGATGGCATTGCCGAAGCCGGTATCGGCGTCGACGATCAGCGGCAGCGACACCGCTTCACGCATGGCGGCGACATTGTCGGCCAGCTCGGTCACCGAGATCAGGCCGATATCCGGCACGCCGAGATAAGTATTGGTGACGCCGGCGCCGGAAACATAGACCGCCTTGAAGCCGATATCCTCCATGATGCGCGCGGCCAGCGCATTGGCGGCGCCGGGCAGGAGCGTCGTCTCACGGCGGTTGAGAATATCGCGCAGCTGCCGATTACAGGTGTCCGTCATTTTTGTTGTGCCCGCGTTGGATGGGATGCATGGCGGCCTGACGTGCTCTGGTTAAAGGCCGAGGGCCGCCACGGTCAAGGCTCTGACCGGTGTTTCGGCTTTGCCGGAGCTCGCCGCTTATTCTTGCGGTCGCGATTTTACGCAATTGATCCTGGTCAAGGCCGAGGCCGACGCCCTGGTCTTGGGTTGAGCGCTCGGCTAGTCTTTTCCACAAAAGGGAAGTGGGAAGGAGACTGCCTGAAAGAGGAGACTTGCAATGTCAGTGCGCTTGCTGGTCGGTGCCCTCGTAGCCTTCATACTCGTAACCGGCGCTTTGCCGCTGCCTCAGGCCTATCATCATTCCACCGTCGCTGCGCTCCAGGCTCGGCCGGCGCAGGCATCGCGGGTCCGCAATTTCATCGCGCGGCTGCGCGGCCAGAGGCTGCCGGAGGGGATCGCCAGGACCAATGGCCGGATCGAGGCGACCCAGGTCGATGTCGCCGCCAAATATCCCGGACGTCTGGCCGACATCACGGTCGTCGAAGGCAATCCCGTCACCGAAGGCCAGGTGCTGGGCCGCGTGTCGTCGCCTGAGCAGGAAGCGCGGCTCCGCGCCGCCCAATCCGAACTCGAGCGCGCCCAGCACGCCAGGACCAATGCCGAGGCGCTGATCACCGAGCGCAGCGCCGTCCTCGCCGCGGCGAAGTCCGATTTCGAGCGCGGCAAGGAACTGGTCGGACAGAAGATCATCACCCAGCAGACCTTCGACCAGCGCCAGCGCAACTTCGAAGCCTCGCAGGCGAGCCTCGACGGCGCCACGGCACAGCGCGATCAGGCCGATGCCGCGATCCGAAGCGCGCAGGCCGAGGTCGAGCGCAACGAAGCCGTGCTGAAAGACATGACGCTGGTGTCGCCTCGGACCGGGCGCATTCAATTCCAGCTGGCGCGCAACGGCGAAGTGATCGCCGCCGGCGGCAAGGTCTTCACCGTTCTCGACCTGCACGACGTCTACATGACGGCGTTCTTCCCGGCTCCGGTCGCCGGCAGGCTCGAAATCGGCGGCGAAGCCCGCATCGTCCTCGATCCGGTTCCGCAATACGTCATTCCGGCGACGGTGACGTTCGTCGCCGCCGACGCGCAGTTCACGCCGAAGACGGTGGAAACCGCGGATGAGCGGGAGAAACTGATGTTCCGCGTCAAGCTCAACATCGATGTGAACGTTCTCAAGGAATTTGCCTCCCGCGTGAAGACTGGCGTGCGCGGCTTGGGTTTCGTCCGCACGGCTAAAGCCACGCCCTGGCCGGACGATCTTCAAGTCAAGCTGCCGCAATGACCGGCATCGCACGGATTGAGAACGTCTCGCACCGCTATGGCGAGCGGATCGCGCTCGACAATGTGACGATCGAGATTCCGTCGCGCATCATGGTCGGCGTGATCGGCCCCGACGGCGTCGGCAAGTCGACGCTGCTGGCGCTGATCTCCGGCGTGCGCACGATCCAGAGCGGCAAGGTCATCGTGTTCGATGCGGATGTGGCCGATAAGAGCCATCTGCGCGAAATGCGCGGCCGCATCGCTTATATGCCGCAGGGTCTCGGCCGCAATCTCTATCCGACGCTCAGCGTGTTCGAGAATATCGACTTCTTCGGCCGCCTGTTCGGCCAGTCGGCCACCGAGCGCCGCGCCCGCATCACCGAGCTTCTGACCGCGACCGGGCTCGATCCGTTCGAGGACCGGCCGGCGGGAAAGCTCTCCGGCGGCATGAAGCAGAAGCTGAGCCTGTGCTGCGCCCTGATCAACGATCCCGATCTGCTCATCCTCGACGAGCCGACCACCGGCGTCGATCCGCTGTCGCGCGGCCAGTTCTGGGATCTCATCAACACCATCCGGGCGCGGCGCCCGCAGATGAGCGTGATCGTGGCCACCGCCTATATGGACGAGGCGGAGCGCTTCGACTGGCTGATGGCCATGGACGACGGCAAGATCATCGCCCACGGCAAGCTGCGGGAGATGCTCGACAAGGTCGGCGAGCCCACCCTCGAAGAGGCTTTCATCGCCCTGCTGCCGGAGGAGAAGCGCGCGCAGCACCGGAAGGTGGTGGTGCGGCCGCGCCATGCCGCGCCCGACGAAGTGCCGGCGATCGAGGCCGAGGGCCTGACCCGGCGCTTCGGCAATTTCGTCGCCGTCGATCACGTGAATTTCCGCATCGCGCCCGGCGAGATCTTCGGTTTCCTCGGCTCCAACGGCTGCGGCAAGTCGACGACGATGAAAATGCTGACCGGCTTCCTGCCGGCGTCCGAAGGCTGGGCCAAATTGTTCGGCCGTCCCATGGGCTCGAACGACATGGAGATGCGCCGCAATGTCGGCTACATGACGCAGGCCTTCTCGCTCTACGGCGAATTGACGGTGCGGCAGAATCTCGATCTGCATGCGCGGCTCTATCACTTGCCGCCGGGCAAGATCGAGCCGCGCATCAAGGAGTTGCTGCACCGCTACGACCTCGAAGCGGTCGTAGACGCCAAGCCGGAGAGCCTGCCGCTCGGCATCAAGCAGCGGCTGCAGCTTGCGGTCGCGGTGCTGCACCAGCCGGCGATCCTCATTCTCGACGAGCCGACTTCGGGCGTCGATCCGATCGCGCGCGACGCGTTCTGGCATACGCTGATCGACCTGTCGCGTGACGAGGGCGTCACCATCTTTCTCTCTACCCATTTCATGAACGAGGCGGAGCGCTGCGACCGCATCTCGCTGATGCATGCCGGCAAGGTGCTTGCCGTCGGCGCGCCGCTCGATCTGGTCAAGGAACGGGGCAGCGACTCGCTCGAAGACACCTTCGTCGGCTATCTCGCCGACGCCGCCGGCATCGATCGCACCAAGAAAGTCGAGCCGCCGCCGCCGAGCACGGAGACCGGCGAAGCCGAGCCGGTGCGGCTGCCCAAGCATTTCGACTTCGCGCGGCTTTGGGCCTATGCCCGGCGCGAGGCCGTCGAACTGCTGCGCGACCCGATCCGGCTTTCTTTCGCCGTGCTCGGCCCCGTCCTTTTGATGCTGGCCTTCGGCTACGGCATCTCCTTCGATATCGAAAACCTGGAGATGGCCGCCTACGATCAGGACGACACGCCGCAAAGCCGGCAGCTGATCGATGGTTTCAACGGCTCGCGCTATTTCTCGGTACAGCCGCCGATCAGGTCGGCGGCCGATGCCGATCAGCGCCTGCGCTCCGGCAATACGCAGATCGTCGTGGAAGTTCCGTCGGGCTTCGGCCGCGATCTGTTGCGCGGCGCGCAGCCCGAAGTCGACGCCTCGGTCGACGGTGCCATGACCTTCCGCGGCGAGACCGCGCGCAATTACGTCAACGGCGTCGTGCGCAGGGAAGGCGACAACCTGGCGCGCCAGGTCATGCGCGCCGGCGGCACCACGATGTGGACCGACGACAATATCGAGACGCGCTTTCGCTACAACCAGGCCTTCCTCAGCGTCAACGCCATGGTGCCGAGCGTGTTCATGCTGATGCTGTGCCTGATCCCGGCCATCATGTCGGCGATCGCCGTGGTGCGCGAGAAGGAGACCGGCTCGATCGCCAATTTCCGCTCCACGCCGATCACCAAGTTCGAGTTCCTGATCGGCAAGCAGCTCCCTTACATCGCCGTCGCCATGCTGAATTTCGTCTTTCTGTTCCTGATGGCGATCTTTTTGTTCCAGGTGCCGATCAAGGGGCCGTTCCTGACGCTGCTCATCGGCACCATCGTCTACGTCGTGTCGACGACCGGCTTCGGCCAATTGATCTCGTCGTTCACGCGCACCCAGGTCGCCGCGGTGTTCGCCACCGCGATTCTCTCCATCGTGCCGGCGGTGAATTTTTCCGGCCTGTTCGCGCCGGTTTCCTCGCTGTCGGGCACGGCCAAGATACTCGGCTTGAGCTTCCCCTCGGCCTGGTATCAGCCGATCACGGTGGGCGTCTTCGCCAAGGCGCTCGGCATGGCCCAGTTGTGGCCCAGTGTGCTCGCCATCGTGCTGATCGCCGCCGCCTATCTCATCCTGTCGCTGCTGTTCCTTCGCAAGCAGGAGACGTGACATGTCCGGCACGACCTCCACCACGACGCAGGCCGGCGCTCGCTACACATTGGCCGAAGAGCGGCCGATGACCTGGCGCGACCATGTCGTCAACACGTTCCGCCTGGTCATCAAGGAATTGCGCAGCATCCGTTCCGACCCGATCATGCTGATCCTGGTGATCTATGCGTTCAGCATTTCGGTCAATACGGTCGCGACCGGCGCCGTGACCGAGGCGACCAATCTGTCGGTCGGCATCGTCGACGAGGACGGCTCGCCGTTGTCGCGGCAGATCGCCGAGGGTCTCGTCGGCCCGACATTCCAGCCGCCGGTGCAGATCCGCGCCACCGACATCGACAGCAAGATGGACCGCGGCGAGCTGCTGTTCGTGGTCGAGATCCCGCCCAATTTCCAGGCCGACATCCTTGCGCAGCGCAGGACCGGGCTGCAGATCAACGTCGATGCCACGGCGGTGGCGCAGGCCGGCAACGGCGCCAATTACCTGCGTACCGCGATCTCCAACGAGGTGCGCAATTTCATCCACGGCCGCCAAGGATCGGGGCCGCAGAGCCTGCCGATCAATCTCGTGGTGCGGGCGCGGTTCAATCCGAACCTGAAGACATCCTGGTTCTCGGCGATGACGCAGGTGATCAACCAGATCACGCTGCTCACGGTGATCCTGACCGGCGCGGCGCTGATCCGCGAGCGCGAGCAGGGCACCGTCGAGCATCTGCTGGTCATGCCGGTGGTGCCGGCCGAGATCATGCTGTCGAAAATGTTCGCCAACGGCCTGGTCATTCTCGTCGCCGCGATGTTGTCGCTCGAACTCGTGGTGCATTGGTGGATCGGCGCGCCGATCGCCGGTTCGCTGCTGCTGTTTCTGTTGGGCGCCGCGCTCTATGCGCTTGTGGTGGCGGCGCTCGGCATCCTGCTCGGCACGCTGTCGACGACCATGGGCCAGTTCGGGCTCCTGGCCATGCCGATCCTCGCCGCCACGCAATTGCTGTCCGGCGGCTCGACGCCGATGGAGAGCATGCCGGTCTGGCTGCAATATGTGATGCGCACGATCAGCCCGACACCGCATTTCGTCGCCTTCGCGCAGGCGGTGCTGTTCCGCGGCGCCGACATCACGCTGGTCTGGCGGCCATTGCTCGCCATGCTGATCATCGGCGCGGTCTATTTCGCTTTCGCCATGAGGCGGTTTCGCAAGGTCATTTTCGGGAGCTGAGACGAGATGCTGAGCTGGGCGGTGCGTCTGGTGCTGATTGCGGCGGGCGGCATTGTCGGCCTGTTTATCGCCGAGGATACCCCACGCTTCGGAATCTATCAGGCCATGGTGTCCTTGCTGCTGGTGGTGCTGGTCGTTTTCGTCGTCGCCTTCTGGCCGCAGCGCTGGTCGCATTTTCTCGATCGGTTCCATCGCGAGTCCGAAGATTGACGCCGCAGCAGGCGGCCGCACGAGCATACGCAGGAGGTTCGCCATGGTGCTGAAGGAAAGCTTGGCGGTGAAGGAAAGCTCGCTACACAAGCAGGGTGAGGCGCGAAAGGCAAAAGCGATGCAAAAGGCAGGCGGGAGCCGAAAGCCAAGAGGCGCCGGAAAGCCAGCAGCGGCGCTTCACGAAAAGGACGCCGGCAAGCTCAAGCGCAAGGCCTATGTCAAGGCGCTGCGCAAGCTCCAGGTCGAACTGTGTCACCTGCAGGACTGGGTCAAGCGAACCGGCGCCAAGATTGTCGTCGTCTTCGAGGGGCGCGACGCCGCGGGCAAAGGCGGCACCATCAAGGCATTGACCGAGCGTGTCAGCCCGCGCGTCTTCCGTGTCGTCGCGCTGCCGGCGCCGAGCGACCGCGAGAAGAGCCAGCTTTATCTGCAGCGCTATGTCGCCCAGCTGCCCGCCGGCGGCGAAATCGTGATCTTCGACCGCAGCTGGTACAATCGCGCCGGCGTCGAATATGTGATGGGCTTTGTCGATGAGGACCAGCACGATCGCTTTCTGCAGCTATGCCCCGAATTCGAGCATTACGTCGTCTCGGGGGGCGTCATCCTGATCAAGATCTGGCTCGAAGTCGGCCAGAAGGAGCAGGAGCGGCGCTTCCTCGCCCGGATCCACGATCCGATGCGGCAATGGAAGCTGAGCCCGATGGATCTGGAGTCGTACCGGCACTGGTACGACTATTCGCGGGCGCGCGACGAGATGCTCGCCGCCACGGATACCAAACATGCGCCGTGGTACATCGTGCGCACCGACGACAAGCAGCGCGGCCGGCTCAATTGCATTTCACATATCCTGTCGCGCATCCCGTACAAGAAAAGCCGGCCGCACGAGGTGAGGCTGCCCAAGCGGCTGACCAAGAAGAAATATGACGACCAGGCCTCGCTGAAGGGGCGGAAATTCGTTGTCGAGAAATATTGAGACCGTCTCCGGCGCACGCCTCCCGTCGCGTGAATGCCGATCGTTCGGTGAACCGGGCAGGGCACGTTCATGACGACGTACGACCTCGTCATTTCCGCAATGGCGGCGCTGGCGCTGTTTGCCTACGGGCTGCAGTCCCTCAGCCACGAAATCCAGGAGCGCGGCGGCGAGCGATTGCGCGCGGTGATGGCGCGCGTGACCGCTTCTCCGCTCAAGGCTTATTTCATCGGCCTGTTCGCGACCGCGCTGATCCAGTCGAGCAGTGCCGTTCAGGCCTTCGCGGTGACCCTGGTCGACGCCGGCGCGATCACGCTGAAGGGCAGCTTTCCGATCCTGCTCGGCGCCAATGTCGGCACCACGGTGACGGCGTGGCTGGTGTCGTTCAAGGTGTCCGGCGTCGGCGCCGTCTTCGTGATCCTCGGCATGATCCTGACGTTCTCCCGCCGCTATGCCGTGATCGGGCGCAGCATCTTCTATTTCGGCCTGATCCTGTTCGCGCTCGATCTGGTCGGCTATGCGATCAGGCCGCTGCGCGAGCATCCGGCCATTCAAGCCATCGTCGCGCTGGCGGCGTCGCCGTGGCTCGGCCTCCTGGTCGGCATCTCGGTCACCGCCGTCATTCAGGTCAGCGCCATCGTCGTCGGGCTGGGCGTGCTGTTCGCCAATCAGGGCCTGCTCGAACCCGCCGCGGTGGTGCCGATCGTCGTCGGCACCAATCTCGGCGGCACGGCGACCGCGCTGATCGCGAGCGCCGGCATGAAGGCGAATGCCCGGCGTGCGGCCATCGCCAATGCGATCTTCAACGCGCTCGCGGTCCTGGTCATTTTGCCGTTCCTCAGCCCGGTTTCCCGCTTTATCGTGTCGATGATCGCCGATCCGGGAATGGCTGTCGCCTGGGCGCACTTGGCCTTCAACATCATGGTCTCGGTGCTCGGATTTGCACTGGCGCGGCCGGTCGAGCGGGCCGTGGAAAGGATCGGAAGCGTAACGGCTCGGGCCGAGCGCGTCGACGCTGCCTCTGGAGGGGCACATGGACAAGAGCAACGCAGCAAAGCCGACGGCGAAAGAGCGAGTGGCGGCTGAATTGCGCGAGTTCGCCGTAGTCGCAGCCTACCTTTGGATCTGCTTCACCGCGCTCGCCTATTTGAAATTCGCCATCCTGGAGGCGCACGGCATCGCTTTTGCGCCGTTCGGCTTCGCCGCGATCAAGGCCCTGATTTGCGCCAAATTCGTATCGATCGGGCACGCTTTCCATCTCGGCGAGCGGTTCAAGGCGCAGCCGCTGGTTTATCCGGTGCTGCACAAATCGCTCGTCTTCCTGCTCCTTCTGATCGTGCTCAACGTCCTTGAGGAGATCGCCGTCGGCTATCTGCACGGCCGCGCGCTTGCCGATTCGCTGAGCGAGATCGGCGGCGGCACGCGCGATCAGCTCATCGCGACAGCCATTGTCATGCTGCTGATTCTGATTCCATTCTTTGTGGTCCGCGCGCTCGGCGAGGTGGTCGGCGAACGCACCCTAGCGCGCCTGTTCTTCGAGCCGCGCCGGGTGCGAGGCAGCCGGTAGACGTCCGTCTTGAATCGATGCAATTGGAGGTTCGCAATGGTACGCTTTGCGGGGTTGATTTCGGTGGTCTCGCTGCTGGCGGTTGATCCCGCGGCCGCCGACGAGATCAGGCACACGACGTTTCCCGGACCGCTCGTCGGATCCTGGGCGCAGAGCGCCGACAACTGCGCCAAGGGCGACAAGTCCAATTTCACGATCGCGGCCTTCGGCTACGGCGGTCCCGACGGCAATTGCGCCGTGGTCGTGATCGTCGAAACGGCCGGCGCAAAGGGACCGAATTATTCCGTGCGCGCACTCTGCGCGGCGGGGGACCGGGTTCAGCCGGCAGGACACGTCGTCAACATGATCATGCGGCTGGACGGCGCCGATCACGTATTGATCGGCACCTCGTTTGAAAATCTCAAGCCTTACCAGCGCTGCCCCGCGAAGTGACTGGGACTGGACTCAACCTTCACCGGATAGGCCAAGTAAGGCTATGAACCCGCTCGAACTCAGCCCGCTCGCGCTGTCGTGTCTCATTTTCGTGCTGACGCTTGGCGGGATTTTTCTCGGCGTATTGCTGCGCCAGACGCTGCCGAAACATCACCTGAGCAAGGACGCGCAGGACGTCGTGCGGCTTGGCGCCGGTCTGATCGCGACCATCGCGGCGCTGGTGCTTGGACTGTTGATTGCGGCCGCGAAAGGCTCGTTCGATACGCAGAGCGGGCAGGTCAAGCAGATTACCGCCGATCTCATCCTCATCGACAACCTCTTGGCGCTCTATGGCCCGGAAGCCACGCCCATCCGCCGGGAGATTCGCTCCGCGATCGGGCCCGTTATCGATCGGATCTGGCGCGAGAAGCGATTCAACGACACCGCCCCGTTCGTGCCCAACGCGGCGGCGGATAAGGTCTATCTCGATATCCAGGCGCTGACGCCGAAGAATGACGTGCAGCGCTCGATCCAGTCGCGCGCGGTTCAGGCCAGCACCGATTTCGCGCAGACGCGGCTGTTGCTGTTTACCGAAGCCGGCAATCTTATCCCGGCGCCGTTTCTCGCCATCCTGGTCTTTTGGCTGGTGATCATCTTCGCAAGCTTCAGCCTGTTCTCGGAATTGAATCCGACGGTGTTCGCCTTCCTGGCGCTGTTTGCACTGTCGGCGTCATGCGCACTGTTTCTTATTCTTGAGCTGAGCCAGCCGTTCAGCGGCTTGATGGCGATCTCGAGCGCGCCGCTGCGCGAGGCGCTGGCGCCGCTGTGACCACGGCTGCGCTGAAGGCTACTCCGCCGCGACCGCCGGCACGAGGTCGTTGACGCCGATCCCGGTCAGCCGCTCGTCGATGGTCCTGATGATCTGCTGCGAATAGGGACGCAGGTGGAGAAACACCGCCATCAGCAGCAGAACCGAACTCACCACCGACGGGTTGTTCTTGACGCAGTCGGTAAAGACCTTCCAGAACACGTCGCGCTCCGGCAGATCTTTCATGATCCGGTGCACTTTTTCGAGCGAGCTGAACGAGGCGCGCAGGTCGCCTTGCGGCAGCTTGTTCGGCCGGCCCGAGCGATCGAGCATGGCGATCAGGCGATCCAGCCGCTTGGCATAGACCACCGGGTCGAAAACGCGCTCGAGGATGCTCTTATAGTCCAGAAGAATGGCGCGCATCGGCCGCACCGGGTCGAAGTTGATGCCGTGGGTGCATTGGTCGCCCGGACTGAAGACGTCGTGGTTGGCGTGCAGCCGGCCTTCCTTCTCCAGGCGGCGCGTGAGTTGCGTGCCGGGCAGTGCATAGAGCAGCCCGACAATGCAGAGCGGGATCGCCGCATCTTCGATCAGCTCGACCATGGCGTCGGCGACCGACACGCTTTCGCTGTCGAAGCCGAGAATGAAGCCGGCATTCACGAACATCCCGTAGGAATAGACCTTGTGAATGCTCTCGGCGATGTTGCGGCGCGTGTTCTGCTTCTTGCGCATCTGCCGCAGCGTTTCGGGATCCGGGCTCTCGATGCCGACAAAGACGGCGAAGAAATTCGCATCCCGCATCAGGCCCATCAGCTCGGCGTCGTCGGAAAGATTGATCGAGGCTTCGGTCGAGAATTCGAAGGGATAGTCCTTGTCCTTCACCCATTTTGCGAGGTGGGGCAGGAAGGCCTTCACCGCCTTCTTGTTGCCGATCAGATTGTCGTCGACGAAATCGACATGGCCGCGATAGCCGAGCTCGTAGAGCCGGTCGAGTTCGGCGAGCATCTGGTCGTGCGCCTTGGCGCGCGGCGAACGGCCGTAGAGTTCGATGATGTCGCAGAACTCGCAGGTGAAGGGACAGCCGCGCGAATATTGCACGCCGATGTAAAGGTAGTGATCGAATTTCAGAAGATCGAAACGCGGGATCGGCGTCTTGGTGACGTCGATGGCGAATTTCTCCGCCGTGAACGCGCCGGACCGCTCGCCTGCTTCCCAGGCGGCGATGAATTGGTCGATGACGCCCTCGGCTTCGCCTAGCACCCGGAAATCGGATTCCGAGTAGATATGCGGACTCGACGTTGCATCCGGGCCGCCGACGACGCTGCATTTGCCGTGCTTGTGCGCGAGCCGGATGATCTCGAGCGTATCGGCCTGCTGCAGCAGCATGCCGCCGGTCATCACGAGATCGGCCCAGGCGACATCGCTCTCGCTGAGCGCCTCGGTGTTGCGGTTGATGAGCCGAATGTCCCAGGTGTCGGGCAGCATGGCGGCCACGGTGATGAGACCGAGCGGAGCTGCGGTGTAACGGGCGCCAAGGAGCTTGCAGACTTCCGAATAGTTCCAGAAGGTCTCCCCGAAGAACGCCGGATAGACCATGAGGACTCGTGTCGCGGATTTGGCCGCGGATTTGGCCGCGGATTTGGCCATGAACCCCTCCCGCTGGCCCGTATCGGCCAGTCCCGTGAAGTCCCAGCAATCTCTAACCCTGCAACCGTAGCTTTAACCTACCTAATTTGTTTGAAATAATCCAGCGCGAGCTGCTGCGGCAGCAAAGAAGCTGTTTAGATTTTTGTCGCGTTGCGACGCGTCACCAAACAGATCCGATTCCTGTATGAAACTCGCGATCAAACAATCGCTTGCGGCGAGTTCCATATCGCCGCGCAGCCCGTCAGTCTCACGAAACAGGCGCGGGCGACGATGACGTCGGAATGACGCAGGCAGCGTGTCGGGAGCTCAAGGCGCCGGCCTCAGCGCCAGCGGCGGTGAAGCCACAGCCATTGCTCCGGATATTCCCGAACCCAGCCTTCGATCACGGTGGTGACGGCCTGCATGGTGCCTTGGATGTCGACGCGGCCCTCGGCGTCACGCACCGGCTGGACCTCGTCGGACATTTCGCCCCAGAAACTGTTGCGGTCGGGCAGGCGGACCACCCGCGTGCCGTGGATCGGAGCGCCGGTCTGCCGCGCCAGCATGGCGATCAGCGGATTGGCCTTGCACGGCCGGCCGAAGAAGGTGACGTCGACCCCGCGGGTGTAATGCTGGTCCGCCAGCATGCCGATATGGACGCCGGATTCCAGAAGGCGCGCGAGCCGCACTGGCGCGTCGAGGCCGGTTGCGACCAGTTCGCCCATCAGCGGCGTGCGCAGCTTGATGATGACGTCGGCCACCGCGCCGATGTTGGGCCGGCGGAACAGCACGGCCGTCCGCACGCCGAGCGCGGTGGTGCCGACCGCGGGCAGCTCCCAATTGGCGAGATGGGCGGCAAAGACCAGCGTCGGCTTGCCGCTGGCCATCACCCTCACGTAGCGATCGTGCGAGTCCTGGGCGAAGGTGATGACGTCCGGCTTTTGCGGGCCGAATCCGGAGACGCAGAAGTCATCGAGATGGGCGAATTCGATGGCGATGCGCCCAAGATTGTCCCACACGCCACCGAGGATTTCCTCGATCTCGGCGTCGGACTTTTCGGGGAAGGCGAGGCGCAGATTTTCGCGGCCGAGCCGATGCTCCTTGAACAAGGGACCGATCTTGCGCAGCAGGCCGCCGGCAAAATCCGCCATGCGCCGCCGGTCGGTGTGCTTGATCGCGCCAAGAAGGCCGACGGTGAGCGCGCCGGCGGCCTTGTCAAGCAAAGGCTTGAAGCTTTGCCGCATCAAAACATGACGATGATCTTGCCGAAGACCTGGCGGCTTTCGAGCCGTGCGAGGCCGCGCTCGAATTCGGCCAGCGGCACTTCGGTATCGACCACCGGATTCATGCCGGATGCCATTTTGGCCAGGCTCTCGCCGATATTGCGGATCGAGCAGCCGAACGAGCCGAAGATGCGGTATTGCTGCAGGTAGAGCTGGAACAGGTTGAATTGGATCGACTGGCCGGTGGTCGAGCCGCAGGTCACGAGCCGCCCGCCGCGTTTGAGGCAGAGCAGCGAGCCGTTGAACGTGTCCGGCCCGACATGTTCGAAGGCGACGTCGACGCCTTTCTTGCCGGTCAGCTTGCGCACCGCGCTCTCGAAGCGGTCGGTGCGGTAGTTGATCACGTGATCGGCGCCGAGCGCCTTGGCCTTCTCCGCTTTGGCATCGTCGCCGACGGTGGTGAACACGGTGGCGCCGATGGCCTTGGCCATCTTGATCGCGCTGGTGCCGATGCCGGAGCCGCCGGCTTGGACCAGGATCGTCTCGCCCGGCTGCAGCTTGGCATTGTCGAACAGCATGTGCTGCACGGTGCCGAAGGCGACCGGAGCGCAGGCGGCGTCGCGGAAATTCACATTGTCCGGCACTTTGACAACCAACCGCGCCGGCATGTTCACCAGGTCGCGGGCGAAGCCGTCGATGTGGAAGCCCATGATGCTGGCGACATTTTCGCAGAGATTATCGCGGCCTTCCCGGCAGGCTTTGCACTTGCCGCAGGTCAGCGCTCCGTAGGCGACGACGCGGTCGCCGACCTTGGAGGAGGTCACATCCGGCCCAATGGCGACGATTTCGCCGGCAGCTTCGACGCCGACGATCAGCGGTAGCTTGCGCTTGGCAAAGGCCATGCCGCGCCAGCCCCAGACGTCGATATGGTTGAGGCCGATCGCCTTGATCGCGATCTGCACTTCGCCCGATGCCGGCGGCGGCGGCGCGTCGATTTCGGCGAGCTCGATCTTGCGGTCGCCGGTCAGCATCAGCGCGCGCATTTTCTTCGCCGCCAAAGGGTTCGCAGCCTTGTCGAGGGCGGAATTGAGAGTAGGGGCCGCGGTGCTCACGCCGGCTCCCGTGTCAGGACCAGCGAAATGTTCTGGCCGCCGAAGCCGAAGGAGTTCGAGATCGCGCGCTTGATCTTGGAGTCGCGCGCCTCGTTCGGCACCACGTCGAGCGGAATGCCAGGATCCGGCAAGCGATAATTGATGGTCGGCGGAATGCGCTGCTGGTCGAGCGTGAGCGCAGTGAACACCGCTTCCACGGCGCCGGCCGCCGTCAAGGTATGTCCGATCATCGACTTGTTCGACGACATCGGAATGCTGCCGATGCGCTCGCCGAATACGGTGGTCACGCCGAGGCATTCCATCTTGTCGTTTTCCGGCGTCGAGGTGCCGTGCGCATTGATGTAGTCGATGTCCTCAGGCCCGACGCCGGCATCGGCGAGCGCGTTGCGCATGCAGGCGATCACCGGCTTGCCGTCCGGGCTCGACCGGGTGCGGTGGAACGAATCCGACTTCTCGCCGCAGCCTTCGAGAATGGCCAGCACCTTGGCGCCGCGTGCCAGCGCGTGATCGTAATCCTCGAGCACGAGCGCGGCCGCGCCTTCGGCCAGCACAAAGCCGTCGCGGTTCTTGGAGAACGGCTTCGACGCCTGATCGGGCGGATCGTTCTGTGTCGACAGTGCCGATAACAGGGAGAAGCGGATCAGCGCCTCCGCCGTCACCGAGCCGTCGGCGCCGACCGCGAGCACCGCCTGGCATTCGCCGCGGCGGATCGCTTCGACCCCGAGCTGGATCGAGGTGCCGCCGGAGGCGCAAGCCGTCGTCAGCGAAATCGGCGATCCCTGGGTGCCGAAGCGCTCGGCCAAATGCTCGCCGATGATGCCGTATTTCAGCGTGTCGAGAACCGGCGCGAATTGCGGCTCCCGCGCTACCCGCACCAGATCGGGATAGGTCGGGTCGGTGTCGGAAGCGATCTTCGCCGCGACTTCGTTGCGGTAATGCCATTCGATTTCGAACGGCGGCAGCGCCAGGAACAGCGGGCCCGGGAAGTGCCCCTTGGCGCCGATGGCGGATTGGCTGATGGCCTCCTCGCAGGCGAGCGTGGCGATGCGCTCCGACAGCTGCGCCGGCGCCATGTAATCCTTGTAGACGTCGTTGACCGTGCCGGCGATGGTGGTGCGCAGGCTGTCGAGCGGAAAGCGCGAAATGCGGCGGATGCCGGAAATGCCGGCCGAGAGCTTGGCCCAATTGTCGTCTTTGCCGACGCCCAGCGAGGTAACCAGGCCCATGCCGGTCACGGCGATCACCGGGCGGCCAGCTTTGTCGCGATGCGCTGCCATAACGCTCTCCTTCAGCTTCGAGCCCGCGCCAGCCGCGTGCGCGTTCAATTCACGCGTTCGAGCAAGGCAAGTCCTTCGCCACGCCAATTGCCGACGCCGGTGACGACGACCTGGGAGAGGCCGGGCGGACTTGCCCCCATATCTCCGGTCCCCGTCGGGGCGAACAGTTTGCCATGGTCGAGCACCGCGCAGCCGATGGCAAGATTGGCCGTGAACTGGGCATCGACCCCGTGCCCGATATACGTACCCGTATTGCGAACCGGAAGGCCGATCTCCTTGAGAACATGCAATTCCGCCGCGGTCGCCGGCTCGAGCCCCGAGGCGCCGGAAATCACGGCGGCATGCGTCGGGTCGACTTGCGGCGAGAGCTTCTGCCATTGCCGGCGCAGGCTCCCTTCGGCGTCGCCTTCCTTGCGGGCATTGCGGTCGGAATAGACTTCCGAGATCCGCGCCCGCGGTTTCGCGCCACGCGCAATCGCGTGTTCCTTGCTCTCGAGCACCAGGAACGCGCCCATCGTGCCGAAGGCGATGCCGCCATGCGGACCGCGGTCCCAGACCGGCGCGAATTTGTCCTTGAGCGCGACCCGGCCAAACTCGAAGGTGAGCAATACGTCCCACCGCGTGCCGTGATAGGCGCCGCCGACCAGCGTCAGCTCGCTCTGGCCGGCGGCGATGCGGGCCTGCGCGACGCGCACGGCGTCGACTCCGGCGGCTTCCTCGCCCATGAAGGTGCGCGAGGAGCCGACCACGCCGTGCACCAGCGAGATATTGCCGGCAAGCAGGTTCGGCAGCTGCGCGAGAAACAGGGTGGGGCGCAGATCGCTCATCAGCCGTTCGTTGAGAAAGGCCTCCGGCGTATTGGTCTTGCGCAGGCCGGCCATGATCGCGGTATCGACCGCGATGTCGCGCTCGCCGCCGCCGGCGGCGACGATCATGTCGGCGCGATCGAGCAGTTCGGCATTGCCGGCAATGCCGGCGTCCGCCAGCGCCATGCCGGCGGAGTAGACGCCGACGCGCTGCCAGGTCTCCATCTGCCGCTGGTCGCTTTTCTTCGGGATGTATTTGTCGAAGGAGATCGGCCCGAGCGGATGCACGATGTAAGGCGCGAAGCTCTTATCATCATAGGACGGCGCGTCGCCGCGCTCGAGATGCGCCCAGGCCGCGTCCATGCCCTCGCCCAAACAAGTGAGGAGCCCGATGCCGGTGATCCACACCTCGCGGCGGTTGCTCACTTCGCGTACTCCCTCGCCGGGAAATTGATCCGGTCGGCCCAGTCCCACAGGCCTTCGCGCAATTCCTTGCTCGGATAGGGAATGATCCGGTAGGTCAGCGTGGCGTCGCAGATCGGCTTGCCGTTGCTCCAGCCCTTGGCTTCGCCGATGGCATAACCCGAGCCTTCGTGGATCACCTTGCCCTCGAATTCGAGCTCGTCGCCGGGAAATACGGCGTTGCGGATCTTGCCTTCCTTGACGCCGGCAAGCGCCGGCAGGCCGGTGAAGCCGGTGAGCGCGCTGACCAGCCAGCCGGTGGTCTGCGCCATGCACTCGATCAGGAGCACGCCCGGCATCAGCGGATAACCGGGAAAATGACCCTCGAAGATCGGGCTCTGCAGCGGCACTTTGCAGACGGCGCGCGTCATGCGCGCGTCGACATCGACGACCGTGAACCGGTCGATCATGTGGAAATATTCAAGACGCATCTAGCGGCGCCTCAGGCGCCCTTGGCAGCGATCAGCTCGTCGATCCGCTCGCACAAGTTCTTCAGCACGAAATACTGATCCGTCGTCGCCTTGCCGTCATTGACCTCCTGGGTCCATTGCTCGAGCGGCAGCTTGATGCCGAACGC
>DATJLN010000077.1:0-24486 GCA_035509535.1 Xanthobacteraceae bacterium | reverse complement strand
AGATCCGTAATGGACCGCCGTGACCAGGAACTTTTGGACAAGCAATTGCGTCATATTGAATTTGCGCCGCGTAATGACAGCGTCGCGATGCTGCTGAGCGCGATGTTCTTTGCTGGAATGGCAATCGGCGGCTTTCTTTACGCCTATGCCGGCGCGCCGCCACGCGCCGTCGCCGAGCAGACCCCGCCCAATCAGCGGATTGCGTCGAACGAAGTGCCGATTTTCATTCCGCAACAGGGCCAGACCACGCCGCAATGATCCTTACGCGACAAGCATTCCGCGGCAGCGCAAAAGCTACTCTTCAGGCTCGGTCGTGAAGAACAGCGGAAAGCCGTTCATCTTGCCGAGCTCGGTTGCTTCCTTGGCCTTGGTCTCGGCGACATCGCGGGTGAAGACTGCGATGACACAGGCGCCGCGCTGATGCGCCGTCAGCATCACTCGATAGGCTTGGCTCTCGTTCATGCGGAATACCGCCTTGAGCACCTGCACGACGAACTCGCGCGGCGTGTAATCGTCGTTGAGCAGGATCACCTTGTAGAGCGGCGGACGCTTGGTCTTGGTACGCGTCTTGGTGCGCGGCTTTTCAATCGTCTTGGTCATTGCGACCTCAAAACATTCTTGGCCCGCAATCGAGCGTGTCTTGAGATGATAGGGACCGTCTCCCAGCCGTCGTCGAAGCCAGTATAATGGAAGCCGGCGGCCGCGCCATTGTCGCCGGCGAAGAGGAGGTATCCGCTTAGGCGGAACCGACGCCGGCAAAGCGGCTTGCTTATGTGGCCATTACGGCCGACTGTGCACAAGTTTGAAACGCACGACGTCATCATTGCGAGGTTGTCATGGGCATAATCTGGGTTGTCATCATCGGCTTCGTCGCCGGCATCATCGCGAAATTCCTGATGCCGGGTCCAAACAATCCGTCGGGCTTCATCATGACCACGGTGCTCGGCATCGTCGGCGCGTTCGTCGCGACCTTCATCGGCCAGGCGATCGGCCATTACGGACCGGATCAGGGCGCGGGCTTGATCACGGCCACGCTCGGCGCCGTGGTCGTGCTCTTCATCTGGCACCGGATCTCAGCCGCCCGTGCGAGATAGGCGGCACTGGATTTCTCCATTTGAGCATGAGTTTTCCGGACACCGGTTTCCGCCTTCGGACCAGGTCCAAGGCGTGCCTCTCGGGATCGTGCCGGCAAAATAAAATCTGGCGCTGCCGTGTCACGGCGCGCCAGACGGTCTTTTCACAACTGCAACGCTGATCCTCGGATCAAATCCAAGAGCAGGCTCTGAGCAGGCTTTGGGCAGGCTTTTTCCCGGATCAGAGCCGGCTGCGCACGCTCGCGGTAACGACGCCGCCAACAGCCGGACGCGTGGCCGTCAGCGGACGGCGCGTGGTGCGGCGTTCGACGACAACAGTGCGCGGAGCACCGCTCCGTCCGGCAATGGTGAAGCGGGCCGCTTCACGGTCCTTGCGCTGGCCATATTTCAATACGCCGGCGCGGGCTTCCTCGGCCGACACGGCCATGAGCGACATCACGATTTCGACCTGCGCGTCGACGTCGTCTTCCGCCATGCCTTGGGCGGCAAGCACAGCGTCCTCGATCGTCGGGGGATCGCGCCGTACCCGCCGGCGGCCATCCTTCGTATCCCATACTTCGCTCATTCCACTTTACCCTTCTACCCCTCTGCGAGCCGTTGCGCCGGCACTCGATTCGCCCCGAAAAGCCCCACCACGCCCGGTATATGGCGGCCCGGTTCGCGATCTTTGAGTTCGTATTATCAGCGATTTACCGCACTGCAGCAAGTAAATTGTGCGCTGCACTCACGGCAAAGTTAGCGCATGTCGCGCGCCATACATGATTAACGCCACACCATCGGCCCGGCGTATCAGTGTCACGACGCAGTCACACGCTGTTAACGGCATCACGCCGACCGCGCGGCGCGCCGTCATTCAGCCGTTGACCGCTCTACAATTGCCCACCCCGCGGGAAGGTTTCCCGCAGGAGGATTTTCTGCGCGATTATCGCCGGCGCACTATTTGCGCGCCGGCATCTCGCTGAACAATACGCCGCCTTTGGCCTTCGACGTCTTGGCGGTTTCCACGAGCGATACCGTGACCTGCTCGGGTGTCGTGCCGGCATTCTTCACCACCGCATCGGTGATGTCTTTGACAAGGCCGCGCTTCTGCTCGAGCGAGCGGCCCTCCAGGATGTAGACGACGACCTCGGGCATGACTTCCTCCACTCACTGTGCGCCCTCGCCTGCATTAAACGCGCGAGGCGCGATCGGCTGCGGGCTTGCTGACAATCGGGCAATTACTATCCGAAAGTTCCCGGTAAGGCACCATCGGGAGCTAAGACAATGAAGCGCATGGCCGTTGCAATTGGCGTATTGGTGCTGGGGTCCGGCACGGATGGCGCCAAGGTCTAGAGGCCGCGATTCGGATAGTAGGACGTGCCGGCGCGGGCGCTGAACAGATGCCGCAGCGCCGCGCCGATGAAGTCCCGATTATTCCCGCCCGCAGCATGATGCCTCGGCTTCCTCTGCTGCGCCGATTGCTGCGGCCCGGCGACGGTTTGATCGCCGGCGGTTGCCTCATTCGTCGCCACGGATGCCTCCGACGTGGACGCGGCAGGCGCTTCCGAGAGGGAACCTGCAGGCGGCGCCGGGGCGGCGCTCGTCGTCTCATCCGCGGACGCCGCGCGTGTTGCCGACGCATCCACTGCCGGAGCTTGGATGCTCGACGCCTGTTGTGCCGGCGCGGCTTGCACTTGCGTCGCCTCGACTTGCGGCGCAGCAGCTTGTTGCATTTGCGGCGCCGGCACGGTTGCCGTCACATCGGATTTGGGCACATCAGATTTGAGTTCGGAGACCGCAGGCGCTGCGGCCGCAAGCGGCGCGGCATTCACCGCCGGCGCTTCCTGAACCGAGGCGGCCTGTGCGCTGGTCACAATCGCATGCGCGGCCACCGCGACTTTGTCGCTGTCACCCGCGGACCGGTCGACCAGCGACAGGACCACGCCCGCCCCGGCCGTGGCACCAATCGCGGTCGCGACCAGCACGACGCGCACGGTGCGCAACATACTGGGCACAGGAGCGAGATAGCCCCATTCCGGACTGAAATTCCCGGCGGAACGCATCAACCTCTCCCACAGCCACAATTGTCGCTAAGACTTGAAATGTAAAACGTCATTCCGGACCTGAACCGGCGATATAAGCACTGTTCCCGCCGACGCCAGACCATGCGGAACGTGCTGGCTCTGCTGCCTAATCGGTACAAAATCGTTGCAGAACCGAACTCTTGCAGAACCCCTGGTCCCAGAACCGGTTCCGGTTCCGTGACATCATGGCTTACTCACCGTCACAATGCCCTGCAAGCGGCAATGGGTGTGAAACCCACAGCCTGTTGACCAATGGCACCAGATCGCTCCGCGCGGCGGTAATGGCGTAATGGCGTAACGCTGGGGCTTCTACTCGCTCGACGTGAGTTGACGCGGCAAGGTGGCCGACGGGGTTAATGCACTGCCGAACGCGGCGAATATATCCCCGACCGCGGCGACCGTGCGGCGGGCGCCGGCAACGACATGGTCCTTCAGATCGAGCGCCTTGCCGAGCAGCGAATCGGGATCGCCCGCCAGCCGATCGGAAGCCTGGCCACCCTGGTTCGGATCGACCTGCGCGATCACCAGCGGCGCCCGCGGCGCCGGTTGCGGCAGCGGCACGGCCGCCACCGACGGCTTGACGTGCCAGATCACCGGCTTGGTCGCAGTCGCCACGCTGTGGCGCGAAGCGTTTTCAGATACAGGCTTGGTATCCACCGACTTCGTGTCCAAAGCGGCAATAACGGGCGCGGCAACGGCGGATTTTTCCTCCGCGGCTCTGGCGTCGGCCAGCTTCGCGGCCTGCTCCGCGCGCGCCAAGCTCGCATCCTCGGCAGCCGCGCGGGACTTCTCGGCCGCCATCTGAGTCTTCAAGTAATCGATGATCACCGCGTGCTCGTCGCGCACCATTGCCATCATCTCGGCGGAGGCCGGCGTCACCTGCTCGAGCACCGGCTTGGGCGCGCTATGGCCGAAATGGAATTGGGTGAACAGGAAGCCGCCGATCACGCTCGCCAGCGCGGCCGGCATGATGTCGAGGACGAATTTGCCGAGAAACCGCGCTAGCAGCGGAGCGCTCCGCCCTGCCGCCAGTTTTCCGGTGATCACCTTGCCCGCATTGGCCTTGACCAGATCCCGCTGCATGACCCTGCCCTCCATGACCCGCCCGTTTGGACGATCCGCTCGGCTGCACCGTCAGGCCGCGTTTTTCAAACGCGCGATTGAATTTCAAACACTCGTTCTGGGCAGCCGAGGGCCCGGAAAAAGGAATTTTTGGGGCAATCCCCCGTTCCCGGCTGGCTAGAAACAGGCGGAAACAGGCAGAAACGCCCCGGAAATGATCAGCCGCCGGGAGCCTTGGCGGTGTCGAGCCCGGTGCCAAGACTCCCACCAAGACCTGCACCAAGACCTGCCACAATCCAGCGGCTGATCGCCTCGCCGAGCCATTCGACCAGGGCATCGTCGATTTGCAGCCCGATCGGCGGCTCGGCGAGCCGCTCGCGGTTGCGCAGGAACACACCGCACTGGCCAATCAGCCAGATCGAGGCGACCGTCAACGTCCTGCGGTCGGCGTCGGGCAGGAACCGGCGCACGATCTCGACCGCCATGTTCATGAACGGCGCGGCCTCCTCGGCGACGAGGCTGCGCAGCACCGGCGTCGGCCGGACCGTTTCCCAGTTGAAAATGCGCATGTGGCGGCTCGATTCGTCGCGCGCCATCAGCGGGCGAAGCTGGCGGCGGATGAAGGCGGTGAGCGCCTCCTCGCGCGACAGGGTTTTCACATCCTCGGCATGGGATACCTGATCTTGCGTCATGCCGCGGAACGCGGCGCGCAAGACTTCGCGATAAAGACCGTCCTTGCCGCCGAAATGGTAGTTGATCGCGGCCTGATTGACCCGCGCCTTGGCGACGATGGCGCGGATGCTGGTGCTGTCATAACCCTTCTCGGCGAACAGGCGCTCGGCCGCCTTCATGATGCGGTCGCGGGTGACTTCGGAAGGTCGCGTCATGTGCCCGGTTTCCCCGCTTGGCGCGCGCCGTAAGCCGAAACCTCAAGCTTGCGGCGGCAACGGCAATTTTTTCAAACGACGGTTTGAAATCCCCATAGTCGCTTATGGCCGGCAAAGCAACCCACAACGCACATAAAAGCAGCACCGTCCGCACGTTTATGTGATGGAACCTCGGCACCTTGTTGTTCCCGGGCGCGGTGTTGGTCCCGCTGTGCTGCCTGCAGCACTCGTCTATGCTCTTGTCGTTGCTCTCGCCGGCGCCCCTACCCTCCGGCGCCATCAATCGGGGTTGTTACATGAACAAGCCAGCACTGCCGTCCGACATTGTCGGACTGTCCAAAGTCGTGCCGCCACTGTCGCGGCGCGGATTCATGTCGAGCTCGGCCGCGGCGGCCGCGGGCTACACGCTCGCCGCCGGCCCGGTACGCGCCGACGTCATCCATACCGACACGACCGGCCTGACCGCCGGTGACGCCACGGTGAAGGTGCCGGGCGGCGACATGCCGGTCTATTACGCGCGTCCGGCCGGCGCGAAGAATCCGCCGGTCATTCTCGTCTGCATGGAGATTTTCGGCCTGCACGAATACATCAAGGACGTCACGCGCCGGCTCGCTCATCTCGGCGCGTTTGCGGTGGCGCCGGATTATTATTTCCGCAGCGGCGTCGATCTCACCAAGATCGACGACATGCAAAAGCTGTTTCCCATCGTGAACGCCGAGAGCGACAGGCAGTTGTTCGGCGATCTCGACGCCACCGTGGCCTGGGCGAAGTCGCAAGGCGGCGACGTCAATCAGCTCGGCATCATGGGCTTCTGCCGCGGCGGCCGGAATGTGTGGCACTATTCATCGCACAATCCGAACCTCAAAGCCGGCGTCGCGTTCTATGGTACGCTGGTCGACAAGAGCGACGGCGTGCCGAAGAACTCGATCGAACTGGCGCCCGAGATCAAGGAGCCAGTGCTTGGGCTCTATGGCGCCGAGGACGCCGGTATCAAGATCGATCAGGTCGAGGCCATGGAGGCCGCGCTGAAGGCCGCAGGCAAGACCGCCGAATTCCATATTTATCCGGGCGCGCCGCACGGCTTCCACGCCGATTACCGGCCGAGTTACCGCAAGGAAGCCGCCGAAGACGGCTGGAATCGGATGATCGGCTGGTTCAAGAAGTACGGCGTCCTGAGCTGACCGCGCCGTGCCATCGCCTCGAGCGCGGCTGGAAGCCGGCTTCCGGCCGCGCCTTTGCGCTTGTGCATCCGACAACCACGACCTAACGAAAAGCACTGCGAGGGAGGGGCCGCGAGGCTCGGACGAACGATGGCGCGCTTTGAGGACATCCGCAGAGAGGATCTCAGCCCGCGGCAGCAAGAACTGTTCGACGACATTACGCGACGGCGGCCGCGCCCGAGCTTGAGCGGCCCGTTCGCGATATGGATGCACATTCCCGAAATCGCCGCGCCGACCAACGACCTGACCAATTATTTTCGCTCTTCGGCAAAGCTCGGCCAGCGGTTGATCGAACTGATCGTGCTGGTCATGTGCCGCGACAGCGATGTGAAATATGCCTGGTCGGTGCACGAGCCGCTGGCGCGCGCCGCAGGTCTTGCGCCGCAGACGATCGAGGCCATCGCCGCGCGAAAACGTCCCGACTTCAAGCATGACGACGAAGCCGTGATCTACGACCTCGTCAGCGAATTGCTTTCGGCCAAAGCCTTGAGCGCGGCGACCTTCGAACGTGCACAAGCATCGCTTGGCCGTGACGGATTGATCGAAGCGGTGAGTTGCGCCGGCTTCTATGCCATGGTCGGGTTTGTCATCAACGCGTTCGACATTCCGCCGCAACCGGACGGACCGGTGCTGAGCTAAAGCGCGAGCGCGACGCTCAGTCGATCATGCCGGAAATGTAGAAGCCGATGCCCAACAGCAGCGAAACATATTGCGGCAGCAGAACCGATTTCAGCCGCAGCGAGCGGCCGCCGAACAGCCGATAGCGCGCATCGACGTCGAAATTGGATTGGCCGGGCTTTCGCGCTTCCTGCACCAGCGGAACGAGCGCCAGCGACGCCACACCGCAGACCACCGACGATGTCAGGCAGAGCATGGCGCCGACGCGCGGGATTTCATTGGAGAAATCGACGCCCGAGGCCACCCAGGCCAGCAGCGCAATGGTTACGACCAGGGTGAAAATGCAGCCCTGGGCGACAAATTCAAGCGCCTTGGTCTGCGGATCCGACGGCACTCCGTTCATCGGGTGAATTCCTCAGGTGAGTTCTTCGGCGCGCAGCTAGAATGCCGCGGCGTGGGCAACGGCTGGCGCCTTGCCATGGACTCCGGCATGAAGCTTGGGAGCTTTGCCCGTTTTTTCCGATTGGCCCGCCGTTGGCGGCTGTGCCCGCGCCAGCATAGCCGATCCGCGCGGCGTCAGCCGCACGCCGCGATTGGCATCGTTGTCGATGCGGATGAGCCCTTCGACGATGGCGTCTTCCCAGACCGAAAGCCGCGGACAAGAACTGCGCCACGCCTCCATGGTCTGCGCGTAGTTGCGCGGCCGGTCGGCCACCCAGGCGAGGAATTGAATCATGATCAGGCTTGGCTCGTCGATCATCGTCGCCTCCATGAGGGCGAAGCGGTAGCCCGCCACTGGCGAGCCCCGGAGACTCATTCAGTATAGGCCCGAACCGGTTCCAAGGCATCCTCGGCCGTCGAAAGACGTTGTGCCTGCCCGCGAAAGGTGGGATCAATTCGAGGGCTTAAAAGCGGGGATTTTCATGTCCGTCCTCATCAGCGTTCTGATCACCTTTCTGGTCATCATTCTTGTCCTCTATCTGATCAATATGCTGCCGATCGACGGCCGCGCCAAACAGATCGTGCGCGTGATCGTGATCATCATCGGCGTGCTGTCGCTGCTCAAATATCTCACCGTCTTCTGACCGGCTCCGCTTTGCGCCGCATCGAAGGCTATGTCATCGTTTCGGCCGACGGCAAGCTCGCCGACGGCGATCATCAGATGCCGGCATCGATCCGCTTCGACGCGGACCAGCACTATTTTCAATCGGGTCTCGACCGGGCGGCGGCCGTCGTCCACGGTCGCCACTCACACGAGGGCGGCCCGCGCGCCGACAAACGCAAGCGGCTGGTGGTGACGCGGCGCACCGCGGCGCTCGCGCCCGATCCGGATCATCCGAACGCGCTGTTATGGAATCCGGACGGCGCCGGTTTCGACCAGGCCTTGCAGGCCCTCGGCGCCACAGATGGCACGATCGCCATTATCGGCGGCCCCGACGTTTTCACGATGTTTCTGCCGCTTTACGACAGCTTTCATCTTTCGCGCGCCGATCGGGCGCGGATCCCCGGCGGCCTGTCGCCGTTCACCGAGGCCGGAACGCCGGAAGAGGTTCTGGCGCGGAACGGTCTCAAACCCGGCCCGCGCCTCGATCTTGATGCAGCCGCGGCCGTTTCGGTGACGACGTGGACGCGTTGATCGGCACCTGACGCAAGCGTCATTGCGAGCGAAGCGAAGCAATCCAGCCGAGGGCCCGGAGCTGGATCGCTTCGTCGCCTTGCTCCTCGCAATGACGACAAGTCACTTCGGAATCTGCACCAGTTCCTTGATCTGGTCCGGCGTCAGCGGCGCGGAGATGAATTTCTGCGCAATGGCGTCTTCCATCACGCCGTTCAGATCCTTGATTTCGTCGGTCTGCAGCGCTTCCTTCGGGATGAGCTTGACCACCCGCTGCACGATGGAATCCGGCAGGCCGGAATATTCGCCGTAGATCTTCAAGGCCTCGGGGCTGGAATACATCCAGTCGACGGTCTCGCGATAGGCCTGCATGAAACGCGTGATCGCATCACGCTTGTTCGCCAGCGTCTGCGCGCCGATCAGGTTGACGCGCACGACGCGCTTCTTGAGCACGTCGACATCGGCGCCGGAGGCGACGATGCGGGTCTTGCCGGCCTCGACCAGATCGAGCCCGAACGGCGCCGCGCCGAAGCCGACATCCACCTGCCCGGTCATGGTCTGGGTGATGGTGGCGGCGATATTGCCGGTCGCCTGCGGCTTGGCGGTCAGGTGATATTGCGCGATCAGCGCCAGCACCGAGGCGTTACTGGACGAGCCCACGGCCGAAAACGCGATCGACTTGCCGTTGAAATCCTGGATCGTCTTGATCGGGGAATTGGCGGGAACGTACCAGTAGAGATCGGGCGCGCCGGTCATTTCGCTCGACAGAATGCGGATCGGAGCGCCCTTGGCGAAGGTGCCGATCGCCGCCGACACGCCGGATGCAACGGCGATATCGATGCTGCCGCCGATCATGGCCTGAATCGATTCAGGACCCGCGGCGGTATAGAGCACATCGAGATTGAGTCCGTGCTTCTTGAAAATGCCGCCGCGCTGGCCGAGCTCGACGAGACCCGCGTCCCACGCTCCCTTCTGCGGCACGGCGACTTTCAGCGTGTCGTCGGCGGATGCTGCGTGGCTGTTCAGCGCCAGCAACAAGGTACCCAGCGCAATAATGACGAGACGACGCATATTTTCCCTCCCCGCGTTCCCCGTACCGTCTGTTATGATCTGTCCATGACTTTACGCTCAGCCCCCGGCAACGCAAGGCAGGTCGTCGCGCTCGACTACGAAGTGGCGCAGGAACAGGCGTCCGCGCTCGGCCGGCTGGGTCGCGCGCTCGAAGCGGCGCTCGAAGCGCTCGCGGCATTTGATCGCGAGCCTGAAGGTAAGGGTCTATACGAACCCGCCCGGAATCAGGGTCATCATCCAGACCACAATCCGGATTTGGCCGCGCCGCAGCTGGCTGCCCAAAACCGCGCCGCACGCGCGAAACTTGTAGCTGAGGCGGGGCACGCGCTGTGGTGCTTCATCGTGCAACGCGAATCCTGCGGTCTGCGCGACCCGCGGCCGGTAATTTGCGATTATCGCGTTCCGGCCGAGGTGCAAAACCGGATGGGCATCCTGATCCCACCCGCAACCGCGCCACGACTCCTTCGGAGGCCGACAACCTAAAGCAGCGCCCTCCGGCCACTGGGCTCGCCAAGCGCCGCTTATCGCTTTGTTAACTTCGCGGCGCGCGATCGGCGAACCATGCCAAAACGCCGATACGAAAGGCTTTGTTCACCGTTCTTACGGCATTGTTCCCATCAATTTGAATGGCGTTGCGGGCGCCCGGAGTTGTAATGCGTAGCCTTCCTCTCCTCGACGAGCTCGAAGCCGCGCTGACGTCGGGGAATATCCCGCGCCGTATCGACATTCTGTCGCGCGTCACCGATCTCTTCGTCAACAACGCCAAGAACTATTCCGAAGATCAGATCGGAGTGTTCGATGACGTCATGACGCGGCTGGTCAACGCCATCGAGAGCAAGGCCCGCGCCCGCTTGGCGCAGCGGCTTGCACCGATCCCGAACGCGCCGTCGAATGTCATCCACATGCTCGCTTTCGACGACGACATCGACGTCGCCGGCTCGGTGCTGACGCTTTCGGAAGGGCTCGACGAGCGCGACCTCTTGATCAGCGCCGGCACCAAGAGCCAAAAGCATCTGTTGGCGATCTCGCGGCGCCGCACGCTGAGCGAAGCGGTGACCAACGTGCTGGTCGAGCGCGGCGACCGCGACGTCGTCCATTCGGTGGTGCGCAATAGCGGCGCGCGGTTCTCCGATGCCGGCTTCCGCATGCTGGTCGATCGCGCCGCCCACGATGATGCCTTGGCGACCCAGGTCGGCCAGCGGCCGGATATTCCGCGCGCGCATTTTCTGGTTCTGCTCGAGAAGGCCTCGGCCGAGGTGCGGGCGCGGCTGTCGGCAGAGCATCCGCAGGCGGCAACGCAGATCGAAGGCGTCGTCGCCGAGGTCGTCAGCGGCATCCGCGAGGAGACCCGGCATTCCTCGCCGGATTTCGCCGCCGCGCAAGAGACCATCGAGCGGCAGAACCGGTTACGGCGGATCAGCGAGGCCGACGTCTACGAATATGCCCGCGACCGCAAATTCGAGGAAACCGCGATCGCGCTGTCGATCATGTGCGACACCCCGATCGACGTGGTCGAGCGGGCGCTGCTCGATCCCGGCGCCGAGATCATCCTCATTCTCTGCAAGGTCGCCGAACTGTCGCCGTCGACGACCAAGGCGATCCTGTTGCTGCGTGCCGCCGACCGCGGCATGTCGGCCAAGGATCTCGATCAGGCGCTGACCAGTTTCAACAAGCTGCACACCGACACCGCGCGGCGCGTGCTCAGCTTCTTCCGCGCCCGGGTCAAGAAGCCCTTGCCGCAGCCTACTGCGGCCATCAATGGCTGAAACTCGCGGATAGAAATCGACCGCGGAAACGAGCGGCTGAAGGTGAGCTCAGTACGAGCAATAGCCCGGCGCCACGCCAGCCCACGCACCATTCGGATAGCGGTAATAGCAGCCGCCGCGCCACCAATAATAGCCGCCGGCGCGCCGCTGCGCTTCGGCCGCGATCACCGCGCCGGTCGTCGCGCCGATCACGGCTCCCGCCACCGCACCGCGGCCGTGGCCGACGGCGCCGCCAATGATGCCGCCCAGCGCACCGCCGACGATCGCGCCACCGAGCGGATCCTGCGCCGCCGCCTGCCGCGTCGGCATGACGGCTGCGAGCGCCAGCAATACGGAGGCTCCCAAAATACGCTTCATGCTGTTCTCCCTCGTTCTGCGCCGCGCTCACCGGTGCGGCCAAATCTGCAAGATACATCTGCGCTTTGTTTTCGACAGGATATAGACGAAACGTCGACAAAAATCCCGCAAATATCCACTCCAGGCCGCTGCCGCCGGCGAGCAAATTGCGCGGCGCCGAATTGGCCGGCCGCGCAGCGACCTCGCAGCACGCACACGTGAGAAAGCCGCAGCACGGCACCGCCGGCCGCGGCGCATCGTTCGATCGTCCGAAAGCGCACATTTCCATCCTCACCCGGTCTGGTTTTGCGTCGGCCGAACGCGACATCAGCGGCCGCCCGATCTCCGGCAAGAGCCGGGCGGCGCGTCCGCAAAATCACGTATGGCGGACGACCGGATCGTCTCCTGTACGAGCGCCGCAATTCACGAACTCGCCGCCGCACGCGCTTTCGCGGCGCGCAACGCGATCGTGACAAAGCGTTAAAGTTTTTCTCGAAAAATCTACTTGACTATATACCTGTTGTATCTATGTGGGGTCTTGGCCGCTATGGGTCGGTTCGTCGGGACTGATCGGGCGGCTTTCGCTTTCCGCGGCGCCGGTTTTCCGGCATCTCGGGTTCTCATATCTGGTTGGGGAGGACGGCATGAGCCAGAACGCCCTCTTACGATCGGTAAAGGGCTTGGGGATCCCAGGTACCGCCCGAAAAGAAGATAAAAAGAGCCGATTGAAAGTGGCGTCCCCCGCGCTCGAACGCGAGCGCCGACACGATCACGATTACCCAAATCGGCGCGGTGCAAACCCGGAATTTCAGATTCCGAAGGACCACTTCGCGATGCGCAACGGTGTGCACTGCGCCGGCGTGCATCTGATCATCGACCTGCACGGCGCCAGGCGGCTCGACGATATCGAGCACATCGAGGCGACGTTGCGGCGCTGCGTCGAAGCCTCCAATGCGACGCTGCTGCACATTCATCTGCATCACTTCCAGCCGAGCGGCGTCTCGGGCGTCGCGGTGCTGGCGGAGAGCCATATCTCCATCCACACTTGGCCGGAATCGGGCTATGCCGCGCTCGACGTTTTCATGTGCGGCTCGGCCGATCCCGACAAGTGCATTCCGGTGCTGCGCGAGGCGTTTGCGGCCAAGAGCGTCGGCGTGAACGAGCTGCTGCGCGGGCGGAAAGAGGCCTGATCGGCCGCGCCGGCGTAATTTGGCGAAGGCGATCTGGGCGGCCGGGCCTCGGACCCGGCCGTTTCGCTATGGGAGGGCACGGTGGCGAAATCAGTCGCAAGCAAACGCTGGATTGCCGAGACGCTGTTCGACGGTCTCGGCTTCCGCATGACCTTTCAAGCCGACAAGGTGCTTTACGAAGCACAGACGGCGCATCAGCATCTGGTTTTGTTCGAGCATCCGTTCTTCGGCAAGATGCTGATGCTCGATGGCGCCACGCAGATCACCAAGCGCGACGAGTTCATCTATCAGGAGATGATGGCGCACGTGCCGCTGTTCGCGCATGGCCGCGCGCGCGACGTGCTCATCGTCGGCGGCGGCGATTGCGGCATCGCCGAAGAAGTGCTCAAGCATAAATCGGTCAAGGACCTGACCCAGGTTGAGATCGACCCTCAAGTCGTCGAATTTGCCAAGAAATACTTTCCCGAATTCACCCGGCCCGTCTTCGCCGACAGGCGGTTTGAGTCCGTCATCGCCGACGGCGCCCAATATGTTGCGAAGACCGAACAGCGCTTTGACGCCATCATTGTCGATTCCACCGATCCCCAAGGACCAGGCAAAGCCCTGTTCAGCGAGACGTTCTACGCCAATTGCCGCCGCTGCCTGACGCCGGGCGGCGTGCTGGTGACGCAAAACGGCGTGCCGTTCTTCCAGGAGCGTGAACTTGTCTCGTCCATCGCCAAATTTCGAAAATTGTTTGCTGATGCGAGCTGCTATGTCGCGGCGGTTCCGACCTATATCGGCGGCCACATGGCGATGGGCTTTGCGACCGACGACAAGCGGCTACGGCGGTTCCCGGTGCAGACGATCGCCCGGCGCTATCGCAAGGCAGGCAGCTTCAAGACCCGATATTGGACGCCCGAAATACACGTCGCGTCCTTCGCGCAGCCGCGTTTCATTGCCGACGCCGTGGCCGGAGCCGGACGACAGAAGGGCTGAGGATACACGGCGCAATCGCAGGAACATGCGCACGCGAAAACGTGAATGACAGGCGTCACAGCCCACCATTAGGATAAAGGCCACGCAACGAAGCGAGGCAAAAAAGCGAGGCTGCCATGAGCTTCTTTCCGGCCAAGGACCCCATCCTCGGCGATACGCCGTCGAGCGATGCCATCGCGCAGGTGATCGTGCCGCGCACCGTCGATCTCGGCGGCTTTGCCGTGCATCGTGTCCTGCCCTCGGCGCGCCAGCGCATGGTCGGCCCTTTCATTTTCTTCGATCACATGGGGCCGGCGGTGTTTCGCGCCGGCGACGGCGTCGATGTGCGCCCGCATCCGCATATCGGGCTGTCGACGGTGACCTATCTGTTCGACGGCGAAATCGTGCATCGCGACAGTCTCGGCTCGGCGCTGCCGATCCGGCCCGGCGCGGTCAATCTGATGACGGCGGGCCGCGGCATCGTGCATTCCGAGCGCACTGCCGCCGATCATCGCGACGGCGGCGAGCCGCTGCACGGCTTGCAATTATGGGTGGCTCTGCCGGCGGCTGACGAAGAGATGGCGCCGGCCTTTGCGCACACGCCGGCCTCGGACATTCCGGAACTGCGCGACAACGGGCTGACCTTACGCGTCATCGCCGGCAAGATGCAGGGGCTCGCTTCGCCGGTGACGACGAACTGGGAGACCATTTTCGCGCAAGCGCATCTGAAAGCCGGCACGACATTGCCCATCGGCACCGAGCACGAAGAGCGCGCGCTTTACGTGGTCTCCGGCGAAATCGAACTCGCCGGCGACCGCCACGGCGCGGAACGGCTGTTGCTGCTCAAGCCCGGCGAGCGCATCGATATAAAGGCGATGACCGACGCCCACGTGATCCTGGTCGGCGGCGCGCCGATGGACGGCCCGCGCCATATCTGGTGGAATTTCGTCTCCTCGCGCAAAGACCGCATCGAATCCGCCAAGGCCGACTGGAAGGCCGGCCGCTTTGATCCGGTGCCGAGCGACTCGAAAGAGTTCATTCCGTTGCCGGAGTCGTAATGACTCCTAAATTCAGTTCTCGTCATTGCATGCGGAGCGAAGCGATCCAGGCTGCGCCGTCGCACTGAATTGCCTCGTCGCTTCGCTCCTCGCGATGACGAGCGGGTTCACACCCCAATCGCCGCCTTGATGCGCTCGGCCGTGATCGGCAGATCGCGGAAGCGAATGCCGGTCGCATTCGCAATGGCGTTGGCGACAGCGGCGGCCGCCGGCCCCTGCCCGGCTTCGCCGCTGCCGAGAAACGGAAGCCCCGGGCGATTGATGATGTGCACTTCCATCGAGTCCGGCACCGCCGAGAAGCGCAAGATCGGATAAGTCGCCCAATCGACACTGGTGATGCGGCGGTCGTCGAAGCTCACGTTCTCGTACAGCGTCCAGCTCATCGATTGCAGGATCGCGCCTTCGATCTGGTTGGCGATGCCGTCCGGATTGACGACCTGGCCGGAATCGACGGCCGCGACCGCGCGCACCATGCGGGCACGGCCGGTCTCATGATTGATCTCGGCCTCGCAGGCGATGGCGCAATAGGCGGCGAGATTCTTGTAGCGGGCGAAGGCGAAGCCATAGCCAATATTTGAACCATGATTTGAGTCATGATTTGAGTCATGGCCGGGCGTGCTAGCGCGCGGCTTGGGCGACCAGCCGAAACGCTCGGCGGCGGTGGACACCACCTCGCGCGCGCGCGGATCGTCGAGATGTTTGAGGCGGAATTCCACCGGATCGGTGCCGGCGCCCGCCGCCAGCTCGTCCATGAAGCTCTCGATGGAGAAGATGTTCATGTAGGCGCCGAGCGAGCGCAACGCCGAGACGCGGATCGGCATTTCCGGCAGAAAGTGATGCAGCACTTTCATGCTCGGAAAATTGTAGATCGGATTGGAATTGCGGTCGCCGCCGCCTTCCGGCATCGGGATCGCGAACGGCTTGGGCTCGGGAAACGGCTCGGCCAGATAACGCGCCGCGATCAGCGCGCCCGCGGGCCCCGGCCGCATCGAATGGGTGTTGCTCCAGAGCTCATAATTCCAATCGGCGATCTTGCCGGAATCGTCGAGAGCGGCGGCCACTTTCACCATCATCGCCGGGCCGTAGGGCTCCCAGGCGAGTTCCTGCTCGCGCGTCCATTGCACGCGCACCGGCCGGCCCGGCAGCGCGCGGGCCAACAGCGCGGCATCGCCCGCCGCATCGTCGGCGCCGTTATGTCCGTAACAGCCCGAGCCTTGGACATGGATGCAGCGCACCTTGTCCTTCGGCATGCGCATCATTTCGGCGATGGCATCGCGGTCCGGAAAGACGCCTTGGGTGTGGGTCCACACCGTAAGCGCATCGCCCTGCATCTGCGCGACCGCACAGGACGGACCGATCGAGCCATGCGAAATGTAAGGCCGGGTGAAGGTCGCCGACAGCGACTTCGCATTGGCCGGCGCCGGCCGCTGCTGGTCGATGACCTTGATCTCCCGCGACGGCAGACCGGCGAGCAGCGCCGGCAAGGCCGCCACATCGGGAAGCTTCGCGTTCTCCTGCCAATGCGCCGCGGCGGCGAGCGCGCGCATGGCTTCGATCGCTTGAAATTCGCGTTCGGCGATCACGGCGAGGAAGCTGCCGTCGCGCACGACCTTGATCACGCCCGGCATCTTCTCGACGGCGGCCGCGTCGGCGCTCTGCAGCACCGCGCCATAGCTCGGCGGCCGCACAATGCGGCCGTGCACCAGGCCGTCGGGGCGGAAGTCCTGCACGAAGGCTTCGCCGCCCGTCACCTTGGCCGGAATATCGACGCGCGGAATGCGGCGGTTGAGATATTTGTATTGCGCAGGGTCCTTGAGCTGCGATTGCGGCGACGCCTGCACATGCAGCATCTCGCCGGCTACGAGATCGCCGTAGCCGAAGCGCTGCCCGTTCGGCGCGACGACAGCGCCGCTGTCGGTCGTCATCCGCTCCGGCGGCGCGCCGGCGCGCTTGGCGGCCTCGCCGATCAAAAGCTGCCGCACCTGCGCCGCCGCATGCATGATCGCGGTGCCGGAATCCTGCATTGAATGGCTGCCGGCGGTGTAGCCTTCATTCGCGGTCCGCGCCGTATCCGCGGTCACGATCTTGAGCCGATCGAAATTGGCATCCAATTGTTCGGCGGCGACTTGCAGAAGCGCCGTCTTGATGCCCTGGCCGAGCTCGGCCTTGCCGGAGAACACGGTGATCGCGCCATCGGCATCGACACGGATCCAGGAATCGAGAAACGGCGCGTGCTTGAGACTGCCCGGAAGCGGCGGAGGAGGCGGCAGCGCGGCGGCTCCCGGAGCATTTGCATCCGGCGCAGGGGACTGTGCCCATGCGGCCGACGAGAAGCTGAAAATCAACGCGCCGGAGCCGGCAAGCACGGCGCGCCGCGAAACGATCATCTCGCTCATCCCGCCTCTCCGCGTTGCGCCGTGGTCATGATGCGCTGGGCGCGATGAATGGCGCGCAGGATGCGCATATGGGTGCCGCAGCGGCATAGATTGGGCTCGAGCCAGGCGCGGATCTCGGCATCGCTGGCCCGCGGGTTTTTCTGCAACAAGGCTTGCGCCCGCATCATCATGCCGGGAATGCAATAGCCGCATTGCGCCGCCTGCGCCTCGATGAAGGCCTGCTGGATCGGCGCGGGCTTGTCCTCGGTGCCGAGCCCCTCGAGCGTGGTGATCGCCTTGCCCTCGAGCAGCGCGATCGGCGTGACACAGGAAAAGACCGGCTCGCCATTGACCAGTACGGTACAAGCGCCGCACTGGCCAAGACCGCAGCCGAACTTGGCGGCGTTCAGCTTGAGGTCGTCGCGCAGGACATAGAGCAGCGGCGTATGTGGATCGGCGTCCACGTCGTGCTGCGCCTTGTTGACATTGAGCTTCATGCTTCGTCCCTCAACCGGTCCCTGGTCGCGTGCTGCCGGCGGCGGAGCTGCGGCCCGGCTTTCCTTCCGACGCGCGCAAGGCGGTGCGCGCGTCGGTCAAACTCGACTCGATATCGGTCCAAGCCGGTTTGTCGGTGAAACGGGTGCGCAGATAGCGCGCCAGCGCCGCGACCTGGCGGTCGTCCATGGCATTGGCAAAACCGGGCATGATCGGCGCGCGCTTGCCTTCCGTCGCCGGCAAGCCGTTGAGCACCACATTGACAAGGTTCTTGGCGCTCGGCCCGTTGATGTTGCTCGACAGCGCGAAGTCGATGCCGCCGAACGGCGCGGCGCGTGGGCCGCTGTGGCAGCCGGAACAGGTCGCCGCGTAAATCAGCGCACCTTCATCGCCGTCGTCACTCGCACCGCTGCCTTGCGCCGGAACGGCCTGGCTGTCGGCGCTTGCCGCCGCCACGGCTTTGCCGCGCGCGCCTTGCACCGCGACCTGTTGTTCAACTTGCGGGGTGGGCGCGGCCGGGGTGCCGATCTGTGCCGCGATATAGGTCGAGAGCGCATGCAAGTCGTCGTTTGGCGCCGTGCCAAGATTGCCGGCCACGTCAAGCATCGGCCCGCGCGCCACGCCGTGATCGGAATTGAAGCCGTGACGGAGATATTGCAGCAAAGTCGCGGCGGTCCAAGGCACCGGCGCCGGCGACGAGGCATTGATCGCATAGGCGCTCCAGCCTTCCGCCTCGCCGCCGGAATATTTTTCGTCCGCTTTCTCCGCCCCGAAGATATTGCGCGGCGTGTGGCACGAGCCGCAATGGCCGAGCCCTTCGGCGAGATAAGCGCCGCGGTTGTAGATCGCGTCATGCGCCGGATCGGGTTTGAACGGACCTGGCTTGAGGAACAGGAGATTCCAGCCATACATGACCAGCCGATGGTTCAGCGGAAACGGCAGCCGAGGGGCCGGAGCGGTTGCGCGCACCGGTTCGCGGGTCATCAGGAAGGCATAGAGGGCCTTGGCGTCGTCGTCGGACACCAGCGTGAAATGATCGTAAGGAAAGGCCGGATAGAGGTAGACGTCGTCGCGGCGCACGCCGCGGCGCAGCGCCCGCTCGAACGCCGCCAATGACCAAGCGCCGATGCCGGTGTCATGGTCGGGCGTGATATTGGTTGAATAGATCGTACCGAACGGTGTCGGCAGCGGCAGCCCGCCGGCAAATTCGCGGCCTGACGGAGCGGTATGGCAGACGCCGCAACTGCCGATGGCCGCCAATTGCGCGCCGCGCGCGACCAGCGCCGGATCGAAGCTCTGCCGTTGCGGCTGTGGGATCGGAGCGAACGGCGGCTGATAGACGAGAAGCGCGTAAGCCGCGGCCACGAACACCAAGGCAAGGCCGAGAAGGACGATTAGTCTGACGAATCCGCGCATATCGTGGACCGGTCGGCAAGCTCAGAAGTCGCCCCTGCGCGCGGCGCCAACGTCGACTTAACGGCCATCGCCCGATGAAGTTTCACCGGCGCCCGCGCCGCTGTAAATTAGCAATCGCGGCGGTTTGGGGAAGGACCCAACGAAGGAAAAATACGATGATCGGTCATGGGCGTGTTCATTTCCTGTTGATCGGCGCGCTTTGCGCCGTGCTCGCGGCAAAAGCGGCGCCTGCGCGCGAGGCCTCCGACCTCGAACGCGCCTATCGCATCATTGCCGGCAAGCAATTGGTCGACCTTACGCATTCGTTCGGGCCGGAAACGCCGGTCTGGGCCGGCTTCGGCCAGGCCAAATTCTCGCCCGCCGCCGATCCGAAGAGCGGCCAGCCCTACACCATCCCCAAGGACGAATTCCGCGCCACCTATTATCAGATGGTCGGGCAATATGGCACGCATGTCGATCCGCCGGCACATTTCGCGACGGACGGCGCCACCATGGACGAGATCCCGCTCAAGCAGATGATCCTGCGCCTGGTCGTGCTCGACGACACGCCTTACCTCGCCAAGGATCCGAACCACGCTTTTTCGGTCGCCGATCTGAAAGCCTGGGAGCACGAACACGGCCGGGTGCCGAAAGGCGCCTTCGCGGCGCTGCGCACTGACATGTATAAGGACTGGAATACCAATCCCGAGCGCTTCAAGCGGCAGCCGTTTCCCGCCTGGGCCTTCGAGACCATCAAATATCTCTATGAGCAGCGCGGCGTGACCGCGACCGGCCACGAATCGATGGATACCGACATCACCGACAAGATGGATTCGGAGAGCTACATCCTCAAGCACGGCCATTACCAGATCGAAGTCATGGCCAATCTCGACAAGGTACCGCCCACCGGCGCGCTGATTGTGGTGACCTGGCCGAAAGTGGAAAAGGGCCTTGGCTTCCCGGCGCGCGCTTTTGCGATCCTGCCGTGAACGCAACCGCATGTCCGCGCGACCAAAGGGCGGCCCAAAAATGTTGGAAGCAGGAATGGTGAATTCGCGGATTCTGCGCGACGCAACAATGGCTGTCGCGCTTTTGGCGTTGCCCGTTTTGATATCGCCTTTGACGCCGCCGGCCCGTGGTGCAACAGCCGCGTCGGTCAAGACGCCCATTGTCGAGATCAGCGTCGACGTCGACGAGGCGCTGAAGGCCTATCCGGGCGTGTTCGACAATTGCGCCGCCGAAGCGAAGAGTTACGCAGCGGCGATGCGGGCGCAGGCCGAAAAAGAGCACCGCGAGGACCCGGCTGCTTTCCGCGACGGCATGCAATGGACTTACGACCGCGCCTACACGCTGCGTTCGGTGGTCGGCGGCTATGTCAGCATTGTGCGCAGCGACGACACGTTCGAGGGCGGCGCGCATCCCAATCACGCGGTCGATACCATCCTGTGGGATAGCCGGGCGCAGAAGCGGATTTCGATCCGGCCTTTTTTCACCGAGACCGCCGACAACGGCCCAACCATGAAAGCGCTCGCCGAAGCGGCCAAGCTCGCGGTCGCGGGCCTGAAGATCGCCAACGACATTCCCGTCGGCGACGAGGATAAGCTTCCGGCCGATATCACGCCGGCCCAATATCTGCGCAGGGATACGTTCATTAATGACGGCATCAAGCCGTCGCTGCTCAGGCTCGGCCCGGTAACGCTGGCGCCCTCGACCGAGGCAGGCAAAAGCTCCGGCCTGACTTTTCACTATAGTCCCTATGCCGTTGGCCCCTATGTCGAAGGCTCCTACACGGCCTTCGTGCCCTGGACCGCGTTCCGGCAATACCTGTCGCCGGACGGCGCCGCACTGTTCGGCGGCACGCGTCCCAGCAGCGACGCGGACAAATGGTGATCAGGCAAATAGGGACCGTCCCCAGTCAGGCGGCGTGGCGCTGCGCCTTGGTCCAGGCTTCGATCTCGCGGTCGGCTTCCGCTTTGGCGAAGCCGTAACGAGCGCGGAGCCGGCTCGCCAGTTCCGAGCGGCGGCCGGCGATGCGGGTGATATCTTCATCGGTGAGCTTCACCCAATTGCCGCGGACTTTGCCCTTGAACAGCATCCAATTGACTTGAATCTGGTCCCAGTTCATCGATTGTCTCCTCTTTGAGGACTCAAACGACGCCAAGCCGCGCCGCACATAAGCTCGTTGATGACAACCGCCCGATGCGGCTTCAATTCGACGATATCGGGGTCATTCGGCGATGAATTTTGGTCCGTACCTGGCGGGGTCGCCCTATCAATTCACGAACGCAGATTGCGTCGCAGCTCGCGCTATCCTTTCATCGCCCTACGTTAAAGAATATCGAATCGAATCGACGACTCGCCGTGTGCGAGCCATGCACGCAACACATCGTTCGTCACCAACCCCATGATGCCGCCCGTGCAAATGTCGAATATCGAACAGCTGGCGCGCGACATCCGTTCAGGCCAGCGCGTGGTCTTGTCACGCGCAATCACGCTGATCGAGAGCAAACGCGCCGATCACCGCCGCGCTGCCGCGGCTCTCACCCAGGAACTCTTGAAAGACACCGGCAAAGCGGTGCGCGTCGGCATCACCGGGGCGCCCGGCGTCGGCAAATCGAGCATGATCGAAGCGCTCGGTTCCATGCTCACAACGCAGGGACACAAAGTCGCCGTGCTGGCGGTCGACCCGTCGTCGCGGCGCACCGGGGGCTCGATCCTCGCCGACAAGACACGCATGGCGAAATTGGCCAACGACGAGCGCGCCTTCGTCCGCCCCTCGCCGTCCTCCGGCACGCTCGGCGGGGTCGCGGCGCGGACGCGCGAAACCATGCTGCTCTGCGAGGCGGCAGGCTACGACGTGATCCTGGTCGAAACCGTCGGCGTCGGGCAGTCGGAAATCGCGGTCGCCGACATGACGGACTTTTTTCTCGTGCTCGCGCTGCCCGGCGCCGGCGACGAATTGCAGGCGCTCAAGAAAGGCGTCGTCGAACTCGCCGACATGATCGCGGTCAACAAGGCCGATGGCGACAATCTCGCCCGCGCCAAGCTCGCCGCCGCCGAATATTCCGCGGTACTCCATATTCTCAGCGCCCGTTCGCCGAACTGGGCGCCCCCGGTGATCACCTGCTCGGCACTTTCCGGCGACGGCGTCGCGCAGCTCTGGGCGCATGTTCTCGATCATCAGAAAAAGCTCACCGCCTCGGGCGAGCTGAAAACGCGCCGCGGCGAGCAGCAGGTGAAATGGATGTGGACCATGCTTGAAGAGCGGCTGTTCGAGCCGCTGCGTTCCGACCGCGCGCTCAAAACCGCCCTGCCGCGCATCGAGGCCGAGGTGGCGGCCGGCCGGCTCGCGCCGGCAAGCGCGGTCGAACAAATCGCGGCGATGCTGACGAGCGGATGATGCGCGTTCTGATTACCGGTTTCGGCCCCTTCCCTGGCGCGCCGTTCAATCCGAGCGCGTCTTTGGTCAAGGCGCTGTTGCGCCGGCGGCGGCCGGCGCTCGATGGCATCGAGATCGGCGCGCATGTCTTCGCCACGAGCTATGCGGCGGTCGATCGCGATCTGCCGAAGCTTTTGGCGCAAGAGCCCGACGTGGTCTTGTTGTTCGGCCTTGCCGGACGGCGGCGGCATTTGTGCATCGAGACGCGGGCGCAGAATGCCGTGACGCCGCTGTTTCCCGATGCGGACGACCGCAAGCCGCCGCGCGATATCATTATGCCCGGCGCGCCGGCCTCGCTGCAAGGCAATGCGCCGTTCATGCGCCAGCTCGGCGCGGCACGGAGTCGCTTTCCATCGCGCCTGTCGCGCGATGCCGGGCGCTATCTTTGCAACTATGTCTATTGGCAGGTCCTGCAGCGCGCGGACAAAGGCCGTCCGCTGATGCAGTTTGTCCATATTCCGCCGCTGCACGTGATCAGGCGGCGGTCAGGCAGACGTACGAGCTTCGCCCGCCTCGTCGGTGCCGCCGAGGCGATCCTGATAATATTGATCACGGCAAGCCGCCAACGTCATCGCAAGCGAAGCAATCTGGATGGGAGCTGAGGCGGAGCGAGAGGTGGAGCAATAAGTTCTCCGGCGGAGAGCTGGATTGCTTGGTCGCTCCGCTTCTCGCAATGACCCGATCTCAAACGGCCTCGGTGACCCGCACCGCGCCGACCTCAAAACCGTTCCAGTTGCGCAGCAGCGGCCGCGCGAAAGGCGCGAGCTCGATCCGCTCCGCGTCGCTCATCGGCAGAAGCCGCGCGATCACTGCGGCCATGATCGCCTGCGCGGCGCGGCTGGCGCCGTCGTCGCATTTGAGCGCGATGCCCAGCCCCTGTTCCGGCAGTGCCCCGCAATAGACGCCTTCGGCGCCGGTCTTGACGAAGACGCGCGTGCCGAAGATTTGCATGATCTCGGTGCAGAACCGGCCGGTGCCGGCGACGTACCATGGCTGCCGTGCGCAGGCGGCGCGCAGCCGGACGGCGGCCGCGGCGCGCTGCTGCGGCAGTCCCTGCCCGGTTGCGAATTTGGCAAAACCCGACGCGAGATTCTTGAGCGGGATCGCCCAAGTCGGCACCGAGCAGCCGTCGATGGCACACACGTCCTGCCCGAGCACGGCGCCGGTCAAATCCTCGATCACCGCACGGACCTCATGCTGCACTTGATGCTCGGGCCGCCAATAGTCCGCGTAATCGATCCCGCATGCGCAGGCCAGGCAGAGAAAGCCCGCATGCTTGCCCGAGCAATTATTGTGCAGCGCCGATGCCGTCCCGATTTTCGCAAGCGCGTGAGCCGCCGATTGCGACATCGGCCAATGCGTACCGCAGCGCAGGGCCGATGAATCAAGCCCCGCCGCCGCAAGCATCCGCTCGACGCCGGCGACATGAGCCGGCTCGCCGCTATGCGAGGCGCAGGCCAGCGCCAGCTCCGCGTCGCCGAAACGAAAGCGATCCGCCGCGCCGCTCTCTACCAGCGGCAGAGCCTGAAATGCCTTGATCGCCGAGCGCGGAAACACCGGCGCCGCGATGTCGCCGACGGCAAAGACGGTTTTCCCAGCCGCGTCGATCACGGCGACCGCGCCGCGATGCCGGCTCTCGACCAGCGGCCCACGCAAGATTTCGACGAGAATTGGATTAGTCATATCGTCTGCGTCGCTTTAGATTTTTGGTTCGAGCATGATCTTTTCCGAAAGCCGGTTTCCACTTTTCGGGATCATGCTCTAGTTTGGATTCGCAGTCATGGCGGGCACGCGAGTCAACCAAGCCTCTTCACTTTCGTCCACTGCGGAAACTCAAGTCCATGC
>DATJLN010000076.1:0-4139 GCA_035509535.1 Xanthobacteraceae bacterium | reverse complement strand
GAGCGGCGCAGGTACGTCGCTGCCGCGACCACGGCGACGTCCTCGGAATAGACGCACAGCTTCGGTCCGAAGCCGCCGCCAACGTCGGGCGTCGCCACCCGCAGGCGGCTTTCATCAAGGTCGACATAGTCGGCGAATGAGGAGCGCAGGTCGTGGGCCTTTTGTGTTGACGCCCACACGTTGGTCTCGCGGTCGGATACTTCGGCCAGAATGCCGCGGCATTCGATTGAATGACCGGCGCCGCGATGGATCCACAATTCCTCGTGGACGACGTGCGCGGCCTTGGCGAAAGCTGCCTCGGCGTCGCCGAAGCTGACCGCATAAGACATGACTTGGTTGGAGCTGAGCGCACGCCGCACCCCAGGGTCACGTGCCGCGGTCCGACAATCGGTTGCCGCCGGCAGCACCTCGTAATCGACGCTCACAAGCGCGGCGGCGTCCTCAGCGACATAACGGTCGCTCGCAATCACGATCGCCACCGGCTCGCCGACGAACGACACCTCGCCGTCGGCCAACGCAAACGGCCAGCTGCCGTCGAGCCGCGTGCCCGAGTTCGACACCCGCATCATGCGGCGTTGCTTGAGCACCGGCGCCAGATCGTCGAGCGTGAGCACGGCGACAACGCCCGGCACGGCGCGGGCGGCGCTCAAATCCACACCGCGGATCAGCGCATGCGGGTGCGCACTGCGCGCAAACGCAGCGGAGAGCACGCCCGGGGAAGCGATATCGTCGACGAAGCGCGCTGTGCCGCGCAACAGCTTCTGGTCTTCAATGCGCGGAACGCGCGCTCCTATGAGTTGGCTCAAGGTGCTCTACTCGCTCGAGATCGCCTTCGTGGCCTTGATCAGAACGTCCTTCGGCGTCGCGTAAAGCTCCGCCAGCAGTCGATCGATGGTCGCGCCGGAAACCGGCCTCACATCGAAATCAAGACGTTTGGCCTCGGCAAGGAATGTTGGATCCTGCATGGTTGCGTCGAAGGCGTTGATCAGCGCCGCCCTGCGATCGTCCGGAAGGCCAGGAGGCGCCGCGAACGGCCGCGCCATCGCCTGGCTTGCCAGCAACACTTTGGTGATCTGCAGCTCTTCGGGATTGCTGACCAGATCCGCGACAAGCGGCACTGAAGCGATCGCCGGCTCTTTGGTCAATGCCGCCTGCACAATGAAATTCACCAAATGATTGGAGAGCCAGTCGGGATGGGTCGACTTCACGGTGCTCCACGAAATTCCGCAGACGCCGTCGACTTCGCCACGCTCCATCGCCATCACGATGTCATTGGTGCCGGGATAACCGCTCACGAGCTTCGCCTTGGCGCCGAAGACGTTCTTATAAAGCAAGAGCCAGATGTCGGGGTCTGCACCGGCCCCCTCGCCGCCGAATATCGAGGACTTGGAGATAAAATCGCTCCAGTTCTTCACCGCCGAGGTATGCCAAGTGACGCACAACGTGTCGTCATCGGTAACGCTGCCGAGCCAGGTGAATTTGCGGCTGTCGAAATTGGCTTTATCGATCAGCGGCGAAATGCCCATGCTGCGCGAAAACGTACCGAAGACCGAGCCGTCCTTGGGCGCCACGGAGAAGATATAATTGGCCGCACGAAGGCTGCCGGCGCCGGCCATTTGCTCCGGGATGATCGCGGGATCGCCCGGGATATGCTTGCCGATATAACGCGCAAGCAGGCGCGCATACGCGTCATACCCGCCGCCGGCGCTGTAGCCGACGATCAAAGAGATATTGCGGCCTTTGAAGAAATCTTCAACGCTCGCGGCATCGACAAGTCCGGCACAGACCGCGAGCACGGCCGCGGCGCAAATCATTGTCCGCAGAATGTGAAGTCGTGACATGGTTTCTCGTTGTCGGTTCGGATGCGCAGCATGCGCTGAAGGAATGACACCTAATGTCGGCGTCCGGAGAACAAGGCGACGATCTGCTGCCAGATGACGCGTGCGAAGAGCGAGAAGCCTGAAATCGGCTTGGCGGCAGGCGGCAGCGGAGCAGGCCTCGCCGCGGGCGCCGGCTCGGGGTGTGCCGCGGCGGGCGCCGCGGCTTGCAGCGGTGGCGATGCTTGTGGCGGGGATGTTTGCGGCGAGGATTCCTGCGGCGGAGGCGGCGCGGCCGGCGCCTCATTGGCGAGTTGCGTTCGCAGATTGGTGGCGAATTGACCGATGATCTGCGCGGCCGTCGCCTGGATCATGCCGACGCCGCGGCCGTATTGCGCCACTGCGCCCGACAGCATCAGGTCGGTATGAATCAGCACTTTGGAGCCGCTGGCGGCGGGTTCGATACGGAATGTCGCCGCCGCATTGGCGGCACCGCGCCCCTTGGCGTCGCTGCCTTGCGCTTTGACCCTCGCGGTGTGATTGGAGTCATCGACGCTCTCAAACTCGATGCGGCCGGCAAAAGTCAGCGCCACCGGACCGAGGCGGACTGAAATCTTGCCTTTGTAATTGCGCTGATCGACGGCTTCCGTCAGTTCCGCGCCCGGCATGCACGGCGCGATGCGGGGAACGTCCATCAGCACGGCCCACGCCTGCGCCGGCTCAAGCGGCACGTCGAACGCGTTGTCAAATTCCATTACCTGTCATTGCCGGGCTGACCCGGCAATCCATGTTGAGGTTGAGTAACTCAGCCCGCTCATGACGAGGATAAGACAATCACGGCCGACACCCAATCATCTCCGGTGCGCCGATCTTTTGCCAAATCCACCGCGCGCAGGCGACCAGCCGGTCATCATCATAGCGCTGTCCCACCAGCTGGATGCCAACCGGCAGGTTATTCGGACCGCGATGGGTCGGCAGCGTCATCGCCGGCGTATGCAGCGCCGTCCAGATTGCCTGCATGTTGGCGTCGCCAGTAAATTCCAGACCTTTGGGTGCCTCGCCAGGCACGCACGGCACCAGCAACACATCGATTTCGTCAAAGACCGACGACAACAGCGCGCGGCATTGGTCGAGCCGGCGAAATGCCGCGACGTATTCTTCGCGGGAGATCTTTTGCGCGCCCTCGATGTAATGCCGCATTTGCGGCGATAGAGCGTCGCGATGATTATCCCAGAGAAACGCCATACAGGCGGCGCGCTCGACGAAATTGATCGTGCTGCGCGCCACGCCATGCAGTCCCTTGAACGCCGGGGGCAACTCAATCTCACTCACAGTCGCCCCGGCCTTACCGAGCGCCGCGGCCGCACCTTCGACCGCCGCCGTTGTCTCCGGCTGCGCGGAATCCCAAATTTCCGTGCGACATAATCCGATCCGCGGCGCGCTATCCAGTTTAGGCCCCGGCTGCGGCGCCTGCATGCGCAGGATCGCGGTCAACAGCTCAATATCGTCGAGCGAGCGCGCATGCAGGCCGATGGTGTCGATGCTATCGGCCGCCGGCCAGACGCCCATTTTGTTGAAGGTATTGTAGGTCGGCTTGAAGCCGAAAATTCCGCAATATGAACTCGGCCGCAATACCGAACCGCCGGTCTGGGTGCCGAGCGCCGCCGGCACCATATGGTCGGCGACCGCAGCCGCCGAGCCACTCGACGACCCGCCCGGCGTATGGGCGGCATTGTGCGGATTGGTGGTCGCGCCGGGCGCCATGCCGGCGAATTCACACGTCACTGTCTTGCCGAGGATGACGGCGCCGGCGCGCCGCAACAGCGCGACGCAGGAAGCGTCGGCCTTCGGACGGTTGCCGCGATAGATCGGCGAACCCATTTCGGTGGGCATATCGAAGGTGTCGATGATGTCTTTGATGCCGATCGGCACGCCATGCAGGGGGCCGCGTTTCGCGCCGCGATCCAGTGCGCGAGCCTGGGCCAGCGCCAAGTCCGCATCAAAATTCACCCAGGCTTTGACGACGCCGTCGCGGGCCTCAATACGAGCGATGCAGTCGCGCACCACCGCTTCCGAGGTCGTTTCGCCAGCTGCGATCTTGGCCGCGATAGCGGTCGCGGACATTTCGTTGAGCGGGCGCTTGACCCTGGCGTCCATCGTCAGTTCTTTCCCGCGCGCCCCGCCGATGTGCCGGCAATTCTGCCGAACACCGTACCGGACATCAGCCCGGAGCCGCCCGGATAGTTAAAGTAGAACAGGCCGCCGAAGGTGAAAGTCAGACCGCAAGTCACCGCGTAGCCTTCGAACGGCGGCGCATCGATG
>DATJLN010000075.1:0-56892 GCA_035509535.1 Xanthobacteraceae bacterium | reverse complement strand
GGCCGGCGCCGCGGTGCCGAAGTTGGTCAGCGTAATCGCCAGAAGCGCGCCATAGAGCACGCTGCCGATGAGATTGCCGAGAAATACCCAGCACCAATTGGCAACGGTGCTGCCGGCGCTGCCGTCGCCGTCGACCCATGACAATGGCACGAGACCGAAGCTGCCGGTCACGAGATCGAGGCCGAGCAGCACGATCAAGATCAAGCCGACGGGAAAGATCAGCGCGCCGACCAGCGGTTGATTGGTCTGGACGATGCCGGTGAGGGCAAGGCTCGTCGCGGCGGCGAGGATTGCGCCGGCGAGACCGCCACGGATGACGAGGTCAATGGGAGATAGCGCTAGCTTCACGCGCGCGGTATTGACCATGGCTGTCGCGAGGTCCACAGGTTTGACGTAGTCCATTGCAATTCTCTCCTTCTTCAATTTCCCGCTGATGCCGCCGATTCAACGGCGTGAGCAGCGACGATGTGGGCGAGTGGGTGAGCCGACGCTTGGGGCGCTTGATGCAGGCCGCGTGTTGACGCGACGTCCGTTCTGCTTGCCGGGTCGCGCTTTGCTTTGGGACTTGCTTTGCGCTCGACGAAAGCGCGGCCGAAGACGAGATCCTGACGAATGCATTCGATCGAGGCGCCGGTGCGAAGGAGCTCGAGATACCAGCGCGCATCGGCGGCGTCGCCGTAAAGCACCGCGCCGATCAATCGTTCGTCCCGGATCACCAATTTGCGATAAGTGCCAAGGCCGGCATCGGCGAGCACGATCGTTTCGGAGCCCGGCGCGCCGAGAAAATCGCCGGCCGAGAAGACATGAACGCCCGAGACTTTCAGATTTGTGGCGTTCACGCTGCCGGTATAAGTGGCGTCGCGCCCGGCAAAACGTTCGGCGAGCACGTGGGCCTGATCGTTGGCGGGCTCCACGAGACCGTAGCAGGTGCCGCGGTGTTCGGCGCATTCGCCGATGGCAAAAATGTTCGGGTCGCTGGTTGCAAGTCGATCGTCGACCACGATGCCGCGGTTGACGGCAAGATTGGCCGAACGGGCGACTTCCGCGTTGGGCGCGATTCCAACCGCAACAACGACCGTATCCGCTGGCAGGATACGACCGTCCTTCAGCTCGACCGCTTCGACGCGATCATGGCCGACAAACCTGGCGGTTGCCGCTTCGAGCTCGATCGTGATTCCTTTAGCTTCGACTGCGCGCTTGAGGAGCGCGGCTGCGCGTTCGTCGAGCTGCCGCTCCATCAGCCGATCCATGAGATGTACCAGCGTGACGGTGACGCCGGCTTTGGCCAATCCGTAAGCGGCTTCGATGCCCAACAAGCCGCCGCCGATCACGACGGCGCGCGAACCGCGGCGGGCGGCGCGAACGATAGACTCGGTATCGGCGAGATCGCGGAACGTCAGCACACCCGGCAGTTCGATGCCTGCGATCGGCAGGCGAATGGCGCGCGAGCCGGTGGCGAAGACGAGCTTGGCGAAGGGCAGGGTGGTGCGGTCCTCGAGCGTGACCGTGCGTGCCGCGGCATCGACTGCGATCGCGGCCGTGCCGTAGCACAGCGTCACGCCGTGCTTGCGCCACCAATCGGCCGGCTTGACCGTGATATCGCCAGCCGACACTTCGCCGGCCAGCACCGACGACAGCAGGACGCGGTTATAGGCGAGCCGCGGCTCCTTGCCGACGACGGCGATGGCGTAGCGGCCGAGCGCGCGTTGCGACAGCTCTTCGCAGAGTTTTGCCGCGGCCATGCCGTTGCCGATGATGACGAGAGGTTCGCTCATGGACGTTCCATTCTCCTGTCGCTATTCGGCCGCAGCGCTGCGGCCGTAAGCTTCGGCGATCATGAAGTCGGAAAGGACCGTGTAGGCTCGCGTCCATGCCGCCTTGAGTTCGGGAGTCCATTGCGAGCCGAGCCCGCGTTCCAAGGTCCACAGCAGCGCCACGCCGACCGGCTCGTAGTCGGCGGCCTTGACGCCGTAATCGATGTGCCGTCTGGCCAGCGCGCCCGCCGCCGGGAGGATGGTCTCGAGATTGCCGAGACCATTGACGACCGCGCCAAGCATGGCCATGAGCTTGCGGCCTTGCTCTTCGATGTCGCCGCGAAACAGCGGCTTGACCGCCGGTGCTATCTCGAACAAGCGGCCGTAAAACATCGCAGCCGCCTGTTCGGAAATCGGCACAACCTTCGCAAAGCTCTCCTGGATCGCTTTGACCTGGTCCGGTGTCATCAACTTCCCCCTGTCCGCCGACCCGTCGTGACTGATTTCGTGCTTCCGTGACTTCGTGCTTCCGTGACTTCGTGCTTTCGTGACTTCGTGCTTTCGTGACTTCGTGCTTCCGTGACTTCGTCTTTCGCCGGCCCGCCACGCGCCGATCTTCGGCAACAAAAAAGCCGCCTCCCGCGGTTGCGCCGTCGGCGCCTCCCTGGGACAGCGGCATTGCTGTCGGCCCGTCATCGGACCTTAGGGCGCCGCCTCGAACGACGCCGGTATGACTAGGGACTTCAAACTTCGTGCCAATTCGGTGGATAGAAAAAAGTTAATAAAATCAATGTTATGGCACTGACGAGCGAAATCGCTCGCTTTATTGGATTGCACAGCCGAACTGCAGGATGCGAAAATTTTGTGCAGTGCAAAATTCAGCAACCATGGGCGGGTCGCTTCAGCGCATGAATATAGCCGGCGACATCGCGGGGATCGAATAGCGGTCCGGCGAAGGCACCGATGTGGTCCGCGGGAACAACCGATGAAACAACCGATGACGCGGCGTGCGCGCGCGAGGTCGGCTCGCTGAGAGCAAGGTCGTAAAGATCAGGGCTGAAGGAGGCTTCGGCAGCGGCGAGAAGATCGGCCGAGAACGGCGCCTGATTCCAGCGCACCATTTGCGCGTAAAGCCACGCAGCGTAAACCCGCTCGGGACGGGCCGCACCGTCGCGGCCGATGATGATGTAATCGGGATTGACGCGTGAGGTGCCGTCGGGGGCCATTCGCATGCGGCCTTCCAGAGTGCGCCGGATGATCTCTTCGGCAACGCCGACGCGGCTTGGAGCCGCGAGGAGGGTCGAAACCTCGTCGATATTGCTCGGCTCGTTGATGAAGGCGACCGCGCGAACAAGCGCGACCGTGAGGCGTTTGAGCACATCGCCGCAATTGGCGGCCCAGGCCGTGCGTACCGCCAGCACCTTTTCTGGAGCACGAGCCATGACGTCGCAACCGAAATGAAGAATACGGCCGATGCCCAATTCCACCGCGATGGAATTCCATGGGGCGCCGACGCAAAAGCCGTCGACTTGCCGGCTGGAAAGGCTGTCCACCATGAAGGGTGGCGGCAGCACGACGAGCCTGACATCCTCATCCGGATCGACGCCGCCGGCCGCCATCCAGAAGCGGATTTGATAGTTGTGCATGGAAAACGGAAAGGTCATCGCGAAGGTGAGGGGGGCGGCGCCGCTCTTGCGCCGTTGCGCGACCACGCGGGCGAGCGCGAGGGCCGTGGAATTCGGATTGCTCAAATCGCCGTCGGCGGCAGCGGCGAGTGCGCCGTACAACGCGGGAGATACGGTGATCGCGTTGCCGTTGAGCCCCAGCACAAAGGACGACAACAGTGGGACTTTGACGTGTCCGATGCCGAGCGTAGACGACACCGCAATCGGAGCCAATAAATGCGCCGCGTCGAGCAGCCCGATATTGAGCTTGTCGCGGACGTTCGACCACGATACCTCGCGCACCAAATCTACCGTCAGCCCTTGTTCAGCAGCGAAGCCTTTGTCGACGGCTATGAGCAGCGCCGCCGCGTCGACAAGCGGAATAAAGCCGATACGCAAACTGTCGTCGCTCATTTCAGCAGCTCCGCGGCGGTGACGACCGATTGGGCGACTTCGGCGATTTTCTTGTTCTCGTTCATCGCGGTCTTGCGCAGCAGCGCGTAGGCCTCCGCCTCACCGACATTCTTGACTTTCATGAGAATTCCTTTGGCGCGATCGATCACCTTGCGCTCGCTGAGCGCGTTCTGCGCCCGCTCGAGCTCGTTGGTCAGTCGGGCAAAGGCGTTGAAGCGGGAAATGCAGAGATCGAGAATGCCCTTGATCCGTTCCTTCTTGAGCCCGTCGACGATATAGGCGGAGACGCCGGCGTCGACGGCGGCTTCGATGGCGGCGGCATCGCTTTGGTCGACGAACATCGCGATCGGCCGCTTCACGACGCGGCTGACCTGAAACATCTGGGCGAGTACGTCACGGCTCGGATTTTCGAGGTCGATGACAATGACATCCGGATCGAGACTGTAAATGCGAGCCAGCAGGCTCGTGGTCTCTTCGATCCGCGTGACGCGTGTGTAGCCGGCTTCGCGCAGGCCGTCGGCAAGAATCGCGGCGCGCACCGGATTCTCATCGACAATGACGATGTTAAGTGCGGGATCCATCTGCGCAGACGAGGTACAAACCAAATAAGGGACCGGCGGTGAATGCGCCCAACCTTGTTGCGCGGCGCGTGCGCCCATCCATATGCCACACGCGGCTCATGCTGCAATCACGGTGCTGAAGACTTGGGCAACGCCTCGCGCGTTTCATCGTCGCGTTAACTCGGCTGAAGTTGTCGATGCACAGATAATAGCGCAAAATTTGAGCCTTTGCCGCCGCTGAATCGTTTAACGAGCTTTGGCACGCCCTTTGCTCGGATGAATGCGCCCGCGGCCTGTCATTGCCGTGGCTGGACGCGCTCCAGCGCCGGAGCCGATCCAACAGACGCCGAAGTGGCGTCGTCATCGTTTATCCGATTCCGGTGAACCAACGGCGGTTCGCCCTCCCCACAACTCGCGAAGGCGCAGATGGCGCTTCGCAGCATGGCTATTGGAGAGGAGCGGCAATATGCCCACTCATAAGGTTGAACAGCTCGTCATCGCGACTGTCGGCTTCTTCTGGTGTTTTTTGATGTGGTTTTCGACAGCGGCGTTCAGCCCCAGCATTGCCGCGACCTATCACCTCGGCATCAAGGATCTCGGACTGCTCGCGAGCTCGGCAATCTGGATGGCGCCGGTCGGACGGGTCGTCGCCGGCTGGGCCTCCGATCGCTTCGGCGCGCCGCGGACTTTCGCAATCATCTTGGCCGGTTGCGGTTTGGTCTCGATCGCTTCGGCCTACACCACGAGCTACGAGTTGCTGTTTGTCGAGCGTGTCATCGTCGCGGTTGCCGGCGTGTCGTTTGTCGTCGGCATTCAGCACGTGGCGCAATGGTTCGAGCCGGAAGAGATCGGCACCGCCGAAGGACTCTATGCGGGCACCGGCAATGTCGGCGCCGGCGCAGGCGCTCTTTTGCTGCCACGCATCTTCGGCACCGACTACCACAGCGCTTTTCTTTGGCTCGGCGTGATCGCGCTCGGCATTGCTGCGTGGTATCTGCTGCGCGGCGTCGCGGCCAAGACAACCGAGAGGCGCCTGAGCGCGCAGCGCGGCAGCGACATCCGCGGCACGGTTTTTGTCTGGACACGCTACATCGCCATCGCCTTGATGCTCGCTTACGCGATGTCGTTCGGTCTCGAGATCGCGATGAATGCCTGGCTGCCCGGTTATTTCGCCCGCGGCTTCCACGAGGAGATTCTGGGGCTGGGCTTTTCCGGCGTTGCCGGTTTGCAGATCGCGGCAGGGACTTTCGCCGCAGTGGAGTCGTTCAATGCCTCGCTGTTCCGGCCGTTTTCCGGATTCATGTCCGATCTATTCCAGCGCCGCGGCTGGACGCCGCTTCCCTTCATCGCCAAAGAACTGCCCTATGCGCCGCGGCTGCACTGGCTCGGCATCGCGTTGATCCTGATCACGCTGTCGATGATGGGACTGACGGTCGCAGGACTCTCGGGCTCGCTACACTCATCCATCGCGGTTCTGGTGGCATTCGGAATCTTCCTGTCTTTCGGAACCGGAGGCACCTTCGCGCTGGTGCCGCTGTTGTTTCCCGACCGCCCCGGCATCGCTGCAGGTTTCATCGGCGGCGTATCGACCGCCGGCGGCATCGTCTATCCGCTGATCTTCGCGGGCAGCGCCAATATCCACATGGGATATCTCTATGTGGCGCTCTACATGTTCGTGCCCATCGTCGTGTTTTACTTCTGGGCCGCACGTTATGAGCGGCATCCGGAAGAGCACGGTCTGTTCACAGGCGAACTCGCAGGTCAGCAGGTCTGAGCGCGGTCGTCGCCACAAGGTCTCGAATTCAGGAGAGTTGAATGTCTTCTATTGCCAGCCATGCCCGCACCGAGCCGTGGTACAAATACGGCGTCGCCTTTCTCATGCTCGAAATCGCGATCGCCGTCGCGGTAAGCGGTTATTCCCTGTACATGACCTTCAACGGACTGGGCGGCTTTCCCGGAAAGCATTGAGGAAGGGCAGACGTCATCGGCAATCAGCCCGGGGTCGCCTGCTCGAGCGTGGGGAGGCGGCTCGCGCGGCTGGCAAAGCGTTCGGCCGACGCCACGGTATTATTCAACAGCATGGTAACCGTCATCGGCCCAACCCCGCCCGGCACCGGCGTGATATAGGACGCCTTCTGGCGCACGCCTTCAAAGTCGACGTCGCCAACCAGGCGACCATCGGGTAGCCGGTTGATGCCGACATCGATGACGACGGCGCCGCTCCGCACCATCTGCGGCAGAATCAAATCGGGCTGGCCGGCGGCGACGACCAAGATGTCGGCGATGATGGTGTACTGCGCCAAATCGCGGGTCTTGGCGTGACAGATGGCGACGGTTGCCTCCTTGCGCATCAGCATCAGCGCCATGGGCTTGCCTACGATGTTGCTGGCGCCGACCACGGTGACATTGCGGCCTTCGAGCTCGATGCCTTCATGTTCGAGCAGCTTCTGTACGCCATAGGGTGTGCAGGGCGGAAAGACCGCGTCACCCGCGACGAGCCCGCCGACATTGTAAAGATGAAAACCGTCGACATCCTTGTCGATCGAGATGGTCTCGAGGATGTGCTGCACCGAAATGGAAGGCGGAAGCGGCAGCTGGACCAGAATGCCGTGAACCTTGTCGGTCTCGTTCAGCTGCCGGATGCAATCGAGAATCTCGGCCTCGGAAACTGTGACGGGAAATGTATAGACGTGCGATGAGATGCCGACATCGGCGCAAGCGCGCACCTTGTTGCGCACATAGACTTTCGATGCCGGATTTTCACCGACCATGATGACGGCGAGGCCGGGTTGAATACCGCGCTCGGTCATGAGCCGCCGCGCGCGGTTTCGGATTTCGGCGCGGACCGAGCGCGCGATCGCCGTTCCATCAATGATCTTGGCTGCCATATCGCCTCTAGAAAAGCATGGGCGCGGAGGATCGGCAAATTGCACGAATCCCCGCAGCTCAATGGCGTAAGTGAATGGCATAAGTGCATGTCGACCGCCAGCCGAGCCGTCACCAGGCTCGGCGTTTGGCGGGCGCGGCCCCACGATCCAGCCCACGCGCTGCTTGCAGGGCCTGCGCGTCTTGTCCAGGCAACTGCGAGCGGATGCGATTTGCCGCATCACCAGCGGGATGCCGCATCCCGATTTGTGTGTGTGGGCAGCGACCATGGCGGCGCCGTTCAGGGATGGATGTTGCGACGACCGACGAGGGCTATTGCGGAATGTCGCAACACGGAATGTGGCGACACCGTGAAAGCACAGCCGAAACCGGTTGCGATTGACGCGGCGCCTTGGCCACCGGTCTCGGCGCGGCCGCGGTGGCTCTGCGCGGCAGGGTCTGCGCCTGTGCTGGCGAAGACGCGGCTGGAATTGAGCCACATTTGGCCCGGGCGAGGGTCTTGCCCGGGCCAAATGCACGGCTGCCGGTTTATCAGGCGCCGAACCACTCTGGATGCTGCGTCAATGCGACAACGCCGCAGGCGAATGTCAGCACGCAGATGGTCCAGAGCAGGAGCGCCGTATAGCTTTCGTCGGTCATCACCAGCTGCAATGCAATCGACATGCCAAAACCGCCCGGGCGATGGCCGAAAGGACCGCAAGTCGCCCGTGGAAGCTCACGCCGGCAAGGGCGCTAAAGCATGGTCAATTAATGCGACGTTAACGCATTATGTCAGCTTAGCGAGGTTTCAGCGACGAGGGGCGACATCTGCTCCATGTGCAAATATGCCGTCGGCACGAACAGCGAGACGAGCATTCCGGCGACACAGAAGCCGACGATCGGCCAGAAACTGGTTCGCGAGGGCATGCGAATGGCAGCTTGGTTGGCCGATGAGCCCTGCGCGGGGATTGCGACGCTTTCCATTCCATGACCATTGAGAAGCTTCGTATCGTGCATTTCCTCCTCCCGTAATTTTGATCGGCCGCCGGTATGCGGGGCCTCAATCTTCGATTGGACCGCTTCCGAAGCACTGCATTGCGGCATCCCGCAAAAAGGGGATTTCGTCGGAACACGATGGCGCCGACTATCGCTCAAATTTTCCAAAATCACGTTCGGTCATTCTCTCAAGTTTTATCGATCCGCGCCTTTGATCCGCGCCTTTGATCTATGTCATGGCGGCGGCCGGCTGATCCTGTGCAGATCTTGTTTACCATTACGTGGGAGCGGGCCATGAGGCCGATACCGGACAAAGCTGAGGTGGCGCTCGAATATCCCGACAAGCTCTACATCGGCTCATTCGAGCGAAGCTCGGATTTTGACGCCCATATGGACGAGGTCGGGATTGCATTGACATTGCATCACGGCGGCGATGAAAGCGTGCGCAAATCGGTGCGCATGCACCTCCACCATGCGCTGTTTGCCGAAATCCTCGGTGAACTTGCCAAGAGCGTACGTCCCGGCTTGGTGGACGAGGCGCACGGGGACATGCTCATGCGGGCGGCCGAAGCGCTTGCGGCGGCGCTCAAGCCCCGTCTGCAAAATGCCGGATTGGCAGCTGGCGATCTCGAGGAGATGACGGCGGACGAAGAAGTCGCCCTGCTGCACATCATGGAATAGACGCGCAAGACATAGAGCAGGCCGGGCTGATGATAGCGGGGGGCTGCTTCTTTCCGCACTATGTCGGCATTGACCGTGCAAGAGATCGTCACATGCCCCAACGCCTGACGAACCAAAGCTTCGTCAGGTGGGTCAACACGGCGTAGCTCAACAGAATGGCGATAACCAGCGGCCAATAGAGCGTCGGCAGCGCAACAAAGCCCAGCGCGGCGCCGGCCCAGGTGAACGGCAACGTGACTCCGATGAAGCAGATGACGATCGTGGTGCCGATGAGCGCCGGGCTCGCCCTGCTTTCAATGAACGGGATTTTGGCGGTGCGGATGATGTGAATGATCAGCGTCTGGGTCAGGAGCGACTCGACGAACCATCCGGTCTGGAACAGCGCCGGATGGTTCCATGCGCCAAAGGCATAAATCATCATTCCATAGGTGATATAATCAAAGATCGAGCTGATCGGCCCGATCAGAACCATGAACTTGAAGACATTGCTGATATCCCATCGGCGCGGTCTGGCGATATAGTCGGCGTCGACATTGTCGGTCGGAATGGCGGTCTGCGAAAAATCGTAGAGCAGATTGTTGGTGAGCACCTGGATCGGCGCCATTGGCAAAAAAGGCAGGAACAGGCTGGCGCCGAGCACGCTGAACATATTGCCGAAGTTCGAGCTGGCGCCCATCCTGATATATTTGATGATATTGGCGAAGATCTTGCGTCCTTCGACGACGCCGTCCTGAAGCACCAGCAGGCTTTTTTCCAGCAGGATGATATCGGCCGATTCCTTGGCGATATCGACCGCGGTGTCGACCGATATGCCGACATCCGCGGCCTTCAGCGCGGGACTGTCGTTGATGCCGTCGCCGAGAAACCCGACGACATGTCCCGTCAGACGCAGGGCGCCGACGATCCTCTCCTTCTGCGACGGTGTGAGTTTGGCAAAGACCGTGGTGCGGTCGGCCAGATCCGCCAGTTGCTGATCGTTCAGCCGCTCGATGTCTTTGCCGAGAAGGATCGTGCCGGCGTCGACCTGGACTTCGCGACAGATCTTGCGGGTGATGACGTCGTTGTCGCCGGTCAAGATCTTGACCTGCACCCCCTTGGCGGCGAGCGCGGCGATTGCCTCGCGCGCACTGTCCTTGGGCGGATCGAGAAAGGCGACATAGCCGAGAAGCGTCAGATCGCACTCGTCGGCGACGGAATACGATGTCTGGGTGTTGTCGAGCTCCTTGTAGGCGACAGCAACGACGCGGAAGCCGTCTTCGTTGAGCGCGATCGTTTCCTCTTTCGCCGTCGCGAAGTGACTGGCATCGAGCGCGCCTTTCATGCCGTCGCTCTCGTATCGGGTCGAAACCGAGAAGATCTCCTCGACCGCGCCTTTGCAAATGAGAAGGTGCTTGTCCTGCCCGTGGGCGACGATGACCGACAGGCGCCGCCGTGAAAAATCGAAAGGCAATTCATCGACCTTGCGAAAGCCGCTCTCGATATCGAGGCTCTTGTGGACGTCCACGTGCTGGAGCACCGCGACGTCGAGCAGATTCTTCAGGCCGGATTGAAAGTGACTGTTCAAATAGGCGTATTGCAGGACCTTTTCCGATTCTTCGCCGCGGATATCCAGGTGACGCTTGAGAATGATCCGGTCCTGCGTCAGGGTTCCGGTCTTGTCGGTGCAGAGGACGTCCATCGCACCGAGATTTTGAATGGCGTTGAGCCGTTTGACGATGACCTTGGCGCGCGCCATTGCGGTGGCGCCTTTGGCGAGGTTGACCGTCACGATCATCGGCAGCATTTCGGGGGTCAGGCCCACGGCGACCGATACCGCGAACAAGAGCGCTTCGAGCCAGTCGTGCTTGGTCAGGCCGTTGATGAGAAACACCAGCGGCCCCATCACGATGATGAAGCGTATCATCAGCCAGACGAAGCGATTGATGCCGCGATCAAATGCGGTCGGCACGTATTGGCCGGCAATGTCATCGGCCAATTGTCCGAAAAAAGTCCGCCGTCCGGTGCGGACAATGAGACCATTGGCGTAGCCGCTGACGACGTTTGCGCCCATGAAACAGATATTGGGAAGATCAAAAGGGTCGTCTAAGCGCGTGTCGCAGGGGTGGGCATATTTCTCCACCGGCATGGCCTCGCCGGTGAGCGCCGATTGATTGACAAAGAAGTCCTTGGCTTCGAGGAGACGCAGATCGGCGGGTATCATGTCCCCGGCCGATAGCCGCACGACGTCGCCTGGGACCAAAGTTTCGAGCGGTACTTCGGCAAAGTCGGGCGCGGCGCCGCCGCCGATCCGCCGCACGCTCGCCGTGGTCTTCACCATGGCCCGCAGCTGGGCCGCGGCTTTATTCGAGCGATGCTCCTGGATGAATGCCGTCAGAATGGAAAGAAACACCATGATGACGATGACGATCGCCGCTCGTGCATCGCCGAGAACGAGCGAGACGGCTGCCAGGGTAACCAGGAGGGCGTTGAGCGGATTCCTGGCACGGCCCCAGATTTCCTGGAGGATGGTCGGAGCTTCCTCGCGCGTGACGAGATTGAGGCCATAGTCTTTAAGGCGGAGCGCGGCTTCGTCACTGGTCAGCCCTAAGGTGCTCGAGCCGGTATCGCGGCACGCGGCCTCGGCCGAAAGCAGGCTGATTGCAACGAGTTCCTCCGCGTGCGGCTTTGCGGCCTCTGTGAGCTTCGTTCGCGAATGCCAGAGTCGCGGCAGGCTGCCGGGCTTGCTCGTCCCATAGTGGGCAGGCTTCGTTCCGGCCGGATCGATCTGCAATTGAGCCATGAGGCCTCGGCAACGGTTCAAATCAAGGAAAGGGGTCGCCTGCTGGGATGAAATTGCCTTTGCATGCTAGGCGCCGCTCGCGTGCTCGTAGATATCTTCCTCTTGCGCGTTGTGGATGCGGACGAGCGCTTCGATTGACTCGATGATGCGTTGTGCATCGCGAACCAGATAACGGTCCGCCCCTTCGGGGGCCGCGCTGTCGGCCAATCGGTGCAACAACCTGGCCAAGTGAATAATTTCACGATGTGCGCGGCTCATGGCGCCAAGTCCATGGCCGTCGCGCAGGAATTTGGCGACACTCGGATAGACCGAGCGTTCGTCGCTGCGTTCGTGCGCGACGATGCTGTCTTCGACCAGCCCGTCAGCTTCCGAAATGAGCGTGACGGCGCCGGCACCTTCGGCGCTGTCCAAGGCGTCGGCGATTTCGCGCAGTCGATCAAGCGTCACTTCCATATGCCTATGGTCCGAAACCAGCGCCGCCGCGGTCGTTGCTGTCATTTGCCTGCGTCGAAGCGCGAAGCCGGGCGTCAGCGCGCGCAATGCATTGAGAATGACGGCAACATCGATTGCCTCCTGGGTCAGCGCTGCCGCGACCGGCGGCAGCCGGCCGATGGCCGCAAACGCGACCGCCACGCCGGACAATGTCAGCCCCGCGACGATGCTTTGCCAGGCAATGGAGCGGGTGCGGCGCGCGATCGCGACCGCGTCCGATACGCGGTCGAGGCGGTCGACCAGGATGACGACATCGGCCGCCTCGGACGAGGCGCTGGCGCCGCGCGCGCCCATGGCGATCCCCACATCGGCCGCCGCCAGCGCCGCGGCATCGTTGATGCCGTCGCCGACCATGATGGTTGGATGCAGCCGCCGTTCGCTGACGACGGCATCGACCTTATCGGCGGGCTCGCGGTTGGCAAGAACCGCGTCGAGATCAAGCGCGGCGCCGATCGTGTCGGCGGCATCGGCCCGATCCCCGGTCACCATGACGATGCGCGATGCGCCGGCGCCGCGCAACGATTGCACGGCGTGCGGCGTCTCGCGCCGCAACTCGTCGGCGAGCAAAATGGCGCCGATGGCTTGTCCGTCGACCGCGACGAATACGCTCAGCGCTGATCGCCAAGCCGCCCTGCGCAGCGCGCGCACGGCCCACGGCTCGGGCTTGCGCGAGCCATATACCATCTGATGCGAGCCGGCTCGCACCAACCGCCGGTCCACCACGCCCTCGAGACCGGATCCCAGAACTTCATGAACATGCTGGGGAATCGTGAGTTTCAATTCTTTCGCCGTCGCGGCTTCGACGATGGTGGCGGCAAGCCCGTGATGCGAACTCTGCTCCAGCGACGCGGCGATGCGCAGCACGTCGTCAGCTTTCTGACCCGGCGCGACTTCGATCGCGACAAGGCGTGCGCCGCCCACCGTCAATGTGCCGGTCTTGTCGAACATCACCGTATGAACGCGGGCGAGGGCTTCAAGCGGCCCGCCGCCCTTGACCAGGATGCCGCGCTTTGCCGCTTGTGCGACGCCGGCAATGAATGCCACAGGCGCGGCCAGAATGAGCGGGCAGGGCGTTGCCGCGACCAATACCGCCAAGGCGCGGATGGCATCGCCCGAAAAGAACCAGGCGCCGCCCGCGACCGCGAGGGTCACCGGCAGCAATATCAGCGCGTAGCGATCGGCCATGCGTATGAAAGGCGCCTTTGCGGTCTGCGCCGCGCTCACCATGCGCACAATGCCGGCGTAGGTGCTTTCGCTCGCCGAAGACGATGCGTGCATGTCGAAGCTGTCGCCGGCATTGAGCGTGCCGCTGCGTACCGCTTCGCCCGCTTGTCTTGCCACCGGCATGGCTTCACCGGTCAACTCGGCCTCATCGATCAAGGCGGTGTTGCTGATGACGATCCCATCGACGGGGATCACCTCCCCGGCGCGGACCAGGATCCGATCACCGACAGCGATCCGCTCGATCGGAAGATCTTCGACGGCAGAAGCACGACGCCGATGCGCGGTTCGGGGCGCCCGATCGATCAAGCTCCTGAGATCGCGTTCGGCTCTGGCGACAGCAAAGTCCTCGAGCAGATTGCCGCCGGAATACATGATGGCGACAACGATTGCCGCGAGCATTTCGCCGAGGGCGAGGGCCCCCGACATTGAAACGAGCGCAATTGCATCGACACCCATCCGGCCCGCGAGCAAATCGCGCACGATGGCGAACAGGAGGACGATGACGACGGGAATCGTTCCAGCGGTCCAGAAATACCGGGCAAGATCGTTGCGTTGCAGCAGCCACGCCAGAAGGCCAGCCGACAGTCCGGCAAGCGCGATGGCAAAAGTGGCAGGAACGGCATTGATAGGAGCGATCCAGCGACGCGGCGAGCGCCCTTGCGGGCAGCGGATGCCGGTCCCTGAGTGGTCGTGCTCGAGAGCCTCCAACATGAATCAAAGGCCAGCATTAGGCTGTTGCGACACCTATTTCGTATCAGGCTAGCAGTTTACAGCGGGCGTCAATTGATGTGAATCAAGCCTTCGGGGGGCCGTCACGCGGTGGAAGACGTTGCTAGGACGCCCGCGCCACCGATGCGCGAAAGCGCAGAATGGCCAGCAGGAAGAACAGCCCCCCGATCGCACCGACGATCAGGAATTCCGGCCAAACGACATCGACGCCGGCGCCCCGGTAGAGGATGGCCTGTGCAAATGAAACGAAATGGGTCGAAGGCGACGCTTGCATCGCGGTGGCGAGCCAGGGCGGCATGCTCTCGAGCGGCGTGTTGCTGCCCGAAAGCATGTTCATCGGCAGAAAAATCAACATGAACAGCAGGCCCAATTGCGGCATCGAGCGCGCAACAGTGCCGATGAATATGCCGATCGCACAGGCGAAGAACAGATAGATCATCACGCCCAGCATGAACAAGGGGATCGAGCCCGCAATCGGCACGCCGAGCAAAGTACCGACGACGAAACGCAGTGACAGTGCGGCAGCAATGGTGATGACCAGACCGTTGGCCCAAACCTTCGACATGGCGATCTCAAATGGCGTCAACGGCATGACCAGAAGATGATCCATCGTGCCGTGCTCGCGTTCGCGCACGATGGCGGCGCCGGCGAGAATGATGGCAAGCATGGTGACGTTGTTGATGATGCCCATGACGCTGGTGAACCACGCGGTCGTGACGTTCGGATTGAACGCGATGCGGACGTTGAGATTGACCGGCGACAGGGTGACGCCTTCGGCATGGGAGAGAAAATCGCGGATTTCCGTGGTGACGATCTGATCGGTGTAATCCGCGCCAAGGCCGGCCTGGACCATGGCGGTGGCGTCGACGTCGATTTGCAGCGCGGGCTCGCGGCCGCCCAGCACGTCGCGCTCGAAATTCGGCGGGATATCGACGACGAAGGTGTACTTGCCGGCGTTCATCAACGGAACGATGTCGCGCTCGGCGATCGATTGCGGCGTCTGGAAATAGGGCGGCAGGAAGGCGTGAGCGATACGTCGCGAAAGTGTCGACCGGTCCTCATCGACGATGGCGATCGAGGCGTTGTGCAGCTCCTGCGAATTGCTTTGCGACTGCGCGATGATGGCGAGCGAGAACGAGTAGACGACGAGGCCGAGCAGGACGAAATCACGCATGAAACTGCGCAATTCCTTGGTGCCGAGCCAAAAGATGTTGCTGAGCTTTCGCACGGCCTAGCGCTCCTGTTTGCGCAGGAGCAACAGGCTGATCAGCGTCAGTGCCGGAATAAAGACGGCAAGCGCCAGGAAGTCCGGCGCCAGATCGGCCAATCCCAATCCTTTGGTGAAGGTGCCGACGCTGATGGGCACGAAATAGGTCATCGGAAACAGCCGGCCCATGACCCGGGCCGCTCCCGACAGAGCGGAGACAGGCACCATCATGCCGGAGAATTGGGTTGCCGGGAGAACCGTCAGGATGGCCGTACCGAACAGCGCGGCGATCTGGGTCTTTGCAAAAGCCGAGATCAGCATGCCGTAAGCCGTGGTCGTCGTGACATAAAGCAGAACGCCGACGAGAAGCGCGAGAAAACTGCCCTTCAGCGGCACGGCGAAGATGAGCAAGGCCATCAGAAAAATCAGCGCGAAATTCGCGGTCGCGACGGCGATATAGGGCAATTGCTTGCCGAGCAGAAATTCAAGCCGCGTGACCGGCGTGACATAGAGGTTGGTGATCGAGCCGAGCTCCTTTTCCCGCACGATCGCCAGCGCCATCAAAATCGCCGGGAACAGCGCGAGCAACAGCGACATGGTCGTGGGAACGATGGCATAGACGCTTTCGAAGTTTTGGTTGTACTTGAACCTCACCTCGATGTCGGCAGGCGGCCGTGCGCCGGCGACCGTTGTCTTTACTGCGGGATCGGTCAGATACAATTGGTGCATGCCCTGCAGATAGCCGCGGATCGTCTGCGCGCGAAACGGCATCGCACCGTCGACCCAGGCGCCGACCCAGGCCGGGCGCCCGCGCTCGATATCGCGGCCGAAGCCGGGGGGGATCTCGATGGCGGCGTCGATCTGATTGCTCTGCAGCTGCCTCTCGAGTTCGGCATAGGTGATCAGCGGCGGCTTTTCCTGGAAATAGCGCGACCCGCGAAGCTCCTCGAGATAGGCCCGGCTTTCATGGCTGTGATCATGATCGAGCACGGCGAATGTCAGGTTGTTGACGTCCGTCGAAATACCAAAGCCGAAGACCAGCATCAGCAGGGCCGTACCGAACAAGGCGAAGGTCAGGCGGATCGGATCGCGGACGAGCTCGGTCGCTTCGCGGATCGTATAGGCCAGGAGCCGCCGCAAGCTGAAGGCCTGCGGCCGTTGCCGCGGCGAGACCGGTGCACGGGTTTCGCCGGAAGGTACGACATCGATGACCTGGGACGTGCGGGTTCCGGCGGCCTCCTCCAAATGGCGAATGAACGCCTCTTCGAGATTCCTCGCGCCGCTCTTCTTGACCAGACCGGCCGGGGTATCGGTCGCCAGGACCTTTCCCGAATCCATCAGCGAAATGCGGTCGCAGCGCGCCGCCTCGTTCATGAAATGGGTCGAGACAAAAATGGTGACACCCTGATTGCGCGACAGATCGATCAGCAATTCCCAAAAACGGTCGCGCGCTATCGGATCGACGCCGGAGGTCGGCTCGTCGAGGATCAGCATTTCGGGCTCGTGAACGACAGCGACCGCGAGCGAAAGCCGCTGGCGGATGCCAAGCGGGAGATCGGCGGCAAGCTTGTCGAGGTGCTCTTCGAGGCCGAATTGCGCGACCAATCGGCTAATGCGTGCATCGGCCTTGCCGAGCGGAATATGAAACAGCCGCGCGTGCAGATTGAGGTTCTGCCGCACGGTCAGTTCGCTATAGAGCGAGAAGGACTGCGACATGTAGCCGACGCGGCTTCGCGCGGCGATGTCGCTGACGTCGAGCGGCTTGCCGAAGATCAGGGCTTCACCCTCGCTCGGCGGCAACAGGCCGGTCAGCATCTTCATCGTCGTCGTCTTGCCGCAGCCGTTGGAGCCGACGAAGCCGAAGATCTCACCGCGCTCGATGGCGAAATTCACCCGGTCGACGGCAGTGAACTCGCCAAAGCGGCAGGTCAGGTTTCGCGCCACGATCACCGGTGCGGCATCGAGGATGCGCCGCGGCGGAATTTCCAGGCGCTCGCGGCCATCGCGGCGGTCTTGCGGCAGGAGGGCCACGAAAGCCTCTTCGAGGCTGGCTGCGCCCGTCCTCGCTTTCAGTTCGGCCGACTCGCCGGTCGCCAGAATCTTTCCGGCATTCATGGCGATGATCGTGTCGAAGCGCTCGGCCTCTTCCATATAGGCGGTGGCCACGATCACGCTCATCTGCGACCGCCGCGCGCGGATGCGGTCGATCAGTTCCCAGAACTGACGCCGCGACAGCGGGTCGACGCCCGTCGTCGGCTCATCGAGGATCAGAAAATCCGGATCGTGAATGAGCGAACAACACAACCCGAGCTTCTGCCGCATTCCGCCGGAGAGATTTTTTGCCGCCCGCTCGGCGAAGGGCTCTAGGCCGGTACTATCCAACAGTTCGGCGATGCGCCACCGACGTTCGGCGCGCGGTTGGCCGAACAGGCGGCCGAAGAACTCGATGTTTTCGCGGACGCTGAGGTCGGGATAGAGATTTTTGCCGAGCCCCTGCGGCATATAGGCGATGCGCGAACAGACCGCGGTCCGATGCGCGGTGTCGGCGATATCGCCGCCGAGCACATCGGCGCGGCCGGACTGAATGCGACGCGCGCCGGCAAGAATGCTGAGCAAGGTCGACTTGCCGACACCGTCCGGTCCGATCAGGCCGACCATGCAGCGGCTTGGCACCTCGACCGTGACGGCGTCGAGGGCGAGGACACGGCCATATTGCTGGGTGACGTCGTCCACCCGCGCAACCGGCGCGGCGGCTCCGCTCATTTTGCCGGTACCTTCTGCAAAAAGGCCGGCCACGGCGTATCGGCGTCGGTCAGGACATAAGCGACGCCGGGCAAGCCGCTGCGCACTGCTTCGGCGCGTGTGCGGAGCACGTCGGCGTCGACGCGCACGCGGATGCGAAACATGAGCTTGTCGCGTTCGCTCGGGGTTTCGACCGTCTTCGGGGTGAACTGGGCTTGCGACGCGATGAACACGACCTTGGCCGGTATCGCGATGGTGGGATACGCATCGAGGAGGATGCGCGCCTCGGCGCCGAACTTCACTTTTCCCGCCGCTTCGGTCGGCAGGTAAATGTCCATGTAGACGTAGGATGTGTCCAGCATCACGAACACTTTGCCGCCGGCGGGAAGAACCTCGCCGATATTGGCAACACGGTATTGGATGCGGCCTTCTTTCGGTGCGACCAGCGTATTGTCGGCGATCTGCACGTTGTAGAGTTCCACGTCATGCGTCGTGGCATCGAACGCGCTTTGCGCTTGCGTCAGGCGCGCTTCGGCGGCAATGAGCTGTGCCTTGGCGCCATTCAGCGCTTGCTGGCGCTGATCCATGACCTCCTTGGTTTGATAGCCTTTCGGCACCAGCGCGGCAGCGCGATCATATTCCTGCTGTGCCAACAAGAGCTGCGTCTTCTGCTGTTCGAGATTGGCGTTGGCCTCCTCGACGGCGCGTTGCGCGCCCGCGACCTGGGCCTGCGATTTCTTCAACGAAGCCTCGAGGTCCTGCGTATCCATGCGCGCCAGGACCTGACCGGCTTTCACCAGATCGCCTTCGTCGGCGAAGAGCTGAGCGATGCGGCCGGCATATTTGGTATCGATATCGATTTCATCGGCCTCGAGCCGGCCGTTGCCGAGCGCAATGCCGGCCGGGAGTTGCGGATGCAACCTTTGCCAGACGTAATAGGAGGCACCGGCGCCGCCGGCGAGGACGATAAGTGCAAGCGCAACACGCATGAGCCGCACGCGCATCGAGCGGCGCTTGGCCACCGGCACCGGAAGCTGGCTGTTCTGCTCGCGCGGCAGGCCGGCCGGTGAAGCTCCCGTCAGCTGCTGGCCGGCGCGGGGATCGCGTTCCGCCGTCGCGCCGAGGCCGGCTGCTCGGCCGGTTTCGTCAGCGTCATGATCCATTTCACCGCGATGCATGTCACTTCCGATCCTGTCATGTTTATCAGCGCCGCCCCCATAATATCGTTCCAGTCTCGTTGGCGCGTTCATAGCTCGCGCCGCTGCGGCGACAAACTCCGGGCTTGGCCCTAAGTAAATCTACGGAAGCAAAAATGCCGTGGAGCCAAAACACTTCAGCGTGCATCAGTCCGGAAGCTTGCCGACAGCTGCCGCGGCAAGCCGCAGCGCCTGGGCGTAGAGCGCCGCTACGGCGCAACTTGCCATGCGCGTGCGCACATTGTCGGCGCGGCTGGTCAATATGATGGGAACGCGTGCGCCAAGGACGATGCCGGCGGCATCGGCATTGGCCAGAAAACTGAGTTCCTTGGCGAGCATGTTGCCGGCCTCGAGATCCGGAACCAGCAAGATGTCGGCGTCGCCGGCGACCGGCGAGGTGATCTTTTTGATGGCTGCCGCGTCCGGGCTGATCGCGTTGTCGAGCGCAAGCGGGCCTTCGAGCAGGCCGCCGGTGATTTGTCCCCGGTCGGCCATCTTGCACAGCGCTGCGGCGTCGATGGTCGAGGGCATTTTCGACGTGATGGTCTCGACAGCGGAGAGGATCGCGACTTTTGGAGTTTCGACCCGCAGCGCCCGCGCAAGGTCGATTGCATTCTGCACGATATCGACCTTGTCCTCGAGCGTCGGCGCTATATTGACCGCGGCGTCGGTGATGAACAGCGGCTTGGGATAAGTCGGCACATCCATGATAAAAACGTGGCTGATGCGTCGCGCCGTGCGGATGCCGGTTTCCTTGTTGACGACCTCGGCCATCAGTTCGTCGGTGTGCAGGCTGCCCTTCATGAGCGCGTCGGCTTCGCCCTTGCGGACGAGCTCGACGGCTTTGGCGGCCGAGGCATGGCTATAGGGCGTGCTGACGATTTCGAACCCCGAAATGTCGAGACCGAGTGACGCTGCGAGCGCGCGGATGCGCGCCTCGGGACCGACAAGAATCGGCTTGATGATCTTTGCTTCGGCGGCCTCGACCGCGCCGCGCAGCGATGTCTCATCGCAGGGATGCGCGACCGCGGTCCGCACCGGCGCAAGCGCGTGGCACGCGTAAATCAAGGCGTCATACTTTCGCGCGCGCTCGACGGGGTCTTTCATGGCGATTTCTCGCATTGAAGGCTAGGCCATCGCACCAGAGCGAGCCTTGACATAAATCATAGTCGGGATTGCGACGGCAAAATAGAACTTGAACCGATTGGCGAGCGACGGGTCCGAAGCATGACCGAAATCTTGCGAATTGCGCCGGGAACTTCGGGGCAGGTGGCGGGCGAAGAACGACCAAAGCCGGGCGGCTTGGTGCCGGCCGACCTGGTGCCATTTGCACCGCCCGTCAAGGCGCCGCGGCCCGCGGTTCCGGCGCCCGGTCCCAGCTCCCAAATCGCCGAGCGCGATTCCTATAGTGTGACGGCACTGACCGATGTCATCGACCGGTCGCTGCATGCCACGTTTTCGCGATTAACCGGCGGGCTGTCTCCGGCCGCATTGGCGCTGGCCTATCTGGACTGGGCGACGCACCTGGCTTGCGCGCCGGGCAAGCGCATGCAGCTTGTCGACAAGGCGCTGCGCAAGAATCTCAGATTCGGCAACTATGTCTGGCGCTGCACAGCGGAGGGCAGCCACGCCGCGCCGTGCATCGAACCGCTGCCGCAGGATCGCCGCTTCGCGGCACCGGAATGGCAGACATGGCCGTTCAATTTCATCTATCAGGGATTCTTGCTGCAGCAGCAATGGTGGCACAATGCGACGACGGATGTCCGCGGCACCGCCAAGAAGCACGAGCAAGTTGTCGAGTTCACCGGTCGCCAGGTGCTCGACATGTTCGCGCCATCCAATTTTCCCTGGACCAATCCTGAAATTCTTCAGCGCACGATCCGCGCCGGCGGACAGAACCTCGTCAAGGGCTTCAGAAATTTCATGGAGGATTGGGAACGGGCCGTGAGCGGCAAACGGCCGGTCGGCGCCGAGAATTTCGAAGTCGGCCGCAATATCGCGGTCACGCCGGGAAAGGTCGTTTATCGCAATCGCCTCATCGAGCTCATTCAATATGCGCCGGCGACGGCGACAGTACGGTCGGAGCCGATCCTGATCGTGCCGGCATGGATCATGAAATATTACATTCTCGATCTTTCGCCGCACAATTCGCTGGTGAAGTTCCTGGTCGAGCGCGGGTTCACCGTCTTCATGATCTCCTGGAAAAATCCGGGACCGGAGGATCGCGAACTCGGGCTGGACGATTACCGGTCGCTCGGCATCATGAGCGCGCTCGACGCGATCGGCGCGATCGTGCCGGAGCGAAAGGTGCATGCCGTCGGCTATTGTCTCGGCGGCACGCTGTTGTCGATCGCCGCCGCGGCGATGGCGCGCGATGGCGACGACCGGATCGGCGACCTTACGCTCCTTGCCGCACAAACCGATTTCACCGAGGCCGGCGAGCTGATGCTGTTCATCGACGAGAGCCAGCTTGCCTTTCTTGAAGACATGATGTGGGAGCAGGGATTTCTCGACAGCCGGCAGATGGCTGGAGCTTTCGAGATGCTGCGCTCGAACGACCTGGTCTGGTCGAAGATCGTCCATGACTATTTGCTCGGCACGCGGCAGCCGATGACGGATCTCATGGCATGGAACGCCGACGCGACGAGAATGCCCTATCGCATGCATTCGCAATATCTGCGCAAGCTGTTTCTCGACAACGATCTTGCCGAGGGACGGCTTGCCGCTGCCGGAGGTCCAGTGTCGCTCGGCGACATTCATGTTCCGATATTTGCCGTCGGAACGGAGCGTGATCATGTGGCGCCGTGGCGCTCGACTTATAAGATCAATCTGCAGACGGAGACGGAAATTACCTACCTCCTCGTTTCCGGCGGCCATAATGTCGGGATCGTGTCCGAGCCGGGGCATGCCGGACAGTCCTTCCGGATCCATAGAAAAGGGGAGGGCGAGCATTCCGACGCGGATTTCTTCCTGAGACAAGCACGCCGCAGGGAAGGCTCATGGTGGCTGGAATGGCTGGCTTGGCTGGATGGCCATTCCGACGCAAAGACGGTCTCGCCGCCACTCGAAAGCGGGGCTTATCCCGCGCTCGGCGATGCGCCGGGCAGCTATGTGTATCAGCAATGAATGCATAACAGTTCGGGTGGAGCTTGCTTCGCCCGGACTGCGGCTATTCCGCAGCGGCGGTAGCGCGCTGTCGAGTTCCGGTGAGCCAGTGCGCGATGCCGGGCCATACGCATTGCAAGGCCGCCTTGCCGACGAAAATCCCGACATGACTGCCCGGGATGATCGCCTTATCGATCGATGATGGCGCGGTGCCGACGAGATGCTCCACCGCAAGAAGCTGCGCGGGAGCGACCAGTTCATCGTCATGGGCGGACAGCAGGAAAAGCGGAGCCGTGACCGCGGCAAGATCGACCCGCCGGCCCAAGGCTTCGAAAGTGCCGGCCGCGATGGCATTGTCGTGATAGAGCTTTTCGACCGTTTCAAGAAAGAATACGCCGGGCAAATCAAGGGTCCAGGCGTGCCAATCGCGAAAGGCCGCCTCAAGATCGGTGAAGGCGGCGGATCCGAGGTGTTCGTCGGTTTCAAGAATATCGCGGATGTCTTTTTGTTCGATCGTCTCCGGCCCCCAAAACTTCAACACCTTGCCGCCGGGAACCAAACCGTCGCCCAGCCGGACAAGTTCATGAAAAACGGCGAGCGAGCTGGTTTCGGCAAGCGTCGATAGCGCCGAGGCGGCAGCCTTGGTGTCGATCGGCGCGGCAGCAAGCACGAGCTTGCGAACTTTTTTGGGAAAGCGCGCGGCGTAAAGCAGCGCCATCCAGCCGCCCTGGCACAGGCCGATCAGATCGACCGGTGCACCGATGTCATCGATCAGAACGTTGAGGTCGGCGAGATAGTCGTCGATGCCGAGGGACTGCATGTCCGGCGTCGCCGAGCGCCAGTCGGTGACGAAAAGGCGGTTCAATCCAGCTGCCCGCAATGCGGCGACAAGGCTGTGGTTTTTCTCCAAGTCGCAGATGGCCGCACCATGCAGCGCAAACGGCGCGCAGAGCAACACCGGCTGCGCTTGCGGATCCAGGGTAAACTCGCGCAGATGGACCGTTTTCAGCCTGAGCGCAACGCGGTGCGGCGTGAACCATTGCGGCTCGCTGCGAGACGATTTCTCTTCGCCCACGGCGAGGCTGACCAATTGCTTTGCCGCAAGTGCCGCGATTTCGCTGGCCGAGGCGGCGGCGAGCGCTTGCCACAAGAAGGCAAGGCCAAGAGGCGAGTAGCGCGTGGGTTCGTACATGTCAGACTCAAGGACGTGCCGGAACGGCCATCAGCCGCTCCAGCGTCGATCCGACGTTCAATCGGTATCGGACGAGGCCACCGATACGCCGGTTCGTTGTTCGGGAGGTACAGCGCAGACTGCGACTTCCAGTCGTTCGGCCTCCGACTCCAAGCCGATCCACCGCAACTTTCGCAGCAGCCGTGCCCAGTCGCGCGGCGGCTGATTTTTGGCATTTGCGCCGATGTGAGAACGCTCTCTGTCCACGATAATCTCCCTTTTCTTCTTTTGATGCTTAGGCCGGCCGAAGTCATTCGATGCCGAAGAATTAGCAGCAGGACGGATCGGCATTTTTGACCTAGATCAAGCCATGCGCATGTGACGGTCAGGGCACGAGCACGGCGGCGCCGCGCAGCCGTCCGGAGCGCAAATCGGATAGTGCCTCATTGGCGCGAACAAGCGGGTAGGGAACCGTCTCTGTCATGACGCCCGCTTGCGGTACGACAGAAAAGAATTCCTCGCCGTCCCGTCGCGTAAGGTTAGCCACCGACACGAGCTCGCGTTCTTCCCATAGCAGCCGATAGGGAAAGCTCGGGATGTCGCTCATATGGATGCCGGCGCAGACGACCCGGCCGCCTTTGCGAACTGCGGCAAGCGCCGCGGGCACCAGCGCACCCACCGGCGCGTAAATGATGGCGCAATCGAGCTTCTCTGGCGGCGCCTCGTCCGAAGCGCCGGTCCAGCACGCGCCCATCTGCCGGGCGAAGGCTTGCGCCGCGGCGTCGCCGGCGCGGGTGAATGCGAACACGTCGCGCCCTTGCCAGCGCGCAACCTGCGCGATGATGTGAGCGGCAGCGCCGAAGCCATAAAGGCCGATCTTCTTGCCGTCGCCGGCGATGCGCAGCGAACGCCAGCCGATCAGGCCGGCGCAGAGCAGCGGTGCCGTCGCGACATCGTTGCCATCATCCGGAAGCTTGAACGTGTAGCGGGCGTCGGCAACGACATGCGTGGCATAGCCGCCATCGCGGGTATAGCCGGTGAACAGCGGGCGATCGCAAAGGTTCTCGCGGCCGCTCCGGCAGAATTCGCAATGGCCGCAGGTGCGGCCGAGCCAAGGCACTCCGACGCGCATGCCGGCCGCGAGCCCGGTCACACCGCGACCGAGCGCGTCGATGCGGCCGACGATTTCATGGCCGGGAATGATCGGTAGTTTTGGATCGGGCAATTCGCCGTCGACGACATGCAGATCCGTCCGACAGACGCCGCAAGCATGGACCGCGATCCTGACCTCGCCGTCGGCAGGCACAGGCTCCGGCCGTTCAATCAGATGCAGCGGCTCACCCGGCCGCTCCAGCACCATCGCGCGCATTGGTGTCAGTGTTCCACGCTGTCGCGTACGCCATGATAGGCGCGAACCCGGGCAATGGATATCGGCTCAAGTCGCATAACCGATACCGGCGGGGATTTGACCTAAGTCAAGGCGTTGGCAAGAAATCGAGCTGACGATAATTCTATAGAATTCCGAACAGGAGGTCCGGGATGGAGCGCTCAGACCTGAATTGTCTCGCAAAGTACGAAGTGGAGCGTGGATGAGCGCGCGGGCCGTGACCTAGCGGCGCCTGCAGCGCCTTGACGATCTCAAAGGCACCGCGGTGACGGTGCAGGCCATGGTCTTCGGCAATGGCGGCTCATCGTCGGGAGCGGGAGTCGCGTTCTCGCGCGATCCGTCAACGGGCGCGAATAATCCGATCATCGATGTGCTGTTCGGCGCACAGGGCGAAGATGTCGTGTCGGGCCGACGCACGCCGGAGACCGAGGACGCCATCATCCGATCATTGCCGAAAGTGGCAGCAGAATTGCGCGACGCGCTGGCGCGGCTCGAGACCGAATTCGGCGACGTTCAAGACGTCGAATTCACGATCGAAAACGGCAGACTCTGGGTCCTACAGGCGCGTTCCGCAAAGCGAACGCCGCAGGCGGCACTTCAGTTTGCGATCGATTTCGTAAGGGAGGGGCGCATCACACCCGCGCAGGCACTGCAGCGCCTCCAGGATGTGGATTTAAACAGGCTGACGGCCAGGCGTTTTATCGACGCCGGCGAGCCGATCGTGCGCGGCACCGGCGCATCCGCGGGTATCGCCGTCGGCCGCGCGGCCTTCGATGCCGAGAGCGCCGCGCGCTTGTCGGCCAGCGGCGATCCGATCATTCTTGTTCGGCCCGATACCAGCACCGCCGATGTCGGCGGCTTTGCGGTTTCCGCGGGTATCGTCACCGCGGTTGGCGGGCGAACCGCGCATGCAGCGCTCGTGGCGCGCCAGCTCGACAAGCCCTGCATTGTCGGTTGTACAGAAATTGCCGTGGACATCGTACGGCATTGCGCGCATCTGCCGCGGACGACGGTCAACGAAGGTGATTGGCTTTCGATCGATGGCGAAGGTGGCGCCGTCTATTTTGGCCGGGCCAATGTGGTGGCCAGCCGCCCTGACGCGCAACTTGCAGAAATCGAACGCTGGCGTGCCGCCGCGCGCGAAAGCCTGCCGGTGGCAGTGGCTACGGTGCGCGAAGCGGGCTGAAGTAACGGGCTGAGGCGCCTGGTAACGGCGTTCAATCAAAACGTCGTTCGTTCGTCCGTTGTATCATCCTAGGCGCGCGGCTGCGGGTCGTCTTCCTCGTCGGCGGTCAGTATTGCGACAATGCGTCCCGCGTTCGACTTCAGCGGCTCGCCCGTACCGAAAACATCGGCGTCGCCGGCGAGCCATAAGGAGGCTTCCTCGACGTCTTTTATGGTTGGCCGTAGCGCCACGATGTCGACCAGCTTCTCGTCGTCCAAAGATCCCAGGATGCGCCTGATATCGTCGGCGAGAGCCAGCGCGGTGCTCTGGGATATATTTGCGGATTGCTTACCCATCGTCGTCGTCCTGCGGTGCTGCAATCACCCGACCAGGTGCTTCTCGATATCGGAGACGGGATGCTTCGTCAGGTCTTTGTTGATCTCGGCTATGATATGCTTCTTCACATCGGCGTGGAAGGCTTGCCGCAGTTCCGCGAGCGTGCGCGCGGGCGCGACGACGATCAGCGGCGCATCTTTTCTGGCGCGAACGAGTTCTTCGAGCGCTGCCGCGACATGATCGGCAAACCGCAGTTTCTCGAGCTCGTGCCAGTCCGTTTCCTCAAAGCTGGTGCGGCGGTTTGTGCCCGCGCGCTTGAAGCCGCGGCCCGGACGATCGGTGCCCTGCTCATGGGTCGGCGGATCGTCCTCGCTGAAAACACGCTCGGTTACGAGATTGAGGAATTTCGCGTCACCGGCATTGCGCAGGAACAGCGCCTTTTGTCCGTCGCCGACGAACACCAGCGCATCGTGAGGAATGGACAGCTTATTCATGCTCCGCTCTCTTGTCGGTTGTCGCTTGGCCTGATCTGGTCAGAGCCGGCCGATCTCGAATTCCTCGCAGGAATAGCCAAGCATCGATAATCCTTCTTCGAGAAAATCGCCCAATTGCGGCATGCCGAGAAGATATTGCGCGGTGCGCTTGTTGTGGGCGCGAGCCGCCTCTTCGCGCACGGACGGCCAATCGCTCACCGAATAATCGTCGCGTCCGAGCCACGCCAGGGCAACGAGATCGATCTGTTCGTCTTCGGAAAGCGAGTTGATGAGCGAAGTTATCTCCTCGACCACAGGGTCGTCGCGGTGATCTTCAAGAACCGCAATGTCCATGTCGTCTGGGGCATTCGATCCGGGATCGGGATCGGTTACCTCGTCCTTGGCGTCGAATTCCCTGGCCTTGATGATGATGAAGCAGACCTTTTCCGGTGAAATCGTCAGCGACGGGGAGTCCTCGTCGTTTCCGGCTGTGTCACTTTGCTTCGGCTCTTGCAGCATTTTCTGTTCTCCCGTCCTTCGGCGTCGGCCGCCGCCGTATGTGTCGAGCAGGGTTGGGCAAGCGAGAGGCGCTTCAATTTGCCTGGCCGGCTTTCGCAAGCCACTCGTCGCCGACTTTGACATAGGAGCGTTTGACCGCCGCCCAGGCGATGCGATGTGCGGCTTCCTCTTGGCGGCCTTCGCCGGCATGCTCGGCCCAGGCATGATTGAAGGCCTCGCGGTAGATGTCTTGGGCGTGATCCGGCAGATGCGTTCGCACCGCCGGCGGCAAATCACTGTTGACGCGATATGGCATGACAGGTCTCCACCGCAGGGAGTTGCTCTCCTCGAGAGAAGATATTTCTAATGAGCCTGCCAGCTGCGTCCTTGAGGCAAATCAATTTGCGGCCGGGGCGCTGACGAGGCTCGGTTACGAGGGAAACATGCGGACTTGGCGTCGGTTCCGGAAGCTCGGTGCGGAGGTCCGGCGACTGCGCGGCGCCGTGATGGGAGCACTTTTATGAAAACGCATCGTCTGGATGCCGGCGCCGATACCGTGCACTGGGGCTATTTTGACGCCACGCTGAAGCCGCTCATCACGGTCGAGCCGGGCGACACTGTGGTCATGTCTTCAGTGTCGGGCGCGCCCTGGCAACTGCCGCCGCCGCATTCGGGCCTCACGGTGCCTAAGGCATTGACCGATGTGCATGCCAAAGTGCCGCAGAGGCTGGGCCCGCATATGATGACTGGACCTGTGGGCGTGCGCGGCGCCAAAGCCGGGCAGGTGCTCGAAGTGCGGATCAAGGCGGTCGAACTCGCCTGTGACTGGGGCTACAACTTCTCGCGCCCGCTGGTCGGAGCGCTGCCCGACGATTTCGATCACACTCATCTCATCCATATTCCGCTCGACCGCGCGCGCATGGTCGGCCGCTTGCCATGGGGGCTCGAACTGCCGTTGAAGCCGTTCTTCGGCGTGATGGCGGTGGCGCCGCCGCCGGGCTGGGGCGCGATCGCCTCGCCGCCGCCGCGGCGCAACGGCGGCAACATGGACAACAAGGAATTGGTCGCCGGTACGACGCTCTATCTGCCGATTCATGTCGATGGCGCGCAGTTCTCCGTCGGCGACGGCCATGGCGTGCAAGGCGACGGAGAGGTCTGCATCACGGCCATCGAAACCGGGCTGATCGGCGCGTTCGAACTGCACCTGCGCAATGACTTCAAGCTCGAATGGCCGATGGCCGAGACGCCGACACATGTCATGACCATGGCGTTCGATCCCGATCTCGACAGCGCCGTGGTGATTGCGCTGCGCGACATGATCAAGCTGATCTGCGCGCGCACGGGCATCGCGCGCGAGGAGGCTTATACGCTGTGTAGTCTCGCTGCCGATCTGCGCGTCACCCAGGTGGTGAACGGCGCCAAGGGAATCCACGTCATGCTGGAGAAGCAGCTGCTGCAAAAGGGCCGCAGCGCGCAGGCGTGATCCAGAGCAAAAGTGGAACCGGCTTTCCCCCGGCGCCGCCGTCGCGACTATGCCTTTGCCGGCTTGAGCCGGATGTGGATGTTCTTTTCCTGGGTATAGGCGATTAGTTCTTCAAAGCATTCCTCGCGCCCGATGCCGGATTGCTTGAAGCCGCCGAACGGTGCGCCGAGGAAATGCTTGGACACTTCGTTGATCCAGACGAAGCCGGATTGCACGGCGGCCGCCGCGCGATGCGCGGTCGACAGGTCATTGGTCCAGATCGAGGCGGTGAGGCCGTATTCGACGGCATTCACCTCGGCGAGCATCTTGGTTTCGTCGCTCCATTTGAAGACGGAAAGCACCGGTCCGAAGATTTCCTCGCGTGCGATGCGCATGGTCGGTTGCACGTCGGCGAATACGGTCGGCTCGATGAAGAAGCCTTTGGCGAGCGCGGGATCGGACGGCTTGCCGCCGCCGCTGAGAAGCCGCGCGCCCTCCGCTTTGGCGCTGTCGATGAAGCCCAGGATGCGCTCGTATTGCGTCTTGGAAATGATCGAGCCCATGGTCGTCGCCGGATCGGTGGCGATGCCGGGTTTATAATGCCCGATCTTGGCTTTCACTTTGGCGAGCACCGCGTCATAGATTTTCTCGTGAACGAAGGCCCGGCTGGTCGAGCCGCAAGACTGGCCGCACCAGGTGAAATTCATGCCGCCGATGACGGCGTCCGCAACCTCGTCCGGATCGGCGTCGGGATAGGCGATCAGCGCGTTCTTGCCGCCGAGCTCGAGCATGACGGCTTTGAGCGTGTCGGACGCCGCTTTCATCACCGCGCGTCCGGTCGGCACCGAGCCGATCAGCGCGATCATGGCGACGTCTTGATGCGAGGCCAATGCGGCGCCGGCTTCGCGCCCGCCCGGTACGAGATTGAACACGCCGGGCGGCAGAATATCGCTGATCAGTTCGGCAAGGCGCAGCGAAGAGAGCGGGGCCTGTTCCGGCGGCTTCATCACCACCGTGTTGCCGGCGGCGAGCGGAGCGCCGGCCTTGCCGGCGCAGAACATGAACGGGTGATTGAAGGGAATGATGCGGCCGACCACGCCGCGCGGTTCGCGCACCGAGAAATTGACCACGCCCGGCCCCATCGGGATCGAGGCGCCTTTCATCTCGGTGACCAGTCCGGCATAGAATTCGATCTGTGCCGCGGCGATGGTTGCGTCCTTGACCATTTCGGCAAAGGGATTGCCGCAGTCGGCCGCGTCGATCAGCGCCAGCTCCTCGGCATGGTCGCGCAGCACCGTGGCGATGCGCTTCAGGAGCCGCGCCCGTTCGAGCGGCGGCGTGTCGCGCCAGGCCGGGAAGGCGGCTTTGGCGGACGCGACGGCAGCGTCAATATCGGCCGCGCCGCAATCGGCGACCGCTCCCAGCGATTCACCGGTACCCGGATTTATGGTATCTGCATTGCGCCCCGACTTCGCCTTGTGCCATTTGCCGCCATAAAAAGCGTCGCGGTTCGCGGGCAGGTTCAGCGGTTGCGCCTTCAGCGCTTTCGGGGGAACAGCGGTGTTCATGGTGGTCTCCTTAGGCAAGAGCTGCGGGCTTCATTATTAGATTGGTGATGGGTGCGCTCTCAATCGGGAGCGAAATTATCTCGACAGGGCGCCCCGTGACAATCCCGCCATGCGGAGGGCTGCGACGCTAATCGCACGCGGCCGCGTTGCGAGGCGGCAACCCGTCTTGACACTGAACCGCATACAATGAATTGACCTGATAAAGTTCTTCCGCGGCGTCGCCGCGACCGTTGGAGAGACAGGCTTCGATGCCGGAAACGATACGTGAACCAATCCTCGACGTCGCTCATCTGGGCCACATCGAATTGCTGACGCCGAAATTCGAGGCGAGCGCGAGGTTCTTTATTGACGTGCTCGGGATGACTGAAAGCGGCCAGGCCGGCGACAGCCTATTTCTGCGCGGCTGGGACGACTATGAGCGCTACAGTCTCAAGCTCACGGCTTCGAAAACGTCCGGAATGGGACATGCGGCATTTCGTTGCCGCAGCCCGCAGGCGCTCGAGCGGCGCGCTGCGGCGCTGAAGGGATCCGGCTGCGATATCGGCTGGACGGACGGCGACCTCGGTCACGGCAAGACCTTCGTCTGCCACGATCCGGACGGCCATCGGATCGAGCTTTATTACGAAACCGAATGGTACGAGGCGCCATCCGACAAGCGGCCCGCGCTGAAAAATCAAGCGCAACGCTTTCCGGCACGCGGCGTCAATGTGCGACGGCTCGATCATTTCAACGGGCTGGCCGCGGATATCAAGGCCAACCGCGTCTTCTTCGAAGACTATCTCGGCGCGCGCCTCACCGAGCAGATCGTGCTCAATGACGGGACCGAAGCCGGGATGTGGCTGACCTTCACCAACAAATCCTATGATTTCGCCTATACGCTTGATCACACCGGCAGCAAAGGCCGCTTTCATCATGTCACTTACGCGCTCGACAGCCGCGAGGAAATCCTGCGCGCCGCCGATATCTTTCTCGAGAACGGCGTGTTCATTGAAACCGGTCCGCACAAGCATGCGGTCCAGCAGACCTTCTTTCTTTATGTCTATGAGCCGGGCGGCAATCGTGTCGAAGTTGCCAATGCCGGTGCGCGCTTGATCTTGGCGCCGGATTGGAAGCCGATCCGCTGGACCGAGGAGGAGCGCAAGAAAGGCCAGGCCTGGGGGCTCAAAACCATCGAGTCCTTTCACACCCATGGCATGCCGCCGGTTCAAAGCACATAGGCCTCTGAAAAGCACATAGGCCTCCAAGAAGGCCCATCTCTGTCCATTCACCGGTCTAATACCCTGTATATCGATTATCGATTCGGAGAATGCCTCAACCGGCTTTACGTTCGCCCGTCTTGCCAGGGAGCCCCCCGTGACCGATCTCTCGATCAGCATGTCCGAAGCCGATGTGGCGCTGACGGCCGCCGACGGATTTCGCTTCCAGGGATTCCGCGCCGCGCCGCAGGGGCAGAGTCGCGGCGGTCTGGTCGTCCTACAGGAAATATTCGGTCTGACCGAGCAAATGAAATCGGTGGTCCGCGCCTATGCGGCCGATGGCTATGATGTGATCTTTCCTTGTCTGTTTGATCGCGTGTCGCCCGGTCTGGTCGTTCCGTTCAACGAGGCGGAGCGCGGCCGCGATCTCGCCTATGGCCTCGATCTCGACAAGGTGATGCTCGACATCGCGGCTGCGTCCGACTGCGTTCGCGGACCTCATGGCGTGTCGGTGCTCGGGTTCTGCTGGGGCGGCGGCGTCATCGTGCGTGCGGCGAGTGAACTTGATCTGCGCGGCGCCATCGCGTTCTACGGCACGCGGCTCAAGGACTACCTGCATTTCCGGCCGGCATGTCCACTGCTGTTCCACTTCGGCGCAACCGATCCGAACAGCACGCCGGAAATCATTGAAGACGTCCGGAAGGCCCTTCCGCAGGCGGAAACCTACATTTACGAGGCCGGTCACGCCTTTGCCAACGACGTGCGGCCGACCTATGTGGCCACCGCTGCGGCATCGGCGCGGGAGCGGACGCTTGCCTTTCTAGCCAGGAATCACGCGCGCGCCAATTGACGGCGGCCGCGCTGCGGCGCGGAATCTGGCTTCGGGTTTGCGACCGCGCCCTTGCGCAGGTCGGCATAGACGGCCTTGATCTCGGCGCGCAGCCATTGGTGTTTTTTGTCGCGATCATGCCGCGCTTGCCAGACCATGTTGGTCGAGACCTTGCCGACATCGATCGGCACGGGGCGCCTCGCCAAGCCGAACGACTTGCGAAAGACATCGGCCGCGAGACTTGTGAAGACGCCGATCATCTCGCTTTTGCGCAGGAGCTGCGGCACCACGGTGAAATTGGTCACCGCGATCAGCGCCTCGCGGCGCAGCCCATGCCGCGCCAACAGGTCGTCGAAGATCGCGCGGCCGGTGCCGGTCGCGCTGACCACGAGGTGGGGATAGGACAGCACCGCCGTGATATCAAAACGGCCGCGGCGCCGGACAATCGGGTGATCGCGCCGGAACACGCAGAACAGGCTCTCGTTCATCACGAATTCCGCCTGGAAATGGCCCGGCTTGCCGTCGAGCCAGCCCAGCGCCAGATCGACACGGTCGGCATCCAACAGATCGAGCGCCTGCTCGCGGTCGGCGGTCATGACCTGGAGAGCCATCCCGGGCGCGCGCTTTCGCATTCGGGCGAGCAGCGGCGGCATCAAGGCCAGGCTGAGACGGTCCGGCGTGCTCAGTCGGAAAACGCCGGTCGCCGTCGCGGGATCGAAGGCCGGCGCATCGCCGAAGCAGCTTTCCATCAATTGCAGCGCTTCCTGCACCCGGCCGCGCAGCGCCTCGGCGCGCGACGTGAGCACAAGCCCGGCCGGGCCCCGCACCAGCAATTCGTCGCCGAACAGGCGCCGCAGCCTGTCAAGCGCATGGCTCACCGCCGGCTGCGAGCGGCCGAGGCGGATCCCCGCGCGCGTGACGCTGCGCTCGGCTATCAGGGCGTCGAGCACCTTGAGCAGATTGAGATCGAGATTGTTGAGATTCATGAAACCGCCTGATGCACCGCGCGAATAGGTCGCATATCCGATATCAATTTAGCAAATGACGGGAAATGCCCTATTCTTGTAAGAACAGCCCGGTGAGAAAAACCCGCCTGGGGCCAACAACATCTTGATGGGAGGCTGCTCGTCTTGATTTCACGTCGCTTGTTGCTTGGAAGCATCGGCGCAGCGCCGGTGAGCACCTTGCTGCCGAAGTATGTCTTCGCGGCGGATTATCCCTCAAGGCCGATCCGGCTGATCGTGCCGTTTGCCGCGGGTGGCAATGCCGACATCGTCGGCCGCATTGTCGGCGACCAGATCAGCAAGGCCGTGGGGCAGCCCGTCGTGGTCGAGAACCGCGGCGGCGCCGGCGGCGGTATCGGCGCCGAATTTGTCGCGCACGCCGATCCCGATGGCTACACGCTTCTGGTCGGCTCGAACGGGCCGCTCACCGTCAATCCGTTCGTGCAGGCGAAGCTCGGCTACGATCCGTTGAAGGACTTTGCTCCGATCGCGCTCACGAGCTACGTGCCGCATGCGCTCATCCTGCGCAACGGCCTACCGGCGAAGACGGTCGCCGATGTCATTGCTGCCAGCAAGAAGACGCCGCTGACCATTGCGACAAGCGGCGTCGGCAGTGCGACGCATATGACGCTCGAACGCCTCAAAGCCGCGACCGGCGCCGACCTTACCCATGTGCCTTACCGCGGCGGCGGCGCAATGCTGCCGGATCTCATCGGCGGCACCGTCGACGGCGCGATGACCGAGTTTTCCACGGCGCTGCCGCTACACAAGGACGGCAAAGCGCATATTGTCGCGATTGCGGCAACGCACCGTTCGAAACTGGCCGCCGACATTCCCACTTTCGACGAAAGCGGGGTGAAAGGCTTCGTTGCGCAGAGCTATATCGGCGTTCTGGCGCCGGCCAAGACGCCGGCCGACATCATCGCCAAGCTGCGAGATGCAGTCGCGAAAGGTCTCAGCCCCGGTTCGCCGGCGGCCGAACGTCTCGTCGGTCTGGGCTCGGAGATCGCCACCGCGGAACAGATGACGCCGAAGGGATTCGACGAATTCATTCAGACCGATTACGCGGCGATGAAGGAAGCCGCGAAGCTCGCGGGAATCAAACCATCATAGTCAGGTCGGCGTGATCGCACCGCCGCGGCGGCGCACTTTGCTGCCGTCCGGCCTTGGTTTGAACGATCCGCTGTTGTCGACGCCGCGTGCGTCGGCGCGCAACAGCGTCAGAAAATGGCGGTGAATACCGGTCGGTTGCCAGTCGGCGCGCGTGGCTATTCCGTCGCAGCGCCGTAATTTTGCCGACCGGAACGGCAGCACTGCAAGCTTGCTTGGCTCGTTGAGTTGCGCCTCCAGCGCCGACATCAGTGTCAGCTGGTCGGTCGTCGCAAGCAGGTCACGATGGATTTGCAGCGAGGTCGTCTCAACACTGATTTTCGGCAAGGCAGCAAGGCTCGCGAACATGCGACGGAAGGCCTGGTGCCGCGGCGTCATCGCTCCCGGCATGATCCAGGGGTAGCGTGCGAGTGCGCGCAGGCGAAGCGTTTTGTCCTGCCGCAACGGGTGATCGGCGCGGCCGACGACGACATAGCGGTCCGTGAACAGTTCTTCCTCCGTTACATCGGTCGCCCAATCCGGCCGCCGCAGCACGCCGAATAGAAAGTCGAGCTTGCCGGCGCGCAGATCATCCAACAGCTCTTCGTAATGACCGTCGACGACTTGGACCGTCGCGGTCGGATATGTCTTGAAGAATGCATTGATGGCCGAGGAAAGAACCTGCGTTCCGGAATGGGGAATATTGCCGATGACGATGCGCGTGACGACGTTGCCGCGCGCGGCCTGCAATTCCTCCAATCCATAGGCGAGTTCGCGCAGCGCGATCTGAAAGCGCCGCGCGATTTCGGCGCCGAGCTGGGTCGTGGTCATGCCTCTGCTGGTGCGCTGATAGAGCCGCCGGCGCAGCTCGCGCTCGAGGCCCTTGGCGGCGCGATGCAGCGACGGCTCGGAGATCGCGAGCGATCGCGCCGCCGCATCAAAGGAATAATTCTCGGAGACCGCAATCAAGCTTCGGATCTGCGGCCCGGTAACGCGAATGAGGGCGATGTCGACGGCTTGCGTGCTATTGCCGTCGCTCAGCGCAATACGAAGCTGATCGAAAAATCGCAGAATGCGCGGCAGCAGAGCTGCACCGCTCGCAGTGAGATAACACCCGGAGCCGCGGCGCTCGAACAGCCGCGCGCCGATGCGCTGCTCGAGAGCGCGGACCGATTCCGTCACGCCCGGCTGCGACAGATTAACCGCCTTGGCGGCGCCGGTGATGCTTTGCGACTCGGCAACGGCGGCAAAGGCGCGAAGCTGGCGGATTGATGGAAAATCGACGGGGCTCATTGGATCGCGGGCTCGGTGATGGCGGCAACAACGGGAAATCTCCGCAAGCATTAATAGCAAGAACTTATGGCTCCGGGCGCGAAATCTATTGGCGGTTCGACGGCCTCCCAACGACAATTGGCGGCAATCAGCCAGGCTTCCATGGGCGGCGTTCGAACCGTGGATGAGACCTGAGCAACAACAAGCTTGTCGGGGGAGGCGCCTATTCTTACACGGCCTCGGATCATTGCGCGCTGGATGCGCCGCGCTGCGGTTGGCCTTGCGGTGGCCTGCGCTGCGGTTTCGGGCGTCAACGCTCAGACCGCGGCTGACTTTCCGAATAAGCCGGTCCGGGTCTTGGTGCCTTATGGACCGGGCGGAGCCGGCGACCTCACCGCACGAATGGTCGCCGACAAGCTCAGCCAGTATCTCAAGCAAGCATTCGTGGTTGAAAACCGGCCCGGCGCGGGCGGCATCGCCGCGGCGCGGGCCGTGCTGGAAGCGCCCGCTGACGGCTATACGCTCGGCATATTCGGCAACGGGCAGGCGATCAGCGCAACCCTGTTCCAAGAACTGCCTTATGACGTCATCAAGGATTTTGCGCAGATTTCCGTACTCGCCAATTTCGAGATGCTGCTGGCGGTGCCGCCGACGTCACCCTACAGGTCGGTCCAAGATCTGATCGAGGCGGCACGCGCGGCACCCGGCAAGCTCAATCTCGGCGCGATCAATCCGGGCAGCACGCAGAATCTGTCGGCGCATTTGTTCGAGCAGGTGAGCGGGGCGAAGTTCACCATCGTCACTTATCGGACGACACCGGACCTTGTCACCGCGCTGCTGCGCGGCGATGTCGATCTCGGCTTTGATTATTTTGCCGGCCTCGGGACGACGATCGGTCCGGACAAGCTTCGCGTTCTCGCCACCTCAGGTGTCGAGCGCGACCCGCTGCTGAAAGATATCCCTACGGCCAAGGAAAGTGGTTTGCCGGACTACGTGATGACCAGCTGGAATGGGATCGAAGCGCGGGCGGGCACACCGGCGGACGTCATCGGCACACTCAATGCCGCGATCCGCAGGGCAGTGGCGGAGCCCGACGTGCAACGGAAGTCGTTGCGGCTCGGGCTCGAAGCGCGCGCGAGCTCGCCCGAGGAAATGCGCGACCGCATGGCTGCCGACATCGCCAAATGGCGCGAGGTCATCGAGAAGGCAGGAATTCCCAAACAATAGAAATTTGCCGCGCTCGCATCCGCTTCACGCCGATGCGTAACGGACGGAATTGCGCACGCTTTTGGAGCACGAAATGGCCGGACAGCCACGGTTGAAAATGGCGATTGCGGATTATGGGCATACGCGGGCCCTGAAATCGGGGCGGGTGCCGATCAACGGCGTCGATCCTGATTTCGTTCAGGTGGTGCCGATCATTGCCGCGTTCCGGCGCATGGTTCGCGATCTTGAATTCGACGTCTGCGAGATGGCGCCGACCACCTATATGATCGCGCGGGCTCGCGGCGCGCCCTATATCGCCTTGCCGATCTTCCTGATGCGTCGCTTTCATCATGGCGGCTTCGCCGTTCGCCCCGATGCCAATATCCGAACGCCCAAGGATCTCGAGGGCAAGAAGGTAGGCGTCCGCGCCTATTCGGTGACCACCGGAGTTTGGACGCGCGGCATTTTTGTCAACGAATATGGCCTTGATTCAGCCAAGGTGACCTGGGTGGTCGATGACGAAGAGCATGTCACGACGCTGAAGCTGCCGCCGAATGTGGTTCATGCGGCGGTAGGCCAGTCGCTGCAGAGCATGATGGCCTCGGGCGAGATACAGGCCGGGTTCACCGGTCCGGCCGGTGTCGGCCGTTCCGGACCGCCGATTGCCAATTGGGACATGAATGCGCCAACCGGCGGCGACGCCGGCGTTTATCCCGAGCTGATCGCCAATGTCGAGCAGGTCGAAGCCGATTGGTATCGGCGCAGCGGCATTCTGCCGATTCATGGCCTGATCGTCGTCAAGGACGAACACGTCAAAGCCTATCCATGGCTCGCGCGGGCGCTGATGGATGCGTTCGCGGCAGCGAAGGAACCCTACATCGAGGACTTAAAGCGCGGCAAAGACGACGCTCCGGAGGACAAGCGCTACCGTAAATTCATGACCTTGATGGGCGACCCGTTGCCCTACGGAATTTCGGCCAATCGCGCCAGCATCGAAGCCCTGGTCACTTACGCCCTGCAGCAAGAACTCATTCCGTCACGGCCAAGCCTTGATGAAGTCTTCGTCCAGATCGATCCCTGAGACCTATCCGTCCTCGTGCAAGGAACAGACATGTCCGAAATCATCGACATTCATCCGCATATCGTCTCGCCCGACACCAAGCGCTACCCGCTTGCGCCGCTCGGCGGCAAGCAGTCGACATGGTCGAGCGAGCGGCCGACCACGTACCAGCAGCTTCTGCAAGCCATGGACGATGCCGGCGTCGCCAAGGCCGCCATCGTGCATTCATCGACGGCTTACGGCTTTGACAATAGCTATGTCGCCGACGCCGTTGAGGCGGTCCCCACCCGTTTTACCGGGGTTTATTCGATCGATGTGATGACGCCGGACGCCGTGAAGACGTTCGATTACTGGCTCGGCCGCGGTTGCACCGGCATGCGGCTGTTCACGACCGGGAGCACTTTGCCGGACCAGGCCACCTGGTTTGCCGATCCGAAGACCTATCCGTTCTGGGAGCACGCGGCGGCAAAGAACATCCCGGTCTGTGTGCAAATGAAGCAGGAGGGCATCCCGCTGTTGCGGCAGATCATGGACAAGTTTCCGAAGGTGACCATTATTCTCGATCACCTGTCGCGCGTGCCGTTCGAAGATGGGCCGCCCTACAGCCAAGCCGCCGAATTCCTGGCGCTCGCCAAATACGGCCAAGTTTATTTGAAGATTTCGCCGCTCAATGTGACGCCGAAATCCTGGGGCAGGGCTACGCCGGAGACGTTTTTCGGCAAATTGATCGACACGTTCGGCGCCTCGCGAATCGCCTGGGGCTCGAATTTTCCGAACTCGGTCGGGACCCTCGCGGACATTCTCGGCGCCGCGCGGAAGGCATTTTCGTTTGCCAAGGCGTCGGATCAGGATTGGGTTTTCGGCAAGACCGCGTTGACGCTTTATCCGTCGCTGGCCAGCCGGTAGAGGGCGTCATGGCAGCTCCGAAGGTCACTTTACACACAATGCTCGGCAATTATCCGAATGTCGTGCCGCTCAAGAGCGGAGCGGTGCGCTCGGATTTGGTCGATTTCGATTTCGCCGAGGTCAAGGTCGCGAACAATCTGTTCAAGCAGGTGGTGCGCGACGGCAAATACGATCTCGCCGAGCTTGCCATCGTCACTTATCTGCAGGCGAAGTCGTTCGGCAAGCCCTATGTGCTGCTGCCCGTCGTGGTGGTGAGCCGCGGCCAGCATCACACCATCGCCTACAATGCCGAGCGCGGCGAACTGAAACCATCGGATCTGTCCGGTAAACGCGTCGGCGTCCGCGCTTATACAGTGACCACCGGCACCTGGGTGCGGGGCATTCTGGCCAGCGACTACGGCGTTGACCTCAACAAGGTCGAGTGGATCACCTTCGAGGATCCGCATCTGGCCGAATACCGCGATCCGGACGTCGTCCAGCGTGCGCCTCCAGGCAAAGAGCTTGTTCAAATGCTGCTTGACGGCGAGATCGATGCGGCCGTGGTCGGCGACAAGCTGCCCGATCCGCGCTTGAAGCATCTTATTCCTGATCCCGATGCCGCAGCCAAGACATGGGCTGAACGCCATCACGGCGTTCCGATCAATCACATGCTGGTGGTGCGTAGCGAATTGTCGCGGTCGCGGCCGGACGTGGTGCGGGAGGTGTTCCAACAATTCCGCGAGAGCAAGCGCGCAGCGGGTCTTCCCGACAAAGGCGCTCTCGACCCCTATCGTTTCGGCGTCGAAGCCTGCCGCCCGACCCTGGAGGTCATCATCGATTTCTGCCTGCGGCAGAACCTGATCGCACGGCCAATGACGGTCGACGACCTGTTCGACGATACGACGCGCGTCCTGGGCGTGGGTTGATCGCCTCCGGCGGAGGCGGCATAACCCAAACGCGGGAGCGGCTTGCGCCGGCGTGCACTTCGCGGCTAGTCGCACCGCTGGACAGCGCGGGATTGGGTTCCGCGCAACGTCCTGAGGCGGGTGATCCATGGAATTGCCGCAGCCTTTGCGCCGGGCCGTCGATCGCGCATTGGACGGCGTGGCGCTGGGCGATCTTGCCGCGACGGCGGCGGCGCTGTCGCAGCGTTATCGCGAGGAGCGGCGCGATGGCAGGCCCCATGTCGCAACCCAACGCGATGCGCTCGCCTATCTCGCGACACGCTTGCCGGCGACCTACGCAGCGGCGCGTGCGAGCCTCGGCGTGGTCGCCGGCGCCCACCCGGATTTTGCGCCAAAGACCGTGCTCGATATCGGCGCCGGCCCTGGAACAGCGCTATGGGCCGCCGCCGATTGCTGGCCCGGCCTCACCGACGCGTTGCTGATCGAAGCAAGTCCGGTTTTCCGCGCCTGCGGCGAGGACCTCGCCGCCAATACGAACCTGCCGCGCACGACCTGGCGTACGGCGGATATCTGCAGGGTAATTCCTGATGATGCGCCACGCGACCTGGTCATTCTGGCTTACGTGCTGAACGAACTCGCGCCTGACGATCGGCCCTCGGTTTGGGCACGGGCATGGCAGGCCACTGCCGGCGTTCTTGTCATCGTCGAGCCCGGCACGCCGGCCGGCTGGCAGCGCATTCTGGCCGCGCGCCGGCAATTAATTGAAAGCGGCGCCCACGTGATCGCGCCGTGCCCGCATGTCAATGCCTGTCCGCTGCGGCCACCGGACTGGTGTCATTTCGCCGAACGTGTCGCGCGCTCGCGTCTGCATCGGCGGGCCAAGGGTGCCGAGGTTCCCTGGGAAGACGAGAAGTTCAGCTATGTGGCAGTCGCGCGTCAGCCGGCCTCCGACCCGCGAGCACGCGTCATCGCCCCGCCGCGAAAGGCCAGCGGCCGCGTCACGCTGAAACTCTGCCGTCCTGACGGATCGGCGGGCGAGCGATTGTTTTCGCGCCGCGACGGCGCGGTCTATAAGCGCGCCTCGCGCAGCGTTTGGGGCGGATCGCTGTGATAGGGCGCATTGCCGGCGCACCCGCCGGTGCGGCGCGCTATCGGCGCGATGGCGGCGCGTCTTCGAAGACCTGGCGGTCCCACGCCGCCTCCGTCACGCCACGCTCGCGCAGCTTATATTTTTGCACCTTGCCGTTCTCGGTGGTCGGCAACTCGTCCATGAATTCGAGATAGCGCGGCACGGCGAAATAGGGCAGGCGCGGCTTGCAGAACTCGATCAATTCCGGCGGTGTCAGGCTCTTGCCGGGATGAAGAATGATCGCGGCCATGACTTCGTCTTCGGCCAATTGCGAGCGCACCGGGAAGGCGGCGGCATTGGCGACACTTGGGTGACTCAAAAGCACTTGTTCCACTTCGAACGATGAGATGTTCTCGCCGCGGCGCCGGATCGCATCCTTGAGCCGGTCGATGAAGCGAAAATAGCCGTCAGGCTCGCGGACGACGCGGTCGCCGGTGTGAAACCAGAGATTCCGCCAGGCCTCGACGGTTTTCTCCGGCGTGCCGAAATAGCCGGTGGCGAAGGCGAACGGATCGTCGGCGCGCACCAGGAGTTCGCCGGGGGTGCCGTCGGCGACCTCGTTGTCCTCTTCGTCGACAACGCGGGCTTGGAAGCCGTCGAAGACGGGGCCCATGGCTCCGGCGCGTTGCCGGTCGACCGTCGTGCCGAGAACCATATTGGTTTCCGTCGAGCCCCAGCCGTCGATCATGCGAATGCCGGTGCGCTCTATGAATTCGGCGTGGAACTGCTTCGGTACGCCCGGCGCCAGCGAAATCCGCGTGGCGTGCGCCTGCTCCTCCGGAGAGGCCGGACGGGACAACAGGATCGGAACCATGGCGCCGAGCAAATAAGTCACCGTTGCGCGATGGCGCGACAATGCGGAATAGAAGCCGGAGGCGGAAAAACGCTTTTCAAAGCGGATCGTGCCGCCGATCAATATCGCCTGATAGAAGGCGTTCAGGGCATTGGTGTGGAACAAGGGCAGGCTCGTGCACAGGATATCGTCCGGCCGCAGCTCAAGCGCGGCCCCCGTGTTCACCGCCCACCAGAAATACTGGGCGTGCGGACAGCAGACGCCCTTTGACGGCCCCGTGGTGCCGGATGTGTATAGAATGACCGCAAGATCGCTCGGCCGCAAACGGATCGGCGAAACGCCGGCGTTGCCCCTTGGCATGGGAACGGATTCGAGTTTCCCCATTCGAATCTTTGCCGCCGCTTCGATTGACCACAGCGCTTCGACCGACAGCGCCGAAGGATCGAGCATGGAAAGATTGTCCGCGCAGTCGCCTTCGACGACCAGGAGCCGAGCGCCGGAATTCGACAAAATATGCTGAAGCTGCGGTCCGCGCGAAGCGATATTGATCGGCACCAGAACGGCGCCAAGCCAGGCGCAGCCCAGCAAAATCTCGATGAATTCCATCCGGTTCGAGCAGATGAGAGCGACGCGTTCTCCGGCACGAATGCCGGCGGATTGCAGGGCCGCGGCCATGCGCGCCGCGGCATCGCAGGCTTGCGCATAAGTCAACGTGACGTCGCCAGCCGAGACCAGAATCTTTTCGGGACTGCGGGCGGCCTGGCGCTGAAGCATAGTGGGCAGGGTTCGCTCGGCCGGCGCGAAAGCGTCCGACCATTGCTTGCGCAGAATGGACGTCATGGAGTTGGCTCTACTTTGCCGCCAAGATAGCTGGCGATGACACGGGGATCGTGAACGAGACCGGCCGCAGGGCCGCTCAGCACGACATTGCCGGTTTCGAGCACATAGCCGAAATCGGCCGTCTCGAGCGCAGCGCGGGCATTTTGCTCGACGAGCAGGATCGAGACGCCAAGTTCGCGCAAGCCCACCACAATGCGGAAGATTTCACGGACGATGAGCGGCGCCAGTCCAAGACTGGGCTCATCAAGCAAAAGTAGGCGGGGCTTCGCCATCAGCGCGCGCCCGAGCGCGAGCATCTGCTGCTCGCCGCCCGAGAGCGTTCCCGCCAATTGGCGGCGCCGTTCGGCAAGTTTTGGAAAACGCCTGTATACTTCGCCGAGATCCGCGTAGACCGCGCTGCGGTCGCGCCAGCGCGTATAGGCGCCGAGGATCAGGTTGTCGGCAACCGTCATTTCACTGAACAATTCACGGCGTTCCGGCACCAGGCAGATGCCGCGCCGCACGCGCTCTTCGGTGCTGAGCGTGCGCAGGTCGTCATGCTCATAGCGGCATTTGCCGCGCGACGGCAGAAGCCCCATCAGCGCCGAGAGCAGGGTGGTCTTGCCAGCGCCGTTCGGTCCGATGACGGTGACGATCTGGCCAGCCTGCATGTCCAGCGACACGCTGCTCACGGCCTCCACCTTACCGTAGCTGACATGCAGGTCTTCCACCGACAGCAGCATCGTCATGCGACACCGCCCAGATAGGCTTCCTGCACACGTTCGTCGGCGCGGATGGCGGCGGGCAGCCCGTCGGCGAGCTTGATGCCGAAATCCATGACGACGATGCGGTCGACCAGATTCATCACGAATTCCATGTCGTGCTCGACAAGGATGATCGTCATGCCTTCGGCCCGCAAATCGCGCAGCAAGTCGGATAGCGTCTGCTTTTCGAGCCGGCGCAATCCGGCTGCCGGCTCGTCGAGCACGAGAAGAGCAGGATCGGCCGCGAGCGCACGGGCCACTTCGAGGAGCCGCTGCCGGCCCAACGGCAAATTGCCGGCAAGTTCGCCATATCTGTCGCCGAGGCCGACGCGGCGCAGCTGGTGCAGGGCTTCGATGCGGGCGGCAGCCTCCTCGGTGCGATCGAGCCGCAACGCGCCGGCAAGGAATCCGGCATGGGTCCGAGAGTAAACGCCGAGCAGCACGTTTTCGAGCAGCGTCATATGGGGCCGCAACTTGACGTGCTGAAAGGTGCGCGCCATGCCAGCCGCGGCGATGTGCCGTGGCGGGAGCCTGGTGATATTGCGGCCTTGAAAAAGAATGGTGCCGCTGTTCGGCTTGAGCACGCCTGTGATCAGATTGAGCAACGTGCTCTTGCCGGCGCCGTTCGGTCCGATCAGGCCGAGCACTTCGCCCGGCTTGACCTGAAAGCTGACATCATTCACGGCGACGAGCGCGCCAAAGCGCTTGGTCGCGCCATGAATTGCAAGCACGGCCTGTGCCGTTTGCGCGCTCCGCGCGCGGCGCAGCAGTGGCGCGCTTGCGGCCAGCGGGATTTCTTGCTTCGCGCGCGGCAGATATTTTCTGACGAGCGGCACGACACCGCCGCGCGCTTTCTGCAGCAGGATGACAAAAAGAACGCCGAACACCACCGCTTCCAGCTGGCCGCTGTAGGTGGTGACGGCGGGCAGGACGTCCTGCAGGACGTTCTTGATCAGCGTGACGATGGTAGAGCCGACCACGGCGCCCAGAATCTGGCTGGCGCCGCCGACCAGCGCCATGAGCAGAAGCTCGATGCCGGCGTCAATGTCGAATTGGATCGGGCCGACATAACGCTGCATATGGGCATAGAACCAGCCGGACAATCCGGCCAACAGAGCGGCAAGCACGAAGACGGCAAGACGAATGCGGAAGGAATCGATCGCCAAGCTCTCGACCAGCGCCGTGCCGCCGCGCAAGCAACGAATGGCGCGGCCTTGGCGCGAATCCAGCAAGTTCCGGCACAGCAGCATCACGGCGCCGAGGGTTGCCCAAATGAAGAAATAGATGGCGATACTGCTTTCCAGCGAAATCGGGCCGATCGCGATTGCGGGAATGCCGGAGAGGCCATTATAGCGGCCGAGCGTCTCCGAATTGCCGAACAGAAAATAGATCGCGATGCCCCATGCGATCGTGCTCAACGGAAGAAAATGTCCGCCGAGCCGCAATGTGGCGGCGCCGAGTATCGCGGCGGCGAGGCCGGCCAGCGCCAGCGCCAGCAGCAGGCCGATCCAGGGCGAACCGCCCAATGTCACGGTGTACCATGCGGTGGCGTAGGCGCCGATGCCGATGAAGGCAGCCTGGCCGAACGATGTCACCCCGGCGATCCCGGTCATGAGCACAAGGCCGAGCGTCGCGATCGCATAGATTCCGATATAGTTCATCAGCGTGATGCTGAAGCTGCCAAGCAATGCCGGCGCGAGCGCAAGCAAGGCGATCGCAATGATCACAGCGATGCTGGACCGAGTGCGGATCATGTCTGGCGTTCACCTTCCTCTTCTTCGATTTCCTCCTCAACGCCGGTTCGCGTGGCAAATGACTGCCACAGCAGAATTGGGATCAGCGACCCAAAGACGATCACTTCTTTCATGGCGCTATCCCAGAAGGACGCATAGCTCTCCAGCAGACCCACCAGGAGTGCGCCGACGATGGTCGCCGGATAGCTGACCAGGCCGCCGATAATGGCTCCGACAAAAGCCTTCAGTCCGATCAGAAAGCCGGAATCGTAATACAGCGTCGCAATCGGCCCGATCAGAATGCCGGAAATTCCGGCGAGCGCCGATGCCAACAGGAAGGCGGTCGCGGCGGTGGTTGAAAGCTGAATGCCGACCAGCCGGGCGCCGACGCGATTGACCGCCGTGGCGCGCAGCGCTTTACCGTTGAGCGTATGTTCAAAAAACACAAACAGAAGAAGGCCGAAGACCGCAGCGCTGACCATGACCAGAATGCTTTGGCCCGAAACCATCATCGGGCCGATATTGAAGAAGGCGCGCGTGAGCGGTTGGGTCCGGAAACCCTCCGGACCGAAAAATATCAGTGCCATGCCGGACATGGCGAAATGAACGGCAACGGCGACGATGAGCAGGACCAGCACCGAGGCATCGGCCATGGGGCGGAACGCGACCCGGTAAAGCAGCGGCGAAATGGGAAGGACAACCGCGAGCGTGATCAGAATTGCGCTCCACATCGGCAGATCGTAACCGGCCGCGGCCCACGCCGCCGCGGCCGGTACGACCGGGAGCACGGCATAATAAAACAGAGCGCGCGGCAGACGCTGAATCTGATGCTGGCGGACGAGGGCATGGACTTCCATGACCGTGGCGATCGCCGTCAGTGTCAGGACCAGCCACACGGTTCCGGGCGTGCGCTTGAGCTGCAGCGCGGCGAGCGTCAGCGCGGCATAGCCGACGACGTCGCCAAACGGCACGAAGATCACGCGCGTCGACAGAAAGATCAGAACAAGGCCCAGCGCGATCAACACGTAGATGGCGCCGGTGGTGATGCCGTCCTGAGCGAGGAGAAGGGCGATCTCCGGCGTCATCGAGAAGAGCCCGTGATCAAGACGACAGCCGCAGCCGCCACTCCGCTACTGCAGCAGCTTCCATTGGCCTTTGCGCAACTGGACCAGCACTTGCGAACGCTGGTCAACGCCGAAATAGCTGCCCGGCTGGAAGTTATAGACAGCATGGGTGCCGACCACGTTCTTTGTGGTGAGCAAGGCATCCTTGAGGGCCTCGCGAAACTCCGGCGTGCCGGGTTGCGCCTTTTGTAATGCGCGCTTGGCAGCATCCTGAAACACAAGCCAGGCGTCAAACGAATAGGCGGAAAACGCGTCGGTGGTCGGCGCGTTGTTGGTCTTCTGATAGATGTCACGGAACATGAGCGCGACTTTCTTGGTCGGGCTGCTGTCGGGCAGTTGCTCGGCGACGATCACGGGTCCCGCCGGAGCGATCAGGCCTTCGACGGCTGCTCCGCCGACGCGCACGAAGTCCGGGTTGATCAGCGCATGGGTGCCGTAAAGGCCGCCTTTAAAGCCGCGATCGGCGAGCGCCAGATAGGGCAACGCGCCGGGTGTTCCGGAGCCGCCGGTGAGTACGGCGTCCGGCTGTGCGGCGACGATCTTGAGGACCTGTCCCGTCACCGACGTGTCGGAACGGCCATAGCGCTCGTTGGTGACGACCTCGAGGTGCGCCGGGCCGGCGGTCTTCATCAGCGCATCATAGACGAGATCGCCCCATGAATCGGAGAAGCCGATATAGGCAACTCTCTTGACGCCGTCCTTTTTCATGCGCTCAACCACCGCCTCGACCATCATCGGCGGCGGCTGCGGAATCGAGATCATCCATTGCCCGTTCGGGTTCTGCGGCGCGGTCGCCGGCGTCAGCGAAATCATGGGTGTTTTGGTTTCAGCCGCCACTACTGCCATGGCGATCACGCCAGGCGTGCCGGAGGTGCCGATTAAAATGTCGACCTTGTCCTCTTCGACCAATTTGCGGGCATCGCGCGAGGCGGCCGACGGATCGGAGGCGTCGTCGAGCCGGATCATCTTGATGTTGGAATCGCCGACCTTGCCGCTATAGGCCTCGGCGGCGAGGATGCCCTTTTCATAAGGAATTCCGATTGAAGCGCCCGGGCCGCTCAACGAGGTCACAAAACCCACGGTGATGTCGGCGGCGCAAGCGCCCGACACCGCCAGCAGGAGAGACGCGACCGCAACGCCAAATCGCAACAGCATGACCAACCTCCCGTGTCCGTCTTTGGACATGTGAGAAAAATGTTGTTTTTGGACACGGCCGAGAAACGTGCCTCTGGACGTGCGCCAAAATTGCTTTAACTTTAAAGCATCTGGCGGCGATGGCAAGCGTCTCTTGCCGCCGCCGGCCGGATGCGGTGAGTTTCCGGCCGCGGCGCCCATGCCCAACCTGTTGAAGAGGAGTGGGAAAATTGCGCATCTGGTATCAAAGCTACGTCGACTACGCGCACGGCAAAACCTACTGGGACCGCCTGCGCGAACACCTGGATGCGATTGTCGACCCCGGCACGACCATCGACATCAAGGGCATCACCCCGCACGATTCCTATGCGCATGCGCTGGTGGAGATGCGCTGCGCCCGGGAAGTGATTTGTAACGCGGTGAAGGCCGAGCGCGAAGGCTATGACGCATTCATCATCGGCCATTTTCAGGATGCCGGACTTTACGAAGCGCGTTCCGCTGTTGGCATTCCTGTGGTCGCGCTCGGCGAGGCGTCGATGCTGTACAGCTGCCAGCTGGGCCAGCGCATCGGCATCGTCACCATCAATACGCGCTATATCCCCTGGTTTCATCATCAGATCACCAAATACGGGCTGGAGCGCCGTGTGACTGGGGTCCACGCCATGCAGTTCGAGCCGGGACAGATATTGAAAGCCTACGAGTCAGAAAAGCTCGCGGTGGAAGTCGAGCAATTGTTCGCCGCGCAGGCAAAGCCCCTCATCGCGGCCGGCATCGACGTTCTCATTCCCGGCGGCGGCATTCCCATGCTGCTGTTCTCGGCCATCCGCGATCACAAAGTCGATGGCGCGCCGGTGATCAATGGCATTCCGATCGCGGTCAAGATGGCGGAACTGGCGGTGAAGCTGCGCCGCCTCGCCGGTCTTGGCGTCAGCCGTGTGTCCGACTTCTTCCAGCCGCCGCCGGAAGTCATCGAAGAGTTTTTGTCCTATCCCAAAGGGCTGTAACAGCCGAACGGCCATGCACGAGCAAGAAAGATTGAATCTGGTGGTGACCGAGGTGCGGCAAGAAACGCCGCTGATCCGCGCCATCAGGCTTGCACGTGTTCATGACGAGCCGCTGCCCGCTTGGCAAGCAGGCGCACATATCAAAGTGCAGATACCGCAGAGCGATGAGCGCTCCTATTCGCTGATCAATTTCTCCGCCGATCCGTCGGCCAGCAGAAATCCGCGCTCCTATCTTATCGGTGTGAGGCTCGAACAGCCCAGTCAGGGCGGGTCCGTTTATATGCATGCGCTCAAACCGGGGGATGCAATCAGGGCTTCGGCGCCGACCAACAATTTTCCGCTCCAAGCGACCGGCAAGCCGGTGGTCCTTTTGGCCGGCGGCATCGGCGTGACGCCGCTGATATCGATGGCGGCGGAGCTGACCGCGGGCCAACATCCGTTCTGGTTTCATTATGCCGGCCGCTCGCGCGACCAGCTGGCGTTGCTGCCGGCAATCGAGGAACTTGCCGGAAGTCGGCTATCGATTCACACCGACGATCTGTCGGGCCTATTCGACGTTGTCGGCTTGATGTCCTCGCTAAAGGACGAAGAGTCGCTCTACTGTTGCGGCCCGATGCCGATGATCGAGCTTGCGATCAAGACGGCGAAGCGGCTCGGCTGGCGCGAGGGCCGCCTGCATTTTGAGATCTTCACCGCGCCGCTGCCCAAGGCCGGCGATCAGGACTTCGACGTGGTGTTGAAGAGCAGCGGCGAGAGCTTCCATATCCCGGCCGGAAAGAGCATTCTCGACGTTCTTATCGCGGCGGGTAAGGATCCGATGCACGATTGCAAACGTGGTGACTGCGGCATTTGCCAAGTCGGCGTCGTCGAGGGCGTCCCTGATCACCGCGACTTTATATTGACCGACGCCGAGAAAGCCGCCGGGAAGATAATGCAGATTTGCGTGTCGCGGTCGAAGACGCCGCGCCTGGTGCTTGATTTGTGATTCCAGGTTGAGGAGAGAGCGATGGCCAGATACCGCGGGAATTCCGAAGCTGTTCGCAGCCTGGTCCGGGATACCGAAGTTCACCGCGATGTCTATATCGACGACGAGGTGTTCGCGCTCGAAATGGAGCATCTGTTCGCCAACGCCTGGATCTATGTCGGCCATGACAGCCAGATTCCAAACCCCGGCGATTATTTCGGTACGACGATCGGCGTCCAGCCGATTCTCATGGTGCGGCACACCGACAATACGGTGAAGGTGCTGTTCAACCGCTGTCCGCACAAGGGAACCCGCATCACCTCGGAAACCTGCGGCAATGCCGGGAAGTTCTTTCGCTGCCCCTATCACGCCTGGAGCTTCCGCACTGACGGCTCGTTGCTCGCGATCCCGCTGCGCAAAGGCTACGAGAACACGGGCCTCGAGACGAGCCATGCCGGCACTGGCATGAGCGCGGTTCGCCACGTGAAGAATTACCGCGGCTTCGTCTTCGCCAAGCTCAATGACGGCGGATTGGATTTCGAGGAGTTCTTCGGCGACAGCCTGTCGAGCTTCGACAACATGATCGACCGCTCGCCGGTCGGTAAGCTCGAAGTGGCCGGCGGCATGCTCCGCTACATGCACAATTGCAATTGGAAGATGCTGGTCGAAAACCAGACCGACACCTGCCACCCGATGGTCGCGCATGAATCGTCTGCCGGCACCGCGGTCGAGGTCTTCAACCGCGCGCCGCCCGGCACCAAGAAGCCGATGGCGGTCGAGATCTATGCGCCCTTCATGTCGCCCTACGAATTCTTTGAAAACATGGGCATCCGGGTGTGGCCCAACGGGCATGGCCATACCGGCGTGCATCATTCGATCCATTCGGATTATTCGGCGATTCCTGGTTATTTCGAGAAGATGGTGCGGGCGCATGGCGAGAACCGCGCCAAGGCCATTCTCGGCGAGAACCGGCACAACACGGTCTATTTCCCCAATCTGATGATCAAAGGGCCGATTCAGCTGATCCGGCTGTTCAAGCCATTGGCCGCGAACAAGACGCTGGTCGAATCCTGGACCTTCCGCCTGGTCGACGCTCCCGACATGCTGCTCGAGCGCACACTGATGTACAATCGTCTGATCAATGCGCCGACATCGGTGGTCGGCCATGACGATCTCGAAATGTACGAGCGCGCCCAGGAAGGACTGCATGTCGACGCCAATCAATGGGTGAACCTGCAGCGACTTTACAGTGCATCAGAAGGCGCCGACGTAACGGCTGAGATGAACGGCACATCGGAATGGCAGATGCGCAATCAATTCCGCGCCTGGTCGAAATTCATGACCATGTCGATGTGACGTGCACCATGAACATACCGACCGACCAGGATCTCGTCAATTTCGTTACGCGCGAGGCGCGGCTGATCGACCAGCACCGCTTCGAGGAATGGCTCGATTTATTTACCGACGACGGTATCTACTGGATGCCGCTGGAATGGGGCCAGACTGATCCCAAGCTCGTGGCGTCGCTCATGTATGAAGACAAGCTCCTCCTCACCATTCGCGTCGAACGGTTGAAAGGCAACCGCACATTCTCGCAGAAGCCGAAGAGCCGCTGCCATCACGTTCTGCAGGTGCCGCAGATCGAGCGCCGCGACGAGGCAAACAACGAATATGTGACCTGGACGCCGATGCATTACGTCGAGACCCGCTTTGATGATCAGCAGCTTTATGCCGCCTGGGCGACGCATACATTGACGGTGTCGGACGGGAGCTTGCGGATCAAGCTCAAGCGCGTCGACCTCGTCAACAGCGAGGCTGCATTCGGCAGCATTCAGCTCTTCATGTGAATGGCCGCGGCGATATGGCCTCCAATACCAAGCGCAAGTCCTATGACGGCGTCGTTGTCTGCCTGCCGGTGACGATTCCCTATCGGCGCTATTCGACCAACAGCGCGCATTGGTGGCTTGGCCGAGCGCTCCAGGAACTGACCGAGCGCGCCAAACTGCGCCTTGCCGACATTGACGGATTGGCGGTGTCCAGCTTCACGCTGGCGCCCGATACCGCCGTTGGGCTGACCCAGCATTTCGGCGTTTCGCCGCGCTGGCTCGACCACATCCCCTTCGGCGGCGCCAGCGGCATTGTCGCCTTGCGACGGGCGGCGCGCGCCGTGCAGGCGGGGGACGCCGATATTGTCGCCTGCATCGCCGGCGACACCAACCACGTCGACTCGTTTCGCAAGACGCTGTCGAACTTCTCACGCTTCGCGCAGGACGCGGTGTATCCCTACGGATCGGGAGGAGCCAACGCCTCGTTTGCACTCATCACCAAGAATTACATGAATCTCTATGGCGCCAAGCGCGAGGATTTTGCCAAGATTTGCATTGCCCAGCGCGACAATGCCTTGCCGATCCCATATGCGATGATGAAGAAGAAGCTGACACTCGATGAATATATGGCGGCGAGGCCGATTGCGGATCCGATTCATTTGTTCGACTGCGTCATGCCGTGCGCCGGCGCCGAGGCGATCCTGATTTGCCGCGAGGATATCGCGAAAGCGCAGAAGCTGCCTTATGTGCGTATCCTGTCGACCATCGAACGGCACAATGCCTTTGGGTCCGATCCCATACAGATACGCGGCGGTTGGGCGGCCGACATATCGGACTTGTGGTCGATGGCGGGGCTTAGACCTGACGCAGTCGATTTCGTGCAGACCTATGACGATTATCCCGTCATTGTGATGATGCAGTTCGAGGATCTGGGCTTTTGCAAAAAGGGGGAGGGACCGGATTTCGTGCGCTCCCGCACCTTCACCAACGACGGGTCGTTTCCGCACAACACCTCGGGCGGCCAACTCTCGGTCGGCCAGGCCGGCGCAGGCGGCGGTCTTCTCGGAATGGTCGAAACTGTCCGTCAGCTCATCAACGAACCGATCGGCGCGCCGGTGCGCAATGCCAGGATCGGCGTCGTCTCCGGTTTCGGTATGATCAACTATGACCGCGGCCTGTCGTCCGGCGCGGCTATTTTGGCGAGGGCCTGAGTGACCGAGCCCCTGATCCGGCCCAAACGCAGGAATCCGCTACAGCGGACACGCAATCCGCTCGGCCCGCAGGGCGTGCGCAGCCGCACGGCGCATGGTCTGACGGCTGCCGCCGCCGAAGGCCGTTTCGCGCTGCAGGTCTGTGAAGACTGCAAAACGGTGATCTATCCGCCGCGCGATTGCTGTCCGTCGTGCCTTTCGGTGCGCCTGCCGTTTCGCGACGTTGCGCGTGGGGGCGTGCTGATCGCCGAAACCACCGTGCAGACCTCGACCGATCCGTATTTTCGCGAACGCACGCCGTGGCGGGTCGGTACAGTGAAGCTCGACGCCGGGCCGCTGATTGTTGCCCATCTGCATGCCGACACGCAGGAAGGCCGCCGCGTGCGCCTCGATCTCAAGCTCGACAAGAGCGGTTCGGCCGTGGCGATGGCCTTGCCTGAGAAGGATACCCCGAACATGGCCGATGACCCGCACCTGCGCGAGATGACCTGCGATCCCAAATTCCGCCGTGTGCTGATCACCGACGGTCGCTCGCCGATCGGCCAGGCGATGGCCAAGGCTTTTGCGGAAGCGGGAGCGTCGATTGTATTTGTCGGTATCGCCGATCCGTGGAAGCCTTTCCCCGGCCTCGACGCCTTGCGCAAGGTCGCGGCCGTCGAGATCGTGCCACTGGACCTGACCGATACCGAGTCGGTGACCGAACAAGCCGAGCAGAACGGCGCTCGCATCGATATCGTGGTAAACACCGCCGAGCATGTGCGCGCCGGCGGGATTGTCGATCGCCATGGCATGACGATCGTGCGCGAGCAGATCGATATCCGTTATCTCGGATTGGTGCGGCTGGCGCAGGCCTTTGGGCCGATCCTGCGGGCCCGCGGCGCCGACGGGACGAACGCGGCGGCAGCCTTCGTCAACCTGCTGTCCGTGCATGCGCTGATGAACTGGCCGGCCTATGGCAGCTATTCGGCAGCGGAGGCCGCTTGCCTCTCGGCGGCACAATGCATGCGTACCGAATTGCGGCCGGGCGGGATCAAGGTCATGAACGTGTTTTTCGGCCCGCTGGAGACCGAATGGTTCCAAACCGTGCCACCGCCGAAAGTCGCGCCGGCAACGCTGGCGCGTGCCGTCGTACGCGGACTGCAGCAGGGGCTCGAGGATGTCTTTGTCGGCGACATCGCCGACGACATCCGGGCGCGGCTCGCGGTCAATCCGAAGGCGCTCGAGCGCGAATTGGCGAGCTAGCGCATGTCCAGGAAAGGTGGATACCGGCTTTCCGATAAGGATGTGCGCCAATCAATCGAGAAAACGTCATGACTGTCGATGTCTTATCCTTCGCTCGTGCGATTGCCGCCGGACAAATCCGCGTCGTCGATCTGACGCAAACCTTGTCGCCGGACTTCCCGACGATCGTGCTGCCGCCGGAGCTCGGCCAGTGCGCGCCGTTTCGCATGGAGGAAGTGTCACGTTACGACGAGCGCGGGCCGGCCTGGTATTGGAACAATATCAGTCTGGGCGAGCATACCGGTACGCATTTCGACGCGCCGATACACTGGATCTCCGGCAAGGATCTGCCGAACAATGCGGTCGATACGATCGATGTCGCCAAGTTCGTCGCTCCGGCCGTTGTCATCGACTGCTCGACGGAATGTGCCGCCAATCCGGATTTCGCGCTGACTGTTCCCTTTGTCGAGGCATGGGAAGCACGGCACGGCAAGATCGAGCCGGGCCATTGGGTGCTGTTGCGGACGGATTGGTCGAAGCAGGATTTCGCCGGTTATGCCAACCTGCGCGATGACGGCGCCCATACGCCGGGGCCTGAACCTGCCGTCGTAAAGTGGCTTGTCGAGGAGCGCGACGTCCATGGTTTCGGCACCGAGACGATCGGCACCGATTTGGGCCAGGGCCATCATTTCAATCCGCCGTTTCCGGCGCATTTTTATATGCACGGGAAGGGGCGTTTCGGCCTGCAGTGCCTCACCAATCTTGATCTGTTGCCGCCCAAGGGGGCCGTGATCATCGCAGCGCCATTGAAAATCAAACAGGGTTCGGGCAGTCCGCTGCGCGTCCTTGCCTTGCTCTCATGAGGGGGCTCGAGGAACAACCATGACAGCGCGCAATGTCGCCGTCGTTACCGGCGCCTCGAGCGGAATTGGCGCCGAGATTTGCCGGCAGATGCTGGCGGCGGATTACGACGTCGTGGCGCTCGGGCTGGGCAAGCCGATGGCGGCGCACGCGCGGCTGCACGTCATGGACGTCGATTTGCTGGATCGCGCCGCGACCGAACAGGCGGCGAAGGAGATCGCTGGCCGTTTCCCGGTATCGCATCTGGTACACAATGCCGGCGTCATCCGGCCGGCGCTGCTGCCTGACGTCGAGCTGGACGATCTGGACGCGCTCACGCAGCTTCATCTCGGCGCTGCCATTTCCATTGCGCAGGCGGTCTTACCGGCAATGAAGCAAGCGCGCTTCGGACGGATCGTCCTCATCTCGTCGCGCGGCGCGCTCGGTCTGCAGACGCGTTCGGCCTATTCGGCGACCAAGGCGGGCCTGATCGGGATGGCGCGGACTTGGGCGCTCGAGCTTGCCGCTGATGGCATCACGGTCAACGTCATCGCGCCGGGTCCGATCGGCGATACCGACATGTTTCGCAGTGTCATTCCGGCCAATAGCGAACGTGAAAGAGCCCTGGCCGATGCCATTCCCGTCAAGCGGCTCGGCCGCAGCGACGATGTGGCCCGCGCGGTGATGTTCTTCTGCGACCGCGCCAACAGCTTCGTAACTGGACAGACGCTTTTTGTCTGCGGCGGCTCCAGCGTCGGTACGATTACGATTTGACGTGTTGATGTTCAGCGGCCGTCGAAAGCGACGATGCCGAGCGCGCCGCTCAGTTTACGGTTTCAGTTTACGGCGCGGGCCATGATCCGCTCAAGCTCTCCCATCATGGAATTCAGCGAGGGGCGCGACTCGAGCGCCGTCAGGGCGGTCCGCCAAAGCGCGGCGGTGCGGTCGGCGACCACGGGGGCAACGAAATCGGCAAACTTGCGCTCGACATCGGCCTTCTGCAAAGGCCGCGCCGGATCGCCGGGAACGCAGTCAACGCTACGCTCGTGATGTCCGCGGGACGTCGCAACGATAACGCGCGCCGGCCATCGCGCGGGATAGTCGGCGAGCAATGTTTCGTCGCCGATGATCTTGACGCGCGCCATAAACGATTGAATTTCGGAAGATGGAACGTCCGCTTCGAGATCGAGCCCAAGTCTTTTGTCCGGCTGCAGAGCCGCGACGGCGAGCTGATAGGGCAGACTCGTGAGGTAGGACGCGCGATCGCCGGGCCGGACTCCGTGGTCGATCATCCTCAGCTGCGGCGGCAGCACATGGGCGGTGATTTCGGCGATTTCTTCAGCGGCGATGCCTGTCTCAAGGATTTCACGAAGTCCCTGCGTCGCCGGCATGGTTTGCCGCGCGGCGCACCAGGGCTTCAGTGCGACATCCAGGAATGCCGGCGCATCGCCGACCGTGGCCGCAATATCCGGCTCGATGCCATAGACATCCGGAAGGAGACGGGATCGCAGCACATCGACATCGGCGGTAAATCCCGCTTGCGCCGCGAGGGCTGCGATCAATCCGTTGCGCGCGGCATTGCCGATGGCGAGCCAGCGCGCAGTCGTCACCGCGTGATGTTGCCCTACGGAGGGTGACGCGGTGGTGATCGCCAGCGCCAGTGCGTGCGCCGTCTTCTCGGCGTCAAGTCGCAGCAACCGCGCCGCGACCGCGGCCGCGGCAAAACCGGCTGCGAAATAAGTCGGCCAGATGCCACGATAAAGCGCATCGGGGCCTTTGATGGCGAGACCAAGCCGGATCATAGCTTCATAGCCGGCGAGGACCGCTGCGCCGATGTCGCTTGTATCGACTTCGGGCAGCGCAGCCGCCAAGGTCAGAGCCGCCGGGATTGCTACCGAGCCGGGCGTGGTCATCGACCTCAAATGGATGTCATCGATCTCGCTCAGCCGGACCAGGGCGACATGGGTCGCGATATCGCCGAACAGAGACGGCGTCTCCGGTTTGCCGGCGGCGCGCATGCGATTGCGGAAGACGATGAGCGCCTTGCCTTCGACCGTTTGGCTGGCCGCTATCCAGGCGCCGATCGTGTCGACGATATGAAGATCAAGCTTCTCCCGCAGCCCGCCATCGGCGCCCAAGTTCGGCCGCTGCACGATATCCGCGAGCTGGTCGATGCCGTTCATGATGGATCGCCCGCCGGCCACAACAGTTCCGGACCACGCTCTGTCATCAGCACGATGGCGGAAACCACTGCGCCGGCGCCGCTGAAGAGACCTGCGCGGAAAGAGTAGACCACGTTCGTTTCGAGCACAGTATCGCAATCACCGGAGAGCAGCGGCGGTTCGTCAAGCGACAGGCCGATTGAGCTGCCAAACGTTTCCTCGATCAGCGGATGCGGCCACAACGTTCCCCGGCT
>DATJLN010000074.1:0-11085 GCA_035509535.1 Xanthobacteraceae bacterium | reverse complement strand
TTGCCAACAGCTTCTTGAGGGGGTGATTGCCAAGACCGCCCAGCCTTGAGGTCGCTCACGATCGCGTCCACATTCGGCAAAACTGCCAGATTTCACGGTCAGGTTTGTCAGGGGAATTCCAACAGATCCAAACCCTCGCCGCCCCGCGATCGCGCTGACATTCGGCAAAACCGCCGGATTTCACGGTCAGGTTTGTCAGGACAACTTCAGTTGTCTTTCTGCGTCTACACTACTTAGGATATGCATTTGGCGAAACGAACCCAAACTCAATTCTCAAAGAACCGATTCTTCGGCCGCGGCAGGCCGAGATGGTCGCGCAAGGTTGTGCCTTCATAGTCGCGGCGGAACAGGCCGCGGCCTTGCAGTTCGGGGACGACGCGCGTCACGAAGTCATCAAGCCCGCCCGGCAGATAGGGGAACATGAGGGTGAAACCATCGCTGGCCTCGCTTTCCAGCCATTGCTGCATTTCGTCGGCGATGCTCTTCGGGGTGCCGACCATGGCGAGGCCGGAAAAGCCGCCGAGCCGCTGCGCCAGCTCGCGCACGGTGAGATTGTCGCGTTTGGCGAGGGCGACGGCGCGCTCGCGTCCGCTCTTCGACGCGTTGCTTTCGGGAATGTCCGGCAGCGGCCCGTCGGGATCGAATTTCGAGGCGTCATGTCCGAGCGCAATCGACAGCGAGGCGATGGCGTTGGCGTAATTGACCAGGCTGTCGAGTTTCGCCCGCTTCGCCCTCGCCTCCTCTACCGTGTCGCCGACCACGACGAAACAAGCGGGCAGGATTTTCATGTGCTCGCGCGAGCGGCCGAGCTGCTCCATGCGGCCTTTCACATCGGCATAGAATTTCTTGCCGGCCTCGATATCGCTTTGCGCGGTGAATACGGCTTCCGCCGTTTCCGAGGCGAGCTTGCGGCCCGATTCCGAGGCGCCGGCCTGCACGATCACCGGCCAGCCCTGCACCGGCCGCGCGATATTGAGCGGGCCGCGCACCGACAGGAACTCGCCCTTGTGGCCGAGCACGTGCATTTTTGCCGGATCGAAGAATATGCCGTTCTCGACGTCGCGGATGAAGGCATCATCCGCCCAGCTGTCCCACAACCCGGTGACCACGTCGTAGAATTCGCGCGCGCGCTCGTAACGCTCGCCATGCTCCATGTGCTCATCGAGGCCGAAATTGAGCGCCGCGTCGGGATTTGAAGTCGTAACAATATTCCAGCCGGCACGGCCTTGCGAAATGTGATCGAGCGAGGCGAAACGGCGGGCGATGTGATAGGGCGCATCGAATGTGGTCGACCCGGTGGCGACGAGCCCGATCCGCTCGGTCACCTGCGACAGCGCCGACAACAGCGTGAACGGCTCGAACGAGGTCGCGGTATGGCTGCGCTTGAGTGCATCCATCGGCATGTTGAGCACTGCCATGTGGTCGGCCATGAAGAAGGCATCGAACTTGGCCCGCTCCAGCGCCTGGATGCATTGCGTCAAATGCCGATAGTTGAAATTCATGTCCGGCCAAGCGCCGGGATAGCGCCAAGCGCCAGTATGGATGCTCGCGGGGCGCATGAAGGCGCCGAGATGAAGCTGGCGGGTCGAGGCCATGAGGAATTCCTTATCCGAACGGATGGATCGGGCGGGCCCGCTTAATCTAGGTACGGCTCCGCGACGGCGAAAGCGCCGAAGCCCCGCTCAGTTCGCTAAAAATTCACCCGGTCGTGAAAATCGCTCTTGCCAACGGCCGCCGACGCTGATCGGAATCGTTTCGGGAAGCAGCACAGGTCGGGACAGAACCTCATGCCGGTCAGCAAGATTCGCGGCGTCAATATCAATTGGCAAACCATCGGCGATGGCGGCCCCTGGGTCGTCATGACCAGCGGTGGGCGGCGGAGCTATCAGGAATTCATCCCGCTGGCCGAGAAGATCGCGGCCCATGGCTATCGGGTCTTGCTGCACGACCGGCGCAACACCGGCGCCTCGGAGGTGCTGATCGACGGCGACGAGGGGGAGGAAATTCCCTGGACGCGCGACATGTTCGAACTGACCTCGCAGCTGAACATCCAACCCGCCTTCTTCTGCGGCTCTTCGTCCGGCGCGCGGACGTCGATCCTGTTCTATCTTCGTTATCCGCAGGCCGTGCGCGGGCTGCTCTTGATGCGCGTCACCGGCGGCGCCTTTGCCGCAGGGCGGCTGCCGGAAAACTATTACGGCCAATTCATCCGCGCCGCACAGCAAGGCGGCATGGCCGCGGTCTGTGCCACCGAGCAATGGCAAGAACGCATCGCCGCCAACCCGTCGACGCGCGATCGCCTGATGGCAATGTCGGCGGAAAAATTCGTCGAGGTCATGACGCGCTGGAACGGGATTTTCGTCGCCGGCGGCAAATATCCGGTGATGGGCGTCAGCGAGCGGGAGCTGAAATCCATCAAGGCGCCGACCATCATCATTCCCGGCAACGACAAGACGCATTCGAGCGCGAGCGCATTGTTTGCCCACAATGCCATATCGGGAAGCGAACTGCACCGGCTGCCGATCACGGATCAGGACGTTCCGCTCATTCCCTTCCCCGACTGGGCGCCCTACGAAGCCGAGATCGCCGGCACGTTCGCCGACTTCATGGCGCGCATCATGGCCGCCGAAGCGAAGCCGTTGATCAGTTCTGCAGGTTGATCATCACCCGTCCCAACAGCCGGCGCAGTTGCTGCACGTCCGCCGACGACAGCCGCCGCGTCGCGCGCTTGTTGATCTTGCCGATGAGCGGCAGGATCTTGCCTTTGAGGCGCCGTCCCGGCGCGGTCAGGTAAATGTTGACCTTGCGGCGATCGTCCGCGTTGCGCACCCGCGTAATCAGGCCCTCCGCCGCCATGGCTTTGAGCACTGCGGTCAGCGAGGCCTTCTCGACCATCATGCGCTGCGCCAGCTCAACCTGGCTCAGCCCGTCTTCCTGCCACAGCACCCGCAAGGCCGACCACTGCCCCGTCGTGATCCGATGCGGGCCGAGCTCGTCGGCCAGCGCGCGGACGAAAATGCGATAGGCATAGCGGATCTGATAGCCGAGGCTCTGGTCGGCGCTAATCGGCGGGAAACTCGCCAAGGTTGCGTTGTTCACGGCGACAGAGCGAACGGATGATCGTCGTAATGGCATATGGGAATCCCGCCCCGGTGAGCGACTATGGCCGGAAGTCGCCGGTGGCGTCAAAGGGATAAGGCGATTCGGAATTTTGAGCCTATCCAGGCCGGTCGCCGCGGCCGAAGCCCCCTGGGAGGAGGTCCTAAAAGCAGAGATGGGTGAGAACGTCGCCCTTCTTGGTGGTAAGTACCATGGGGCATTTGAGGCGCTCCAGGGCGGCCTTAGCGTCCTCGTCACCCAGCGCCGCGGCGCGCTCGTAATAGCCCTTGGCGGCCTCCTTGTCGGCCGGGCCGCCCCGCCCATTGGCGGCGAACGAGCCCAGCCATTCCAGGGCGCCCGGATGGTTTTGCGCGGCCGCCTTTTCGAACATGGCACGCGCCCCGACATCGTCCTGCGGGCCGCCGATGCCCTGGGCCATCATTAAACCGAGCTGAAACTGCGCTTCGGCCGAGTTGCCGTCCGCCGCCTTCGCCAAAAGCGACCGCGCCTGCGCGGGATCGGAGCTGTCCCCGGTGCCGCCCGACAGCGCGGCCAGATTGCTGGCGCCGTGGGCGTTGCCCGCCGCCGCCGCGCGCTCGAAATATTTGCGCGCCTCGACGTTGTCCTTGGCTACGCCGCTTCCCGCAGCATACATCACGCCGAGCTCGACCATCGCCGACGTGCTGCCTTTGTCCGCCGCCTTGCGGAAGGCCGCGACGGCCGCCGGCAATTGCTGGCCGGCGGCATAGGCGCGGCCGAGCTCATAAGCGGCGCGGCGCGACGATCCCGAGGCGATCCGGCAGAATTTGATCGCTGTCGCGATATCGGACGGCGCCACATGATCGACGCCCGTGACATTCGCCGGCTTGTCAGGGTCGGCCGGATCGGCGGCCAGCCGGTCGCACAGAACGAGATCCGCGGATTGGCTGAGCGCGGGCAACGGCGCGAAGGCCGCCCCCAGCACCGCGAGGCCGAGGCAAGATACGATCGAAACGGGCAAAGGCCATTTGGTCATGGATTTAAGATTATCACGATCGCGGTGACATTGTGATCGATGGCGGCGCGTTTCGCCAATGTCTTGTCGCTCAGGGTCTTTCTGCTCAGTGTCCTGCCGCTCAATGTCCTGCCGCTCAGTGGCCTGCCGCTCGACCCCTGCAACATTCGCCCCTCGCGTCCAGGCCGTGGTCACTTCTTGCCACGCGCGCATGCCTCCTCGATGACGCGATGCGCTTCCTCGATGCCGCCCCAGCGGATCACCTTGACCCATTTGCCGGGCTCGAGATCCTTGTAGTGCTCGAAGAAGTGCTGGACTTGCTCGATGGTGATCTGCGGCAGATCGGCATAGGATTTCACGGCGTCGTAGCGGCGGGTCAGCCGCGATGCCGGCACCGCGATGACTTTTTCGTCACGCCCGGCCTCGTCCTCCATGAACAGCACGCCGACCGGCCGCACGCTCATCATCGCGCCCGGCGTGATCGCGCGCGTATTGACGACCAGCACGTCGCAGGGATCGCCGTCCTCGGAGCGGGTATGCGGGATGAAACCGTAGTTTCCCGGATAGCGCATCGACGTGTAGAGGAAGCGGTCGACGACCAGAATGCCGGAGGCCTTGTCGATCTCGTATTTGATGGGTTCGCCGCCGATCGGAACCTCGATGATGACATTGACCTCATGGGGTGGATTGGTCCCCACCGGGATCGCGTCCATCTGCATGATGCTCGCTCCTTCACTTATGTTTGCGGCATCTCTGTCGCCGGGCCCGCGATCGGTTCAACCGCCTCGGCCGTGCGCGAGGAATAATGGCCGGAAATCCAGACAGTACCGCCGCAGGCGCCAACGGCCAGATTTGCCAGGCCAAACAAAATCGAGACCATCAACCCATCGTCCCGCGGCAAGCCGGCATAGGCAAAGGCCAGCACCATCGCGCTTTCGCGGATGCCCCATCCGGCGATCGAGACCGGCAACGTCGCGACCAGCAAGACCGGCAGGACCAGCAACAGGACATCGGCAAAACTGACGGATCCGCCGACCGCCATGGCAGCCGCCCACATCGCCGCGACTGTCAGCAGATGGCTTGCGACCGACAAGGCCCCGACGCGGAGGCCGACTGCGGTTCGGCAGACATGCAAAGCCATGCGCGAGGCGGCGGCAAGGTGGCGACCAAGACGCCATCGCTCGATCACCCGAAGCGGCGACGTGCCACAGGCCAGAAAGACGGCAACACCGCCAAGCGCGCCGAAGCCGATCAGCACCAAGGCTAATCGCGCGGCGGGATCATGAATGAGTTGCAGCGTCCACGGCAGACACAGCACCACGACCGCGGCCATCGCCGACACGCCGGCCACACGATCGAGCAGGACCGAATAGATCGCTGTCGACCAGCCCTGCCCGCCGCGCCCCATTAGCCAGATCCGCACCGCGTCGCCGCCTGCGGTCGACGGCAGGACCTGACCGAAAAACAGGCCGATCCAGACGTAGCGCACGGCCTGTGCGATGGTCAGTCTCGCGCCGCAGACCGCCGCAATTTCGCGCCAGCGGACGCCAAGCAAAGGGACCTGGAGAGTGAGGAGAAGAAAGATCGCCGCGAGCCATTCGAAATTGGCGCTGCCCAGCCGCCGGCCGACGGTCCGCAGGTCGACCGTGCGGAGGCAGAAATAGAGCAGCAAAGCCGAGATCAAGATCTTGATGACAAAGGCCAAGTGTCGCCGCATCGAGGAACGGTCACTCATTGCGTATTGCGGTTCCCTGGCTTTGCCGACAAGCCCGATGGTGCGAGAAGTGCGGCCACAGTGCCATCGCCCGGCAGCCCAGGCAACCCGCCGCGCTTCGCCGTGCGGAACGGTCTCGATTAATTTGCCTTCGCTGCGCGCAGCCGCACGGTTTCGGCGATGCCGTCGGCAAGATTGAACTGCGGCCTGAATCCGACTTCCTCAAACAACCGCCGGGCGGCGGCGCGCAACAGCGGCGGCTCGCCCTTCTGCATCGGCCGCGCGCCGAACTGAACCAGCGACTCGTCCCCGCTCAGCCGCGCCGCAAGCGACACCATATCGCGCACGGAACTGATTTCGTCGGTGGCGATATTGACCGCGCCGCTGACGTCACTGTCCAGCAGCGCGACGAAGGCCCGCGCGACATCTTCGACATAGATGAAAGAGCGAACTTGCCGCCCATCGCTGCAGGCAACGGCCTTGCCGGCGCGAACACCGTCGATCACCGCACTCAAGAGCTTGCCCGCCTGATCGCGCGGACCGTAAGGAAAAAAGATCCGGCCCCAGGCCGTCGACACACCCAACTGGTCGCGCGCCGCTTGCAACAGCTGGAACAGCGCGAGCTTTGAGGCGCCGTAAAGCGTCGCCGGACGCAACGGCGTCGTCGCCTCATCGAGCGTATCGGCGCTCCAATCATATTCCGCGCAGGTGCCGGCGAAGACGGCGCGCGTTCCGCCCGAGGCGGCAAAGGCGCGGACCAGCCGCAGGGATGCCGCGACCCAATCGAGATTTTCCAAGGCCCACCAGAACGCGCCGTGCTCGGCATACCAGGCGAGATGCAGCAAATGAGTCGGCCGGATTGCGGCAAGCAGATCGCGGCAATCCTGCTGCAGCAGATCGATTTGGTGGAAGCGCGGCGACTTCGCCCAAGGCAGACCCGCACCGTCCCAGGTCGCCTTGCGTCCGAGCAAGTGAACCTCGTAGCCGCGCTCGATGAGACGCGACAGAGTTGCAGCGCCGATAAAGCCGGTTCCGCCGGTGACGAGAGCTCGCTTTTGCGCCGGCGTCATGCGCTGCGCCCGGTCAAGTCATAGTCGGGATAAGCCGCGTCGCGCTCGGAAATCAGACGCGGTGCCGCGGGCCAGGGAATTTTGAATGCCGGATCATTCCAGCGCACGCCCCGGCCTGCGCCCGGCACGAAAGCGTCGCCCATGTAATAGAGGAGATCGCAGTTGTCTTCCAAAGTGAGGAAGCCGTGCGCGCAGCCCTTGGGAATGAGAAACAGCCGATTGCCGTCGGCGGACAATTCCGTCCCGACGCAACGTCCGAAGCTTCGAAGCGAGCGCCGCAGGTCGACCGCGACATCGAAAACGCGGCCGCGAACGCATTGGACGAGCTTGGCCTCTTCATGCGGCGGCGCCTGGAAATGCATGCCGCGGAGCGTGCCGGCCTTGGGATTGCGCGAAATATTGGCCTGAACCGTCCGCATCGTGACGCCGGCCTTGGCGAACACGTCTTCGCAAAAAGTGCGCGCGAACAATCCGCGCTCATCGGCATGAGTGTCGAGCTCGACAAAAAAAGCGCCGTCGATCTCGGTCGGCTGAAAGCGCAATTTAGTTGATCCGCAGTTCCGGAATGGCGGTCACGAAGCGCCCGCCCCAGGCGCGGATGCCGGCCAGCTGCACCTCGATTTCGGTTCGTATGTTCCACGGCAGGATCAGCACATAATCGGGGCGTGCTTCGAAAATCGATTCCGGCGGCTTGATCTCGATCAGGCTGCCCGGCAAGAGCTTGTTCTGCTTGGCGGGGCTGCGATCGGCGACGAAAGCCACGCTGTCGGTGCCGATGCCGCAATAGTTCAAGAGCGTGTTGCCCTTGGCCGCCGCGCCATAGCCGCCGACCGTCTTGCCCGCAGATTTGACCTCGGCCAGAAACGCCAAGAGATCGGTTCTGACCTTGCGCACGCGCGAACCGAATCCGGCATAGCCCTCGGGCCGGTCGAGCTTGGCCGCACGCTCCTTGTCGCGGATCAGGCCGACATTCGGCGTGACCACATGGCGCGCTTCGTCGTGGCAGGCCATGACGTGGAGCGATCCGCCATGGGTTGGAATCTCCTCGACGTCGAAAACGCGCAAGCCCCAGCGCGAGAAGATGCGCTCGACCGCAAGCAGCGACAGATAGGTGAAGTGCTCGTGATAGATCGTATCGAACTGCACCTGTTCGATCATGTTCAGAAGATGCGGAAACTCGACCGAGAAAACACCTTCCGGCTTCATCAGGATGCTAAGGCCCGCGACGAAATCGTTGATGTCGGGGACGTGAGCCAGAACGTTCTTGGCGGCGAGCAAATCCGCCGCGTCGCCGCGCGCCGCAAGCCGACGCGCGGTCTCGGCGCCGAAAAAAGCCACTTCCGTCGGCACGCCGCGCTCGCGCGCCACGGCGGCGACATTGGCGGCCGGATCGACACCCAAAACCGGCACGCCGGCTTGGCGAAAATACTGCAGCAAATAGCCGTCGTTGCTCGCGATCTCAACGACTTTGGTCGCGGTATCGAGACGAAAGCGCCGGATCATCTTCGCCGCATAGTCGCGGCAATGGGCGAGCCAGCTGTCGGAATAGGACGAGAAATAGGCGTAGTCGGAGAACAGCTCTTCCGCCGGCACCACGCGGTCGACCTGGACCAGCAGACAGGCCTGGCACAGCCGCGCATGCAGCGGATATTTGCGTTCGGCCGCGGCGCTGCCGGGCTTCCCATAACTGTTGGCCAAAGGCTGCAGACCGAGGTCGACGACGGTCGTCGTGATCGGCGCTCCGCAGGCGAGGCATGTGGCAACGGTTGCGGTCACGGCAAAGACTCGAAGCGTTCGATTTGTTCGCGCACAAGCGTGCGGGCGGATTCGCCGCGGTCGAAGCGGCGGTACCATTCGGCGGTCCAGGCGAGCGCATCCGCGGTCGCAAGTTTGGGCCGCCAATTCAGCGTCTTCATCGCCTTGCGCACGTCCAGTGTCAAATTCTCCATCTCCTTCGGTTGCGGACCTTCGGCGCGGGTCCAGGAGCGCGATGCGCCGAGCGGCGCCGCCAGCGCCTCAACCACCTCTTTGACGGTCAGGTCCGGCGAGCGTTCGTCCGGCCCGAAATTCAGGGCGCGCGGCGTGCGCGCCGCATCATGCACCAGGTGCTCGACAAAGATCAGGTAACCGGCCACAGGGTCGAGCACGTGCTGCCACGGCCGCGTCGCGTCGGGATAGCGCAGCACGATCGGCTCGCCGCTTTTCGCCGCGCGCCAGACATCGGGACCGAGCCGATCCTCCGACCAATCGCCTCCCCCGAGCACGTTTCCGGCGCGTGCCGTGGCGACCGGTATGCCCTTCGGATCGAAATAGCTCTGCGCGTAGGATTCCGTCGCGACTTCGACCGCCGCCTTTGAGGCCGAATAGGGATCGTGACCGCCGAGGCCGTCCTGCTCGCTGAAGGCATGCGCGGGACCGGAATGGCGGTACACTTTGTCTGTCGTGACGACCAGCACCGCCTTGAGATCAGGCGAGGCGCGCAAGGCTTCGAGCAGATGGACCGAGCCGGACAGATTGGTCGCCCAGGTCTGCAGCGGATCCCGATAGGACCGCCGCACCAGCGGCTGCGCCGCCATGTGGATGACCACGGTCGGCCGGGCGGCGCGGACCGCCTCGGCGACGGCATCGAGGTCGCGAAGATCGCCGATGATCGACTGCAGCCGGGCGACCGGCGCGATATTCGCATAGAGGCTCGGCGCCTGATCGGGCGGCAGCGCGAAGCCGAAGGTTTCCGCGCCCAATTTTTCCAGCCAAAGGCTCATCCACGAGCCTTTGAAGCCGGTATGCCCGGTCAGCAGAACGCGCTGCGACGCCCAGAATTCCTCATTCAGCATTAAATTCAGGCCCAGATTTCTTGCCGGTGCGGAATATGCATTCGCCTTCGAATCCTGCGTTCACTTCCAGATCTTCCATGGCGCGGCGCCATCGGACCACAGATGCTCGAGATATTGCTTGTCGCGCAACGTATCCATCGGATGCCAGAAGCCCTCGTGCATGTAAGCGCCAAGCTGCCCGTCGTGCGCGAGCCCTTCCAGCGGCTCCGCCTCCCATATCGTTGCGTCGCCCTTGATGCGATCGATGACGCGGGGATGCAGCACGAAAAATCCGCCATTGATGAAGCCGCCCTCGCCGAGCGGCTTCTCGACGAAGCGCTTGACCCGGTTGTTCTCGATCAAGGTCGCGCCGAACCGCGCCAGCGGCCGGACCGCGGTCAGCGTCGCATCGAGCCCGGTGCCCTTGTGAAAGGCAATCAAGGAGTTCAGGTCGATGTCGGCAACACCGTCGCCGTAGGTCATGCAGAACGGCTCGTCGGCCGGCAGGTACTTCGCGGCCTGCTTCAACCGTCCCCCGGTCATTGTTTCGGCGCCGGTTTCGACCAGCGTGACGCGCCATGGCGGCAGATCGTTCGAACCGAGATATTCGATGTTGTTTTTCACCACATCGATGCGGATGTCGGAGCGGTGCAGGACGTAATTCGCGAAATACTCTTTGATGATGTAGCCTTTGTAGCCGAGGCAAATGATGAAATCGTTCAGCCCATGATGCGAATAAAGCATCATGATGTGCCAAAGGATCGGATAGGCCCCGATCTCGACCATCGGTTTCGGCCTGAGCTGCGTTTCCTCTGAGAGGCGCGAGCCGAGCCCACCGGCAAGAATGACGACTTTCATGGTTTTCCGGATCAGAATTGAAAACTTGGACAAGACGCACTAGCGCAAGCGCGACACACCGCGCAACCGCAATATAGGCCTCAAATATCCTCGACGCACCAATAACATAGCGCCGACCTTAGGGCATCGCAGGGCGACCGCAGGAGGTTTGCGGGCGATCCCATCCCGGCCTTGACTTGTGCAAGGCGCCCCTATCAATTCCCGTTCAATCGAATGCAAGGACACGTGCCCTGGCTGCACCGGCAAAATGCCGGAGCAAAGTGCTGTGTGTCCGGAACGCAATGAGTTCGGACGCAATCTGTTCGGAACGCCGTGTTCGAAATGCTGTATGTTCGAAGTGTCACGTGTTCGAAGCGTCACGCGTTCGACAAGCCGGGTTAGCTCAGCGGTAGAGCAGCGGTTTTGTAAACCGTTGGTCGGGAGTTCAATCCTCTCACCCGGCACCACTAAAATCGGGGATCACTCGCACATCTGCGGCCTGAAATTGTCTCCTGGAAAATCTCAGTGGGAAGCCTGGTCGCCAGGGACGTTGCCTCT
>DATJLN010000073.1:0-11989 GCA_035509535.1 Xanthobacteraceae bacterium | reverse complement strand
AGGATCGGTTTATACGTGGCGTCGCCGAGCCACTTGTCTCCGTAGTTGGTTTGCAGATTGATGCCGTCGGCCTTCAACGTATCGAACGCATATTCGATCTCTTTCAGAGTGAGATCGGTGTCGAGCATCGACAGCGGCGCGAACAATCCGTAGCGCTCCGGCTTGCTCTGCACCATCTCGGCGGCAAAGTCGCAGCACAGCCGCGCCATGTCGTGCGCGGCTTTTGCCTCGGTGTCGAACCACACGCCGGGCGTCGATGCCAGCGACAGGATGCTGGTGGTGATGCCGTTCTTGTCCATCGCTTCGAGGTCTTTGTCGCGCGACCAGGCGAGTTGCACGCCGAAATGCGGAATCTTGCGCTGGTCCTCCCAATCCGACCATGCCTTCTGATAGGCTGGCGGATAAAAATGATGATGGGTGTCGATCAGCTTTTCCGCCGCGGCGCGGGCCGGCGTCTTGGTGGCGGGCAGAACCGCGGCGGCACCAAGGGCCGCGGCACTCGCCAGAAACTGGCGGCGCGATGCGGCGGGGCCAGGCGAATGGCAGGCACAACCGAACGACCATTTGCCCGAAACGCTGCCTGTCTTGCGGTTGGCTTCGATGCACAAAGGCGCAGCCGCGCCGCTTTGCCCGCTCATGCCTTTCCTCCCACGTCCTGTTTTGCGCGATTACAGAACGCCGCGACGGCGCTGTAAAGTACCTTATTGTCGGGATCTTTCTCGTCAGCGCAGCAATTGGAAGCCGACCAGGGCGCCGAGCATGATCGCGCTGCCGAGCCCCTGCAGCGGCGTCATGACGTCGCCGAGGACGAGAGCGCTGAGAATGGTCGCGGTCAGCGGCTCGAGATTGAGAATGAGCGCGGTGCGGAACGGCCCGATCCGCACCGTCGATATGAAGATCAACAAAATGCCGGCCGTGGTCGCAAGACTCATCACGACCAAGGCCGCCCAGCCGAGATTGGTGTGCGGCATGTTCCAGTCGCGCACCACAAGCGATGCGGCGAGAAACAGCGCGGTCGAGGAAATCATCGAATACCAGGTTGTCAGCCGGGCATCGGCGCCGACCAGATAGGCGCGTGTGGTGAGCAAGACGGCGACGCGCCAGCAGCCGGCGCCGACGCCGTAAGCGACACCGGCCAGCGCCAAGCCTGCCGGATGCGCGCCGATCATGATGGCAAGGCCGATAAAGGCGGCAACGGCGCAAAGCGCGCCTTGCCAGCGCAGCGGCTCGATCCGCAAGGCGGACGCCGCGATCCCGGTCAGCACCGGATAGGTGAAATAGGACAGGATCGCGGTCGAAACATCCACCGCCTCGATGGCCTTGAACAGGCAATAGATCAAAGCCGTGAACATCACGCCGACGGCCATCGATATCCAGCGCACGCGCGGGCTCGCGGAAGGCTTTTTGCCGAAACGCAACCACGTTGCGACAAAGACGATGCCGACCACGCTGCGAAACGACAGCATGGGCAGAACATGTCCGCCATCGGCCAACACAATCTTCGACAGCACGTCGGATACGCCGAGCGCCAGACCGGCCGCTATTCCGGGAGCGAGCGGCAACAGAAAATGCTCGGCGGGAGCTTTGCCCGCGGCGGAATCCGGCGTCCCGGTGTCGTGTCCGCTCATGATCTGTGCGACAGGCAATTCCGCTTTGCAGGACCGCCGATCAGTTGTGGATCAGCGTGCCGGCGCCGAGCTCGGTGAACAGTTCGAGCAGCACGGCATGCGGCACTTTGCCGTCGAGGATCACAACGCCTTCGACGCCGCGTTCAAGCGCGTCGATGCAGGTCTCGACCTTTGGAATCATGCCGCCGGAAATGGTGCCGTCGGCGATGAGGCGCCGCGCGTCGTCGACCGAGAGTTCCTTGATCAGGTTCTTCGACTTGTCGAGAACGCCCGGCACGTCGGTCAACAGCAGGAAGCGCTTGGCCTTGAGCGCGCCGGCAACGGCGCCGGCAAAGGTGTCGGCATTGACGTTGAACGTGCCGCCATTCGCAGCCGCTGCGACCGGCGCCAGGACCGGAATGAGCTCACGACCGAGAATCTGGTCGAGCACCATGGTGTTGACCTTCTCCGGCTCGCCGACAAAGCCGAGATCGACCACGCGCTCGATCGCCGAATCCGGATCGACCACGGTGCGCGTCAGCTTGCGCGCGACCACCATATTGCCGTCCTTGCCGCTCAAGCCCACGGCTTTGCCGCCGGCCTCGTTGATGTAGCCGACCATCTGTTTGTTGATCGAGCCGGCCAGCACCATTTCGACGATTTCGAGCGTCTCGGCATCGGTGATGCGCAAGCCCGCGGTGAAATGCGACTGCACGCCGACGCGCTTGAGCATGGCTTCGATCTGCGGGCCGCCGCCATGGACGACGACGGGATTGATCGCGGTCTGCTCCAACAGGACGATGTCGCGGGCAAATTCGCGCGCGGTATCCTCCTTGCCCATGGCGTGACCGCCGTATTTGATAACGACGATCTCGTCGTCGTAACGCTGCATATAAGGCAGCGCTTCGGACAGGATGCGGGCCTGCACTTCAGGGCTGGTCGGCTGGTCCTTGCTCATTCCGTTCTCTTTCCCGGCGATCGGCGCAGCCTATCTAGAGCATGATGCGGAAAAGTGGAAACCGATTTGCCGCAAGGATCATGGGCACAAGGATCATGCGCAGTAGAGAGGCCCTTGTAACAGGGTCACGACAGGAAAGGTCGGATCGGTGGCCCCGGTTTAACGGGGCCGCTCGGCAAGCAGCCGAGCGACCGCCGCACGCAGCTGGTCAATTCCGGCTCCGGTGCGCGACGAGGTCGCGATCAGGTCGGGAAAGGCCGCCGGCCGCTTGCGGATCGCCGCTTTGACGGCCTCGATCCGTTCGCCAAGCTCGGTCTCGTCGACCTGATCGCATTTGGTCAAAACGATCTCATGGCTGACGGCGGCCTTGCCGAGTGCGTCGAGAATGCCGTCGTCGGTCTCCTTGAGACCGTGCCGGGCATCGATGAGGACATAGACCCGCGCCAAGGTCGCGCGGCCGCGCAGATAGTCATGAATGAGCCGGGTCCAGGCGGCGACCTTGCTCTTGGCGGTTGCGGCATAGCCGTAGCCCGGCATGTCGACCAGGACGAGCCGGTCCGGGCTGCGAAAGAAGATCAGTTCCTGGGTCCGGCCCGGCGTATTCGAGGTGCGCGCCAGCGCCTTGCGTCCGGTCAGGGCGTTGATGAGCGAGGATTTGCCGACATTGGAGCGGCCGGCGAAGGCGATTTCCGGCCCGGCCATCGGCGGCAGGGAAGCGAGCGAGGAGGCGGCCGACGAGAAGCTCCAGTCGCCCGCAAACAGCCGGCGGCCGGCCTCGATTTCGGTTTTGGAAAAGTCGTCCATCAAACAGGAGCCCCGAATGCGTGCCAGCTTTGGCTTGGGTTTAGCGGCCCAGACCGCGTGACCTAAGACCCGGGCGAGAGCAGGCGGCAAGGCGGCAAAACAAGCAACGAAAAAGGGGACGCTTCCGTCCCCTTTTTTGCCGATCAGCCGTTCGGAAGCCGGCTGAGAACTCGCTCAGGCGGCGTCGTCGGCGCGATCCCATTTGATTGCCGCCGGAGCATAGGCCGGATTTGTCGCCGCGCCGTGGTAACGTGCGGCCGCGGCAACGGCCGGTATCCCGATCTGCCGATAGCGCTGGTCGAGCACTTCGCCCGGCATTTTATGCGCGCCGGCCTTTTGGTTCGTCTTGGCGCCCGTTTCGGCAGCGATACTCGTCATGTGAAACCCCATTCCCTTTGTTTGCCCGTTGCTTAGAGCGATGATTGGTGCTGAGCGCATAGTGCGGCGGAAATCGGCGACAATCGGTGCCTTGCCGTGATATTTCGGCCGCGAGGCTCACCAACCCCATGCCAATCCCCATGCGTGGTAAACCCTTGCTTAATGTCTCGGGCCCATACTGTCCGGGTCCGGTTATTCAAACGGCTGTTTATCTTGGAGTTTGGGAAGTTTTTCCGCTCCGGCCTGAGAAAACTGCGGCATTCCTGCAACAGTTTTCAGCGACCTGATGCCCGAGGTCATGTAACGTCTGGCATGGCCAAAAGGGTTCGAGTATCTCGGTTCTCGAAGCTAGAATCTCGTATCGCAGCCGGGGCGGCTTCGGCGGACGGATTGGTTGGCGAGTGATGGCAATGCGTTCGATTGCTTTCGTGATCATCGGGCTTGCGGGCATTGCGCTCGGCGGCTGTATGCAAGAGACGATCGAGCCGTCGACCCAGGCGGGATGGAACGCGCGCGACAAGCAGCTGATGTCGAACCTGCCGTATCAGCAAGCCGCGATTCCGGAACAGTATAAGCGCCATATCGTCGAGTATTCGCGCAAGGAAGCGCCGGGTACCGTTGTCGTCGATAGCGACAACAAATTCCTCTATTACGTGTTGCCGAATGGCAAGGCGATCCGCTACGGCATCGCCGTCGGCGAAGAAGCGCAGGCCTGGAACGGCATCGCGAAGATTGGGCGCATGGAAGAGTGGCCGGCTTGGGTTCCGACCCCGGGCGAGCAGCAGCGGCTCGGTCCGCTGCCGGCCTATGTGACCGGCGGGCCGCATAATCCGATGGGCTCGCGCGGCATGTATCTGTATTCGGGCAACAAGGATACGCTGTATCGCATCCACGGCACCAATCAGCCGGAATATATCGGTCAGGCCATTTCGTCGGGCTGCATCCGCATGACCAACGAGGACGCGATCGATCTCTACAATCGGGTGAAGGTCGGCACGATTGTCGTGGTCTTGGCGCCGAAGAACACCGATGCGCCGTTCAGTGGTCAGATGGCGGCTGCGCAGGCAGAGAGCGATCCGGCCGCCTCGAAGCCCTACTGAGTTTGGCGAATTACGAGATTGAAGCGGCGCTGGCGTGAAGCCGGCGCCGTTTGCTTTTGCGGACCGGACACTAAGCCCCGAGCGTCACGTGCAAGATTTCCGGCGGCACGCCAAGGCGCGCGGGAATGACGCTGGTGCCGAGCCCGCCGGACACGATCATGTGGCGGCCGTTCTCGACGATGTGGCCATAGGCGAAGCGCGCGCCGTACCGGGACGGCACGAAATGCGGCCAGATCAGCGGCACGCGAATTTGTCCGCCATGGGTATGGCCGGAAAGCGTGAGCGAAACGCGCGGCGGCACCCGCGTGAAGATATCCGGCTCGTGCGCGAGCAGGACGACCGGATCGTCGGTTCGAACTTGTTTCAGCGTGCCGGGCAGATCGTCGATGCCGCGAAACCGCCCGCGCCCGAGCCAATGCGCTTCCTGATCGCCAAGTCCCGCCAGCCAGAATTGCTGTCCCGGTGCGCCGAGGAGCCGCGCATCGTTCTCGAGCATCGGGATGCGCGCGCCGGCAAGCGCGCTGCGTACGCCGTGCAGATCGTGCCACCAGTCGTGATTGCCGAGGATCGCCCAGACGCCAAGCGGCGCATAGAGTCGCGCGAGCTCGGCCCCCCAGAGCGGATCGTCGATCGGCTTGATCGGAAAACTGTAGAAGGCCTTGAAATCGCCGAGCAGCACGATGATGTCGGATTGCAGCGCGTTCGCGGTGTCGACGATGCGCGCAACCTGCGGCAGCGTGATATGCGGCCCGCCGGCGTGCAGATCGGCGATCACCGTGATCGTCAGCTTCCGTCCCGCCGGCCAGTTCGGCGGCGTCACGGCGTAGGGCGTGACCAGAAGATCGGACGGCTCGACAGTGCTGGCATAAGCGCCGGTCGCGCTCGCTGAAAGGCCGATCAACCCGATCCCGCCGGCGATTAATTGCCGCCGGCTCAAGGCCGGCTTTGCTGCGCGCGCAAAGCCGGCCTTGAGCGGCACAATGGAGCTGGGCGGAGCATCGTCCTGCATGGATCTCTCTTAGCGCCGAGTGATGAACGCGCCGTTGCAGCGAGCAAAACAGATGTCTTACTTTGCCGGGCAAAGTAATCGAGCAATTGCGACGGTTTGTGGACGGAACAGGCGGGTCGGGCCGCGTTCTGGTTTTTTGGTTCACGAATGAGCGAGCTTGTCGCGCCTGACCCAATCCAGCGTCTTGTCGAGCGCCCGCGTCAGCCGGTCGAACAATTCGTCGACTTCCTCGGCACTAATGATCAGCGGCGGCGATAAGGTTAATACATCGCCCATGACCGCGCGCACGATCAGACCTTCGGCTTCGGCGAATTGCACCGCGCGCGCGGCGACGCCGTGCTGCGGCGAAAACGCGCGCTTGGTCGTCGTGTCGGCGACCAGTTCGACGCCGCCGATAAGGCCCAGGCCGCGCGCTTCGCCGACCAGCGGATGTTCGCCGAGCTTTTTCAGACGCGCCTGAAATTGCACGCCGCGCTCGGCGGCCTTGGCGACGACGCGATCACGCGCATAAATTTCAAGCGCCTTGAGCGCCACCGCCGCCGAGACCGGGTGACCGCCATACGTGAAGCCGTGGCCGAATGTGCCGATCTTTTTGCTTTCGCTGAGCAGCGCCTGATACATGTCTTCCGGGATCATGACGCCGGCGATCGGCAGATAGGCCGACGACAGCATCTTCGCGATCGAGATCGAATGCGGGCGAAAGCCGAGCTTCTCGCAGCCGAATGTGGTGCCGAGCCGGCCGAAGCCGCAGATCACCTCATCCGAGATCATGAACACGTCGTGCTTGGCGCATACCTGCATGATCTTTTCGAAATAGGTCCTGGGCGGCACGATTACGCCGCCGGCGCCCATCACCGGCTCGGCGATGAAAGCGGCGATTGTGTCAGGGCCTTCCTTGACGATCAGCGCGTCGAGCTCGGCGGCGAGCCGGGTGGCGAAGTCTTCTTCGCTCTCGCCGGCCTCCGCACAGCGATAATGATGCGGGCAGCCGGCATGGAGAAAGCCCGGCAGCGGCAGATCGAAGTCGCGATGGTTGGCCGGTAGTCCGGTCAACGATGCGGCGACGACGGTGACGCCGTGATAGCCCTTGATGCGACTGATGAGCTTTTTTTTGTTGGGCCGGCCCAGCGCATTGTTGAGATACCAAACCAGCTTGACCTGGGTGTCGTTGGCTTCCGATCCGGAATTGCAGAAAAACGTCTTGGAGATCGGCACCGGCGCGATCTCCTTGAGCTTCTCGGCAAGCTCGATGGCCGGATCGTGACTGCGTCCGCTGAACAGATGTGCGAACGACAGCTTGCGCATCTGCGCCGTGGCGGCCTCGACCAGTTCCTCGTTGCCGTAACCGAGCGCCGTGCACCACAGCCCCGCCATGCCCTCGATATAGGCCTTGCCTTCGGTGTCGTAGATATAGACGCCCCGGCCGCGTTCGACGATGAGGGGGCCGTTGTCGCGAAAGCTTGCGAGATTGACGTAGGGATGCACCAGCGTTTCGACATCGCGGGTGGCGAGATTGCTGAGCGGCATCTAAAAATTCCTTATGAAAGAATTCAAGCCTCAATCATCACGCGCGTCTGAAGATCGCGACGGCACTGAATCTAACGACCCAATCTGGCGCTATTGTGCCGTCAGCCCGAGCGGCTGATCAATGCTCGAGCGATGCTGACGGCCAAGCGCGCGATCGATCTGCGCGACGGGCCGCGGACGCGGCAGCGGCACCTCGCCGATCGGAATGGTCGGCGCATCGTCGCCTTGCAGTTCGGAACCGTCGGCCGGCGGCGCGGCGGTTTGCGCTTCCTCCTCCGGCTTGCCTTGTCCCTTGTCTTGCGCCTTGGCTTCAGGAGGCGGCGGCGGCGCGCGCACGTCCCACTCGCAGATTTTGTAATTGTTGCGGCGCTCGGCGAGGTCGAGATGGATGTGCTGCTCGTGATAGCCGTCCGAGCCGGGCCCGAGCACGGTCGAGAACCGCGCGCAGGCGCTGGCGCGGACCGTCTCGCGCCAATCCTTGTCGGCGTGGATGTCGGTCAGGCCGAATTCGCGGCCGTCAGCCAGCGCGAAATCGCGGATGTCGATGGCGTCGGCCTTGCCGTGCTCGCTCAATAGCGCGGCGCGGACATTGTTGCGGCCGCGGCACGAATAGGAATCGAAATTGTCGAGCGCATGCAGCGGCGGGCCGAATTTCTTCAGCGACGGCGCGACATCCTCGCGCACCCAGTCGGCGAGCGCCTGCGCCATCGGGCAGCGCAGCGTCGCCGGCGGCGACACGGCAACCCGGTTCTGGTCCGGCAGAATAATGGAGGCCATTAGCACCGCGTCGCTCGCGCCGCATTCGCCGGCGCCAATCAAAATCGGCAGCGGCTTGAATTCGGCGACTTTGGCGAGCGCGACCTGGCAGGCCGACGGCTTTTCAGCGGCCGCCGTCGCGGCCGCCGACCTGTCCGGAAACGAGGCGTATTCCTCCTGCGGCGGCGCGAATTGTTGCGGAATGACGACAGACAAAGGCCGTGATGCAGCTTTTGGCGCGGCTCTCGTCGTTTTGACGCGCTTGGGTTGCGGTGCGGCAGATGTCACAGGCGCGGCGATCGACGGTGTGTCTTTCGGCGGCATGCTTTTCGACACGGCACTGGGCGAACCGGCGGCTTGCGCCATCGCATTTTGCGGTGCCGCGACAAAGGTGGTGCTCAACAGCGCGGCGGCGACGACAGCACATTTCACGCGGACATCCCCAGCGCTGTGGCACTCTCTGTTTAGGCCGGCTGCGGGCCGGGATTCAAGCCGTTCGGGCGGCCAGGGAAACCGCCGCGACGGTGCCCTGAAATCTCAGCCGATTTTGGACCATCGGAGGATTTGCCTTACCGCACGGCAGAGGTAACCTCACGGCAAAGACAGTGCGATCCCGAGGCTGCAAGCCGGCTTTCAGGGAGCGCCAACTGCAAAAAAGGGGAGAAAACGCCATGCTTGGCCTGATGCAGGATTGGCCGCTGTTGTGCCATCGCATCATCGATCACGCCGCGCTCAATCACGGCGAGCGGCGGGTGATCTCGCGCTCGGTCGAAGGGCCGATTCACACCACCACTTACAAAGAGGTGCGCGCCCGCGCGCTGCGCGTGGCGCAGCGGCTCGAACGCGACGGCATCCGGCAGGGCGATCGCGTGGCGACGCTGGCCTGGAACACCTGGCGGCATCTCGAGGCCTGGTACGGCATCATGGGCATGGGCGGGATCTATCACACCATCAATCCGCGCCTGTTCGCCGACCAGATCACCTGGATCGTCAATCACGCCGAAGATCGCATGATGATGGTCGATCTCACCTTCGTGCCGATCCTGGAGAAGCTCGCCGACAAGCTCGCACCGATCGAGAAATACATCCTGCTGACCGACGCGGCGCATATGCCCGCGACCACGCTCAAGAACGCGGTGCCCTACGAGGAGTGGATCGCGCCGGCCGACGGCGACTACGCCTGGAAGCAGTTCGACGAGAACACCGCCGCCGGCATGTGCTACACGTCCGGCACCACCGGCCATCCCAAAGGCGTGCTCTATTCGCACCGCTCGAACGTTTTGCACTCGATGATGGCGGCGCAGCCGGATGCCATGGGCGTGTCGTCGCGCGACGTGGTCATGCCGGTGGTGCCGATGTTCCACGCCAATTGCTGGGGCCTGGCGCTGACCTCGCCGATGGTCGGCGCCACGCTGGTGATGCCGGGCGGCAAGCTCGACGGCGCCTCGATTTACGAATTGCTCGATACCTATCGCGTCACCTTCACAGCGGCGGTGCCCACGGTCTGGCTGATGCTGCTGACGCATCTGGAGACCAATAATCTCAAGCTGCCCTATCTGAAGAAGGTGGTGATCGGCGGCTCCGCCTGTCCGCGCGCCATGACGCAGAAATTCCAGGACAATTACGACGTCGAGGTCTGCCACGCCTGGGGCATGACCGAATTGTCGCCGCTCGGCACGCTCGGCACGCTCAAGCCGGAATATGCCGGCCTGAGCGGCGAGGCGCGGCTCGACATCCAGATGAAGCAGGGCCACGCGCCGTTCGGCGTCGAGATGAAGATCACCGACGATGCCGGCCGGCCGATGCCGCGCGACGGAGCGACCTTCGGCCGGCTCAAGGTACGCGGGCCCTCGATCGCGCGCGCCTATTTCAAGGAGGGCGGGGAAGCGCTCGACGACGAGGGCTATTTCGACACCGGCGATGTCGGCACCATCGACGCCTGCGGCTATCTCAACATCACCGACCGCTCCAAGGACGTCATCAAGTCGGGCGGCGAATGGATCTCCTCGATCGAGCTGGAAAATCTCGCCGTCGGCCATCCCAAGGTCGCAGAAGCCGCGGTGATCGGCGTGCGCCATCCGAAATGGGACGAACGGCCGCTGCTGGTCATCGTGCCCAAGGCCGGACAAGAGGTCAGCCGCGAGGAATTGCTGGCCTATCTCGACGGCAAGGTCGCCAAATGGTGGATGCCCGACGACGTCGTCTTCGTCAGCGAGATCCCGCATACCGCGACCGGGAAAATCCAGAAGACCGTGTTGCGCGAGCAGTTCAAGAATTACGTGCTGCCGAACGCGGCGGCTTAGCGGCGTGATGATTTGCAGCCGAGATATCGCGGAGCGACGAAGCAAACCGCAGCCGCGTCATCGGGCGGGCGACTTCGGGCCGGACGCGCTGGCTCGCGATGACCACTGAGTTCGAGCCCGCCGCAACGCTTTTCGTCGTTAAAAGTTCGCCCGCAGCGCGCATAGGTGCGGTGTGTCGCGATGCACGAGACGCAGGGCTGATTCTGATTCGGCCGGCACCGCCGCTCCGATTCGCATAAAAAACCAATCAAAATCAATATTTTAGAGCTAACGTTCCATTAAACGCGCTCTGCCGCGTAGTTTTCACGGTCTTGCCCAAAGTCTAACCTGCCCTCCGGGGACGCATTCTAACCACATTCGGCTGGTCATACGCGATCCAGGCTCGAGGGACCGAGCCTATTCACCCATCGTGATAACAGCGTAATAGGTATGTGATGGCTTGGCACAGCCCGGGGAAACTCGTATTCGCTCTTACTCTTCTTGCTTCGACTATCGGCTTTACTGTCGGGGCTTCAGCACAATCTGGAATCGCCTCGGTCTATTCCGGGGGACGCACCGCGGACGGCGAACGCATGGTGCCCAGCGCCATGACGGCGGCGCACCGCAGCTTGCCGTTCGGCACCATGGTCCGGGTCACGAATAACCGCACCGGCCGTTCGGTCGTGGTGCGCATCAACGATCGCGGGCCCTTCGTGCGCGGCCGCGTGATCGATCTGTCGCCGGCTGCGGCGCATGCGCTCGGCTTTTCCGGCCTCGCCAATGTGACGCTGAACGTCGTCGGGCGGAGCTGAGGCCGTGAAGGCTACGCACGATCCCGGATTCGGGGGGATCATGCGGCAAGGGTCGCCAAGATGAGGGACCAAACAGCGGGAGGCTTCGGCCTCCCGTTTTGTTTTCACGCTTTCGCGTCATGGGGCCGGCCAACGGCCGGAGCGGATGGCTCGCAACGACGATCATGGTATGGTGCCGGCCTCAGCGGGCGGGGGGTGCCATGAACGCGATAGATCACGAAGCCAGCGACGAACAGATTCTGTTCAACGACGTGTCCGATGCGGCGCTCGAAGCCGCGGCCGATGCTTTGCCCGGAGCGGCGATGTCGTTTCCCAACGCGCCGACGGTCAGCATCCTGTTCGCCTGCTGCAGCAACGACTGATTCATTCCGCGTTGCGCCGCGAAAGGCGCAATGCCGTTCCGCCGCGGCTGCGGTTTCAAACAGCAACAGACTCTTCGCGTCACCCTCTTCGCGTCACCGCCGGACATGGCCGTTCGGCGAGCGGCAAGATGCTTTCGAACGATGCTTCGAACAACGAAGCCCGGCAATGGCGGTCGAGAGAACCGACAAACGGGAGAACCAAAGAACGCGGGAGAACCAAACAACGGGAAGCGGAACGCCGACCGACGCGTAGTCCAATCGTCCGCATCATCGGATGCGGCAGCGTGCTCGGCGGAGCACGCTCGCCTGTCGGCGTTCCACCGCGGCTCTTGCTGGAGATGTCGGAACATCTCCGTCCAGCTTCAGGCCAGGCTTCCTGGGACGCGGCCGCCAC
>DATJLN010000072.1:0-20305 GCA_035509535.1 Xanthobacteraceae bacterium | reverse complement strand
GATTGCGATGTGCCGGCTGGTGTTTGACGGCCTGTACGACCGGCATCCCAAGATCAAGATCGTCACCCATCATCTCGGCGGCGGCATGATCCCGTTCTTCGACGGCCGCATCGGCGCCGGCATGGAGGTTCTGGGCTCGCGAACGATCGACGAGGATCACACCAAGGTGCTGTCGTCGCTGAAGCGGCCGCATCTCGAATACTTCAAGGAGTTTTATGCCGATACCGCGATGTTCGGCGGTGGCGTCCATGCGCTGCGCTGCGGCTACGAATTCTTCGGCGCCGACAAGGTGGTGTTTGCGACCGACACGCCGCTAGGCCCGATCCGGCCCGCAATCGAGGCGCTCGGGAAGCTCGAAATGCCCGACGCGGATCGCCGCAAGATCTTTTCCGGCAATGCCGAGAAACTGCTGCGCAAGTCGTCGCGCTGAAGCGGCGGCGGCGGCACGCGCCGCCCGATGCCGTTAACCACTCATTAGGGTTAACGGACTATTGCTGGCAAAACCCCGCGCCGTGGCCTCCTCGACCCGGCATCCCCTGCCCCCGACGCGGCGAACCGGCAGCGATCGCGATGATGTGTCCCAACCGATTGGCCCGCCTTCTCGTCTCGGCAGCAATCGTCGTCGCCGTCGGCGCCGTTACCGCGGGCTGCCAGACCACGCAGCTCGCCGACAACACCAGCTCGATCTCGCTCGCTCCGGAGGCGCGCTCGGACGCTGATCTGCGGCGCGATGTCATCGTCTACGGCACGCAATATCATTCCAATCCTACCGACGTGAACGTCGCGCTGCATTATGCGCAGGCGCTGCGCGGCACCGGCCAGCACGCGCAAGCCGCCGCGGTGCTTGAGCAGATCTCGATGCGAAATCCGGAGAATCGGATTGTGCTCGGGGAGTACGGCCGCGCACTTGCCGAGGTGGGCGATTATCAGCAGGCGCTGTCGGTGCTGGAGCACGCTACCACACCGGATCAGCCGGATTGGCACATCCTCTCCGCGCAAGGCGCCGTGCTCGACCAGATGGGGCGGCACCAAGAAGCGCAGCGCCATTATCTCACCGCGCTCAAGATCGTGCCGGACGAGCCGACCGTGCTGTCCAATCTCGGCCTGTCCTATGCGCTGTCAAAAAATCTCCCGGAAGCGGAGGCGACATTGCGCCGCGCCGCAGCCCACCAGCCGGTCGATCCGCGCGTGCGGCAAAATCTGGCGCTCGTGGTCGGCCTGCAGGGCCGCTTCGCCGAAGCCGAGAGCATCGCGCAGGCCGATCTGCCGCCGGACGAGGCCGCGGCCAATGTCGATTATCTGCGCAGAATGCTGGCCGGCAAAGGCGGCGGTCTTGCCGAAAAGCGCATGCCGCGCCCGGACGCCGGATCGAGCTGATTTTCGCCCGTCACTGCGAAAAAGCCAAACGACGAAGCACCGCCGGAACGGCGCAGCCGCGCACTTGGATTTGCTTCGCTCACGCTCGCAATGACGAAGCGGTGACACCGGCTTTATTGCAGCGCCATCACGCGAATGGCCGCCGGGCCGAGAATGACGACGAACAGCACCGGCAGGAAGAACACGATCATCGGCACGGTGAGCTTCGGCGGCAGGCCGGCGGCTTTTTTCTCGGCTTCGGACATGCGCATGTCGCGATTTTCCTGCGCCAGAACGCGCAGCGTCGTCGCCAGCGGCGTACCATAGCGCTCTGCCTGCTGCAGCGCGAGACAGACGGCCTTGACGCCTTCAAGCCCGGTACGCCGTGCCAGGTTTTCATAAGCCTGGCGGCGATCCGGCAGATAAGACAGTTCGGCCGTGGTCAGCGTGAATTCCTCGGCCAGCGCCACCGATTGCGTGCCGATTTCTTCGGAGACTTTGCGGAACGCAGCCTCGATCGACATGCCGGATTCCACGCAGATCAGCAGCAGGTCGAGCGCGTCGGGAAAGGCGCGCTTGATCGTGAGTTGCCGGCGCGTGATCTTGTTCTTGAGGAACAGATTCGGGCTGTACATGCCGAAATAAGCACAGCCGATGCAAATGGCGAATTTCAGCATCGGCGGATAATTGAGATCGAGCACGATAAAGATGTAGAACAGCGAGCCGAGCAACATGACGATCGGCATCGCCATGCGGAAGAACAGATAGGTGACGTAAGGCGCCTGGCCTCGATAGCCCGCCTGCACGAGCTTGATGCGCGCCTCCTCCTGGCCGACCCATTTCGACAGATTGAAATTGTCGACCGCCCGCTTCATGTACATTCGCGGCGATTGCCGCAGCGCCACCTTGCTGCTCTGCGCCATGCGTTCGCGCTCGCGCTGGCGCATCTTCTCGCGTTCGAGCGCCACCGCCTTCATGCGCTTTTGCAAGTTATCGGTGACCAGAAGCGGCATGGCGAAGGTCAGCACGGTGGCGCCCGCGGCCACCGCGGCAAAGATCATCGTCAGCGTCTGCGCATCGAGATAGTGGGAGATGAGCGAGGTCATGATCGCGCGGCCTAGAAGTCAAAATTGATCATCTTGCGCATGACGAAGATCCCGGCCGCCATCCAGGCGCCGCAGCAGGCCAGCATCACACGGCCGAACGGATCGGTCCAAAGCAGCGAGATGTAACCCGGGCTGGTGAGCCAGACGAGCGTCATGACGGCAAGCGGCAAGGCGCCGATGATCGACGCCGACGCCTTGGCCTCCATCGACATAGCCTGGATCTTCGCCTTCATCTTCTTGCGGTCGCGCAGCACCCGCGACAGATTGCCGAGCGCTTCCGACAGATTGCCGCCGGCGCGCTGCTGGATCGACACGACAATGCCGAAGAAATTGGCTTCCGCCAGCGGGATGCTTTCGTAGAGCTTCAGACAGGCTTCGCCGATCGGTATGCCGACGGTCTGGGTCTCGATGATGGCGCGGAATTCGCTCTTCACCGGCTCTGCCGCGTCATTGGCGATCAGCTTGAGACTGTCGAGCAGCGGCAGGCCGGCCTTGATGCCGCGCACGATGACGTCGACCGCGTCCGGAAACTCGTTGAGGAACTTGTTCTCGCGGCGCTTCTTGAGAAACGACAGCATCCAGAACGGCAAGCCGCAGCCGGCGGCGAAGCCGAAGCCGAGCGCGGCGATCAAGCCGGCGCCGAGCAGCGTCAGGACCAGAAAGGCGCCGACGCCGATGATGGCGAAGGTCACCATGAAGCGCCGCTTGCTCCAGTCGAGCCCGGCCTGTTTGAGCCGCACCGAGAGCGGCGGCCGCTTCGCTTTCCTGCGCCGTTCCTCGATCTCCTTCAGCGTGCCTTCGACCTGCTCACGCCGGTTTCTATTGCCGGCTGTCGCGCGGGTCGGCCGCGCCACGGCATCCGCACGCGCCACATTCGCCACGCGCCGCGCCGTCTGGTTCTCGCCCGACAGGATCGGATAAAGGAAGACCCAGGCCACGCCGCCGACGGCGACAACAACCAGGATCACAAGAGCGTAGGTACTCATTACAACATCCCGCGGTCTATATTTTCCGTGTGAGGGTGATCTTTAGGTAAACCGGTTTCCCGTCTTCCAGCGTCATGCTGCGGCTGTTCAGGTCGTGACTTCGGCGGCGTCGAGAGCCGCGGCAAGCCGCGCCTCCTCGCCGTAATAGCGCGCGCGCTCCCAGAATTTCGGCCGGCCGATGCCCGTCGAGCGATGGCGGCCGATTAGATTGCCGTTGGCGTCCTCGCCGATCAGGTCGTACAGGAAGACGTCCTGGGTGATGATGACGTCGCCCTCGAGCCCCATCACCTCGGTGACGTGGGTGATGCGGCGCGAGCCGTCGCGCAGGCGCGCCGCCTGGACCACGACATCGACCGAAGCGCAGATCATCTCGCGGATGGTGCGCGACGGCAGCGAATAGCCACCCATGGTGATCATCGATTCGAGGCGCGACAGCGCCTCGCGCGGCGAATTGGCGTGCAAGGTGCCCATCGAACCGTCGTGGCCGGTATTCATGGCCTGCAACAGGTCGAACGCCTCGGGTCCGCGCACTTCGCCGACGATGATGCGTTCCGGCCGCATGCGCAGACAGTTCTTCACCAGATCGCGCATGGTGATCTGGCCCTCGCCTTCGAGATTCGGCGGCCGCGTCTCCAGCCGCACCACATGCGGCTGCTGCAGTTGCAGTTCGGCGGCGTCCTCGCAGGTGACGATGCGCTCGTCATTTTCGATATAGCGCGTCAGACAGTTGAGCAGCGTGGTCTTGCCCGAGCCGGTACCGCCGGAGACCAGCACGTTGGCGCGGCAACGGCCGATCACTTGCAAAATCTGGGCGCCCTCCGGCGAGATCGAACCGAAGCGCACCAGCTGTTCCAGCGTCAGCTTGTCCTTCTTGAATTTGCGGATGGTGAGCGCCGGCCCGTCGATCGCCAGGGGCGGCACGATGGCGTTGACGCGCGAGCCGTCCGGCAGGCGCGCGTCGCAGATCGGCGAGGATTCGTCGACGCGGCGGCCGACCTGGCTGACGATGCGCTGGCAGATATTGAGAAGCTGCTGATTGTCGCGAAAGCGGATGCCGGTTTTCTGAATCTTGCCGGCGACTTCGATATAGACCGTGCCGGAGCCGTTGACCATGATGTCGGCGATGTCGTCGCGCGCCAGGAGCGGCTCGAGCGGGCCGTAGCCGAGTACGTCGTTGCAGATGTCGTCGAGCAGATCCTCCTGCTCGGCGATCGACATCACGATGTTCTTGATCGCGATGATTTCGTTGACGATGTCGCGGATTTCCTCGCGCGCTGAATCGGCGTCGAGCTTGGCGAGCTGAGCGAGATCGATCGCCTCGATCAGGGCGCCGAACACCGCGCCCTTGGTCTCGTAATAGGTCTCCGAGCGGCGGGAATCGACGGCGGTCGGCACTTGCGCCGGCTGGCTTGGCGGGCCTCCGACATTGGGCTTGCTGGTCGGCGCCGACACGATCGGAGCGCCGAGCCCGGCCGACGGCATCGGCGCGCGGCCGCCTTCGGCGCCGTCGGGCTTCGGCGGTGGCGGCGCCGCGGGCGCAGGCGTGATCGGCCGCTGCTCGACGGCTACAGGAGAACTGCCAGTGGGACGCTTACCAAACACGGACGCAACTCCAACACCAAAATGCTACCCTAAAAGCTTCTCGATCAGCGGCGAGAGAAAACCGGACTTTTGCTTTGTTGCCTCGGCGCGTCCGGTCAGGTCGCGCGCCAGCGCACGGAACATTTCAGCGGTTTTGTGGTTCGCCGAAATCTCGGCGATCATCTGCCCGTTATTGGCGGCCGCGCCGAACAGCTGCGGCTCGAAGGGAATGACGGCCATGGGCTCGCTGTCGAGCGCCTTGGCGAAATCGGCGGCCTTGATCTCGGGGCGCTTCGGCACACCGATCTGATTGAGGCAATAGCGCGGAAGCCGGTCGTTCGGCCGCGCTGCCTTGAGGAAGTCGTAGATGTTCTTGGTGTTGCGCAGATTGGCGAGGTCGGGCGCCGCCACGATCAGGACGTCGTCGGCGCCGACCAGCGTCTGCTTGGTCCAACCGCTCCATTGATGCGGTACGTCGAGCACGACGCACGGCACCGTGGCTCGCAGCGAATCGAAAATGGCGTCGAAGGCCTCGGCACCGAAATCGTAGACATGGTCGAGCGTCGCCGGCGCCGCCAGGAGATTCAAATGATCGGTACACTTGGCGAGCAGGCGATCGACGAAGGCGGTGTCGACACGATCCGGCGAGAACACCGCTTCGGCAATGCCTTGCGGCGGATCCTGATTGAAATCGAGGCCGGCGGTGCCGAAGGCGAGATCGAGATCGGTCACGACGGCATCGAGGCTGAGATCGCGCGCGATCGAGAACGCTATGTTATGCGCGACCGTGGACGCGCCGACGCCGCCTTTGGCCCCGACCACAGCGACGATGCGCCCGACCGGCTTGGCGTCCGGCGCCGAATAAAGCCCGCATACCGCGCGCACCGCCTGCAACGCGCTGACCGGTGAAATCAGATAGTCGCTGACCCCGCGTTTCACCAATTCGCGATACAACGTCACGTCGTTCATGTTGCCGATGACGATGACCCGCGTGCCGGCGTCGCAAGAATTGGCGAGCCGGTCGAGCCCGGCCAGTATTTCGTCGCTGCGGCCTTCCGATTCCAGAATGACTACATTGGGCGTCGGCGAGTTCTGATACGCTTCGATTGCCGCCGGCATGCCGCCCATCTGGACGCGTAGATGCGCCTTGGCCATGCGGCGATCCTCGCCAGCAGCTTGAATGGCGGCCGCCGTGTCGACATTCTCGCAGAAGGCCTGCACCGAGACGCGCGGCGCGGGAGCGATATGCTCGTCCCGCGCCGCGATCTCCGCGGGTGCAGCGTCTTCTTGCATCGTTTGATTTGCCTGCTTCATCGTTGACCGGCGCTACTCATAAATTGCTGACCGTTATCTCAATCTCACTTGCCGACATCAGAAATCTTAGCTGACGCCTCCGAGCTCGGCGCCTGCGTCGAAGGATCCACGCCCTCACGATATTTTTCGAAGACTGTCGTGCGCCGCATCGTATAGGCGGGCGTTTCAGCGCGCGGCTGCACGAGGTCGGCCGGGTTGTCGACCATGGCGGCAAGATTGCGCTGGCTGGCGCAGCCGTTATTCCACATCGGCTGATTCTCGAAATAATCGCGGTTGGCGCTGGGACCGATATCTTCCGGCCAGATGCCGCACGGCCCGGCCTGCGCGGTGATCTTCGGATAACTCAGCCGCACGGTGGCCAGCGCCGGGCCGTTTGCCGGATAGGCGCGCACGGCGACGCTTTGCGGCGGCATGCCGCTCGCTTCGAGGATCGAGGTAATCTCGTGCATCGTGCCGGCGGCCGCTCGCTCATTGCTGCTGCCCACCGGGCGGGAAATGATCATGCCGCCGGTCGCCTCGCGCTTCCACTTCAGGCCGAAGGCGAGCACCTGGGCGCGTTGCGTCGGATTGAGCTCGCCGCGATTGCTGCCGATGAAAAGTTCGAGCGTATGGTCGGATTCCTTCATCGTGATCGGATGGCGCATGCGGTAGTCGACCGGCACATCGGGGACGCCAGCGACCTGCTGATCGGTGTTGCAGCCGCACACGAACAGCGCGCAAGTCAAAGCCAGCGCGGCGCGCACCGGCGAGGCGGCGGCGCGGCGTCCGGCAATCATCGTGCGGTCAGCTTGCATCGTTGTTCTCTCCACGCCGCATCAATCGAGGATGAAGCCGTATTTGCCGCGATAAGTGTCGGGCGGCTCCGGCATGCCGCCGACGCCGTAGATGCGGTTGAAGCGACCGAGCAGAACGGCGGCCGGATCGCTCGAATCGGCAAAACCGTCGTCGGGCTGCGACAGATCCTTGCGCGCCACCGCGTGCACGATGTAGGGCGTCACGATCACCATCAGCTCGGTCTGCTGGTTGATGTAGTCGCGGCTCTTGAACAGCGCGCCGAGCACCGGAAGCTCGGTGAGTCCGGGCAGGCCGTTGATCGATTGCTGCGTCACGTTTTGAATCATGCCGGCCATGGCCAGCGAGCCGCCGGACGGAATTTCGACCGTGGTCTCGGCGCGGCGGGTGCGGATCGACGGGACTGTCGCGTTCTGCGTGGTGCCGGGCACGTTGATGGTCAGCGAGTTGTTAGCCGACAGTTGCGACACCTCGGTCATCACCCTGAGACTGATTCGGCCTTCGCTCAACACCACCGGCGTGAAGTTGAGGCTGACACCGAACTTCTTGAAGTCGATCGCCGGCTGACAAGTCGATACGCTGCTGCCGCCCGTGGCGGTCGAACAGCTGAAGCCGTTGAGCACCGGAAATTCGCCGCCGGCGAGGAAGGTCGCGGTCTCGCCGGAAATTGCCGTCATATTCGGCTCAGCCAGCGTATGGATGACACCGGCCTGCTCCATCGCAGCCAATGTGGCGCTGATATTCTTGAAGCCGCCGGTAATGGCGGAGGTGCTGAGCGGCTGGCCTGAGGCCGAGAACGGATTGGTATTGTTGAAATTGAGCACTGCCGTGCCGTAGCCTAGCGTACCGGACAGGTTGATGCCGAGTTGCTTGACCAGGTCGCGCTCGACTTCGGCGACCGTAACCTTGAGCATCACTTGGTCGCCGCCGCGGACTACGATCGCATTGACGACCTTGCTGCCCAGCGCGACGGTGCTCTGGGTTTCGGCGTTCACCAGATGGACGGCGATGTCATAGGCCTGCTGCGCTTCGGCCTGGCTCGAGGCGGTCCCGGCGAGAATGATGCCGTCGGGGCCGGCGGCATCAACGGTGATATCGGCGTCCGGGATAGCCTCGCGGATGGCTTGCCGGATGCCGTTGAGATCGCGTGTCACCGCTATGTCGAAGCCGGCAATCTGCTGGCCCTGGGCATCGAAGAAATAGACATTGGTCTGGCCCATCGAGCTGCCGATGATGTAGGCGCGGCGCGGCGAGCGCACCACGGCATTGGCGATCTTGGGATCGGCGACCAGCACGTCTTTGATGTCGCGCGGCAGATCGATGACGATCGATTTGCTGACACCGAGCGCAAGCGGCTGCGAATCGACGTCGCTTGCGGTGACATGCACCATTTGCGGCGGCGGCCCGGAATATCCGGCATTCCCCGCCAGCGCCCGCGGCGCGGCGATGGCCACCGCGACCGCGGCGGCGAGAGCCAACGTGCCGAGCCCGGCCTTGCGCGAGCCTGATATGCGCGGCCGTTTCGCCGGAGTTGCGGCTTGGGCCCTTATCCTTGCTGTCATCGTCGGAGTCCTCCGCCGCCTCAACGGCTGCTTCCAAGCGTGCTCACGCCGAAACGCACGGTACTAATGGCGCCATGTTCATCTTTACTGGTGTCGCCGACACCCTCTGTGGATGTTTGCGAGTCGCGAATGCTGCGCAGCGTCAGCGAAATCGTCCCGAGCTGATGCGACAGGTTCAGGACTTCGGCCTGCGGCTCGGTGAGTTCGAGCGTCGCGGTCTTGCCGAGCACGGTTTTCACTCCGTTCTTGTCGTCGATGGTCTGGTCGATCGCCAGCACGCGGATGTTGCGCAGGATCGTATCGCTGGTGAACTTCTCGACGCCGGTCTGCCTCTCAGCCTCCTTGTCGCGGCGCGTCAGCACGACGTCGACGCGATCGTCCGGCAAGATGAAGCCGCCGGCGCCGGTCTCAGGTGAAATGTCGATTGCGGAGGCACGCATGCCCGGCGGCAGCACGGCGGCCATGAAGCCGGAGCCTTTGGCCATCACCACATAAGGCTCGCGAATGGGATCCCCGGCCACCATGCCGACGCGCACGATTGCGCCGACGAATTGCTCGAGCGCCTTGGGCTGGTCGGACTTCTTGATGAAGCTCGAATTGGCCGCGGCGGCCGGCCACGTCTGCCAGCCGACATCGGCGGCGTCGATCACCTGTCCGCGCGTGAGATCCGATTTCGCCACGAGCACATCCACCGTCTCCAACGACGCTTTCGGCGTTGGCGGCGGAGGCGGAGCTTGCTTGTTGCTCGCGGCCAAATATGCGGCGATGCCGCCGGCGGCGACAGCGACACCGAGTACCACGAGACGCGCGGCTTTCATAACGCTTGGCTTTCCACGTGACGCCACGACCGAATGCGGCCGATCTAGCTGGATTTCATCAGCTAAACGTCAAAGCATGGTTAATGAGGCGTATCTAAATCGCGTTAATCTTGCGTTCACGAATGCGGCAAGGCGGCGCGACGCCTGCCCAAATGAGCCGGCACTACAGGCCGAATGCCGTCATCCACTGGGTCTGCGGATAGACCAGGAGTGCGGCCGCGGCGAGCGCGATCCCATAGGGCACGCCACCGCCCTCCTGATGCAGACGTTCTGCCCAGTCCTGGCGGGCGAGCAACGGCGACAACGGCAGGGCGCGAAATTGTACGATCAAGACGGTGAGCGCACCGCCCAGCAAGGAGGCATAGACCAGATAGTCGAACAAATGGCCGAAGCCGAGCCACAGCGCGGTCGCCGCAGCGAGCTTGGCGTCGCCGCCGCCGATCCAGCCGCAGGCGAAGCAGACGAAGGCGATGACCAGCACGAGCGCCGCGGCGCCGACGTGGGACAGCAAATCCGTGCCGCTGATGCCGCAGAGCAGCGCCAGAACGGCGAAGCCCGCGATCAGGATCAGCGACACACGATTGGCGATCGTCATCGTCAACAGATCGCTCGACGCGGCGAACGCCATCATTGCCGGAAATAGCGTCAGTTCGATCGTTTCGGTCAGCATGACATTGCCGTTCTGCGCGCTCGATGATCCTGCGGCGCCGCGCGTTTCAATCCGTACCGCCGACATATCGCTCAACCGGTTGAGAGCCGGTTAGCGGCGAGCGGCCAAAGCACGATGGCTCCCAAAAGCGAAAAGGCCCCGGCCATTGACCGGAGCCCTCTCGTAACACTGCAGCAACCAAATCTTACTTGAGGGCGCTCGAAACGCTGCTGAACGTGGTGTTCAGCTTGGTGCCCAGGCCCTGCACGACCGCGATGATCGCGACCGAAATGCCGGCGGCGATCAGACCGTATTCGATGGCCGTCGCGCCAGACTCGTCCTTCACGAAACGTGACAAAATGGTCTTCATAACTTGGCTCCTTAAGGTCCACACACTTGGCTGTCTGAGCCGACCCGACGGCTTGTTTTTTGCCATTTGGATCGTGTGATGAAACTAGCCCGGAGAAATTTCAACGGGGTTAAATCAATCGATGAAACAAACCATCTACCGAGCTTTCCCCGACGTAGTTAACATCATGTTGCATAAAAAGACCGCACTAAAATCTCATGTCTAACCGGCCATTGTGCGCGTTGTTTGTTTGATGATGGCGCAGCCCCCGGCTTTTCTCTTTTACGATCGATATACCAAGACGCCGTATCGCCTGCGTCGCTCACGAGACCGCCCGGCGCGGCATATGCCGACGACATATGCCGGCAATAAGACGGCTGCTGCCGCAATCGGCGCATTGTCTGCCGCCTTTTGCCGGGCTCTTCTTGTCTCGTCTCCGCGGCAAACCGGTGCGACCTGCATCGATAATTCCGGTTCACCAGCGCACAGGTTACGCGCGGGCGCCGTTCACGGCGTCTTAATCGGCGTCTCGCTATCAAAGACGGCATTGCCATATATGCGGCACGCCGACGGCACAGGCCAGGACGCACAGGCTACGCCATGTCTCAAGAACTGCTTTCGTTCGTTGTCAGCATCGGCCAGACCTTCACGAAAACCCTGCCGATCTCGCTCGGCCTCGCGATCGTGTTCACCGTGCTGACTTCGTTCTGGGCGTGCAACCCGGGCCGGCCATGGTGGCGCAAGAGCGACATCGTCACCGATCTTTGCTACTGGTTCTTCATCCCGGTGATCGCGCGTTATCTGCGCATCGGCCTCTTGATCATCGGCGCGGCGCTATTGTTTCGCATCCACACCGCCGATGGCTTGATCGCGTTCTACGACAACGGTCACGGCCCGCTCGCGGCACTACCGCTTCCGGTGCAGATGATCATCTTCCTCGTCGGCGAGGATATCATTCTTTATTGCGCGCACCGCTGGTTCCATGGCCGCAACATGTGGAAGTACCATGCGGTGCATCACTCTACGGAAGAGCTGGAATGGATCTCGGCGGCGCGTTTTCATCCCGTCGAACTGTTTTTGCGCAACGTCGCCGCCGACGTGATCATGCTCGTGATCGGCATTTCGCCAAACGTGCTGGTCGTGCTCGGACCGCTCACCATTGCGCATTCGGCGTTCGTGCACGCCAATCTCGACTGGACCCTCGGCCCGTTCAAATACGTGATCGCGGGACCGATATTCCATCGCTGGCATCACACCGCACCGGATCGCGGCGGCGACAAGAATTTCGCCTCGACGTTCCCGGTCCTCGATCTCATCTGCGGCACCTTCTACATGCCGAAGGACGAGCTGCCCGACCATTACGGCGTCGGCGAGCGCGAATATCCGACGACCTTCGGCGCGCAGCTCGTGCATCCGTTCACGCAATGAGCGTGTGTATCCCGGCGTCCCGGAACTTTTATCGTTAAATAAGCGTCACCATGTTGGGCTGCTCCGCATTTTCGACGTGCAGCGCGGCTACTCGATTTGCACTTCATTCACGATTTTGCAGTCAAGTGGACCTGTCTTGTTAGCGATCTATTCGGCCTGTGAGTTGTCGAATCCGCGTAGCGTTTTGGAGAGTATCGATGACGGCGTTGTGCGTGGCGGCCCGAGCGGGCAAAAGCGCGCTGCATTGGTTTGCAGCCGCAGCGCTTGCCGCCGCAATCTCCGCGCAGGCCGTCCCGCAAGCCGCCGCCCAGCAACCGGCCCCCGATTCGGTGATCATGGCGCCGCTTGACGAAGCCACGCTGTTCAAGCTTCCCGAGCGCGCCGGGACTATTGTCATCGGCAATCCGCTGATCGCCGACGTGTCGCTTCACGCCGGCGGCATCGCCGTTGTCACCCCAAAGGGCTATGGCGTCACCAATGTCGTGGTCCTGGATCACGGCGGGGCGGTGCTGATGGAGAAGGCGGTGGTGGTGACTTCGCCGCCCGGACACGTGGTCTACGTTTATCGCGGCCCGGCGCGGACGACGTATAGCTGCAACCCGGATTGCTCGGCGCGGATCAATCTCGGCGACGAGCCGGATGAATTCGGCAAGGTCCTTGGCGAGACAGTGAGCCGCACCACGCAGGCCACGAGCGCCGGTTCGAAATAGGCTTGTTCAGGCCGACGGGATCGGCAAGGCCGTTGTCGATTTGATCTTCTCCATTGCAAAACGCGACGTGACGTTCTTCAGCGGCACCGTCGAAATCAACCGCTTATAGAAGCCGTCATAGCCGGCAATGTCCGGCACCACGACGCGCAGCATGTAATCGACGTCGCCCGCCATGCGATAGAACTCCATCACTTCCGGCATGGCGGTGACGGTCTTGGCGAATTTGTCGAGCCAATCCTGGGAGTGGTCGCCGGTCTCGATCGAGACGAAGACGCTGATGCCGAGGCCGATACTGTCCTGATCGATGATGGCGACGCGCTTTTGGATCACGCCATCGGCCTCCAAGCGCTGGATGCGTTTCCAGCAGGGCGTCGAGGACAATCCCACCCGGGAACCGATCTCGGCGACGGAAAGAGCAGCGTTATCCTGCAGAACTGCAAGGATTTTTCGGTCTATTGCGTCCATAGGAATATTCTTCCACAATCCAGCGTATGAATGTATTTATATAGAAAAATATTCTAAATCAAGCGGCCGAATTCGGGCCTCACAAAGGCTGCACCGCCAACAGCGCCTCGACCTCATCGCGCTTGGGCGAGCCTGCCGACCCGCCAAGACGCGTACACTTGATCCCGGCGACCGCGGCGCCAAAGCGCATGGCCGCGGTAACGCTCTTGCCTTCGGCCAGCGCCAGCAGAAAGCCGCCGTGGAATGCGTCGCCGGCCCCAAGCGTGTCGACAGCCTCGATCTTGAAGACCGGCGCGCGGCGCAGCGCGCCGCCGTCGAGATAAATGATGTCACCTGGACCGTCGCTGACTGCGAGAAACGCCGACGTCTTCTTGGCGATGCGCATCAGGCCCTCACCGAGATCGGTCATGCCGGTCGTCGCCCGCAGGCACTCCGAAGAGAAGATCACATGGGTGGCGAGGCGAAACAGCGGATCGTCTTCGGCCGTCGGGCGATCGCCGTCGATCAGCACCGGAAGATTGCGCGCCCGCGCCGCCTCGCAGATCGGCCGCACGAAATCCGGATAGCGGTTATCGGCCAGCACCGCGTCGGCTTGCGCGACGATGGCTTGCGGATCTTTCGGTCTGGTCGTGGCAATTCTTTCGTCGCGATAGGTGACGATAGTGCGGTCGCCGCGCGCATTCATGAAGATCGCCGACAGCGCCGTCGCCATGCCGTCGATCCGTTCACAGAAAGTGCAGTCGACATTCTCGCGCGCGAGCGCCTTGAGCACGCGGTCGCCGTTGCCGTCCTCGCCTTCCGGGCCGCCCAGCGGCCCGGCGAGCGCAGCGCGGCCGCCAAGCCGCGCGATGGCAACCGCGGCGTTCGCTGCGCAACCGCCGTTGACGACAAAGAAGCCGTTGGCCTGCACTTTGCCGTCGGCTTGCGGAAACTCGTCGACGCGGAACACTTCGTCGAGCACGATGATGCCGGCGCACAGAATGCGCGGCACGGCTTTAGCGGATGACATCGCTGCCGTTCTCGACAAAATCGCGGATGATATGATGCGCGATGGCGACCGGTGGCGGCGTGGTCAAACCGTCTTTGTGCTGACGCCGCAGCATCGTCGCCAATTCGGCGCGATCGAACCAGCGCGCGGCTTCGAGCTCCTCGCGGTCGACCACGATCTCGTCCGACAGCGCCTGCGCATGACAGCCGATCATCAGCGAGGAGGGAAACGGCCAGGGCTGCGAGGCGAAATACCTGACCTTGCCGCAAGTGATGCCGGCTTCCTCCAGCACTTCGCGCCGCACCGCTTCCTCGATGGTCTCGCCGGGCTCGATGAAGCCGGCGAGACACGACCACATGGTCGGGGCAAAACGCTGCGAGCGGCCGAGCACGCAGCGCTCGCCGTCGATCACCAGCATGATGGCGACCGGATCGGTGCGCGGAAAATGCTGCGTCCTGCAGACCGGGCAATCGCGCCGCCAGCCGGCCTGCACCAATTGCGTCGGCGAACCGCAATTCGGGCAAAACCGATGGCGCGCGTGCCAGCCGAGCACGGCCTTGGCCTCGGCCAGAGGCGGCAGTTCGTCGGCACCGACCAGGCCCTGAACGGCGATGCTGCGCAGATCGGTGACTTTCAGATCATTGCGCGTCTTCAGCGCTTCGGCTGCCTGTGGATCGAGACCGAAGCCGAAGCGCGGCGCATCCTTCACCGCGCCGAGAAAAACGCTCTCGCGCACCGCACCGAGCGCATGCGCCTCGGCCGGCGAAAACAGCGCATTGTGGATCTCGCTTGCCCCGTCACCGGCGCTCTTGAGCACGATCATCTCACCGCCGATCACGTGAACGCCGACGTCGGGATGCGCGCACAGCCGCTTGATCGCCGCCGCGTCGTCACGGCGCTGCGCCATGCGATCGAGCAGGCTCGACGTGTAGCCGAGCCGGGGCTTGGGTCCGAGATCGGGGTAATTTGCCACGGTGATTCAGGCGCGAGCGGAATGAAGCCGGATCATTCGGCCGCTTCACGAAGCGGCCGCGGATAGAATGTGTCATACAATTCGGGCCGCTGCCATTGCCGGCCGAGCACACCCTGCTTGGCCCCGGCAACAGCGGAAGAAGCGACCTCGTCGCGCGAATTGCGCAATTCCCGCACGCGGGCGAGACTGACATCGACCAGGCTCATGCCGGGCGCCGTGCTCTCGTATAAAATCTCCTCGGGCGCGGCGATCATGGCGAGGCCGCGCTGCGTCGCCTCGAACAAATTCTGCGTCGTGACGACGATGGCGAGGTTCTCGATGGCGCGGGCGAAGATCAGCGTGCGCCACGTCGTCCAAAGCCGGTTCTTGTCGACGCCGGCCGGCATGAAGATCAGTTCGGCGCCGCGCAGCGCCAGCGCGCGCGTGACCTCCGGCATATAGACCTCGCTGCACATCGCGAGCCCGACCTTGCCGTGCACGGTGTCGAACACCGGATAATCGTCGCCGGCGACATATTGGAACTCCCAGCTTCGTCCGCCGGTATAGATCCAAGGCCCATTGGGATGGGTGCGCCGATATCGCGCCGGTGCGCGGCCGTCGGGAAATGCCATGACGACGAGGTTGTAGGCGGTCGCGGCTTTCGCATCGATCGGCTCTATCGTGCCGAACACGGCATGGATGCGATGCCTCGCCGCGGCGTCGGCCAGCACCGGAATCGGATCGTAATTCGCCGGCATTCGCCACGGGCCCGGATAATTCTCCGGAAAACAGACGAAGTCGGCGCCTTCGCTCGCGGCGCGCTCGATGGCCTTCACCGCATCCGCGACATTGCTCTCGTCACCGGGCGGACGATGCGTGATCGGCTGGACGACCGCGATGCGGAAAGTCATCGTTTTGCTCCTTTGGCGCCCGCCCGATTTTGCGGCGGATTCAAGCCGCGCCGGCAGGCAAGGTCAAGGCGCGCGGCGCGCCAAATCGGCGGTAAAGACAGAAAGAACAAACGCGAAATGCGAAGTTACGCCAAGCAAAGCGCGCACCGGTCCAAGCGCGCAAAAATAGACGGGCCGCGTTAATGTGCGGCCCGTCCGCCATGCCTCACTCGTAAAAGACGTCGTAGGCGACGTCAGCGACCTGGCCGGTGACAACATTTACAAGCAGCAGATCCGGCCCATAACGCACCCATTGATAGCCGGGCGGCGGCGGATTCATGCCGAGAGCGGCCCAATCGGCATACCAATAATCGCGGGCCAAGAAGATCGGCGGGAGCGCGGCACCGATTGCCCAACGGCGATAAGCAAAACCGGGCGGGTAGATGAATGGCCGGATATGAACGCGTTCAATAGCGCGGCCCCTATAGGTGAAGCGCGCGCCGGGCGGCGGTCCCGGCGGGTGGACCATCGCGGCCGGCGGCCCGGGCGGATGCGGACCCATCGCACCGGGCGGCGGACCGTGCGGCACGCCCGGACCGCCGGGATGCGGCATCGGATGCTGCATCGGATGCGGCGGGCCACCCGGATGCGGCGGACCGCCTTGATGATGCTCATCGTGATGGTCCTGGGCCAAAGCTAATCCCGGCGCCGCGAGCACGATCGACACGGCAATGACAAAAGCACGCAGCATGTGCGCTCTCTCTCTTCTTTTGGTTGTGAACGTGTTGAACTCGTAAGAGTTTCCGGGAGCGAACCTGGGCGGCGGCAGCTTGCCGTTGTCACTGCGGCGAAACTTAGGTTCGGCGGCGGATGCCATCCCCTCCTTGCTTTCCTGGTCTGCGCGGTCGATATAGGGGCCGGGAGGTTGGCGGTGGACGAGCCACTCGCCAACCGGGTCAGGTCCGGAAGGAAGCAGCCCTAACGAGCGCGGTTCGGGTCGCTCGTCAGCCTCCCACCCTTTTTCGGCGATTTATCGGGGATGCAGACCGGATGCCGCTTCGCCCATCCGCGCAGGGCGTCCTATATTAGGCCGACCATGAGGCCGACGGCGTCAGAACAACGAACGGGCGTAACGCACAACGCGCAGTCATGAGTGAGGCGACCTCAACACCCGCTGCCTACCGCGTCCTGGCGCGCAAATACCGGCCATCGACCTTCGACGATCTGATCGGCCAGGACGCCATGGTGCGCACGGTGTCGAACGGCTTCGAGACCGGCCGCATCCCGCAGGCCTGGATCCTTACCGGCGTGCGCGGCGTCGGCAAGACCACGACGGCGCGCATTCTCGCCCGCGCACTGAATTACGAATTGCCCGACGGCTCGATCACCGCGCCGACCATCAAAATGCCGGTGCTCGGCGTGCATTGCGAAGCCATTATGGAGAGCCGCCATCTCGATGTCATCGAGATGGACGCTGCTTCCCATAACGGCGTCGATGACGTGCGACAGATCAACGAAGCGGTGCGCTATGCGCCGGTATCGGCGCGCTACAAGGTCTATATCCTCGACGAAGTGCACATGCTGACGCCGCAGGCGTTCAACGCGCTTCTGAAGACGCTGGAAGAGCCGCCGCCGCACGCCAAGTTCATTTTCGCCACCACCGAAATCCGCCGCGTGCCGATCACGGTCCTGTCGCGCTGCCAGCGCTTCGATCTGCGCCGGGTCGATGCGGCGCTTCTGGTCAAGCACCTGCAGAACATTGCGGCGCAGGAGAAACTTGAAGCCGAGCCCGAGGCGCTCGGCCTGATCGCGCGCGCCGCCGAAGGCTCGGTGCGCGATTCACTGTCGCTGTTCGATCAGGCCATCGCACATGCGGCAGGCACCGTGCGCGCCGAGGACGTGCGGCAAATGCTCGGGCTCGCCGACCGCACGCGGGTCATCGACCTGTTCGAGGCGCTGATGCGTGCCGACATTGCCGGTGCGCTCAAGGAATTGCGCGACCAATATGATGCCGGCGCCGATCCGGCCATGGTGCTCGGCGACCTTGCCGAATTCACGCATTTCGTCACGCGGGTGAAGATCGTGCCCTCGGTCGCCGACGACGTGTCGCTGACCGAAGCCGAGCGGACCCGCGGCCGCGCCTTCGCCACCAAGCTTTCGATGCGGGTTCTGGCGCGGTGCTGGCAGATGCTGCTCAAGGGCATCACCGAGGTGGAAGCCGCCGGACGCCCGGTCGATGCCGCCGAGATGGTGCTTGTGCGCATCGCCTATGCCGCCGATCTGCCGACGCCCGACGAAGCGATCCGCGCGCTTGACGACGCGGCGCGCGGCAACGGCGCCGCGCCCAACAATGTGCCCAAGACATTGATGAGTTCGCCCGCAATGGCTTCACAGACGGCTGCGCCGTTGGCCGCGCCGCTGCCGCGCGCGCCGCGCGGCCCGGCCGCCTCTGCGGCACCGGCGGCTCCGCCGCTCGGCGATGCGATCCTGGAGAACGATGCGGCGCCGGCGCGTGCCGTGCAGAACTTTGCCGCGCTGATCGCGCTCGCCAGCGAGAAGCGCGATCTCGCGTTGAAAAGCGCGCTCGAACGCGACGTGCGGCTGGTTCGATTCGAGGACGGCAAGCTCGAGCTCGCGCTCGAGTCGAGCGCCAGCCCGACGCTGGTCGGCGAATTGTCCAAAAAGCTCAGCGACTGGACCGGCCGCCGCTGGATGGTCGCGGTGTCGAAGGAGCCGGGTGCGCCGTCGGTGAAGGCGCAAGCCGAGCTGCGCAAGGCCGAGCTGAAGGATAATGTGCGCAGCGATCCCTTGGTGCAGGCGGTGCTGACGCGCTTTCCCGGCGCCGAAATCGTCGACGTGCGCGTGCCGGGCGGCAACTCTGCACCCGACACTCCAGACGCGAACGTATCCGAAGACTCAGTGAACGAAAGCGACCCCGATGCCTGATTTCCTCGGCCTGATGAAACAGGCCACCGAACTGAAATCGAAAATGGAAGCCATGCAGGCCGAACTCGACCGCATCGAGGTCGAAGGCAGCGCCGGCGGCGGCCTCGTCACGCTGGCGATCTCCGGCAAGGGCGAGTTGCGCGGAGCGCGCATCGACGATTCGCTGCTCAAGCCGGACCAGAAGGAAATTCTCGAAGACCTGATCGTCGCCGCCCACGCCGACGCCCGCCGCAAGCTCGAAGCGATGCTGGCCGAGAAGATGCAGGCCATGACCGGCGGCCTGCCGCTGCCGCCGGGACTGAAATTGTTCTGAGCTCGAAGCTGCACCAATGCCCGCCGTCGCCGCCGGTCCCGAAATCGAACGCCTGATCCAACTGCTCGCGCGGCTGCCGGGGCTCGGGCCGCGCTCGGCGCGGCGCGCAGCGCTGTTCCTGATCAAGAAACGCGAGCTGGTCATGGCGCCGCTTGCGGCGGCCCTGCAGACCGCGATCGAGAAGATCGAGGTGTGCAAAACTTGCGGCAATATCGACACGCAGAATCCCTGCACGGTGTGCACGGACCCCAAGCGCGACGGCTCGGCCATCGTCGTGATCGCCGACGTCGCCGATCTGTGGGCGCTGGAACGCGCGCACGCCATCAACGCGCGCTACCACGTGCTCGGCGGCACGCTGTCGCCGCTCGATGGCGTCGGACCGGACGACCTGTCGATCGATGCCCTGGTCAAGCGGGCGAACCAGCCCGAGGTGAAGGAAGTGGTGATCGCGCTGGCGGCCACGGTCGACGGCCAGAGCACGGCTCATTACATCACCGACCTGCTGCAAGAGGCGAATGTGAAGGTGACGCGGCTCGCCCATGGCGTGCCGGTCGGCGGCGAGCTCGATTATCTCGACGAGGGAACACTGGCCGCGGCCATCCGCAGCCGGACGCCGTTTTAAGCGGCAACTTCTCGGTCTGCCTGCAAAATAGCCAGGAACCGCCTCGATTGCGATCAAGCCAGCCGGTCACAGCGGGATTAGGGGGCCAAGGCAGCGGAATCCACGCGGAAATGCGGCTCCTGCCGCGGCGACCGTCTCGGGCCGGACTTGGCACGCCACGTGCATAATAAGTGGTGCGGTCTCGGTCCTACTTACCGTGGCGAATTGAGATTGCTAGAGCCCCGGCATTCCCGGCACCGGGGCTCTATTTTTTTTGCGCATAGGCCATCGCTCCGCTGAGCGGAACATCCCTCGTATGGCTGCGCCTTTCGGTTGCGAATTTGCCTCTTGCCGTTGTTCGGTGCCATCGTCTGCGCGGTTTGCGTGGAGCCGAAGCCGACATGAGTGACGACATTCCTTTCGACAAAAGTTTCGATCTCGTGCCCGATCAGGCGACGGAGGTGGCGCCCGAAGTGCGCGCCATCGTCGCCAATAATCC
>DATJLN010000071.1:0-62678 GCA_035509535.1 Xanthobacteraceae bacterium | reverse complement strand
GTCCGGCGAAGTGCCGGATTACGTGCATTCGCGCACCGAGGATCCGACGAAGGCGCCGGACACGCCGGAATATGTCAGCATCGAATTCGAGCGCGGCGACCCGGTCGCGGTCGACGGCAAGACGCTCAAGCCCGCGGCGCTGCTGACGGCGCTGAACGCGCTCGGCAGGAAGCACGGCATCGGCCGGCTCGATCTGGTGGAGAACCGTTTCGTCGGCATGAAGTCGCGCGGCATGTACGAGACGCCGGGCGGCACCATCCTGCTCGCCGCGCATCGCGGCATCGAATCGATCACGCTCGACCGCGGCGCGGCGCATCTCAAGGACGAGCTGATGCCGAAATATGCCGAACTGATCTATTACGGCTTCTGGTTCGCGCCCGAGCGCGACATGCTGCAGGCCGCGATCGACAAGAGCCAGGAATTCGTGTCCGGCAGCGTGCGCTTGAAGCTCTACAAGGGCAATGCCAGCGTGGTCGGCCGCGAGAGCAAATATTCGCTCTACGACCAGGACCTCGTCACCTTCGAAGACGGCAAGGTCGCCTACGACCAGCGCGACGCCGAAGGCTTCATCCGCCTCAATGCGCTCCGCCTGCGCACGCTCGGGCAGAGAAAGCGCAAGCTCAAACTGTAGGGCGTGTGAAGTTTCTCATTCGTCGTTGCCGGGCTCGAGCCGGCAATCCACTGAGCTGGGACGCCACATGGACGCGCGGATTTGGCCCGCGCATGACGAGACCGCGGCGGCGCCGGTCTTCAGACCTGCCGCTCCACCATCATCTTCTTGATCTCGGCGATGGCCTGCGCCGGGTTGAGATGCTTCGGGCAGGCTTTGGCGCAATTCATGATGGTGTGGCAGCGATAGAGCCGGAACGGATCTTCCAGCGCGTCGAGCCGTTCGCCGGTCGCCTCATCGCGGGAATCGACCAGCCAGCGCCGCGCCTGCAACAGCGCCGCGGGGCCGAGATAGCGCTCGGAATTCCACCAATAGCTCGGGCACGAGGTCGAGCAGCAGGCGCAGAGGATGCATTCGTAGAGCCCGTCGAGCTTCGCCCGGTCGTCGTGGCTCTGCCGCCATTCGGTGCGCGGCGTCGGCGACACCGTCTGCAGCCACGGCTCGATGGAAGCGTGCTGGGCATAGAAATTGGTGAGGTCCGGCACCAGGTCCTTCACCACCGCCATATGCGGCAGCGGATAGAGCCGCACCGTGCCTTTGATGTCGCTCATCGCCTTGGTGCAGGCGAGCGTGTTGGTGCCGTCGATATTCATGGCGCAGGAGCCGCAGATGCCTTCGCGGCAGGAGCGGCGGAAGGTCAGCGTCGCGTCGACATTGTTCTTCAGCCAGATCAGGCCATCGAGCACCATCGGCCCGCAGTCGGCGCAATCGACGTAATAAGTGTCGACGCGCGGATTGAGCCCGTCGTCCGGGTTCCAGCGATAGATGCGGTATTCGCGCTCGGTGTCGCTGCCGGTCTTGGCATTGGCCGGATGCGGCCAGGTCTTGCCTTCGCCGACCTTGGAATTCTTGGGGAGCGTGAATTCAACCATTTTCAATACACCCGCTTTTTGGGCTCGATATAGGAGACGTCGTTGGTCAGCGTGTAGGTGTGGACCGGCCGGTAGTCGATGGTGACCTTGCCGCTCGCATGGTCGAGCCAGGCCAAGGAGTGCTTCATCCAGTTATGATCGTCGCGGTCCGGATAGTCCTCGCGCGCGTGCGCGCCGCGGCTTTCGGTGCGGTTGCCGGCGGCATCCATGGTGACGACCGCCTGCTCGATCAGATTGACGAATTCGAGCGTCTCGACCAGGTCGGAATTCCAGATCAGCGAACGGTCGGAGACGCGCAGGTCGCCGACGCCGTTATAGACGTCGTGGATCAGCTTCGAACCTTCTTCCAGCACTTCGCCGGTGCGGAACACCGCGCAATTGCTCTGCATCACGTGCTGCATCTTGCCGCGCAGCTGCGCGGTCGGTGTCGCGCCCGAAGCATTGCGGTACTTGTCGAGCCGCGACAGCGCGGCATCGGCGGAGTTCTTCGGCAAATCCGGCTGCTTGTCGCCCGGCGTGAGCAGCTCGGCGCAACGCTTGGCGGCGGCGCGGCCGAACACCACCAGGTCGATCAGCGAATTCGAGCCGAGCCGGTTGGCGCCGTGCACGGAAACGCAGGCCGCTTCGCCCAGCGCCATCAGGCCGGGCACGATGTGATCGGGATTGCCGTCTTTCTTGATCAGCGCTTCGCCGTGATAGTTCGTGGCGATGCCGCCCATGTTGTAATGCACCGTCGGCACGATCGGCACCGGCTCGCGGGTGAGATCGACGCCGGCGAAGATTTTGGCCGACTCGGTGATGCCGGGCAGCCGCTCGGCGAGAATCTTCGGATCGAGATGATCGAGATGCAGGAAGATGTGGTCCTTCTTCGGACCGACGCCGCGGCCCTCGCGGATCTCGATGGTCATGGCGCGGGACACCACGTCGCGTGACGCAAGGTCCTTCGCCGACGGCGCATAACGCTCCATGAAGCGCTCGCCGGCGGAATTCACGAGATAGGCGCCTTCGCCGCGCGCGCCTTCGGTGATCAGCACGCCGGCGCCGTAGATGCCGGTCGGGTGGAACTGGACGAATTCCATGTCCTGCAGCGGCAGGCCCGCGCGCAGCACCATGGCATTGCCGTCGCCGGTTTGCGTATGCGCGCCGGTGCACGAGGCATAGGCGCGGCCATAGCCGCCGGTGGCGAGGATGGTCATCTGCGCGGTGAAGCGGTGGATGGTGCCGTCGTCGAGATTGAGCGCGATGACGCCGCGGCAGCGGCCGTCCTCGTCCATCATCAGGTCGATGGCGAAATATTCGATGAAGAACTCGGTCTGGTGGCGCAGCGCCTGGCCGTACATCGTATGCAGCATGGCATGGCCGGTGCGGTCGGCGGCGGCGCAGGTGCGCTGCGCGGTGCCCTTGCCGTAATGCGTGGTCATGCCGCCGAACGGGCGCTGATAGATCTTGCCGTCTTCGCGGCGCGAGAACGGCAGGCCCCAATGTTCGAGCTCGTAGACCGCTTCCGGCGCGTTGCGGCACATATATTCGATGGCGTCCTGGTCGCCGAGCCAGTCCGACCCTTTCACGGTGTCGTACATGTGCCAGCGCCAGTCGTCCTCGCCCATATTGCCAAGCGCCGCGGCGATGCCGCCTTGCGCCGCGACGGTGTGCGAGCGGGTCGGGAACACCTTGGAAATGCACGCCGTGCGCAGGCCGGCTTCGCTGCAGCCGACGGTGGCGCGCAGCCCCGAGCCGCCGGCGCCGACGACAATGACGTCGTAGATGTGATCTTCGATCGGATAGGCGCGGCCGTTGACGGCGGACGCGGTGGCTCCACTGGTTGCGTTTTCAGCCATGCTTACAATCCGAAAGACGTTTTCAGTAACGCGTATATGGCTACCGCGCCGACGCAGAAGCAGTAGAACGTATTGGCCATCAGCAGCGTGAGCTTCGACGAGTCCTCGTGCACGTAGTCTTCGATGATTACCTGCATGCCGATCCTCATGTGCACGACGGTCGAGATGATGAACAGCAGCAGGATGATCGCGATCGCGGGCGAGCCGAGAATCTGGACCGTCGCCGCCTGATTGCGGCCGAGCAGCGTGATCAGGATGACCACCGCGGCGATGGTCAGCGGAATATTGGCGACCGACGTCAGCCGCTGCCGCCAGAAATGCTCGGTGCCGGACTTGGCGGAACCGAAGCCGCGCACGCGGGCGAGCGGGGTGCGGATATGCGCGGGGCCGCTCATCGGGAAGCTCCCATGGTCAGAAAGACGAAAAGCCACAGCAGGAAGGTGATGGCGATTGAGCCGATCAGGTTCGCGGCGGCGAGCCATTCGCGCTCGTTCGGGCCGAAGCCCCGGCCGGTGTCCCAGATCAGGTGGCGGACGCCGCCGAGCATGTGATGGATCAGCGCCCAGGTATAGCCGATCAGGATCAGCCAGCCGATCCAGGACCCGGCGAACCATTGGAACCGCGCGTAGGCGTTGGGGCTCGAGGCGGCGATGAGCCACCACGCGACCAGCAGCATGCCGAAATAGAGCGCTGCGCCGGTGATGCGATGCACGATCGACATCATCATCGTCAGCATCGGCTTGTAGATTTGCAGGTGCGGGGAGAGGGGCCGCTCGGCGGGTTTGCGACCTTCGAGCGTGCGTGTGTCAGCCATGCTTGTCACCCGGAATGGGCATCATCCGAAATTCGCTGCAGCGCAGGCGCGCGCAAACTTGGAACCGTTCCTACCTAATCCGCAGCGCTACCGCAATGCAGCACTGGCGTATTGGCGAAGTGGGCGCGCGGACCGGCAAGATTCGCATCTTGCGAAAGAATACGCTTGAATTAGTATTATTCAATGGGCAAAATCAGAAGCCTGACTTCGTTGAATACGAAGGCAGCATCAGTGCCATGCGATTCGATCTCGCCGATCTGAGCCTGTTTCGTCATGTCGTCGAAGCCGGCTCCATCACCCACGGCGCCGAGCGCGCGCATCTTGCTCTGGCCGCAGCCTCGACGCGCATCCGCAACATGGAAGAGGCGCTCGGCGTGGCGCTGCTCACGCGCGGCCGCGCGGGCGTCACGCCGACGCAGGCCGGCCGTACCTTGCTGCAGCACGCGCGCACCATCCTGCGCCAGGCCGAACGGCTGCATGAAGATCTCGGCGCTTACGGCGGCGGGCTCGCCGGCCAGATCCGGGTGCTGTCGAACACCAATGCGCTGACCGAATTCCTGCCCGAAGCGCTGTCCTCCTTTCTCGCCGCGCATCCCAATGTCAGCGTCGATCTCGAGGAACGGTTGAGCGACGAGATCGTCGGCCTGATCGCCGAGGGCGTCGCCGATATCGGCGTCGTCGCCGGCACTGTCGATGCCGGCGCGCTCGAGACTTATCCGTTCCGCCGCGACCGCTTCGTGCTGGTGGTGGCGCAGGATCATCCTTTGGCCAAACGCAGCAAGATCGGTTTCGAGGAAGTGCTCGACCACGATTTCGTCGGCCTCGATCGTTCGAGCGCGATCCAGCGCTTCCTCGCCGCCAAGGCGGTGCGCATCGGCCGGCCGTTGCGGCTGCGCGTGCAATTGCGCAGCTTCGATGCCATCTGCCGGCTGGTCGAATGCAGGGTCGGCATCGGCATCGTGCCGGAAACCACGGCGCGGCGGGTATCGAAGACCATGGCGATCAAGCTCGTGGCGCTGGCCGATACCTGGGCGGTGCGGGATCTCACGATCTGCGTGCGCAACCGTGCAGAACTGCCGGCCTATGCGCGCCAGCTCGTCGAACATTTGCGCGCGGCGGCGTAAAGCCCGTCATTGCGAGCGAGGCAAAGCAATCCAGTTTCGCGGCGCCGTCCTTGATTGCTTGGTCGCTACGCTCCCCGTAATGACGGGTTTCGCCTCGCCGCAGCGATCGCGTCGCCGAGCGCCGAGATGCGGATCGGCAACTTGGCCACCGAAATGCCGAGCGGAGCCAGCGCGTCATTGACCGCGCTCGAGATCGCCGCCGGCGCGCCGAGATAGCCGGATTCGCCCGAGCCCTTTTGACCGAGCACGGTGAACGGGGAGGGCGTGCAATGGTGCACGATCTCGACCTGCGGCACTTCGAGCGACGACGGCAACAGATAATCCATGAAGGTTTGCGTGATCATCTGGCCCTGGTCGTCATAGACGAATTCCTCGAACAGGGCGGCGCCGATGCCGTGCGCAATGCCGCCGAGCGTCATGCCCTTGACGATGTGCGGGTTGATCACCGTGCCGCAGTCATGGCCGATGACATAGCGCTTGATCTTCGGCGTGCCGAGCTCGGGATCGATCGCCAGCAGCACGAGATGAAACTCGAAGGAGTGGCACGGATACATCTGGACCCTGCCGTCCGGTGTCGGCAGCGTGCCGCCGGTCGGCACCTGATAGACATGATTTGTCTCGAGCCCCGGCTCAAAGCCCTGCGGCAGGAGATGCCAGTTGCGATGCGCGACGGTGACGAGATCGAGCCAGGACAGGCGGCGGTCGCCTTGCGCGGCGGCCGCGCCGCCATTGGCATAAACCACCGCGTCTTCGTCCACCCCAAATTGATGCGCGGCGATCGCAATGAGTTTCTGCTTGAGCTTCTGCGCGGCATGGAAGGCGGCGCCGCCGAGCATGATCGCCATCCGGCTGCCGACCGGCGAGTTGCTCGGCATGCTTTCCAGCGAATCCGGCCGCACCACGCGGATCTTGTCCGGGTCGATTTCCAGAATCTCGCCGACCACGGTCGCGACCAGCGTCTCGTGGCCTTGCCCGGACGAGGTGGTGTTCACGGTTGTGACGATGTCGCCCAAGGCATCGACATGGATACGGCAGGATTCCATCCAGGTGCTGGTGGTGTTCTTCGGATTGAGCAGCGGCTCGAAAGATGAATTGCCGCCGCTCGGCTCCAGGCAAGCGGCAATGCCGATGCCGGCCAACAGCCCGCTCCGGCGCAGCGTGTCGCGCTCGGTCTGCAGGCTCCTGACGTCCGCATGGTCGAGCACTTTGGCGACCACGGCGTGATAGTCGCCGCTGTCATAGTGGGTGCCGCTCGGAATGAGATAGGGAAACTCCTCCTTGCGGATGAAATTGCGCCGCCGCACCTCGACGCGGTCGAGATCGAGCGCCGCCGCGACCTTGTCGATGGCGCTTTCGATGGCGTAATTGGTCGGCGATTGGCCGAAGCCCCGTACCGCTTCCTGCACCGCTTTGTTGGTGGTCACCGATTGCGCGCGATATTCGACGCTTTGGATCTTGTACGGCCCGACAATGGCGCCGACCGGCTTGCCGAGCTGGAACGGCGCGCGGCCGGCATAGGCGCCGACATTGTCGAGCGCGCGCATTTTCATCGACCGGATGATGCCGTCATTGTTGAAGGCAAGCGACACGTCGAAGATCCGGTCCGGCCCGTGCGCGTCGCCGGCGCGCATGTTTTCCAGCCGGTCCTCGATCAGCCGCACCGGCCGGCCGAGGCGTCGCGAGAGATAGCCGCACAGCACGGTATGCTTGATGCCGCGTTTGACGCCGTAGCTGCCGCCGACATCGATGTCCTGATGCACGCGCACCGCATTGGCTGGAAGCCGCAGGGCGCGCGCGATCTGGTCGGCGTATTTGGGCATCTGGATCGAGGCCCAGACGTCGAGCAATTCGCGCCACGGGTCCCAGGCGGCCGTAATACCGAAAGTCTCGACCGGCACGGTCGAGCTTCGGCCCCAGACCACGCGGAACGACAGATGTTTCGGCGACTGCGCGAAATCGCGTTCGACCTCGCCCCAGACAAAGGTGCGGTCGAGCAGCACGTTCGAGCCGTGCGGCGGATGCACGACCGGCGCATCCGGTTTCAGCGCGTCTTCCGGATCGATGACAAAGGGCAGCGGCTCGTAAGTCACCTCGACAAGTTCGGCGCCGTCTTCGGCGATCGCGCGGCTATCGGCGACGACGGCCGCGACCCATTCCCCGACATAGCGCGCCTGTTTCACCGCGAGCGGATACCGCCGCACCTGCGGCGTTTCGAGCCCGTTCATCAGTTGATCGGTGGCCGCGGCGAGCTCTTCGCCGGCGAGCACATAGTGCACGCCGGGCAGCGCCAGCGCGGCCTTGCTATCGATCGCGACGATACGCGCGGCCGGATGCGGCGACGGCACGAGCGCCACATGCAGCATGTTGGCCGCGTTCACGTCGGCCGCAAACCGGCCCATGCCGGCGACAAAGCGCCGGTCTTCGCGCACGCGGCGATTGGCGGAGACGTAACGCAAATGCCGCGGTGCCGTACTCATCGCTTTGCCGCCTTCGGCGCGTTCGCCAGCGCCAACCGTTCGGCGGCGAGCGCAATCGCTTCGACGATCTGGCCGTAGCCGGTGCAGCGGCAGATATTGCCGGAAATGGCCTCGACGATCTGTTCGCGCGTCGGCTGCGGCGTGCCGCGCAGCAGCGCGGTCGCGGTCAGCACCATACCCGGCGTGCAATAGCCGCATTGCAACCCGTGCATCTCGCAGAACGCGTCCTGGATGACGCCGAGCTCGCCCGGCGCCGGCGCGATGCCTTCGATGGTGGTGATCTCGTAACCGTCGGCCTGCACGGCGAACATCAGGCAGGACCGCGCCGGCTCGCCGTCGAGCAGCACGGTGCAGGCGCCGCAGACGCCGTGCTCACAGCCGGTATGCGAGCCGGTGAGGCCAAAATCCTCGCGCAGGCAATCGAGCAGGGTCTTGCGCGGCTCGACATCGGCGCTGCGCGTCTCGCCATTGATAGAGAGCTCGACCTTCATTGCCGCCTCGCTGTCGCCGTCTTGTTGGCGACTTCGCGCGCGTCGCTCAAGGCGCGGCGCGCCAGCACGCCGCCGGTGCGGCGCCGGTAATCCGCCGAGGCATGCAGATCGCCCCAGATATCGAGCTGGGCCATCGCCGTTGCGACCGCATCGGCGATTGTCGCATCGCCGAGATCGCTGCCGACCAGCGCATCGGCGGCATGATCGAGCCGCACCGGATATTCGCCGAGGCCGCCCACGCCGATGGCGCAAGCGCTGCAGCGTCCGGCCTCGTCAAGCGCGACCTGCGCCGCGGCGCAGACGAAAGCGAAATCACTGTGCCGCGCGTTCACTTCATGAAAGCCGGTGCCGAGGCGCTGTTGCGGCCAGACCGGAAAGCGGATCGCGGTCAGGAGCGCGCCTTGCGGAATCGCGGTGACCATGGGCCCTAAGAAAAACTCGCTCGACTTGATTGTCGTCTCGCCATTTGCATCGCGCACGATAATGTCGGCGCCGAGCGTGAGTGCCGCCAGTGGAATTTCCGCCGACGGATCGGCATGCGCGATAGAGCCGCCGATGGTGCCGCGCCGTCGCGTTGCCGGATGTCCGACCCAGGGAAACACTTTGGCGAGCAGCGGCAATTTGGCCGCGATCTGCGGATCGCGCTCGGCCGCGGCCTGTTTTGTCGTCGCGCCGATGACGATGCTGTCGCCGTTGTCTCTGATGCCCGCGAGCGCCGGCAGCCGCAGGATATCAATGAGCCGGGTCGGCCGGGCGAGCCGCATCGCCAGCATCGGCACCAGCGATTGGCCGCCGGCAATGACGCGGGCTTCGGCATCCTGCGCCAGCAAGGCACAGGTCTCCTCGATCGATCGTGGCCGGATGTAATCGAACGGGACAGGCTTCACACGGGGCTCCGATCAGGCGCGGCGACCCTCGATCATAGCCGAAGTCGTTGCCGCGCTCTGCCTGCGGGCCGCTCTTGCGCTTCCCGTAGGCATTTCCTCCATTCCGGCGGAATTGCCTTCCGCACGTCGTTTTCTCAGCGCCGCGCCGCTGATGTTCAGCGCGGCATCAAGACCCAATAATCGAGATCAAGCAGCACCGACGGATCGTATTCGTCGCCGTTCTTCAACGGGAAATCGCTGCACGGCTTGTCGCATGTGGCGATCGTGCGCAGCCGCAGCGCGCCGACATCGGTGCGTCCGGGCAGTTCGGACTTCGCCAGGATTTCCGACCAGGCAAAGATCGTCCCGCCGGCGAACAGCGGCGCGACATGGCGGCCGCCATTGATGGCGGCGACATGGAAGGCGTTGGCGAGCCCGTTGAACGAGATCGCGCGCGCCAGCGAAATCACATGGCCGCCATAGATCAGGCGGCGGCCGAAGCGGCCCTGACCTTCGATATATTGATTGAAATGGATGCGCGCGGTGTTCTGATAAAGCCGCGTCGCGATCATGTGCTCGGCTTCTTCCACCGTGTAGCCGTTGACGTGATCGATCTTCTCGCCGACGTCATAGTCGCCGTATTTGGCGGTGCTGCCGGCCAGCGCAAAGTCGTAATCGACGACGTCGATCGGCGGACAGGCTTCGCCGAGCACTTTGGGATCGAGCACGGTCGGCAGCCGCGGCACGTGATCGCCCGGGGCCGGCGCCGCGGCGTCGCGCTTGTTCACCATCACCCAGCGCACGTATTCGATGACCGGCTTGCGGTCCTGGTTATAGCCGGTGGTGCGCACATAGACGATGCCGGTCTTGCGGCTGGAATTTTCCTTCAAGCCGATGACCTCGGACTGCGCGGTCAGCGTGTCGCCGGGATAGACCGGCGTGCGGAAGAACAGGCCCGCATAGCCGAGATTGGCGACCGCGTTGAACGACACGTCCGGCACCGTCTTGCCGAAGATGACGTGAAAGACCAGCAGATCGTCGATTGGCGAACGCGGATAGCCGATGGCCTCCGCAAAGGCGTCCGAGGATTGCACGGCAAAACGTGCACCGAACAAGCCGTTATAGACGGCGACATCGCCGACAGTGACCGTGCGCGGCGTGGCATGCTGGATCACCGCCCCGATGCGGAAATCCTCAAAGAAATTGCCGGGACTGTTCTTCAACATGGCTTTCGACCCATGAAATGGTGACCTGGAAAATGCCGACCCCCGGCAGTGCGGCGGCGCTTCATAGCCCACGATTTGGCGCGGGGAAAGAATCTTTAGTGGCGTACGGCCTTTTCCGAAAACCGCTCCCCCCTTTTCCGGGTTCATGCCCGTTCACGCATCCGTGACGGCGGCCCCGAAACTCCGCGCGACAGCCTCCGTATCTGCATCCGGCGACACCAGCGGCTTTTGTGTCGCCGGCGGCTTACCCCGCCGCAAATCCAACAGGCAAACTCAAACTGGAGACTGTCATGTCCAAGCGTTTTGCTCTTCTTGCCGGCGCGGCCCTGTTCGCCATCGCGGCGGCGATGGCGCCCGCGCCGGTTATGGCGCAGATGTCGGAGAAGACGGTGACCGTCGGCGGCGCGCCGATGTATCCGTCAAAAAACATCATCCAGAACGCGGTGAATTCGAAGGATCACACCACGCTCGTCGCCGCCGTGAAGGCCGCGGGTTTGGTCGATACGCTCGAAGGCGCCGGCCCCTTCACCGTGTTCGCACCGACCAACGCCGCCTTCGCCAAATTGCCGGCGGGCACTGTCGATAGGCTGCTCAAGCCGGAGAACAAGGCGACCTTGACCAAGGTGCTGACCTACCACGTCGTGCCCGGCCGCATGACCGCGGTCAGCCTGATGAAGGCGATCAAGGACGGCGAGGGCGAGGCGCACCTGAAGACCGTCGCCGGCGAGAGCCTCACGGTGAAACAGGCCGGCCCGGGCAAGCTGACCGTCACCGATGCCAAGGGCGACGTCGCCAATGTCACCATCGCCGACGTCCTGCAGTCGAACGGCGTTATCCATGTCATCGACACGGTGCTGTTGCCGAACTGATGTCGCGGGTTGTCGGCTTGCTCCTCCCTCTCCCCGCTTGCGGGGAGAGGCCCGGGGTGAGAGGCCCGCCGACCGGCGCTTCTCCGGCGCGCGATTTTCCCGACCTGCAATGTGCTCACCTGCAACGTTCCGACGTGCAAGGTTCTGACGTGCAATATTCTGACGTGAATGTGAAACCTGCGTGCTTTGGTATTTTGCTACAGGTCCCGCGACCCCGACGGATGCAATATGACGCTCGAAGCGACCAGCAATCTGCCCGTCACGACCGGCCGCGCCGCAAAGCCGCTTGTCCATCCGCGCTGGGTGCGCATCACGCATTGGATCAATGCGCTGGCGGTTTTCATGATGATCGGCTCGGGCTGGCAGGTTTACGATGCCTCGCCGCTGTTCCGCGCCGTTTATTTCCCGGGACCGATCACGTTGGGCGGATGGCTCGCCGGTGCGCTGTTGTGGCATTTCGCCGCGATGTGGCTGCTCGCCGTCAACCTCATCGTCTATGTCACGCTCGGCATCGCCACCGGCCGCTTCAGGCAAAAGCTGTTTCCGATCCGTCCACGCGATGTCTGGAACGATTTCACCGCGGCGTTGCGCGGCAAGCTCTCGCATGACGATCTCGCGGTCTATAACGCCGTGCAGCGGCTCCTCTATCTCGGCGTGATCATCGCCGCGATCGTGATCGTGCTGTCCGGGCTCTCGATCTGGAAGCCGGTGCAGCTCAAATATCTTACGGACTTCTTCGGCGGCTACGATATCGCGCGCTATGTGCATTTCTTCGCCATGTCGTCGATCGTGGCGTTCCTCGTGATCCACATCACGCTTGCGCTGTTGGTGCCGAAAAGCCTGCGCGCGATGATTTTCGGACGTTGAGGCAGACGAACGGAACGGCCATGGTCACGGAAAAATCGGCCCGCACGAAAAAATCGCCTTCCGGCGTCGATCCCAAGCTCCTGATCAAGGACGCCGCGAAGCTGTTGCCGCAATCCTCGCGCCGCATGTTCCTGCGCGGCGCCGCGAGCCTCGGCGCGCTGTCGATGCTCACCGGCTGCGACATCGTCGACGGGCCGACCTCGGAGAACGTGCTGCGCGTGATCTCGCGCTTCAACGACAAGGTTCAGGCGCTGCTGTTCTCGGATACGACGCTGGCGCCGGAATATCCGGAAAGCGCCATTACCCGGCCGTTTCCGTTCAACGCCTATTACAGCGAAGACGAAGCGCCCGATATCGACGGCGACAATTGGCAGCTCGAGATCGGCGGGCTGGTCGGCAACAAGAAGCCCTGGACGCTGGCAGAGCTCAATCGGTTGCCGGAAGTCTCGCAGATCACCCGCCATGTCTGCGTCGAGGGCTGGAGCGCGATCGGTTCGTGGCAGGGCGTGCGGCTGTCGGAGTTTCTGAAACTGATCGGCGCCGACACGTCGGCCAGATATGTCTGGTTCCAATGCGCCGAGGGCTATTCGACCACGATCGACATGCCGACCGCCTTGCATCCGCAGACGCAATTGACGCTGAAATTCGACCACAGGACCCTGCCGACCGCCTACGGCTTCCCAATCAAGATCCGCATCCCGACCAAGCTCGGCTTCAAGAACCCGAAATACGTCACCGCCATGTGGGTGCAGAACAACGATGCCGGCGGCTACTGGGAGAACCAGGGCTACAACTGGTTCAGCGGGCTGTAGGGCATGAACCGGAAAAGTGGGAGCCGGTTCTCCGAAAGGATCATGCCCCCATGAAGAACCAAGCCATCCCGGCCCATCTTGCCAAGCCGGACACAGCCCTTTAGCACTCGTCGCCTCATTTTTGCGAGGCGTCAGTCATGGCTAGCTACAAGCTCCTTCTTCTCGCCGGCGACGGCATCGGCCCGGAAGTCATGGCCGAGGTGAAACGGCTTCTCGGCTTCTATGCCAGGAAGGGCATCGCCGATTTCAAGACCGAAGACGGGCTTGTCGGCGGCGCCGCCTATGACGCGCATCAAGTCTCGATCACCGACGAGACCATGGCCAAGGCCCATGCCGCGGACGCCGTGATCTTCGGCGCGGTCGGGGGACCGAAATGGGACAAGGTGCCGTACGAGGCGCGGCCGGAGGCGGGGCTCTTGCGCCTGCGCAAGGATCTCGGCCTGTTCGCCAATATCCGCCCGGCGATCGTCTATCCGGCCCTGGCCGATTCCTCGAGTCTGAAGCGCGAGGCGGTCGAGGGGCTCGACATCATCATCCTGCGCGAGCTCACCGGCGGCGTCTATTTCGGCGAGCCCAAGACCATCACCGATCTCGGCAACGGCCAGAAACGCGCCGTCGACACCCAAGTCTACGACACCTACGAGATCGATCGCATCGCGCGCGTGGCCTTCGAACTGGCGCGCAAGCGGCGCAACAAAGTCACCTCGATGGAAAAGCGCAATGTGATGAAGACCGGCGTGCTCTGGCACGAAGTGGTCGATGAGTTGCACAAGCGCGACTACAAGGACGTCGAGCTCGAGCACATGCTGGCCGATTCCGGCGGCATGCAGCTGGTGCGCTGGCCGAAACAATTCGACGTCATCGTCACCGACAACCTGTTCGGCGACATGCTGTCCGACATCGCCGCGATGCTCACCGGCTCGCTCGGCATGCTGCCGTCGGCTTCGCTGGGCGAGATCGACGCCAAGACCAAGCGGCGCAAGGCGATGTACGAGCCCGTGCACGGCTCGGCGCCCGACATTGCCGGCAAAGGCATGGCCAATCCGATCGCGATGATCGCCTCGTTCGGCATGGCGCTGCGCTATTCGTTCAACATGGGCAAGGAGGCCGATCTGCTCGAGGCCGCGATCGCTTCGACGCTGGCCAAGGGCTACCGCACCGCCGACATCAAGTCCGAAGGCGCCAAGATCGTCTCGACTTCGGAAATGGGCGAAGCCGTGGTCGGCGAACTGGAGCGGCTGTCGGCATAACCGTCTCAGGCATCGCTACGGCTTGCGGAACACCAGATTCGGCCCGAATTCGTTGGTGAGCTTGAAGCCGGATGCCGCCATCAGGCCGATGGTGTCCTCACGGGCTTCGAGCACTTCGATCTGCACGATGCCGCGGTTGTCGTTGAGCGTGCGCATCATGCCGGCGAGGGCCTTGCGCTCATAGCGCTCGACGTCGATTTTGACCGCGAGCGTCTTGCCGGACAGCGCAACCATATCATCGAGCCGCACGACATCGACCTCGTAGCCCGGCTCGTAACTCCGGCCGGCCGGGGCGTTCTCCACGATCTGCGACAGGCCGATATCGCGCTCCGGCCCCGGCACCAGCCGGAATTTTCCCGGCGCCGCACCCAGCGCCTTGTCGTTGATCGCGATATCCGTCTCGAGCAGATCGTTGATCAGCAAGTTGGCGCACAGGTAGGCGCGATTCCTGCGGTCCGGCTCGAACAGGATCGCGCGCGGCGCCAGCCGGTTCTTCATCACGATGCAGGTATAGAGGCCGAGATTGGCGCCGATATCGATGAACACGTCGGGCTGCAGCGCGGCGCAGCTCGCCATGAAATTTGTCAGCTCGGCATATTCGGCGATCCTGGCGGAAATCTCCAGGCCGCCGACATTGTTCGAGCACACCAGAAAATCAGCGCCGAAATAGCGGCACACGAAGTAGTGTCCGCGATGCCGGATCCTGTTGAACGGCTTATAGAAGCGGCGCCGCCACTTGTTCCGCCACCACAAATTCATGCCGCCCCCGCGGTTGCGCGCCGCCGGAGCAAGGCGGCCGCCGGCGCGATAATAACGGATGACGTTCTAGAAGGGCGAGCTTGAATCGAGGCCGTCGAACGGCCCGGGCAGCGGATAATGCCCGCGCCCTTGCACGTCCGGGCCAAAAAACCAGTTCTGATGACCGGGATCGCCGCCAGGGAATTCGACGTAATCGTGAAATTTGCGGTCGCCCACCGACACTTCCGTTCCGGTATCGAGATAGGAGCGCGGGTGAATGACAATCACCCTGGCATGGCCTCTGCCGTCAGGGATGATGGTCGTGGTCGGCTGAATCACGGTGCCGCTGGCGGAGCGCGCCACTTGGACGGGATGCTGTGCGGGCTTCTTGGTCGCCGCCGTTGCGGGAGTGGCCAAAGCAGCCGCGGCCGCAAACGCGGCATATGTCGCGACGACACAAACCAATGGACGCATGTTCGCTCCCGATTTCGATCGGCAATGTAGCGCGGTTCGCCGGACCGCAATAGCGCGTTTAGGCAACAGTCGACGTAAGTTAGAGTTCCTCATGTTGCGTTGCAGAACAATATTCTCCAACAATAGACATTGTGCCACATCTTTTCTCCTCATTGGCTTTTGCCTACAATAAATCTTCGAGCCAGACGGCGGCCCCGGACGCGCGGTGATGACCGCTGCGCACCGGCCGCCGGCAAAAATCGGCAGGCGTGCCGATATCGGGAGAAGCGCAGATGAGGTTGTTGCATTCTCGGCCGCTGACCAGGCGTGGCCTGCTCAGCCAAGGCGCAATGGCAGGATTCGCCGCCACGATGCTGCCGCCGGCGCTGCCGGCCTTTGCCAAATCCACCGTCAGCCTGCCGCTGCCGGGCGGGCCGGATGATCGCGATATCACCACGGCTTTCCCGCAAAAGGGCGCGATGGTCCTCCAGCGCACGCGCCCACCGCTGCTGGAGACGCCGTTCGACGTTTTCGATCAAGGCGTGTTCACGCCGAACGACCGGTTCTATGTACGCTGGCATTGGGCGGTGATCCCGACCAGCGTCGACGTCGGCAAATTCCGGCTCAACGTCCATGGCGCGGTCAACACGCCGCTGTCGCTGAGTTTGAAGGACATCATGGCGCTGCCGCGGATCGAATACGCCGCGGTCAATCAATGTTCGGGCAATTCACGCGGGCTGTTTCAGCCGCGGGTCGCCGGCGGCCAATGGGCCAATGGCGGCATGGGCAATGCGCGCTGGACCGGCGTGCCTCTCAAAGCCGTACTCGACCGCGCCGGTGTGAAGGCCAATGCCGTGCAGGTCCGCTTCAACGGCATGGACCAGCCGGTTGTGCCGGACGGCCCGGATTTCATGAAATCGCTGTCGCTCGACCATGCGCGCGACGGCGAGGTCATGCTCGCCTATGCGATGAACGGCAGGCAGCTGCCCCTGCTCAACGGCTTTCCGCTGCGCCTCGTCGTGCCCGGCTGGTACGCGACCTATTGGATCAAGATGCTCAACGACATCGAGGTGCTCGACACGCCCGACACCAATTTCTGGATGAAAACGGCCTATACGATCCCCGACACGCCGCACGCCGACATGAAGCCCGGCCAGGCCAATGTGCCGATGGTGCCGATCAACAAGATGGTGCCGCGTTCGTTCATCACCAATCTCAAGGCCGGCGCGACGCTGAAGGCGGGCGCGCCGACCACGGTGCGCGGCATCGCCTTCGGCGGCGACACCGGCGTCAAGCAAGTGGATTTCTCGGCCGACGGCGGCAAGACGTGGAGCCCGGCGCAGCTTGGCAAGGACGAAGGCAAATACGGCTTCCGCCAGTGGCAGATCAAGTTCAAGCCGTCGGCCAAGGGTGATCTGACGCTGATGGCTCGCTGCACCAACAGCAATGGCGATGCGCAGCCCGCGGCGGCGAACTGGAATCCGGGGGGCTTCATGCGCAACGTCATCGAATCCACGGCCGTAACGGTCGCGTGAGGGAGGCGGAGATGAAGAGCAATAATTTCCGCGGCTGGATGTTCGTAGCGGCGCTTGTGCTTGCCGCCGCGTCGCTTGCGGCCGCAGGCCGCCCGGCACAAGCGCTCACGCTCAAATCGGTCAATGTCACGCTGCCCGACAGCGACCGCGATCTGCCCAATGGTCCGGGCCTCACCGCCGTGCAGGGCAACTGCATTTCCTGCCACTCGCCGGGCATGATCTTGAGTCAGCCGGCGATGTCGAAAGCGGCCTGGGAGGCAGAGGTCGCCAAGATGCGCAACGTCTACAAGGCGCCGGTCAGCGAAAACGACGTGCCGGACATCGTCGGCTACCTGACCGCGGTCAAAGGTTCGAAATAGATTTGGGCGAAATAGATTTGCCGTTCGGGCGCTAACGCGTCGAGATGCGGCCGCGCAGCTTGAGACCGTGCGCAAACCTCGCATCGCGCGGCAATGGCGCCGGGAACTCATGTTCCGGCGTTGCTGCCAGAATCGGGCTGCGCTCGCCGCAGAAGGTGCGCTTCACTTCGGCGCGCGCGAACAGCGCCGCAACATCGGGGTCGTTGCCGGACGACAGCATGGTGAGCCGGTCGAGCGCGCACGACAGCATCGCCCGATCGACGACTTCATCGCCGGGGCTGCAATACCATCCGGAAATCTGCATCAAGGGGTTGCCGAACGGCCGGGCAAAACCGAGACAGCGGCGCGATCGGGCTCCGCCGTTGCCGTGAAAGCGTGTGGCGATGGCGAAATCGACCAGCGGCACCGTGCCGAATTTGGTGTCGAGCTCACCCGCCGGCTTGACGTCATCGGTAACAGTGAAAGCGACGATGCGGGCCGCGATCTCGCTCGGCGCATCGATGAAATGTTCACCGGCCGTGCCCGGCCGGTAGATTTCGACCGAGACATAGGGGCCGCCGGCAACAGGATCGCCCCATGTCAGCACGTCCTTGCGGCCGCTGTCGCTGGTCCGGCGCTGGATGGCGTAATCCGCATTGCTGGAGGCCCATTCCGGCATTTGCAGCTCGAAGGCCGGATGCGGGCGGTCGATCGTGATCCAGTCCGGCCGGGGCGCCGGATTGACCGCCGCGATCACCGCCTCGTCGCGGAAAAAGCTCGCCGCCAATATGGCAAGGAGCGTAAGGCCGCCCATATAGGCGAGAATGCGCACCAGGGTGGCGTGGATGTCACCCAGGACGGAATAAGGCACCGGCCGCACGGCTCCCCACAAGCTGCAGCGTTGTGTTCCGGCCGGTTCTCGCCTAGAAGCGCTTCCGCTCCGGTTCCCTCGAAGTTCCCGGAACCGCGAATTTTCGCTGGAGAGTTAACGATGGGTTACAACGTCGCCGTCGTCGGGGCGACCGGCAATGTCGGGCGCGAAATGCTCAACATTCTGGCCGAGCGGTCGTTTCCGGCCGATGAAGTGGTCGCGCTTGCCTCGCGCAAGAGCCAGGGCGTGGATGTCTCCTATGGCGACCGCACGCTGAAGATCAAAGCGCTCGAGTACCATGACTTCTCCGGAACCGACATCTGCCTGATGTCGGCGGGCTCGACGGTGTCCAAGGAATTCTCGCCGAAAATCGCAGCCCTTGGCGCGGTGGTGATCGATAATTCGTCGGCCTGGCGCTACGACAGCGACGTGCCCTTGATCGTGCCGGAAGTGAATGCCGATGCGGTCGCCGGCTTCCGCAAGCGCGGCATCATCGCCAATCCGAACTGCTCGACGGCGCAGCTCGTCGTCGCGCTCAAGCCGCTGCATGACCGCGCCAAGATCAAGCGCGTCGTGGTCGCGACCTATCAATCGGTATCGGGCGCCGGCAAGGATGCGATGGACGAATTGTTCTCGCAGACCAAGGCGGTGTTTCAGCTCGGCGAGATCGAGACCAAGAAATTCCCCAAGCGCATCGCCTTCAATCTCATTCCCGAGATCGACGTCTTCATGGAAGACGGCTACACGAAGGAAGAGTGGAAGATGGTGGTCGAGACCAAGAAGATTCTCGATCCCAAGATCAAGCTCACCGCGACCTGCGTGCGGGTGCCGGTCTTCATCAGCCATTCGGAAGCGGTGAATATCGAGTTCGAAGAGCCGATCACGGCGGACGAGGCGCGCGAGATCCTGCGCAGCGCGCCGGGTTGTCTGGTCATCGATGCCCACGAGCCCGGCGGCTATGTCACGCCCTACGAGGCGGCCGGCGAGGACGCGACCTATATCAGCCGCATCCGCGAGGATGCGACGGTCGAGAACGGCCTGTCGATGTGGGTGGTCTCCGACAATCTGCGCAAAGGCGCCGCGCTCAACGCCATCCAGATCGCCGAGAGCCTGATCAACCGCAAGCTGATCACGGCGAAGCAGAAGGCGGCGTAGCTAGCTAGTCGCAGTGGTCATCGTCGCGCCCTCTCTCCTTGCGGAGAGGGCCGCTCAGCGGTTCAGCAGCAAGAACGGGTGAGGGGACTGCACTGTTGCCCCTCACCCGTTCTCATTTGGGGAGCCGCCGGTGCTGCCCTCCCCCGCGAGGGGGGAGGGCGCTTCTCGCGGCGCCGTACGACGTCCAACTGGCATGCCATGTGCACCTCGGTTACGTTGCAGCCGTCAATATTGGGGGGAAGTCATGACCATCCGTCCGCGCCGCAGCGTTTTGTACATGCCGGGCTCGAATGCGCGTGCGCTGGAAAAGGCCCGCGACTTGCCGGCTGACGCCCTGATCCTCGATCTCGAAGACGCCGTGGCACCGGACGCCAAAGCAGCGGCGCGCGAGGCCATCGTCAATGCGCTCGCGACCGGCTTTGGCGACCGCGAGGTCATGGTGCGGATCAACGGCCTCGACACGCGCTGGTGGGTCGATGACCTCAACACTGTGCTCTCTGCCCCGCGCAAGCCCGACGCGATCCTGGTGCCGAAAATCTCCGACCCCAATCAGCTCGAGGATCTGGCGGCGCGCTTTGTCGATTTGCACACCGATCCGCATGTGCGGGTCTGGGCGATGATGGAGACGCCGCTGGCCATGCTCAACGCGCAGCGGATCGCGGCTGCCGCGCTCGATACCGAGACGCGGCTTGCGGGTTTCGTCATGGGCACCAACGATCTCGCCAAGGACACCCGCGCTCGGCTCGTTCCCGGCCGTGCGCCGATGCTGCCCTGGCTGATGACCTGTATCGCGGCGGCGCGCGCCTACGGCCTCAGCATTCTCGACGGCGTCTACAACGATCTCGGCAATGCCGAGGGTTTCGTCGAGGAGTGCAAGCAGGCGCGCGATCTCGGCTTCGACGGCAAGACGCTCATCCACCCGCGCCAGGTCGAGCCGTGCAACGAGGTGTTCTCGCCGAGCGCCGACGAGGTCGCGGTCGCGCGCAAGATGATTGCGGCGTTCGAATTGCCGGAAAACGCCAACAAGGGCGTGGTGCAGGTCGACGGCAAGATGGTCGAGCGGCTGCACGCCGAAATGGCGAAACAGACCGTGGCAATCGCTGAGGCCATCGAGAAGCGCAAATCGGCGTGACGCGACTAGGCGCGCATCGAACGGCAGCTACTGCCGCTCGATGCCGTTGTCGTCGACGACTTTGTTCCAGCGCACGATCTCGGCCTTCATGTGCGCCGACAGTTCCGCAGCCGTGCCCGGCCAAGGCTCGATGCCGAGATCGGAGAATTTCTGCTTGAGGTCGGGCTCGCCGAGCGCTGCGTGGAATGCTTGCGCCAGCCGATCGATGACCGGCGCGGGAGTCTGCGCCGGAGCATAAATGCCGTTCCACGACGACACTTCGAAATCGGCGATGCCGGCTTCCGCCGTGGTCGGCACGTCAGGCAGAAACGCCGAGCGCTTGGCGGTGGTGGTGGCGAGCGCCCGCAGTTTTTTCTCCGCCAGCGCGTCGCGGTAGCCGCCATAGGCGTTGATCGCGACGTCGATATCGTTGCGCAGGAGCGCCACGGTCAGGTCCGGCGCGCCTTTATAGGGGACGACCGCAAAATCGATATTGGCGGCCTTCTTGAACAGCAGCGCGGTCAGATAGGGCGTGGTGCCGGCGGCCGAGGTGCCGACATTCAGCTGGCCGGGCTTTTTCTTCGCCGCCGCCACGAAATCCCGCATCGTGTGCAGGGGCGAGGCGCCGTTGGTCAGGAACAGATAGGCGAAGTCGCTCATGCCGGAAATCGCGGCAAAATCCGTCAGCGGGTCGAACGGCATGTGCTTATAGGTCGCGGCGCTGACTGCGGTCGCGTTCGACAGCATCACCAGCGTATAGCCGTCGGCCGGCGCCGCGAGCGTTTCGCGCGCGGCGGTCACGCCGGCCGCGCTCGGCTGATTCTGCACGATGATCTGCGTGCCGAGTTGCGCGCCGGCGCGATCGGCGAGGATGCGCAGCGAAATGTCCGACACCGCGCCCGGCGGAAACTGGGTGAGGATGCGGATGGTGCGGTTTGGAAACGGCGATTCCGCCTGCGCCGGCGCGCCGATGCACCCGAGCGCAGCCATCGCCGTGGGCAGCAGGGCCAAGACCAGCTTGCGGCGGCTGAGCGGCAAAGCGGCGAGGGCCATCATGACGCCTCGGCCACGACGCGGTTGCGCAGCGTGCCGATCCCGGTGATCTCGATCTCGATAAGGTCGCCGGGCTTGACCGCCTCGGGCACTTCGTCGGTGCCGAGCCAAACCACGTCGCCCGGCGCCAGCGTGTTGTAGCGCGACACGTCGCTGATCACTTCGCCCGGACTGAACAACATATTGGCGGTCGGGAAGGAATGCGCGAGCCGGCCGTTGATCCGCACATTGGTCGTCATGTCGCGGATGTCGAGGCCGGTGACGATCCACGGCCCCATCGGCTTGAACGTGTCGGCGTTCTTGCCGCGCAGATTGGTCGGGTCCTTGGCCTGCCAGTCGCGCTCGGTGAGATCGTTGCCGATGGTCCAGCCGAAAATGCATTCGGCGGCCTCGCTCGGGCTCACCTTGCGCGCCGGCTTGCCGAGGACGGCGACCAGCTCGGCCTCGTATTCGAAGCGCGGGCCGGCATCGGCGGGCTTGACGATATCGGCCTCGTGCGGAAGGAGCGCGCTATTGGCGCGATAGCCGACGCGCGGCGTCTCGTAGAAGATCGGGTCGCGGCCCTTCACCTTGGCGCGGCCGGTCACGTGGTTGTGGTAGTTCGAGCCGATCGCGTAGAACGTGCCGGGGATCACCGGCACCAGCAATTCGACCTCGCGCAACGGAAAGCGTTCGGCGGCGGGCTCGTATCCGGCGAACGGGTCGCCGTCGATGGCGCGGACGCTATCGTCCTCGACGATGCCATAAGACACGCGACTGGACTTTCGGTAACGGCAGAAGATCATGGACCGGGCTTGCCCTGTTTCGGAGGTCGGACTTTACCCGCGCGAGGTCGGGAAGCAACCGGTCTGGATCATGCTCCCTAGCGTCTCAGTGCCGCGCATCGCCTTTGGCGAAAATGTCGTCGTAATAGCCCTGCGACACGGTGCTGATCTCCCACCAGGTATTGTTGAGGTCGAGCAGCTTGAAAGCGCGCTGGCCGCCCTTTTCCTCGATGTCGAGCACGCGCTTGATGCCGTAGTCGTCCTTGTGCTTGAGCGCCGCCGCATGCGCTGAATCGACGTCGGCCTTCGCGGCCACCGAGAGCTTGAAATGGTTCTGCGGTCCTTGCTCCTTGGGATCCCCGTCCTGCACGCAGACGCAGACCACGGACCACGGGCCGCCCTTCCACATATATTGCGCTTCCTTCAGCGGGCGAACGATGTCGAGCCCCAGGAAGTCGACGAGAAAGCGCCGGGTGGCCGGTATGTTGTTGCACTCGTAAGTGCCGTGCGAGAAGAATTCGTTCTGGACCAGCGGTTCCGCCATGGTCGTCTCCCTTGCATTCACATGCTCTCGAAGTGGTCAGGCCTGGAATCGGTTCGTGAAGTTCAGTCCTGGAACTGGTCGCCCTTTTCGCGCAGCGCCGTATAGATCAGGTCGGGCGTGCGATATTCGACCTCCCACCAGTTGGAATCCTTGTCGGTCATGTAGATCGCATAGGAGCCGTTGCGGAAGAACGGCTTCTGCACGCGGGTGATGCCGTAGTCCGCCTTGTTGGCGCTGACCTTGGCAAAGGCCTCGTCGACCGCGGCTTGGCTCGGCGCCTCGAAGCCCCAATGGTTGAGCATCTCCTGCGGCACGGCAACGTCCGTTGTTTCGCGCACTTCGAGAACCCAATAGGGCTCGCCATGCTTGGTCTGGCCGGGACGATGGCCCTTCTCGCGCACATACATCACGCCTTGTTCCGGCTCGACGCATTCCATGTCGAACACCTCTTCGTACATGCGGCGCGCGCGCTTGAGATCGGTGGTGACCAGCGTGCCGCAGATCAGCGACTGCGTTTTCACATGTGGCGCGGTAGCGCCCGGCTTGACCTGGATGTTCATGATGAGCCTCTTCCTTGGGACGGCTTGAGCTTCGGCAACTTCATCCTGCGCATGTCCTTATCGGAAAACCGGCAGCCGCCGTTTTTCCCGGACATGCGCTAAAGATCGAGAACCAGCGTCTCGCCCGGCATGGCGCGCGAGACGCAGACTTGCAGAAATTCCCGGCGTTCGTCGTCGTCGAGAATGTCGTCGCGGTGATCGACCTTGCCCGACAGATAGCCGACGCGGCAGGTGCCGCAGCGGCCGGCGGTGCACAGCGTCTTGACCCGAAAGCCCTCCGCCTTGAGCACTTCGAGAATGCTCTTGTCGGCCGGCACGGTGAAGGTCTTGCCGGCCTTGTTCAGCACGATGTCGAACGGTTGGTTGGTGTTGACCGGGGCGAGATCGGCGGCGCTGCCTTTGAACAATTCATAATGCACCGTGCCCTTCGGCCAGTCGGCGGCCGCGGCGACGACCGCGCGAATGAGGCCGAGCGGGCCGCAGACATAGACATGCATGCCGGGCAGCCTGGTGCCGAGCAGCGTCTTCACATCGAGAGCCCGCGCGGGATCGCCGCCGTCGAAATGGGTGAGCAGCCGCTCGCCGTGGCGGGCGCGCAACTCGGGCAGGAACGCCGCTTCGTCGGCGGAGCGCGCGCAATAATAGAGCGTGTAGCCGCGGCCGATCTCGGCAAGCCGCGCCGCCATCGGCATCAGCGGCGTGATGCCGATGCCGCCGGCGATCAGCACATTGACTTCGCCGGCTTCATAGAGCGCGAAGTCATTGCTTGGCGGCGAAGCTTCGAGCGTGTCGCCGACCGCGAGCTTGTCGTGGATATAGGCCGAGCCGCCGGTGCTTGCGGTCTCGCGCAGAACGCCGATGACGTAGCGCTGCGGCGGGTTTCGGTCGCCGACCTGGTCGTTGAGCAAGGAATAGGAACGGGTTTCGCCGACCGGCAAGGTGACGTCGATATGCGCGCCGGCGGTGAAGGCCGGCAGGGAACCGCCGGCGGAACCGCCATCGGCCGCCGACAATTCGATCCGGCGAATGCGGGGCGTTGCCGCGTCGATACGGTCAACCTTGAGCAGCACCCCCGTCCTCCTGATGCGATCGCGCCGGCTGTCGGCGTCATTCGTAAGTGCAGATACTATCGCATCGAGGCTACTTTTGCACCACGGTCCTGTCCAGCGCTCACGCAATTTTAGCCATCGCCGGGAGGCATGCCGGATCGTCCGCCCCGGCGCGGCCGGGCAGACGGAATCCTGTCGGCAACGTCTTGCTTAGACGAGTGCGAGCCGGGTCTTGAACTTCGGCTTCATGCCGCGCGGCAGCGGCACGAAACGCGGGGCCACAGGCGCGTCCGCCGCGTCGGCAAGCCGCATGGCGATTTCCAGCCGGAGCAAAAAGATTTCCGCAAACATCGACGCCTCCCGCGTTCTTGACGCATGCGTCCGGCAAGAGGGATACGCCAAGGCCCTTAAGATTTGATGAGGAGAAAGATCAGCATTGTGCAGGAGGCGGTTGTTCAATTCTTCAGCCGGTAACCGGTCTTGAAGAACCACCACACGATGGCGAGGCAAACGGCCAGAAACACCAGCGTCATGGCGAGGCTGACCTCGACATTGACGTCGGCGATGCCGAAGAAGCTCCAGCGGAAGCCGGAGATCAGATAGACCAGCGGATTGAACAGCGTCACGGTGCGCCAGAACGGCGGCAGCACGCTGGTCGAATAGAAGGTGCCGCCGAGGAACGTCAACGGCGTGATGATCAGAAGCGGCACGATCTGCAATTGCTCGAAGCCGCCCGCCCACAGCCCGAGGATGAAGCCGAGCAGGCTGAAGCTTGTCGCCGTCAGCACCAGGAAGGCGAGCATCCACAGCGGATGCTCGATATGGAGCGGCACGAACAGGAAAGACGTCGCCAGGATGATGAGGCCGAGAACGATCGACTTGGTCGCCGCCGCGCCGACATAGCCGATGACGATTTCGAGCGGCGAGATCGGCGCCGAGAGGATTTCATAGATGGTGCCGACAAAGCGCGGGAAATAGATGCCGAACGAGGCATTGGTCACGCTTTGCGTCAGCAGCATCAGCATGATCAGCCCCGGCACGATGAAGGAGCCGTAGCCGACGCCGTCGATCTGGGTGATGCGCGAGCCGATCGCGGCGCCGAACACGATGAAATAGAGCGAGGTCGAGATCACCGGCGAGACGATGCTCTGAAACAGCGTCCGCCCGGTGCGGGCCATTTCATAGGCATAGATCGCGCGCACGCCGTAGATATTCATTGCGCGGCTCCCGAACTCTTGTGCACCAGGCCGACGAAGATGTCCTCGAGCGAGCTTTGCGTCGTCTGCAGGTCGGCGAATTTGATGCCGGCATGGCGCAGATCGTCGAGCAGCGAAGTGATGCCGGTGTGCTCGCTCCTGGTGTCGTAGCTGTAGACCAGCTTGTTGTGGTCGTCGGCAAGCGCGAGATTGTAGCTTGCGAGCACGGGCGGCACGGCAGGGAGCGGCTCGCGCAGTTCGAGCGTCAACTGCTTCTTGCCGAGCTTGCGCATCAATTCGGCTTTGTCCTCGACCAGAATGATCTCGCCGTGATTGATGACGCCGACGCGGTCGGCCATCTCTTCGGCTTCCTCGATGTAATGCGTGGTGAGGATGATGGTGACGCCGGAGGCGCGCAATTCACGCACCAATTGCCACATGTCCTTGCGCAATTCGACGTCGACGCCGGCGGTCGGTTCGTCGAGGAACAGGATGCGGGGCTCGTGCGCCAGCGCCTTGGCGATCATCAGCCGGCGTTTCATGCCGCCGGACAGCATGCGGATCCTGGCGTCCTTCTTGTCCCACAGCGACAGTTGCTTGAGCACTTTCTCGATCAGCGCCGGATCGGACGGCTTGCCGAACAGGCCGCGCGAGAAGCGCATGGTGGCGGGCGGCGTCTCGAACGCGTCGGTCGTCAGTTCCTGCGGCACGAGCCCGATGAGGGAGCGCGCCGTGCGATATTCGGTGAGGATGTCGTGGCCGTCGACCAGCACCTTGCCGCTTGACGGCTGCACGATGCCGCAAACGGTCGAGATCAGCGTCGTCTTGCCGGCGCCGTTCGGTCCGAGCAGAGCGAAAATCTCGCCATGCCGAATCTCCAGATTGATGTCCTTGAGCGCCCGGAAGCCCGACGCATAGGTCTTGTTCAGGTGTGAAATCGAGATGGCCGACGTCATGCTTGCGGGTTCGTGCTGCGGAGAAAGGCGGGCTGCGCGCGGGGAGGGCGGTTTAGCGTGGAACGATGCGCGTGAAAACATCGCGCTCGACGATTTTCAGCCGCGGCCCGGTGCCGGACGCGGTGAAGGGTCTGGCGAGACCGCCGGCATTTTGCGTGAAATGCGCGGTCGCTGCGCCGACCAGAGTGATCACAAGTGCAGGCATATCGTTGACCCGGCCGTTCGCATTGCGGCCGGCGCATGCCCGCGTCAACGGGTATGCCGGCCCTCGCGTCCCAGAAAGCGATCTAAGTGCTGATCGGCCGCGATCAAGTCGCGAGCAATTGCGCCTGGCGAGAAAAAGCCCCCAACATCCAGGGGTGTTACATCCAGGGCCTTGCCGTTTTGGCCATGGCCTCGAAGGCGTCGATCTTGGCGCCCTTCGTCATGGTGCGGCCGATATCGTCGAGGCCTTCGAGCAGCGCCTTCTTGCGGTGGGGCTCGATGTCGAACTTGATCGCGCCGCCGTCGGGGCCGCGGATCTCCTGCTTCTCGAGGTCGACGGTAAGCGTTGCATTGGCGCCGCGGTCGGCGTCGTCGAACAGCTTCTCCAGGTCTTCCGGCGACACCTTGATCGGCAGCACGCCGTTCTGGAAGCAGTTGTTGTAGAAAATGTCGCCGAACGAAGTCGAGATCACGCACCTGATGCCGTAGTCGAGCAGCGCCCAGGGCGCGTGTTCGCGCGAGGAGCCGCAGCCGAAATTGTCGCCGGCGACGAGAATCTTCGCTTGGCGGTAGGCCGGCTTGTTGAGCACGAAATCCTTGTTCTCGGAGCCGTCGTCGTTGAAGCGCTTCTCGGAGAACAGGCCCGCGCCGAGGCCGGTGCGCTTGATGGTCTTCAGATATTGCTTGGGGATGATCATATCGGTGTCGATATTGATCATGCGCAAGGGAGCGGCGACGCCCTCGAGAACCGTGAATTTTTCCATCTTGGACCTGCCGGATTTCCAGTCTTCTCAAGCTGCTTTCGAACTTGTTTGACGGCGTTAATGGCGCTTCCATGCGCGCGGGTCAAGCGGAGCCTGCAAGCCAAAACGGGTAGTCTTTGTACTACCTTCGCACCGCCTTGCCGGAGCCCGGCGGAGGCTGCAGCGGCCGTTCGCATCCGCAATTCCAAGCCGTTGACGGAATCACGACTGTTTCTCAAAGCGCGGAAGAGTGCCGAGCTGCGGCAGCCAGCTGCGCGCCGAGCGCGACCAGATCTGCTTGCGCGGCGCGAGCGCGTCGCGCTGGCGCAGCATGCCGACGCGGAGCATGTACATCGGCTGCACGCCTTCGCCCGGCGAGGTCGAATAAAGTTGCGTGCCGCAGGTGCCGCAGAACGCCTGCAGGCGCGGATTGCCGCTGTCGGAGGTGGTTTTGAGGTAAGTGGCCGGTTTGCCGGTGAGCTTCATGGTCGCGCCGGGGACCGGGACCGAGACGCGGAACGCCGTGCCGGTCGCGGTCTGGCAATCGGTGCAATGGCAGAGCTGGGTTTTCTCCGGGTCGGCTTCCGCCTCGATCTTGATGGCGCCGCAGGCGCATTGGCCGTCGACTTTCATGCTGCTTCTCCCTCGCGCTTTAATCGGCGGTGCTCTCGATCGCCGCCATGTCGTCGTCCGACAGGCCGAAATGATGCCCGATCTCGTGCACCAGAACATGTTTGACGATCGCGCCCAAGGCCTCGTCATGCTCGGCCCAGTAATCGAGGATCGGACGGCGATAGAGCCAGATCATGTTCGGCATTTGCACGGCTGCGCTTTCCGAGCGGAACGGCAGGCCGGTGCCGTGGAACAGGCCGAGCAGGTCGAACTCGCTTTCCGCCCGCATCTCGTCGAGCACCTCTTCGGAGGGGAAGTCGTCGACCTGGATGACGACGCCTTCGCACAGATCGCGAAATTTTCGCGGCAGACGGCGGAACACCTCGCCCGCCAGGACTTCGAACGCGGCGAGCGACGGCGCCTTGACCGGCCGCCAATTCAGCGGATCAGATGCGAGATCGGCCATAATTGCATTATACCGTTATCGTCGGGACTGAAGCGACGCTCGCGAAGACGCGGTCGTATGGTCAGGGGGAAATCAATGTCTGCAAGGCCGTTTGTCGTGATTGCTCTCGCCGGGCTTTCGCTCGCAGCCGCCGCGCCGCGCGCCACGGCGCAGACCGTCTCCTCGCCGGTCGCCGGCCCGGAATTGAGCACGCCGCCACCGCCGCGGCGCACGGCGCACGGCCGCATCGAGATCAATCCGGGGCGGCTGCTCTACCGCCGCTGCGTCGACTGGTACGAATTGCAGCACCGGCCGAGCGGCACGGTGCTGTTTCCGCAGAAGCGCTGCTGGTGGGTGCGCGGTTAAGCGCTTGGAGCGTGATCCCGAAAGGTCGGAACCGGCTTTCGGAAAAGATCATGCTCCGCCTCTAGTGCCACTCGCGCACGTCGACGAAGTGGCCGGCGATCGCGGCGGCCGCGGCCATGGCCGGCGACACCAGATGGGTGCGGCCCTTGTAGCCCTGGCGGCCCTCGAAATTGCGATTCGAGGTCGAGGCGCAGCGCTCGCCCGGCTTGAGCTTGTCCGGGTTCATGGCGAGGCACATCGAGCAGCCCGGCTCGCGCCATTCGAAACCGGCCTTGACGAAGATCTTGTCGAGACCTTCGGACTCCGCCTGCTCTTTGACCAGCCCCGAGCCCGGCACGATCATGGCATTGACCTTGCCGTTCACGCTCTTGCCGTCGACGACCTTGGCCACTTCGCGCAGATCCTCGATCCGCGCATTGGTGCAGGAGCCGATGAAGACGCGGTCGATGGCGATGTCGGAAATCTTCTCGCCGCCCTTGAGACCCATATAGCCGAGCGCGCGCTCGATCGCCTCGCGCTTATGCGGGTCGGCGACATGGTCCAGCGTCGGCACGTGGCCGGTGATCGAGACCACCTGTTCGGGGCTCGTGCCCCAAGTCACCAGCGGCGGCAATTTCGCCGCGTCGAGCTTGACCTCGCGGTCGAAATGAGCGCCGTCGTCGGTGCGCAGCGTCTCCCAGTAGCGCATCGCGGCGTCCCAGTCCTTGGCTTTCGGCGCCTTGGGGCGGCCGTTGAGATAGGCATAGGTCTTCTCGTCGGGCGCAATGAAGCCGGCTTTGGCGCCGGCCTCGACCGACATGTTGCAGACCGTCATGCGGCCTTCCATCGACAGCGCCGAGATCGCCTCGCCGGCATATTCCAGCGCATAGCCGGTGCCGCCCGCGGTGCCGATCTCGCCGATGATGGCGAGGATGATGTCTTTGGCGGTCACGCCCGGCGGCAATTTGCCGTCGACCACCGCGCGCATGTTCTTCGATTTCTTCTGTACCAGCGTCTGCGTCGCCAGCACGTGCTCGACTTCCGAAGTGCCGATGCCGTAAGCGAGCGCGCCGAACGCGCCGTTGGTCGCGGTGTGGCTGTCGCCGCAGACCAGCGTGACGCCCGGAAGCGTGAAGCCTTGTTCCGGTCCGATGATGTGAACGATGCCCTGCCGCTTATCGAACTCGTTGTAATATTCGAGATTAAAGAACTTGGCGTTCTCGGCGAGATAGGCGATCTGCGCCGCGCTCTCCGGATCCGGATTGGGCAGATTGCGGTTGGTGGTCGGCACGTTGTGATCGACCACCAGGAGCGTCTTCTCCGGCGCACGCACTTTGCGGCCGGAAAGCCGCAGGCCTTCGAACGCCTGCGGGCTCGTCACCTCGTGTACGACATGACGATCGATATAGATGAGCGAGGCGCCGTCCGGCGTCTCCTCGATCAGATGATCGTCCCAGATCTTATCGTAGAGGGTGCGCGCTTTCGCCATAACGGACGTCCTGCCTACCGATGACCGATGCTTGTTGCCGCGCTTATTTAGTCCGTTGAGTGCGAAAGGAAAAGTGGTGGTTTTCCTACTACTTTCCGGATCGCCGGTGCTCGTCCGGTCAACGAAAACGCGAGCCCAACGGGGCTCGCGCTGCAAATCACGGTCCGGCGATGCAAGGCGTAACAAACAACGATCAGGTTGCCCCGCCGCGCGGCCCTTACTTCTTCGCTTCGGCTTTCGGCTTGGCGGCGGCCTTCGTCTTCGGCGTGGCCGCGCCCTTGGCGTCCGCTTCGGCCTTCATGGCCTTGCTGGCCGCCTTGGCCGAGGCCCTGGCTGCACCCTGCGAGCCGACCGCTTCCTCGCCGGCGTGATCCTGCCGCTCGACGATGCGGGCCGATTTGCCGCGCAGGTCGCGCAGATAATACAGCTTGGCGCGGCGGACCTTGCCGCGGCGGACCACGGTGATCGAATCGATCATCGGCGCATAGAGCGGGAAGACGCGCTCGACGCCTTCGCCGTACGAAATCTTGCGCACGGTGAAGTTCTCGTTGATGCCGGACCCGGCGCGGCCGATGCAGACGCCTTCATAGGCCTGCACGCGGGTGCGCTCGCCTTCGACGATCTTGACGTTGACGACCAGCGTGTCGCCCGGCTGGAAGTCCGGAATCTCCTTGCCGGCGGCGAGCTTGGCGACCTGCTCGGCTTCGATTTCCTTGAGGACGTTCATGGCAAGTTCTCCATCCGCTGCGCCCCTTGGCGCGCGCTGTCTTGGGCCAGTTCTACTCGGGTTGGGCGAGCTTCTACGCTACCGCGCCGGGTTTGTCACGCCGCCGTCACCCCGTTTTGGAGCCGGTTTTGGGCCCGCTTTGGGGGCCCTTGGCAAAACGCCTCAAAAAGGCGTTCCAGAGGTCCGGCCGGCGCTCCCGAGTCAGCCTTTCGGCCTCCCCACGACGCCAGGCAGCGACCTTGGCATGGTCGCCGCAGGTGAGGATGTCCGGGATCGGCCGGCCCTCCCAGACCTGCGGCCGGGTATAGTGCGGGTACTCCAAAAGTCCGTCGGTGAAGCTCTCTTCGGTGCTGGAGGTTTGCGCGCCCATGACGCCGGGCAGGAGCCGCACGCAGGCGTCGATGACCGCCATGGCCGCGATCTCGCCGCCGGAGAGCACATAATCGCCGACCGAGACCTCAACCAGGTTCCGCCCGGCGATTAAGCGCTCGTCGACCCCCTCGAAGCGGCCGCAGACCAGCACGACGCCGGGGCCTTGGCTCAAAGCCTCGACGCGGCCTTGCGTCAGCGGCGTGCCGCGCGGGGAAAGCAGCCAGCGCGGCCGGGTGTCGGCCGCCACCGCATCGATGGCGCGGCCGAGCACGTCGGCCTTCATCACCATGCCGGGGCCGCCGCCGGCTGGGGTGTCGTCGACGCTGCGATGCTTGTCGGCGGCGAAATCGCGGATGTCGGCGACGTCGAGCGACCACGCGCCGGCCGCCAGCGCCTTGCCGGCAAGGCTTGTGCCCAGCGGCCCCGGAAACATGTCGGGAAAAATGGTCAGCACGCTGGCGCGCCACATCTCAGTCGCTCCGGAGCATGATCCCGAAAAGTGGAAAGCCGATTTCGGAAAAGATCACGCTCAAACCGATTGGTCGCTCTCTTGGTTGGTCATCGCTTGCGGCAGAACCGCAACGATCTTGCCGGCGGCGATATCCACCACCGGCACATGAAATTCATCGAACGGCAGCAATTCGGTTTTGCCGCCGCCATCCGGGGCCATCTCGATCACATCGCCGGCGCCGAAATTGTGGATCGCAATGACGGTGCCGAGCTTGTTTCCGTCACGGTCGAGGACGGCGAGCCCGACCAGGTCGGCATGATAGAACGCGTCGGCCTCGTCCAGCTCCGGCAGCCGCTCGCGCGGCACGTAGAGCTTGACGTTCTTCAAGAGTTCCGCGGCATTGCGATCGGCGATGCCGGAAACTCTGGCGACGAAATGATCCTTCGCCGGCCGCATCGCTTCGATCTCAAAGACACGGCCGTCTTCGCTCTCGAGCGGGCCGTAGCTCGTGATCGCTTCGGGAGCGGCAGTGAACGAGTGCAAGCGGACTTCGCCGCGCACGCCATGGGCGGCGCCGAATTGCCCGAGACAAACTCGCCCGCCGCCCGCCATGTCACGTACCGAGCTGCGCGCGGCTTAGCTCGCCGGCGGCGCGGCTCCGGCCGCAGGCGCGGCCCCGGCGGCAGCCTTGGCCGCCTCGGCCTGGGCCTTGCGCTCTTTGCGCGGGATCGCCTTTTCCGGATTGTTGCGCGGCGTCCGCTTCATCACGCCGGCGGCGTCGAGGAAGCGCATGACGCGGTCGGACGGCTGCGCGCCCTTGGCGATCCAGGCCTTGACCTTTTCCAGATCCCAGGTGAGCCGCTCCGGCTTGTCCTTGGGCAATAGCGGATTGAAATAGCCAAGACGCTCGATGAAGCGTCCGTCGCGGGGGCTGCGGCTGTCGGCCACCACGACGTGGTAGAACGGCCGCTTCTTGGTGCCGGCGCGGGCCATGCGGATAACAAGCATTCAGTGTCCTTTCGCTGCGTTGACCGTGTTGAATTTCTGAAATTTCACTTCTTCTTTCCCAATCCGGGCAAACCGCCCGGAAATTTTTGACCGAGCCCGGGAAGGCCGGGCAGACCGCCGGGAAGTCCGGAAAAGTTCGGCGGCAAGCCGGGCATGCCGGGAATATTCGGCGGCAGGCCGGGAGCACCTGCGCCGGGAACACCGCCCGGCAATTTTTCGGCAAGCTTGGCCATCTCTTCGGCGCTCGGCATGCCGCCGCCGAAACCGAGCATATTGGCGAGGCCGGCCATCGGGCCGCGCTTGGCTCCGCCCATCGCCTTCATCATGTCGGCCATGGTGCGATGCATCTTCAGAAGCCGGTTGATGTCCTCGGGCTTGGTGCCCGAACCGGCGGCGATGCGCCGCTTGCGGCTCGCCTTGAGAATATCGGGATTGCGCCGCTCGGCCGGCGTCATCGAATCGATGATCGCCATTTGCCGCTTGAGCACGGTCTCGTCGAGATTGCGCTCGGCCAGTTGATTTTTGATCTTGGCGACGCCCGGCAGCATGGTCATCAATCCGCTCATGCCGCCGAGATTTTTCATCTGGGTCAGCTGCTCGCGCAGATCGGACAGGTCGAAGGCGCCCTTGCGCATCTTCTCGGCGACGCGCGCCGCCTTCTCGGCATCGATCGTGGTCGCGGCCTTCTCGACCAGCGAGATGATGTCGCCCATGCCGAGAATGCGGTCCGCGATGCGCTGCGGGTAAAAGTCCTCGATGGCGTCAAGCTTCTCGCCGGTGCCGATCAGCTTGATCGGCTTGCCGGTGACGGCGCGCATCGACAAAGCGGCGCCGCCGCGGCCGTCGCCGTCAACGCGGGTCAGCACGATGCCGGTAATGTCGAGCCGCTCGTTGAAGGCGCGTGCCAGATTGACGGCGTCCTGGCCGGTGAGCGAATCGGCGACCAGCAGCACTTCATGCGGCGCGGCGGCGCGGCGCACCTCGGCGGCCTCGCGCATCAGGTCTTCATCGAGCGTCAAGCGGCCCGCGGTGTCGAGCATCACCACGTCGTAGCCGCCGAGCCGCCCGGCTTCCTTGGCGCGGGCGGCGATCTGCACCGGCGTCTGTCCGGCGACGATCGGCAGCGTCGCCACGCCGGTCTGCGTGCCGAGCACGGCCAACTGCTCCATGGCCGCCGGCCGGCGCGTATCGAGCGAGGCCATCAGCACCTTGCGCTTGCCTTGATCGGTGAGGCGCTTGGCGATCTTCGCCGTGGTCGTGGTTTTGCCGGAGCCCTGCAGGCCGACCATCATGATCACGACCGGTGCCGGCGCATTGAGATCGATCGGCTCCGCGTTCGAACCCAGCGTCTCGATCAGCGCGTCGTGCACGATCTTGACGACCATCTGGCCCGGCGTGACCGACTTGAGAACTTCGACGCCGACCGCGCGCGTTTTGATCTGGTCGGTGAAGGCCCGCGCCACGTCGAGCGCGACATCGGCCTCAAGGAGAGCGCGCCGCACCTCGCGCAGCGCGGCCTCGACATCGGCTTCCGACAGCGCGCCGCGCCGCGTCAGGCGGTCGAGAATTCCGTTTAAGCGTTCCGACAGATTGTCGAACATGCTGCTGTCCTTCGCCTCGCCCGGCCCGGGAAAGGGAGTTGCCAAACACCTTTGCGCCCGAGGGCGCATCGCGCTGTCGGGCGGGTACCTCCGGCCTCCAGGGCCGGTCGGCGGTCTAAAATTCTCAATCTCTTTCGAGAGCGGGCGGAACCTAGTGACGCCGCCCAATCCTGTCAACCGGGCCAAAAAGCCGCGGAACCGGAGCTTTTCGGACCCTTGGCGCCGTTACTCTGGCGGCCATCACCCGAGAGCTATCGCCTCGGGCCATCATCCAGGGGGCGTCATCCGGGGGCCGTCATCCGGGAGCGACGGGCTGCTTGATCAGTACATAGACGTTAATGACGAGCTTGCCGGCATCGGCCTTCACCGGATCGGTCACATATTCCTCGATGAACATGTCCCTGGCCTCGAGCTTCTTGTCGTCGAGGTAATTGGTGATGGCCTCATAAGTGTTGTCGAGATCGTCATACGAGCCGCGATGGACGAATTTCAGCGCCGTGCCTTCGGGCGACTGGCCGGCGGCGATATCGCCGTGCGGCAGGTTCTTCGGCGCCTCCGCGACCGGCACCGCCGCTTCGTAGTCGAAGCCGGTATCGTCGGTGGCCGTGAAGATCGTCATCGGCAAGCCGTTGGCCTTGATGCCTTCCTTGTCGAGATAGGCGTCGATCTTTTTGAAAGCGGCGGTGATGGTCTCGAACGCCTTGTCCCAGGTGCCCGAGCCTTTCACGTAAACGATGGTTTTGGCGGTCAGGGACGTGTTCTGGCCGAAAACGTCGCCGCTCTGGCTGCCGCTGTCACCGCTTCCCGGTGCCGCGGCGGGAGCGGGGGGCGCGGGAACTGCGGGCACGGGAGCCGCGGCTGGCGCCTGCGGCGCTGCCATCTGGGCGAATGCCGACGGCGCAAACGATCCGGTCGCGAGAACACCGGCGAACAGCACGATCGCCGCCGCGGCGCCGGCGCGAAGACTCAAGCGGAACGGCATCAGATTCTCCTAGCACGCGCGAGCGATACCCCACAGCACCGTCGCCGCAAATCCATTCGTCGCCCAAGTGGTCCACGCCCGACTCCAGCAAAACCAACTCTAGCATGGCCTGTCGCGATCTGCTCTGCCCAATTTGCCGTTACCGCGTAATCGGCCTGCCGGTGCGATGGCTACTGGCGCGGCCGCCATGAGTCCTCATATAAACCGTCGGTATTTTGTCTTAAGAACGAGCCGCGGATTATCAGGCTTTGCAATGGGCGCGCTGGCAAACAGGGACTTCGTCAAGATGAACGGCCTCGGCAACGAGATCGTCATTGTTGATCTGCGTGCAGCAGCGAATGCCGCTCTTGGTGCGGCAAGTGATGCGGCTCATGATGCCGGCTCTGGCCCGGTCGCGGCCGCGGAGGCGCAAGCGGCGGCGCGGCAGGAGCCCTATGACCAGCTCATGGTGCTTTATCCGCCGCGGGCCGCGACCGACGGCGCGATCCGCATTTACAATAATGACGGTTCGGAAGCCGGTGCCTGTGGTAACGGCATGCGTTGCGTCGCGGCTTTGGTCAGCGAGCAGACCGGCCGCACCGCGCTCACCTTCGAGACGCAGGCCGGCCTCATTCCCTGCTGGCGCGGTGAAGACGGCTTGTTCACCGTCGACATGGGCAAGCCGCGTTTGCGCTGGGATGAAATTCCATTGGCTGAGAAGTTCGCCGATACCCGCGCCATCGAGCTCGAGATCGGGCCGCCCGGCGCGCCGATCCTGCACACGCCGTCCGCTGTCAGCATGGGCAATCCGCACGCGATCTTCTGGGCCGACGATCCGGCGGCTTACGATCTGGCCAAGATCGGCCCGCTGCTCGAACATCATCCGATGTTTCCCGAGCGCGCCAATATCACGCTTGCGGCGATTCCCGCGCGCGATCATATCGTGATGCGCACCTGGGAGCGCGGCGCCGGTCTCACCAAGGCCTGCGGCTCGGCGGCCTGCGCGACGGCGGTCGCCGCGGCGCGGCTGCGGCGGACCGGACGGAAGGTGCGCGTGTCGCTGCCCGGCGGCGACCTCACCATCGAATGGCGCGACAGCGACGATCACGTGCTGATGACCGGGCCGGTCGAATACGAGCGCAAGGGCCGTTTCGACGCCGCGCTCGCCGCCGCAGGCCTAGTGTAGGACATGGCGGTGTAGGCCGATGAGCGCACAGTCATGACTGTCGAGGTCGTTACGTTCGGTTGCCGGCTCAATGCCGCAGAATCCGAAGTCATCCGCCGCGAGGCCGAAGGCGCGGGTTTCACGGATACCGTCGTGGTCAATACCTGCGCGGTGACCGCGGAAGCGGTGCGGCAGGCGCGGCAAACGATCCGCGCGCTGCGCCGCGAGCGGCCGCAGGCCAAAATCGTCGTCACCGGCTGCGCTGCGCAGACCGAGCCGCAGACCTTCGTCGCCATGCCCGAGGCCGATCGGATCATCGGCAATGCGGAGAAGCTTTCGGCGCAGGGCTGGGCGCGCACGCATGCTGCTTTCGGCCTCGATGACGCGCCGAAGGCGCTGGTCAACGACATCATGGCGGCGAAGGAGACCGCGCCGCATCTGGTCGATCATTTCTCCGGCCGCACGCGGGCTTTCGTGCAGGTGCAGAACGGCTGCGATCACCGCTGCACCTTCTGCATCATTCCTTATGGCCGCGGCAATTCGCGCTCGGTGCCGATGGGCGCGGTGGTCGACGATGTACGGGCGCTGGTCGCCAATGATTATCGCGAAGTCGTCCTCACCGGAGTCGACATCACGAGCTATGGCGCGGATTTGCCGGGCGCGCCGAAGCTCGGCACGCTGGTGAAGCAGATCCTTAAACACGTGCCCGAGCTCAGGCGGCTGCGCCTGTCGTCCATCGATTCCGTCGAGGCGGATCGCGATTTGCTCGATGCGCTCGCCAATGACGCGCGGCTGATGCCGCATCTGCACCTGTCGCTGCAATCCGGCGACGATCTCATCCTCAAGCGCATGAAGCGGCGGCATCTGCGCGCCGACGCGATTGCGTTTTGCGACACCGTGCGACGGCTCCGTCCGGACACGGTGTTCGGCGCCGATCTGATCGCGGGCTTCCCGACCGAGACCGAGGACATGTTCGGCAATTCGCTCGGTTTGGTCGAGGATTGCGGCCTGACCTATTTGCACGTGTTTCCGTTCTCGCCGCGTCCGGGCACGCCGGCGGCGCGCATGCCGCAGGTCGCACGGCCGGCGGTGAAAGAGCGCGCGGCGCGGCTGCGCGCGCGGGGCGCTGCGGCATTGGCACGCCATCTCGACGGCGAGATCGGCGCGACCCGCCGCGTGCTCGTTGAATCGCAGGATACCGGCCGCACCGAGCATTTCGCGCAAGTTAAGTTTCAACGGCGCCCCGGCTTCGTTCCCGGCGCCATCATCGATCTGAAAATGACGGCGCATGACGGCAGACAATTGCTCGCCGCCTGAGTAAGCTTGCTCTGCAAGCAAGCGGTGTTGGTACGGAGGCGGGCTGATGGATGTTGACCAGGATCATGTGATCACGACAACCGCGGAGCTGGAAAAGCTCTACAGCGACGCGCCCTATGGCGCGGCGGTTTTCAAGGAAACCGACCACATCACGCCGCAATATCGCAAGCTGATCGAAGCCGCGCCCTTCGCCGTCCTGGCGACCTGCGCGCCGGAAGGGCTCGACTGCTCGCCGCGCGGCGATCCGCCCGGCTTCGTGCGGGTTGTCGACGAGCACACGCTGCTTGTGCCCGACCGGCGCGGCAATAACCGCATCGACAGCCTGCGCAACCTGGTGCGCGATCCGCGCATCTCGCTGCTGTTCCTCATTCCCGGCGTCGGCGAGACCATGCGCATCAACGGCCGCGCCAGGATTTCCGCCGATCCGAAATTGACCGCGAGCTTCACCTTCAACGGCAAGGTGCCGAAATGCGTGCTCATCGTCACCGTCGAGCGCGCCTATTTCCAATGCACCAAGGCGATCATCCGCTCCAAGCTGTGGGATCCGGCGTCAAAGGTCGATCGCAAGACACTGCCGACGCCCGGCTCGATCCTGGCCGAATTGACCGACGGCAAGATGGGCGGGCCCGAGCATGACGCGCGCGCGCCGGAGCGCATCAAAGAGACGATCTACTGATTGCCGCCTCGTGCGGCGCGTCGGATGCAAGCGCAATCTCCGGCGCTTCGTCGCGCCAGCCGCATTGCGTCAGCGCCTCGCGCATGTGGTCCGGCACCGGCGCCGTCACCTTGATCGGATCGCGATTCTTGTAGAGCGGCACCACCACTTCGCGCGCATGCAGATGCAGCGCCGGTCCTGCCATGCGTGGCGCGTTGCCGTAAATATTGTCGCCCAGAATCGGCCAGCTCATTTCGGCGCAATGCACGCGAAGTTGATGCGTGCGGCCGGTCAGGGGCTCGAGCGCGAGCCAGGCGCGCGACCGCGAGGGGTCGCGCCCCCTGACCTTCCACTTGGTGACCGCCGGCTGCCCGTTCGGATCGTGCTTCATCCACCAGCCGCGCGTGACGTCGAGCCGGCCGAGCGGCAAGTCGACCACGCCTTCGTCCGCCGCCGGGGAACCCTCGACGACGGCCCAATAGGTCTTGCCGACTTCGCCGTTCTTGAAGCGCTTGCCGAGCGCGGCCAGCGCCTTGCGGTGGCGGCCGAGCACCAGGCAGCCGGACGTGTCGCGGTCGAGCCGGTGGGCGAGGCTCGGCGAGCGCGGCAGGCCGAAGCGCAGCGCGCCGAAATGGTCCTCCAGGCTGACCCCGCCTTTGGGACCGTTATGGACGGCAAAACCGGCCGGTTTATCGATCACCAGCATCAGCCCGTCGCGGTAGAGCAGCCGCGACACCATCTCCTCCGGGGTCATCTCTTTCAGGTTCATGCCGAAACCGCTATCACGGGCGCCGCGATAGCGACAGCGATACGAGAATGCAGGACAGTCCGACCGAAAATGCCACAGCGGGGACCGGCGAAACGCCCGGAACCGCCGACGCCCGTGAAACAAAGGGCAATTGGTGGCAGCGCCTCACCGGCGGCCTCAAGCGCAGTTCCACGGCGCTGACCGCGATCTCCGACCTTGTCACCAAGCGCAAACTCGACATTGCCACCCTCGACGAGATCGACGAAGCGCTCATCCGCGCCGATCTCGGGCTCGAGACCTCAAACCGCATCGTCAATGCGCTGAGCGAAGGCCGCCACAATGCCGAGATCACGCCCGACGAGGTGAAAGCCGTGGTCGCGGCGGAGGTCGAGAAGTCGCTCATCCCGGTGGCGCAACCGCTCGTGATCGACACGACAAAAAAGCCGTTCATCGTTCTGGTCGCCGGCGTCAACGGTTCCGGCAAGACCACGACCATCGGCAAGCTCGCGGCGAAATTCCGCGCCGAAGGCCGTTCGGTCATGCTCGCCGCGGGCGACACGTTCCGCGCCGCCGCCATCGAGCAGCTGAAAATCTGGTCGGAGCGCACCGGCGCGGCCTTCATGGCGCGCGAGGCCGGCGCCGACGCCGCGGGTCTTGCCTTCGATGCCGTCGCCGCGGCCAAGGAGCGCGGCACCGACATCCTTTTCATCGATACCGCGGGGCGCTTGCAGAACCGCACCGAGCTGATGGACGAATTGCACAAGATCGTGCGCGTCATCAAAAAACTCGATGCGCAGGCGCCGCACGCCGTGCTTCTCGTGCTCGACGCCACTGTCGGCCAGAACGCGCTGTCGCAGGTCGAGATTTTCAAGAAGGCCGTCGGCGTCACCGGCCTGGTCATGACCAAGCTCGACGGCACCGCACGCGGCGGCATCATGGTCGCCATCGCGACAAAATTCGCGCTGCCGGTGCATTTCATCGGCGTCGGCGAAGGCATCGACGACCTGTCGCCGTTCTCCGCGCGTGATTTCGCCCGCGCCATTGCCGGATTAGCCTCATGACGACGACAGACAAGCCGCAGCTCAATCCGGTCCTGAAACTGGCGCTCGATCTCGGGCCGCTCCTGTTGTTCTTCTATGCCAATTCGCATTACGGGATTTTCGTCGCGACCGCGACCTTCATGATTGCGACGCTCGCCGCCATGGCGGTGTCTTACGCGCTGACGCGGCATTTCCCGATCATGACCATCGTCACCGCCATCGTGGTGGTCGTGTTCGGCGGACTGACGCTCATTCTGCACGACGCGACCTTCATCAAGGTCAAGCCGACGATCATCTATGTGCTGTTCGGCGGGATTCTGAGCGGCGGGCTGATCTTCAACAAGCCGCTGCTGGGCGTGGTGTTCGATTCGCTATTTCATCTCACCGAAGAAGGCTGGCGCAAGCTGACCCTGCGCTGGGCGATTTTCTTCTTCGTCCTCGCCGCGCTCAACGAAATCGTCTGGCGCAACACGTCGACCGACATCTGGGTCGATTTCAAGGTCTTCGGTGTGCTGCCGCTGACGCTCCTGTTCGGCGCGCTGCAATTGCCGCTGTTGAAGAAATATGCAGTGGAGCCGGCGGAGTGATCGCTAAGACCCCGCCGTGAGCGCCTTGTCGATCTGCGGCATGAGGACCGTATCGAGATTGTCCGCGGTGATCGGCCCGACCAGCTTGTAGGCGATCTTGCCGTTGCGGCCGACGACGAACGTTTCCGGCACGCCATAGACGCCCCATTCGATGCCGGCGCGGCCGCTGTCGTCGGCGCCGGCAGCAGCGAACGGATTGCCGAAGCGCGCGGCGAAGCGTTGCGCATTCTCGGCGGTGTCCTTGTAATTGATGCCGACCAGGCGGAAGCGCTGATCCTTCGCCAGCTGCATGAGAAGCGGCGCCTCGTCCCGGCACGGCACGCACCATGACGCCCACACATTCACCACGGTCACCGCGCCCTTGAATTGCGCCGGATCGAGACCGGGAAGCTGCGCGCCGTCGCGCTCGAGCCCGGCGACCGGCGGCAGCGTCGTCGGCGGCGCGGGATGGCCGATCAGCGGCGAGGGCAGGATCGACGGATCGCCGGAGAACAGGCCGACCAGAAACAAAGCGGCGAGGCCGGCAAACAGCGCGAGCGGCACGAGCACCAGCAATCGCCGCCGGCCGGTCCCGCGATCGTCTTCGCCGCTGTCTTTGCTGCTATTTTGCGCCGGCACGCTCACGCCTGCTCCTTCGCCGCCGCTTCCGCTGCCTCCGCCGTTCGGCCGGGGCGCGGCAATCCGCTGCCGCGGCTGAAGCCCTGCAGTTCGAGGTCGGCCAGCGTGCGGCGCTGCGCGCGATAATCCAGCGACACCCAGGCGACCAGCGCGCCGATGACGATGACGCCCGCCGCATAGGCAGCGGCGATGAAATTGATATGCGCGGTCGTTTCCATTTTTGATCTGCGCCTGTCTTCAGCTCGCGGCGCTCGCCTGCAACAGATGCAGGGTGCGCACGCGCCGGCGCAGGATTTCATTGCGCATGGCCGCAAGGAGCAGCGTCGCAAACAACAGCGTAAAGGCGCCGGCCATGATGAACAGCGGAATGAGAATGGTCGGATAGATCGTCGAGCCGCCGAGCCGGAACACGGAGGAGCCTTGATGCAGCGTGTTCCACCAATCGACCGAGAACTTGATGATCGGCAGATCGAGCGCGCCGACCAGAGTGAGGATCGCGGCCGCGCGCGCCGCGCGCGACGGATCGTCGACGGTGTGCCAGAGCGCGATGACGCCGAGATACAGCAGCAGGAGAACGAGCTCGGATGTCAGCCGCGCGTCCCACACCCAATAGGTGCCCCATTCCGGCCGTCCCCACAGCGAGCCGGTGATGAGACACAGCAGCGTGAAAGCCGCGCCGATCGGCGCCGCCGCTTTCGCGGTCACATCGGCGAGCGGATGCCGCCATACCAGGGTACCGAGCGCCGCCACGGTCATCACGCCCCAGGCCAGCATGCCGAGCCAGGCTGACGGCACATGCAGGAACATGATCTTGACGGTGGCGCCTTGTTGATAGTCGTCCGGCGCGATCATGGCCTGATCAATGCCGAAGGCGAAAGCGAGCACGGTCAATCCGCTCAGCCACGGGATCGTGCTGTTGGCGAGCCGCAGGAAGCGCGTCGGGTTGGCGAGATCGGTCAGGGCCATGGGCATAGGCATTGGGCCGGGTTCCTACAGGCGCTTGCTACGTCGGTACAGTGGCGGCGATGCCGCCCCCGCTCACTTTTGCATGAGCTTCATGGCTATTTGATTGACGCATTACTCGATTTCCTGCCGCAGCGCTGCCGCTGCGGCAAACGGCCCGATGACCAGGCTCGCTAGCGTCAGCGCGCAGAGGATCGTAAAGGGCGTCCCGAACGGCACCGGGCCGGCCACGGCGGCGTTGGCGGCGGCGACGCCGAAAATCAGCACCGGCACGGTGAGCGGCAGCACAATGATGGCGAGCAACAAGCCGCCGCGCCGCAGCGTCACGGCGATCGCCGCGCCGATGAGACCGATAAAGGTCAGCGCCGGCGTGCCGACCAGAAGCGTCAGCACCAAGGCGCCCTCGGCCGCGGCGTCGATATTGAGAAACAAGCCGATCAGCGGAGCCGAGATCACCAGCGGCAGGCCGGTGCTGAGCCAGTGCGCCAATCCTTTCGTGGCGACGACAAGTTCGAGCGGCGCGCGGCCCATGAGAATGAGATCGAGCGAGCCGTCGTCGTGATCGCTCGAGAACAGCCGGTCGAGCGCGAGCAGGCTCGCCAAGAGCGCGGCAAGCCAGAGGATCGCCGGCCCGATGCGCTTGAGCAGCGCCAAATCCGGGCCGACGGCGAAAGGCGTGAGCGTCACGACGACAAGGAAGAACAGCACCCCCATCAGCGCGCCGCCGCCGACGCGCACGGCGATCCGCATATCGCGGACGAGGATGGCGCCAAGCGCGCTCATGCTTGCCCGCCCCGGCGGTGGAAGGGCCGGCGCGCGAAGGGCGCCGGGCTGGGACAGGGTGCGCCGTGATTCCTTCCCTTCCGGCTCGCTGCGCGAACCTGCCTTCCCCCTGCGGGGGGAGGCGAAAAGATGATGCAGGCGGCGCCGCTCATTCCGTCTCTCCGAGCCGCAATTCCAGCGTTTCGCCGAGCCCGATCGGCGCATGCGTCGCAGCGACGATGAGGCCGCCGGTCGCCAGATGCGCGCGCATCAGCTCCGTGAGCTTGCCCTGTGCCGCCGTATCGAGCGCGCTGGTCGGCTCGTCGAGCAGCCAGATCGGGCGGCGGGCCGCGGCCAGCCGCGCGATCGACAGCCGCCGCCGCTGCCCGGCCGAAAGATAGGCCGCGGGAAGCGCCGCGAGCGTCTCAAGCCCGACCGCAGCTAGCGGTCCGGCGACATCATCGGAAGCCGCGCCGAAAAAGTCGGCCCAAAATCCAAGATTCTCGGCGACGGAGAGCGAAGGTTTTATCGCGTCCTGGTGGCCGAGATAGTGCGCCTGTTCGCCGATGCTGAGTTCCGGATCTCCGCCCTCGAGCGTGAGCCTGCCCTGCGCGCTGTGCAGAAGTCCGGCGATGGTGCGCAGCAGCGAGGATTTGCCGGCGCCGTTGCGGCCGGTGACGGTCAAGGCCTCGCCCGCGGATACCGCAAAGCTGATGCCGGTAAAGACATCGCGCCCGCCGCGGCGACAGGACAATTCGACAGCGGAGAGCCGCATCAGCCTAACCTTGCAAAGCCCAAGCAAAGCTCAAGAAAAGCCCGACAAACCGAATCGGATCGGCGGGACGTCTCGGCCGGTCCGATCGAACGCGCATGTTATCGGACAATTCGTTGCCGAACTGGCACTAGTTTAGAAAAGCCCTTATAAGCCCTTGGATCGGATCGCGGCGCGCCGGCGACGCCTGCCCCATCCGGTCTCCCCTTCCTTCCCTCCCCCGCGGGCGAGGGAGCGAAGGAAGGGGTTTTAGGCCCCTTCGGCAAACCAATATCTTGGTCCTGCCCTCTGGTTTTTGCACCGGCGCCAGCCGGCAGCTTGGGAAAAAAGTCATGACTTCGCTCGACAGCTTCAAGTGTCTTCGCCCGCTCAAAGTCGGTTCCAAGACCTACGCCTATTACAGCCTTCCGGTCGCGGAAAAGAACGGCCTCAAAGGCATTTCACGCCTGCCATTCTCGCTGAAAGTGCTGCTCGAGAACCTGCTGCGCAATGAAGACGGCCGCAGCGTCACCAAGGACGACATCCTGGCCGTCGCGCAGTGGCTCAAGAACAAGACCTCGGACCGCGAGATCGCCTTCCGTCCGGCCCGCGTGCTGATGCAGGACTTCACCGGCGTTCCCGCCGTCGTCGATCTCGCCGCCATGCGCGATGCCATGGATCATCTCGGCGGCGACGCCAAGAAGATCAATCCGCTGGTGCCGGTCGATCTCGTCATCGATCATTCGGTGGCGGTGAATTTCTTCGGCCACAAGGACTCGTTCAAGAAGAACGTCGAAGAGGAATACAAGCAGAACCAGGAACGCTATCGCTTCCTGAAATGGGCGCAGGGCTCGTTCAAGGATTTCCGCGTGGTGCCGCCGGGCACCGGCATCTGCCACCAGGTCAATCTCGAATATCTGTCGCAAACGGTCTGGACCGCGAAGACCAAGACGACGTTCCCGGACAAGACGGTGGCCACCGAGCTCGCTTATCCGGACACGCTGGTCGGCACCGATTCGCACACCACGATGGTCAACGGCCTGTCGGTGCTCGGCTGGGGCGTCGGCGGCATCGAGGCGGAAGCCGCCATGCTTGGCCAGCCGCTGTCGATGGTGGTGCCCGAGGTGATCGGCTTCAAGCTTTCCGGCAAGCTCAAGGAAGGCATCACCGCGACCGATCTCGTATTGACGGTGACGCAGATGCTGCGCAAGCGCGGCGTCGTCGGCAAGTTCGTCGAATTCTTCGGTCCGGGCCTGGCCGACCTCACCATCGCCGACCGCGCCACGATCGGCAACATGTCGCCGGAATACGGCGCGACTTGCGGCTTCTTTCCGATCGACGACGACACCATCCGCTATCTGCGCGATACCGCCCGCTCGGCGGACCGCATCGCGCTCGTCCTCGCCTATGCCAAGGCGCAAGGCATGTACCGCACCAAGTCGACGCAGGATCCGGTGTTCACCGAGGTGCTCAAGCTCGAACTGGGCTCGATCGAGCCGTCGCTCGCCGGACCGAAGCGGCCGCAGGACCGCGTCACGCTCAAGGACGTCAAGAACGGCTTTGCCCAGTCGATGGACAGGGAATTCGGCAAGTCCGCCGAGATGGACAAGCGCGTTCCGGTCGAGGGCAAGAAGTTCACCCTCGGCCACGGCGACGTGGTGATCGCCGCGATCACCTCGTGCACCAACACGTCCAATCCGAGCGTGATGGTCGCCGCCGGCCTGGTCGCCCGCAAGGCGGCGGCCAAGGGCCTGACCGTCAAGCCGTGGGTGAAGACCTCGCTCGCGCCCGGCTCGCAGGTGGTTGCGGAATATCTCGAGAAATCCGGCCTGCAGAAGGATCTCGACACGCTCGGCTTCAATCTGGTCGGCTTCGGCTGCACCACCTGCATCGGCAATTCCGGCCCGCTGCCGGAGGAGATTTCCGAAGCCATCAACGCCAACGATCTGGTCGCGGCCGCGGTGCTTTCGGGCAACCGCAACTTCGAAGGCCGCGTCAATGCCGACGTGCGCGCCAATTATCTCGCTTCGCCGCCGCTGGTCGTTGCTTACGCCATCGCCGGCTCGATGCAGATCGACGTCGCCAAGCAGCCGCTCGGCACCGACCAGAAAGGCCGCAAGGTCTATCTGCGCGACATCTGGCCGACGACCCGCGAAATCGCCGACGTCATGCGCAAGAACATCAACAAGGCGATGTTCGCGAAGAAATACGGCAACGTGTTCAAGGGCGACGCCAATTGGCGCAAGATCGCGGTGAAGGGCGGCCTCACCTACAAGTGGGACGATCGTTCCACCTACGTGCAGAACCCGCCCTATTTCGAAGGCATGCAGAAGCGCAGCCAGCCGATCGAAGATGTCGTCGACGCGCGCATCCTCGGCTTGTTCCTGGATTCGATCACGACCGACCACATCTCGCCGGCGGGATCGATCAAAGAGGAAAGCCCGGCCGGCGAATATCTGCGCGACCATCAGGTGCGCCCGAAGGACTTCAACCAATACGGCACGCGGCGCGGCAATCACCAGGTGATGATGCGCGGCACCTTCGCCAATATCCGCATCAAGAATCAGATGCTGCCCGGCGTCGAAGGCGGCTACACCACGCACTATCCGTCGAAGCAGCGCATGCCGATCTACGACGCGGCGATGCGCTACAAGTCCGAGCATGTGCCGCTCGTCATCTTCGCCGGCAAGGAATACGGCACCGGCTCGTCGCGCGACTGGGCGGCCAAGGGCACGGTGCTGCTCGGGGTGCGCGCCGTGATCGCCCAGAGCTTTGAACGCATCCACCGCTCGAACCTGGTCGGCATGGGCGTCATTCCCCTGGTGTTCGAGGAAGGCACGTCCTGGCAGACGCTGGGGCTCAAGGGCGACGAGCAGGTCACCATCCGCGGCTTGCACGGCGACCTCAAGCCGCATCAAAAGCTGCAGGCCGAGATCGTGGCGTCCGACGGCGGGCTCAAGCGGGTGCCGCTGATTTGCCGCATCGATACGCTCGAGGAACTGGACTATTTCAAGAATGGCGGCATCTTGCAGTACGTCTTGCGTCACTTGGCGGCGTAAATCGGACTGCGTAAATCTGATGGTGTGAATTCCGTAAAGCGGCATAAACCTTGGAACTTAGAGCACAAATGGGAAACCTTTGTGCTCTATTTTATGTTCGCCACCGCCACGCCCTCTTTCCGCCTCACCGCGATTTGAGTGGTAGGTGACTGCCGCCTCTCTTAACTAGAGGCGGCGTTACGACGGGAAGTCGTGGGGACGAGTCTTGTCGGCCTGCGGGCGGTTCCTGCTCGCTCGGCCAATCTGAGAGTCGATCTGAGGGTGAATCTTCGCTCTGGGACTGGGGTGGTGGAGGTTGTTGCAATGGTACGTCGCCTCGCATCGGCGCCGCTGGCCGCCGGTCTGTTGATTGCGACTTTCATCAGCGCGCAGGCCGGTGAAATGCGCGCGGTGCTCGAGCTCTTCACCAGTCAGGGCTGCTCGTCCTGTCCGCCCGCCGACAAGTTGCTCGGCGAATTGTCGGCCGATCCGTCGCTCGTGGCGCTCAGCGTGCCGATCGATTATTGGGATTATCTCGGCTGGAAGGATACGCTCGCCAGCCCGGCGCATTCGGCGCGGCAGCGCGCTTATGCGCATCTGCGCGGCGATCGCCAGGTCTACACGCCGCAGATCGTGGTCAATGGCGCAACGCATGTGCTCGGCAGCGACCGCACCGCGATCGAACATGCCATCGCGACGACAGACCAGAAACCGGGCGTGATGTCGCTCCCGGTCCTGATGTCGATGGGCGGCAACGGCCTCAATGTGCAGGTCGACGCGGCAAAGACCGATCACGCCGCCGGCGAAGTCTGGCTCTGTCCGCTGATGAAGGCGGTATCGGTCAGCATCGAGCGCGGCGAGAATCACGGCCGTACCATCACCTATCACAACGTGGTGCGGAACTGGCTCAAGATCGGCGATTGGGCCGGAACCAAAGCGACGTGGAATGTGCCGCTGTCGGAGATCGAAGCCAGCGAGGGCGATTCCGCCGCCGTTCTGGTTCAGGAAGGCACGCGCGACAAGCCCGGCATCATTCTCGGCGCGGCTTACTATTCGCTCGGTCAGCAGGCGACCGTAGACGGCAGCCTCGGGCCGACGCACTAGCGCCGCGGCGTTGCCGCATCGACGAAGTTCCCCAGCCAGCTGCCGATATCGCCTTTGACCGTGCGCACCGGGGTGTTTGCGCGCCGCGCCGAACATGCGCGCGTCGCCGTGCGGTGATGCATGGCTGCTCGCCGCGGGTCCCGGATTGGATGATGCGGCGAGGCATGTGAGGGTTGCGGCATTCCCTCGAAGCGCCACGCGATGTCCCGCGCGCAATTCATTTGGAGACTTCCGCGATGCCGACCGAAGCAAGACCGAAACTCGCGATCATTACCGGAGCAAGCCGCGGGCTTGGCCGCAACACCGCGCTCAATCTCGCCCGCCGCGGCGTCGATGTCATTCTGACTTATCACTCCAACCGCGCCGAGGCCGATGCTGCGGTCGCCGAGATCGAGGCGCTCGGCCGCAAGGCCAAGGCCTTTGCGCTCGATACCGGCAACGTCGCCGCTTTCGACGTCTTTGCCGCCGACGTGGCGCGCGCGCTCAACGAGATCTGGGGCCGCGACCGGTTTGACTATCTCGTCAACAATGCCGGCATCGGGGTCAATGCGCCGTTCAGCGCGACCAAGGAGGCGGATTTCGACCGCCTCTGCGACGTGCATTTCAAAGGCGTGTTTTTCCTGACGCAAAAGCTCCTGCCGCTGATCGCCGATGGCGGCCGCATCATCAATTTGTCCTCCGGCGTCGTGCGGTTTGCCGCGCCCGGCTACTCGGCCTATGCCGCGATGAAGGACGCGATCGAAGTGCTGACGCGCTATCTCGCGAAGGAGCTCGGCCCGCGCCGCATCGCGGTCAACGCGGTGGCGCCCGGCGCGACCGAAACGGATTTCGCCGGCGGCCTGATCCGCAAGCCCGAATACAACGAGAGGGTCGCGTCGGTGACGGCGATGGGCCGCGTCGGCGTGCCGGACGATATCGGTCCGGCGATCGCTTCGCTGTTGTCCGACGAGTACCGCTGGATGACGGGGCAGCGCATCGAAGTGTCCGGCGGACAGCAGCTCTGAGCGAACCAAAAATCGCGGCATGACCAAGCAACAAAGAAAGGCCGGCAACTCTGCCGGCCTTCAGCACTTGAGACAACACTTAGACTTGGGGGTCTAACAAACAGGCCCGGTCCGGCCGCGCCCCGGGGGGCTGGGGGGCTGAGGAATCCGGAACGCAAACCGAACCGGGCCCTGAGGCAACAGACTCTTTATTCGCAATCCAGCTTGGCGCGTGGTTGGCCGAATTTGGGCCGTATTATGATTCGCTTAACGAAGACGTGATTCCAACTGTCCAAAACGCCGCAGCGCCAAGGCTTTGTGCGGATTTCACGCCGCCGTGACGCAATCCCGAGCGCGGCTTTGCGCGTCTATTTTCAGCGGCACGTTTCGGCGCAGAAGAGGGGCTTGTCGCCGATCCAATCTGGCGCGATCATGAAACTCCAATGACGCGAGCCGGATGCAACGCCGGACCGCGCAAGATCTGAACACCAACTCACTATGGAGGCGCCGTATGGATTTCGGCGAGACCGAACCAAGCGCGTGGCGCGGGGGCGAACAGCAGCGTCCTGCCGTCCCCGCAGCCAAGGTTACCTTCAGTCGCCGTGAACTCGACCGCATCCTGGGTCTTTACGGGCGCAAAGTCGCCGCCGGCGAGTGGCGTGATTACGCAATCGATTTCCTCAAAGATCGCGCCGTGTTTTCCGTATTCCGCCGCACCTCGGAAATCCCGATCTACCGCATCGAGAAGAATCCGAAGCTCGAGCGCCGCCAGGGCGCCTATAGCGTCATTTCGGCGACCGGTCACATCCTGCGCCGCGGCCACGAGCTCGACCGCGTGCTCAGCGCGCTCGACCGTTCGCTGCGCGTGGTGGCGGGGTAGATCGTCGGCAGGTGATCGTCGGCACGTGATCGAGCACGGGACTTCGGCGCTATCGCAGCGCGAGAATGTCTATGGCGTCGTCGTGTCGCCGTTGCCGAGCGCGATCTGCATCAGCGGCGTGTCGAGCCATTTGCCATGCTTGAAACCGATTGAGCGGAACGTGCCGATGGGCGCGAAGCCGGCCGCCTTGTGCAGCGCGATCGAGGGGACCTGCGCCGAATCGCCGATCACCGCGATCATCTGGCGGAAGCCGAGCCGCTCGCTTTCCGCGATCAGCCGCTGGAGCAGCAGCAGGCCGATGCCGCGGCGATGAAAGTGCGGCGCCACATAGATCGAATCTTCCACCGTCCACTTGTAGGCCGGCCGCGTCCGATAGGGCCCGGCATAGGCATAGCCGGCGACGGCGCCGGAAAGCTCGGCCACCAGATAGGGATAGCCGTTATCGACCAGCGCTGCGAAGCGCCGCGCCATTTCCGCATCATCCGGCGGCGTCAGCTCGAACGTTGCCGTGCCGTTGATGACGGCATCGGCATAGATCTGCGTGATTGCCGCAATGTCGCCGGCCGTCGCCGGACGCAGCAGGACGCCGCCGGCCGGTTTGGTGTTGCCCATCGCCTGATGTTCCAAGATTCTAGGTGTTTGCTACTACTGTCGGTTACGTTCTGCAAAACTTGATCGGGCGGAGGAAGGCGATTTGGGCGCCGAGGGCGAAATGAGCGCGGAAACAGTACGCGAGCCGCGACGGTCGCGCCGCGTGGTCGTCACTGCGCTCGGCGTTTCGCAGACCTTGGCCTGGGCGTCGAGCTATTACCTGCCGGCGATCCTTGCCGATCCGATCGGCGCGAGCCTCCACGTGTCGCGAAGCTGGATCTTCGCCGCCTTTTCCATGGCGCTGCTGATCGCGGCGTTTGCCGGGCCAATGGTCGGTCGTTTCATCGACCGTTACGGCGGGCGCGGCGTGCTGGCGCTGTCCAATATCGTGCTCGCCGCGGGCCTCGTTGCGCTTGCCGCCGCCAACGGCACGGTATCTCTGTTCGCGGCCTGGGCGGTTCTCGGCATCGGCATGGCGCTCGGGCTTTATGACGCGGGCTTTGCCGCGTTGACCGCGCTTTACGGGCAGAATGCGCGCGGCCCGATCACCGGGGTGACGCTGTTCGCCGGCTTTGCCTCGACCGTGAGCTGGCCGGTCTCGACCTTTCTCGACAATGCCTTCGGCTGGCGCGAGACGGTGCTGGTTTGGGCGGCGCTCAATATCGTTCTCGGCCTGCCGCTCAATCGCCTGGTCCTGCCGCTGCCGGCAGAGCCGATGCATATGGCCCGTGCCGCCGCGCGCAAGATCGGCTGGGAGCCGCGCAAAGAAATGCTGCTTCTGGCCTTCGTGTTCGCCGCCGCCTGGTTCGTCACCGGCGCCATGGCGACGCAATTGCCGGCGCTGCTCGAACGCGCCGGCTCGACGCCGATCGAGGCCGTCGCCGCAGCCTCTTTGGTCGGGCCGGCACAGGTCATGGCGCGCCTCGCCGAATTCATCGTCCTGCGCCGCATCCATCCTTTGGTCTCGGCGCGGATCGCGGCCGCGCTGCATCCGCTCGGCGCTTTGCTGTTCGCCATCATCGGTGCGCCTGCGGCGGCCTTGTTCGCCGTGCTCTACGGCGCCGGCAACGGCCTTCTGACCATTGCGCGCGGCACCGTGCCGCTCGCCGTATTCGGTCCTGAAGGTTACGGCGAGCGCACCGGCCTGCTCGGCGCGCCGGCACGGGCGTCGCAGGCCTTCGCGCCGCTCTTGTTCGGCCTTTTGCTCGATGCGATCGGGCTGTGGTCGATCGCCGTCTCGGTGGCCTTGTGTCTGGCCGCTTTGGCGGCGCTGATGTGCCTGTCGCCAACCAAAGCGTGACTCACCTGACAAAAACGCCCCGGGCTTTCGGCCCGGGGCGTCGATACTGACCTTGCCGGCGCTGATTAGCGGCGGTCGCCCATCAGGCGCAGCATCATCAGGAACAGGTTGATGAAGTCGAGATAGAGCGACAGCGCGCCCATTACCGCCTTGCGGCCGGTAATGGTGCCGTCGTCCTGAGCGCTGTACATCTCCTTGATGCGCTGGGTGTCCCAGCCGGTGAGGCCGGCGAACACCAGCACGCCCATGATCGAGATCGCCCAATCGAGCCCGCTCGACTTCAGGAAGACATTGACCAGCATCGCGATGACGAGGCCGATCAAGCCCATGAACATGAACGAGCCCATGCCGGACAGATCGCGCTGTGTGGTGTAGCCCCACAGGCTCAGCGCGCCGAAAGTCGCAGCCGAGATGAAGAACACCCGCGTGATCGAAGTGCCGGTGTAGATCAGGAAGATCGACGCCAGCGACAGGCCGAGCAGACCGGCATAGACGAAGAACAGCGTCAGCGCCGTGCCGGGCTCGAGCCGGTTGATGCCGAACGACATCACGAAGACCAGCGCCAGCGGCGCCAGGACCACGACCCACATCAGCGGGCTCTGGAAGATCAGATGGCCGAAGGCCGTCAGTCCCGAAACCTGGCCGCCGAACACCTGAATGGCATCGCCGCCTGCAGCCTGATAGGTGAACCACGCCACCAGTCCGGTCAGCGCGACGCCGGCGGTCATGTAGTTGTAGACGCGGAGCATATAAGCGCGCAGCCCTGCGTCGATCGTGACCTGGTCCGAGCGATAGCCGGTCCTGGCGGTCGCGAAATTCCGATCAAAGTCGGACATGGAATTAACCCCTGGGTTGTCCCGGCAACTTACCGGGCTAGGCGCTCGACGAACGCCACGTCGTCGGGAATCTAGTGCGAAAGCCCCCTCTGCGCCAGATGGGTGCGACCCTTTGAAGAGCGGGTTACGAAGATTTCACCGTGCTTAACGGCGTCCCCGGAGAACGCCAAAACCGCGTGTTTTTTCAGAGGTTTCGCAGCACCGGCGCGGGCTTGCGGCCCAAAGCCGAGAAAGTTCCGGCAAGTCCTACCACGACCGTAACCATAAGCGCGCTGAGCGCCGCTCCCGCCGCCGTTCCGGCGACGAAGACGAACGGAAAATCCATCACCTTGGTGACAATGAGAAAGGCCGCGACCGAGCCCGCGGCGACCCCGAAGACGGCCGTCGCCAAGCCGATCAGGAGATATTCGAGCGCATAGGCGGCCGTCAGCCGCGGCCGTGTTGCACCGAAGGTCTTCAGCACCACGGCGTCGTAGATGCGAAAGCGCTGGCTCGCCGCGAGCGCGCCGCCGAGCACGAGCGCTGCGGCAATCAGCGTGATCGAGCTTGCGCCGCGCAAGGCCAGAACCAGACTGCCGATCAAGCTGCCGACCGCGTCGAGCGCGTCTTTCACCCGCACCGCGGTCACGGTCGGGAACGCGTCGGCGAGCGCCTTGATGAGCTTGGCTTCTTCCGCCGGCGTGCCGCCATCGGCAAAGGTCAGCGTGGCGATGTCGGTGTGCGGCGCATGCTCGAACAGGCCGGGCGAGAACACCAGCACGAAATTGATGCCGAGATTTTCCCATTCCACGGCGCGCAGATTGGCGATCCGCGCCGTGAAATTGCGGCCGAGCACGTTCACGGTGATCGTATCGCCGATTTTCAGGTCGAGGTCGTGCGCGGTGCGGCTTTCCAGCGAAACCAGCGGCTCGCCGGAATAGTCGGCGTCCCACCATTGGCCGGCGACGATGCGCGAGCCCCGCGGTACGCGGCGCGCATAGGTGATGCCGCGATCGCCGCGCAGCACCCAGCGCGAGCCTTGCGCCGCTTTCAGGTCGTCGGCCTTGATGCCCTTGGCCGCGACGATGCGGCCGCGCAGCATCGGCACCTGTTCCATCGTGGCGCCCGGCGCTTGGTCGCGCGCGAACGCCGCGAAGCGTTCGGCGTCGGCCGAGGGCACATCGAGGAAAAAGAACGAGGGCGCGTGTTCCGGCAGCGCCGCGGCAAATTCGCGATGCAGGTTGCCGTCGATCTCGATCACGGTGACCAGGAGGGCGAGCCCCAGGCCCAGCGAGAGTACGACACTCGGCGTCAGCGCGCCGGGGCGATGGATATTGCCGATGGCGAGCCGCAGGATCGTCGAACGCGCGCGCGGGGCGCGGCGCGCCAGCGCCATGGTCGCTTGCGCGATCAGCCGCAGCGCCAGGAACACCACGGCTGCGGCGATGACAAAATAGACGGCGACGCGCGGGTCGTAGCTGGTGACGACGGCGAGCGCGGCAAGGAGCGCGGCGATGGCAGCGGTGGCGAGGACGTAGCGCCGCCGCGGCCAGTTGCGTCCGGCCGCGATCTGATCGCGAAACAGCATGGCCGCCGAAATATCGTGCGCGCGCCCGAGCGGCCACAGCGCAAAGGCGAGCGCGGTGAGGAGGCCATAGGCGACCGCGAGCGCCAGCACCGCCGGATACAGCGACGGCTGCACCGGCAGCGGAATGATGCCGCCGAAACCCCATACGACGACAAAGGGCAGCGCCGCGCCGAGCACGGCCCCGATCAGCGTCGCGAACAGGGCAACCAGCAGCGTCTCGGTGCAATACACCGCGAACACGTCGCCGCTGGTCGCGCCGAGCGCCTTCAACGTGCCGATCACGTCGCGCTTGCGCGCGAGATGGCTTGCCACCGCATTGGCGACGCCGACGCCGCCCACCAGCAGCGTGGTCAAGCCGACGAGGGTGAGGAACTGGGTGAAGCGGTCGATGCTGCGCTCGAGTTGCGGGGACGCCTTGCTGCGGGTGCGGATCTCCCAGCCGGCGTCGGGAAAGTCGTGTTTTGCCTGGTTCTCGATCGCGGCCACCGCGCTGTCGCTTGCATCGGCGTCCGGCAGCCGCAGCCGGTATTGCCAGCGCACGAGACTTCCGGGTTGCAGCAGGCCGGTGGCGCGCAGCGCCGCTTCGCTGATCAGCACGCGCGGGCCGAGCCCGATCGCGCCGCCGATCTTGTCCGGCTCGTTTTTGAGCACCGCGCGCAACTCGACGGCGATATTGCCGACGTTGACGCGGTCGCCGATTTTCAGATCGAGCCGGGTCAAGAGTGTCGGGTCGACCGCCGCGCCGTAGGCGCCGCCGTGCTCGGCGAAAAGCTCCGGCAAGGGCATTGCCGGATCGGCGATCACGGCACCGTAGAGCGGATAATCGCCGTCAACCGCTTTGGCTTCGATCAGATTGGAGCGCCCGTCGCTGGTGCGCGCCATCGCGCGCAAGGTGGCGACGGCGGAGACGGTGCCGTGCGCATCGAGAAAGCGGCGCTCGCCCGGATTGGCCTCGCGCTGAATCAAAGTGAAATCGAGATCGCCGCCCAGGATCATGCGGCCGGCATCGGCCATACCGTCATTGAGACTTGCCGCCACCGAACCGACGCCGGAAATCGCCGTCACGCCGAGCGCAATGCAGGCGATGAATACGCCGAAGCCGCGCAAGCCGCCGCGCAATTCGCGCCAGGCAAAGCGCAGCGCGATGTGCAGGCGCACGTGACGGATCGGCTTGGCGGAAGGCGCGAGCATCACACGGCCTCGGCGGCGGTTGGTGCCGGAGGCGGTGCATGCGCGCGCGGCGCCACGCGCGCCAGGACGGCGTGAGTGGGGATATAGACCAGCAACGGCAGACCGATCAGCATGCCGGCGAACCAGAGATAGGCCGGCACCAAAGTCTGCCGCGCGAGGTCGCTCGTGCCGAAGACGTAGTTGATGTTGACCGGCATGAGCCCCGGATGCGCAGTCGGCGGCGGCATCAGGAAGAAGCAGATCGGCAGGACGATCCAGGCCAGCACGGTCCATGACGCCAGCGCGCGCCGGTCATAGCCGGTCTTGAACACGAGATAAATGAGCAGGAGCGGCAGCCAGCCGTGAAACAACGACAGCAGCCGCAGGAACCGCGAGTGATCGGCGTCGAACATGTAATTGGTCATGCCGGTGAGCTGGATGCCGGCGAGATTGCCGCCGAAATCGGCAAGCCAGACGAATTGCGGCACCAGAATGCCGACACAGCATTTGGAGATCAGCAGCGCGTTCTCCGGCCAGATTCCGAGCAGCGTAATGATCAGCGCCAGATCGCAGAAATACAAAAAGTTGGTCGGCCCATAATAGTGCCAATAGACCGGTATCAGCACGATGAGATAGGCGGTGTAGGCAAGCTTGAGTGCAAGCGGCACGCGGGGATCGCTCGGTGTGATGCTCCTGAGCATGCGATCAGGCCGGCGTCACGGCGCCGCTGCGGCTTTCGATCTGGCCGGAGCGCAGCCGGATCACGCGGTCGCAGCGCGCCGCGAGCGCGTTGTCGTGCGTGACGAGGACCAAAGTCGTGCCGCGCTCGGCATGGCCGCGGAACAGCAGTTCGACGATGTCGCGCCCGGTGCTCTCGTCAAGATTGCCGGTCGGCTCGTCGGCCACGAGGATGGCGGGGTTGGGCGCCAGCGCCCGCGCCAGCGCGACGCGCTGCTGTTCGCCGCCGGACAATTCGGCCGGATAATGATGCAAGCGCGCCGACAGACCGACGGCGGCAAGTTCGTCGGCGGCGCGGCCGAAGGCGTCGGCGATGCCGGCCAGTTCGAGCGGTACCGCGACATTCTCCAATGCCGTCATGGTCGGAATCAGATGAAAGGCCTGAAACACGATGCCGACATTTTTGCCGCGGAAGCGCGCCAGCGCGTCTTCGCCGAGCCGCTGCAGTTCCTCACCATCGACCCGTACCGAACCGGTGTCCGGCCGCTCGAGCCCGGTCATCACCATCAGCAGCGTCGATTTTCCCGAGCCTGAAGGCCCGAGCAAGCCAACCGCCTCGCCACGCTTTATATGAAGGTTGATGTCGCGCAGGATGTGGACCCGCGCGGCGCCGCGGCCGAGTGACAGATTGACCCCGCCGAGCACGATGGCGTCGCCGGCGAAAGGAAAGCCCGAAATGTCGTTCATGCGTGTGACCGGTCCAAAGCCCTCGAACGGACGTGTCGCAAAATGTCGCGATCAACGGCCCGGTTCATATGGGGGGCGTCGCTTCTTGCGCCAGATCGCAGTTGCGGCACTTTGTATCTTTCCGCTGATGTTTTGGACATCGGCCTATCCGGCGTCGGCGCAGACATCTGCACGGAATCAGACGCTGAACGCACCGATCCAAATCGTTGCATTGGGCGATTCTTTGACCGCGGGTTTAGGTCTTGCTGACAAAGATAGTTTTGTGCCGCGCCTACAGGCCGCGCTCGCCGCCAAGGGCATAGCGGCGGTCATCGCCAATGCCGGCGTGTCCGGCGATACCGCCTCCGACGGGCTGGCGCGGCTCGACTGGTCGGTGCCTGATGGCACGCAAGCGGTGATTGTCGAACTCGGCGCCAACGACATGTTGCGCGGCATCAAGCCGGAGGTGACGCGCGCCGCGCTCGATCAGATTGTGGGGCGGCTGACGGCGCGTCACATCGCCGTCATGTTGTGCGGCATGCGCGCGGCGCCGAATCTCGGCAGCGATTATGCCGCAGCGTTCGAGCATATTTATCCCGAGCTTGCCGCCAAATACCACACGTTGCTGTACCCGTTTTTTCTCGATGGAGTCGCTGGCGACCTGAAACTCGTTCAGGCGGACGGCATGCATCCCAATGCCGCGGGGGTCGGCGTCATTGTCGCCCGCATTTTGCCCACGGTTTTGCAACTCATTGACCAAATACACACGCAACACCCTTCATAATGGGTTGCGCCGCCGAGCCGTTCATCCCATTGTGAGGAGGCGGCGAATCGCTAACACGAGCTGGAGTTTGTCATGCCCCGCTTGTTCACCGGTCTCGAAATTCCGCCGCCAGTCGCCCAGACACTCGCCATGATGCGAGGCGGCCTGCCGGGCGCCCGCTGGATTGATCCGGAAAATTACCATCTCACCCTGCGCTTCATCGGCGACATCGATGACGCGCTGGCCAACGAGATTGCCGGCCTGCTCGGCCGCGTGCATCGCCGGCCGTTCGAACTGCGGCTCGAGGGCCTGTCGTCGTTCGGCGGCAGAAAGCCGCGCGCGGTGGTGGCGTCGGCGGCACAGGTCGCGCCCCTGATGGAATTGCAGGCGGAGCACGACCGCATGCTGCAGCGGCTTGGCCTCGAGCCCGAGGGGCGCAAATACACGCCGCATGTCACCTTGGCGCGCCTGCGCGATTCATCGAGTCATCAGGTCGCCGACTATCTCGCCGCACGCGGTCATTATCGCTCGATGTCGTTTTCGGTGTCGCGCTTCGTGTTGTTTTCCTCGCGGGCCTCGATCGGCGGCGGTCCCTACGTCGTCGAGGAAGCCTATCCGCTCGCCACCGACGAGATGCGCTGGGCGCGGCAGGCGAGCTGAACAAACAAAATCCTCGCCAGAATAAAACCCTCCCCTATAGGGGGAGGGCCACGGTTGAACGAACCAAGTGCGTGAAGCGGCGGGTGCGGCCGTGCCGAGACGTCCCCGCCCGGACGTCGCTTCGCTTGTCGGCCCTCTCCTTGCAGGGGAGGGCGAAGATCACGCCCGCAACATTCGCGTTTGCAGATCGAGCATGGCGGTGGCGAAGCCGTGGCTGTCCGACATGAATTCGCGCATCAGCGACATCGGCGTCGGCCGCGACGATTCGACCTCGCCGACGACGCTTTCGAAGTCGAAGGTCAGTTCGGCGTCGAATTTGCGGGCAAGCTGCTGCATGCGGCGGTTCTCCGCCATGCAGGCCATATGCAGATGCTGATAGCCGCGATTGCGCGCGGTGAGCAGGATGCGCGACAACAGCGCCGAGCCGACGCCGTGCGATTGCCAGCGCTTCTCGACGCTGATCGCCGCTTCCGCCTCGCCGGCAAAGCGCATTCCGAGCGGACGCAGTTCGGCCGCGCCGCGCATCACGTTGTCGACGAAGAAGCCATAGACAACGGTATCCAGCGAATTGGCGAGCTCGACATATTTGCTGATGAAGTCGTCGGACACGCCGCCGGCGAATCTGTTGCGCCGGCTTTCGGGGTCGAGGCGAAGGATATGTTCGCGGTATTTCGCCGTCTCGCCGACCCACAATTTGCGGATCACGCCACCTTCGGGAAGAACTTCCTGCATTCACAGAGCTCCTGACTTTTCATCGTCAAAAGCCCTCGCTCAAGCCTTCCTCCCAGAAAGCGAAGACGGGCAAGGCGCAAGACACAAACGCGCAGCCCGTCGAATCGAAATCATCATGTTGTGTGGCAGGGAAATTTGGCAAGGTGAAGGATTGAGCAACATGCCTACATTCCGTATACGCATGGCTTGCAGGCGGATGTTGCCGAAAAGTGGGCGCGAATTTTCCGAAAACGACATGCACAAATCAAAAATCTGCAAGTTTGCGACTATTTGACGACAACAAAAAATATCGCGCATAGATTAAAGGCAATGCGGCCCGCAATGGGCACGGCGCCTCGCCGGGCATCGCCACGATCCACTCACAAGCCTTAATCCCGATTAACTCTCCAGCACTTCATGCCGACATCGGTCACAGCACAATATACACAAGCGGTGGCCGCCGGCCGTGTCGAGGAAGATCAGGCGCAGCTGTCCGTCGTCGGCCTGATGGCGGAGCTCGAGGCGCGCATCGTCGAACATCGCCTGGCGCGCAAATCCTCGGCGCTCGGCTGGCTGTTCGCCAGCCGCGCCCGCGAGCAGCCGGCGATCAAGGGCCTCTACATCTACGGCGAGGTCGGCCGCGGCAAGACCATGCTGATGGACTTCTTCTTCGAAGCCAGTCCGGTCATGCGCAAGCGCCGCGCGCATTTTCACGAGTTCATGCTCGACGTCCATGAGCGCGTGCATGCCATCCGCCAGAAGATGAAGCTCGGCGAGTTCCAGGGCGAGGATCCGATCAAGCTGGTCGCCGAAGCGCTTGCCGAAGAGGCGTGGCTGCTCTGCTTCGATGAATTCCACGTCACCGACATTGCCGATGCCATGATCCTCGGCCGCCTCTTCGCGCAATTGTTCGAGCGCGGCATCGTCATGGTCGCGACGTCGAACGTGGCGCCGGAGGATCTCTATAAAGACGGCCTCAATCGCGCGCTGTTCGTGCCGTTCATCCACATGCTCGAGCGGCGCCTGGATGTGGTGCGGCTTCAGGCCCGCACTGATTTTCGTCTGGAGAAGCTCGGCGGCAAGCCGGTCTGGTACGTGCCGTCCGATGCCGCCGCCGATCAGGCGCTCGACGACGCCTGGCGGCGGCTCACCGGCGGCAATCACGGCCGGCCGCAGGACCTGCCGCTGCACGGCCGCAGCGTGCATGTGCCGCTCGCGTTCATGGGCGTCGCGCGTTTTAGTTTCCACGATCTGTGCGAACAGCCGCTCGGCGCCGCCGACTATCTGCGCATCGCGCACGAATATCACACGATCATTCTCGATCATGTGCCGGTCATGACCTATGACAATCGGAATGCGGCCAAGCGCTTCATCATCTTGATCGACACGCTCTACGACATGAACGTGAAGCTGATCGCCTCCGCCGCGGCCGAGCCTGATGCGCTCTACAAGGCCGATCAGGGCTATGAAGCCATGGAATTCGCCCGCACCGCGTCGCGCCTCATCGAAATGCGCTCGGACGCTTATCTGGCCCGGCCGCACGGGTCGGCGCCCGGCCGGGCGAGCGGCTCCTCGGAGGGCATTGTCGAAACCTAGTCGCTACAGCAATTGCTGCGCCCGTGCCGCCGCATTCTGCCGACTTGAACGCGCGCTCTGAAAGAGTTAATGACCGCCGCTGCTGGGCCTTTCCCCGTCAATCAAGGATTTTTCTCAATGGCACGAAACAAGATTGCGTTGATAGGCTCGGGTCAAATCGGCGGCACGCTGGCGCTCCTGATCGGCCTCAAGGAATTGGGCGATGTCGTCATGTTCGACGTCGCCGAGGGCGTTCCCCAGGGCAAGGCGCTCGATCTCGTCCAGGCTTCGCCGGTCGAGGGCTTTGACGCCAAGATGGCCGGCACCAATTCCTACGAAGCCATCGAAGGCGCCTCGGTCTGCATCGTCACCGCCGGCGTGCCGCGCAAGCCCGGCATGAGCCGCGACGATCTGCTCAGCATCAACCTCAAGGTGATGGAGCAGGTCGGCGCCGGCTTGAAGAAATACGCGCCGAACGCCTTCGTCATCTGCATCACCAATCCGCTCGACGCCATGGTCTGGGCGCTGCAGAAATGCTGCGGCCTGCCGAAGAACATGGTGGTCGGCATGGCCGGCGTGCTGGATTCGGCGCGTTTCCGTTATTTCCTCGCCGACGAGTTCAATGTTTCGATCGAAGACGTCACCGCCTTCGTGCTCGGCGGCCACGGCGATACGATGGTGCCGCTGATCCGCTACTCGACCGTCGCCGGCATTCCGCTGACCGATCTTGTGAAAATGGGCTGGACCACGCAGGCGCGTCTTGACCAGATCGTCGACCGCACCCGCAATGGCGGCGGCGAAATCGTGAGCCTGTTGAAGACCGGCTCGGCCTTCTACGCGCCGGCGTCCTCGGCCGTGGCGATGGCGGAGAGCTATCTGCGCGACAAGAAGCGCGTACTGCCCTGTGCGGCCTGGCTCAACGGCGAATATGGTGTCAAAGATCTTTATGTCGGCGTGCCGGTTGTGATCGGCGCCAAAGGCGTCGAGCGCATTGTCGAGGTCGAGTTCAACAGCGGCGAGCGCGGCATGTTCGAAAAGTCGGTCCAGGCGGTCGAGGGCCTGGTCGAGGCCTGCAAGAAAATCGCGCCGGATCTTGGGAAGTGACGTCCTTGGTCCCGGAGGTGACGCAGCGCAGTTGCGATGCTTCGCCGGTATGGGATCGTTTCATCGGATGAAAGTCTCGGTTCGGCGGCGCTGATGGCGCGCCGCCCCGCGGTCAGGGCATGATCCCGAAAAGTGGAAACCGTTTTTCGGAAAAGATCATGCCCAAACGACAAATCTAGGTTTTGATCCAGTTCAGCCGAACCGGATCAATGCTTCGGACTTTAGGAGCCTCAATGAATATTCACGAATATCAGGCCAAGGCGGTGCTGCGCGATTTCGGCGTGCCGGTGCCGCGCGGCATTCCAGCCTTCAGTGTCGCGGAAGCCGAAACGGCGGCCAATACGCTCGGCGGCCCGGTCTGGGTGGTGAAAGCCCAGATCCATGCCGGCGGCCGCGGCAAGGCCGGCGGCGTCAAGGTGGTCAAGGAGGTCGCCGAGGTGAAGCGCGAGGCCGCCCGTCTCCTCGGCGCCAACCTGGTGACGCATCAGACCGGGCCGCAAGGCAAGGAAGTACGCCGCCTCTATATCGAGGAAGGCTCGGCCATCGAGCGCGAATATTATCTCTCGGCGCTGGTCGATCGCGCCACTTCGCGCGTCGCTTTCGTGGTCTCGACCGAAGGCGGCATGGACATCGAAGAGGTCGCGCACAAGACGCCGGACAAGATCGTCAGCTTCTCGATCGACCCGGCGACCGGCTTCATGCCGCATCATGCGCGCTACGTGTCGCACGTCCTCGGCTTCAATCGCGACGTCACCAAACAGGCCGAGAACGTGTTGCCGAAGCTCTACCAGGCCTTCGTCGCCAAGGACATGAGCCTGCTCGAGATCAATCCTCTGGTCGTCACCAAGTCGGGCGATCTGATCTGCCTCGACGCCAAGATCGGCTTCGACGACAACGCGCTCTATCGCCATCCCGATATCGTGGCGCTG
>DATJLN010000070.1:0-8931 GCA_035509535.1 Xanthobacteraceae bacterium | reverse complement strand
GAAGCGCTTGGCCAATTCCTCGATGTTCTCCGGCGGCCAGCCGGGAACTTCCATGCCGAGATGCAGGCCCATCTGCACCAGCACTTCCTTGATCTCGTTGAGCGACTTGCGGCCGAAATTCGGCGTGCGCAGCATCTCGGCCTCGGTCTTCTGCACCAGATCGCCGATATAGACGATGTTGTCGTTCTTGAGACAGTTCGCCGAACGCACCGAGAGCTCGAGCTCGTCGACCTTCTTGAGGAAGGCCGGGTTGAAGGCGAGATCGGGGATCGCCTCGTGCGCGGTCTCGCGCTTGGGCTCCTCGAAATTGACGAACACGTTGAGCTGATCCTGCAGGATGCGCGCGGCGTAAGCGAGCGCGTCATCCGGGCTCACCGCGCCGTTGGTCTCGATGGTCAGCGTCAGCTTGTCGTAATCGAGGATCTGGCCTTCGCGGGTGTTCTCGACCTTGTAGGAGACCTTGCGCACCGGCGAGAACAGGCTGTCGACCGGGATGAGGCCGATTGGCGCGTCCTCGGGACGGTTGCGTTCCGCCGGCACATAGCCCTTGCCGGTATTGACGGTGAATTCCATGCGGATCTCGGCGCCCTCGTCGAGGGTGCAGAGCACGAGTTCGGGATTGAGCACGACGATGTCGCCGACGGTCTGAATGTCGTTGGCGGTCACCGTGCCCGGGCCCTGCTTCTTCACCACCATCCGCTTGGGGCCGTCGCCCTGCATCTTGATGGCGATGTCCTTGATGTTGAGCACGATGTCGGTGACGTCCTCGCGGACGCCCGCAATCGAGGAGAACTCATGCAGCACGCCGTCGATATGCACCGACTGGACGGCGGCGCCTTGCAGCGACGACAACAAGATGCGCCGCAGCGCGTTGCCGAGCGTCACGCCGAAGCCGCGCTCCAGCGGCTCGGCAACGACAGTGGCCACGCGCCGTGCATCGCCGCCGGGCGTGACCTGCAACTTGTTCGGCCTGATCAGTTCCTGCCAATTCTTCTGGATCGTCACGTTATCACCCATCGCGTTGCGCGGCGCCAACGTCTCGCGCGCCCCAGTCCGCTCCATGGGGCCGAAATCTTGCGGCGGCAGATGTTGCACTTCGTCCATCGGCCGGATGTCCTTACACGCGCCGGCGCTTGCGCGGCCGGCAACCGTTATGCGGGATCGGCGTCACGTCACGGATCGAGGTGATCGTGAAGCCGGCGGATTGCAGCGAGCGCAGCGCCGATTCACGGCCGGAGCCGGGTCCCGCGACCTCGACTTCCAGCGTGCGCATGCCGTGCTCCTGCGCCTTCTTGGCGGCATCTTCGGCAGCGACCTGCGCGGCATAAGGCGTCGACTTGCGCGAGCCTTTGAAGCCCATCGTGCCGGCCGACGACCAGGCAATGGTATTGCCTTGCACGTCGGTGATGGTGATCATGGTATTGTTGAACGACGCGTTCACATGCGCGACGCCTGAAGCGATGTTTTTGCGTTCGCGTTTGCGAACGCGCGTTGCTTCCTTACCCATTCTGAACCCTTTCGCGGCTCGAAGCGCCCGGCTTCGACGCCGTCATGACCCAATTCTTCCGCCAGTGTGTTCCGCGCGCTATTTCTTCTTGCCGGCAATCGCCTTGGCCGGTCCCTTGCGGGTCCGGGCGTTGGTGTGGGTGCGCTGGCCGCGCACGGGCAGACCGCGGCGATGGCGCAGTCCACGATAGCAGCCGAGATCCATCAGCCGCTTGATGTTCATCGCGACCTCGCGCCGCAGATCGCCCTCGACCATATAGTCGCGGTCGATCACTTCGCGCAGCTGCAGCACTTCCTGGTCGGTCAATTGCGACACCCGGCGCGATTCCGGGATCGATACCTTGCCCAGGATCTCCTTGGATTTGGCCCCGCCAATTCCGTAGATGTATTGCAGCGCGATGATGATGCGCTTGTTGGTCGGCAGATTGACGCCAGCGATACGGGCCACGTCAGTTACTCCTTGCGGCGGCCAGGCCTGCCCGGCCGCTCTCGTTAGGTCCTGTTGTCACCTGAAGAAGGCCACAAACGTAAAAAGCCAACGCCTGCCTGCCCTTGCGGCCCGGCATCGTTGCTAATGCTCCGACTGGATATTTGAGGCTTATTAATGGATTCACAGCGCTGTCGTCAACCTCGACTAGCGATTTCGTGTTCGAAGTGGGTTAGCGGCGGACGGTTTCCCCGGTTTTCTTCGTGGCGGATATTTTCGCTGCGGTCTTCACCGCCTTGGATTTCCGCGTAACGGGCCTTTTTCGGGCCGGGCCAATGGCTTTCTTTGATTTTTTTCCTAGGACTCCTCTGGCGGATTATCGGTTCCGGGAGGCGGTGGACCGAGTTCCAACTGGGTTCCCGGAGCTTCCGCGCGCCGCGCCCTGTCTCAGCCTTATGCGCTGAGCTCTTTTTTTGTGCTCGGCGTACCCTGCTGCGCGCCTTGCCGCCCGCCCGCAGCCGGGGCTGCGGCCAGGACCCGGTCGATAGCGACGGTGACGTCGTCGATCGGCGCCATGCCGTTGACCGTGCGCAGCATGCCGTGCTGGCGGTAGTAGGCGATCAGCGGCGCCGTCAGCTGCCGATAGGCCTCAAGCCGCTTGTGCAGAACCTCCGGATTATCGTCGTCGCGCAGCTTTTCGCCCTTCGCCTTCATCTCGGCGACACGGGTCTCGATCCGGCGGATCAAGGCATCCTCATCAACCCGCAATTCGATGACGGCGTCGAGATCGAGCCGCTTCTGCCCGAGGATGCGGTCGAGCGCCTCGGCCTGCGGCACGGTGCGCGGAAAACCGTCAAGAATGAAGCCCTTGCGGGCGTCCGGCGCATCGATGCGCTGGCCGATAATGTCGACGACGAGCTCGTCGGGACACAGGCTGCCGCTGGCCATGATCTTCTCGACCTGGCGCCCGACCGGGGTGCCGGCCTTGACCGCGGCGCGCAACATGTCGCCGGTCGAGAGCTGGACGATTCCGTATTTGGCGACGAGCCGCTGCGCCTGCGTTCCCTTGCCAGCCCCCGGCGGGCCGAGCAGGATCAATCTCATCGACGGCGCCCCCTCAGTTTCGATCTTTTTATCAGGCCTTCATACTGGTGAGCCAGCAGATAGCCCTGAACTTGCGCCACAGTATCCATGGTCACGCTGACCACGATCAGCAGCGAAGTGCCGCCGAAATAGAACGGCACCGCCGCATAGGAAATCAGAATCTCGGGGAACAGGCAAACCACCGCAAGGTAGGCCGCCCCGATCACCGTGATCCGTGACAGGACGTAATCGATATATTCCGCGGTCCGCTCGCCCGGCCGGATGCCGGGAATGAAGCCGCCATGCTTCTTCAGGTTGTCGGCGGTCTCGGTCGGGTTGAACACGATGGCCGTATAGAAGAAGGCAAAGAACACGATCAGCGCCACATAGAGCGCCAGAAACAGCGGCCGTCCGTGCGCCAGCTGGGTGGTGACAGCGGTGAGCCAGCTCGGCCCCTGGCCGGCGGTGAAATTGGCGATGGTCGTCGGCAACAGCAGGAGCGAAGAGGCAAAAATCGGCGGAATGACGCCCGATGTGTTGAGCTTGAGCGGCAGGTGCGAGGACTGGCCCTCGAACATGCGGTTGCCGACCTGGCGCTTGGGATACTGAATCAGGAGCCGGCGCTGCGCGCGCTCCATGAACACGATGAAGGTGATGACGGCGATCGCCATCACGATGACGATGAGGATCAGCCCGGTCGACAGCGCGCCCTGGCGGCCGAGTTCGAGGGTGCCCGCGACCGCCGACGGCAACTGCGCGACAATGCCGGACATGATGATGAGCGAGGTACCGTTGCCGATGCCGCGCTGGGTGATCTGCTCGCCGAGCCACATCAGGAACATGGTGCCGCCGGTGAGCGTGATCACCGTGGAAATGCGGAAGAACATGCCGGGATCGCTGACCACCCGGCCGGCGCCTTCAAGGCCGACCGCGATGCCATAGGCCTGGAACGCGGCCAGCACCACGGTGAGATAGCGGGTGTATTGGTTGATGGTCTTGCGCCCGGCCTCGCCTTCTTTCTTCAGGGCTTCGAGCGTCGGCGACACCGTCGTCATCAGCTGGATGATGATGGAGGCCGAGATATACGGCATGATGTTGAGCGCAAAGATCGCCATGCGGTGAATGCCGCCGCCGGCGAACATATTGAACATGCCGAGGATACCACCCGCCTGGGACTGGAAAATCTGGTCCCAGGCATTGGGATCGATGCCGGGCAGCGGGATATAGGTGCCAAGCCGGTAGACCAAGAGCGCGCCGAGCGTGAACCAAATCCGCTTCTTGAGTTCATCGGCCTTGGCGAGCGCGCCGAAGTTGAGATTGGCCGCCAGTTGTTCCGCTGCAGAGACCATCCGCCATGCTCCCTATGCCGAGACTGCCGCAGGCCGGCCGCCCGCCGCGCCCCATCCTATATAGGCGCAATATAGGCGCGGCCTATAGACGCGTCAGGCCGCCTTCTCGCTCGTCTCGGCCTTCGGCGCGAGGATTTCGACCGAGCCGCCGGCCTTTTCCACCGCGGCCACGGCCGATTTCGAGGCGCCATAGACCGCAAGCGTCACTTTCGCCTTGATTTCGCCCGAGCCAAGCAGCCGAACGCCGTCCTTGGCCCGGCGAATGAGCCCTGCCTTGACCAGAGCCGCGGCGTCGATCTTGGCCGCGGGGTCGAGCAGCTTGGCGTCGATCGCGACCTGGATGCGGCCGAGATTCACTTCGTTGAGCTTCTTGGCGAAGGCGGTGTTGCGGAAGCCGCGCTTGGGCAGGCGGCGATGCAACGGCATCTGGCCACCCTCGAAGCCTTTGATGCGGACACCGGAACGCGCGGTCTGGCCCTTGCCGCCGCGGCCGCCGGTCTTGCCCATGCCCGAGCCGATGCCGCGCCCGATGCGCAGCCGCTTCTTGCGAGAGCCCGGCCGGCCGGAGAGATCTTGCAGCTTCATCGCCTATTTCTCCACGACTTCGATCAGATGCGCGACCTTTGCGATCATGCCGCGGGTCGCCGCACTGTCGACGAGTTCGGCCTCGCGGCCGATCTTGTTGAGCTTCAATCCGATCAGCGTTTCGCGCTGGGTGTGAATCCGGCGCGAAGGGCTTGCAACCTGCCGGACCTTCACGGTCTTGCCCGTCTTCTTGTCAGCATTCATGGCTGTTTTCCTGGCCGTCTTCCTGACCTCTTAGCGTGACGCTCACTCGGCCGATGCCTGTTCGGCATCGCCATCACGGCGGCGGGCCTGCAGCGTCGAGACCTTCACATTGCGGCGCGCGGCAACCGAGCGCGGTGAATCCTGATGCTTGAGCGCGTCGAACGTGGCGCGCACGACATTGTAGGGGTTCGAAGTGCCAAGCGACTTGGCGACGACATCCTGCATGCCGAGCGTCTCGAACACCGCGCGCATCGGGCCGCCGGCGATGATGCCGGTGCCGGGAGGCGCCGCGCGCAGAAACACCTTGCCGGCGCCGTGGCGGCCGGCGACGTCGTGGTGCAGCGTGCGGCCTTCGCGCAGCGGCACGCGGGTGAGCCCGCGCTTGGCGGCGTCGGTCGCCTTGCGGATCGCCTCCGGCACTTCGCGCGCCTTGCCGTGGCCGAAGCCGACCCGGCCCTTCTGATCGCCGACCACGACGAGGGCGGCGAAACCGAAGCGGCGTCCGCCCTTCACCACCTTGGCGACGCGGTTGATGTGCACGAGCTTATCGACGAACTCGCTGTCGCGCTCTTCGTTTCTTCGCTCGCGGGGTTCACGTGCCATATGCGTCTGCCTTGTTGTCGCGTCTATGCGCTGTGTTGGATTAGAATTTCAGCCCGCCTTCGCGGGCGGCCTCGGCCAAGGCCTTGACCCGGCCGTGATAGAGATAACTGCCGCGATCGAAGATCACGTCCTTGATGCCCTTCTGCTGCGCGCGCTCGGCGATCAGCTTGCCGATCGCCTTGGCCGCGTCGATGCTGGCGCCGGTCTTGAGGCTGCCGCGCTGGTCCTTCTCGATCGAGGAGGCCGAGACCAGCGTGACGCCGTTCTCGTCGTCGATCACCTGGGCATAGATGTGCTTGGACGAGCGATGCACGGAGAGCCGCTTGCGCAGGCCTGCGGCCCGGCGCAATGCGCCGCGGACGCGCCCTTTGCGCCGCTCGATCCTGTGGCTGAGTGTGGTCATCGCAGGCTCCGTTACTTCTTCTTGCCTTCCTTACGGAAGATGCGTTCGTCGGCATATTTGATGCCTTTGCCCTTGTAGGGCTCCGGCGGACGGAATTCGCGGATCTCGGCGGCGACTTGGCCGACCTTCTGCCGGTCGGAGCCGGTAATCACGATCTCGACCGGCTTCGGGGTCGCGATGGTGATGCCTTCCGGGATCGGATAGATGACGTCGTGGCTATAGCCCAGCGCGAGCTGCAGGTTCTTGCCCTGCACCGCGGCGCGATAGCCGACGCCGTTGATCTCGAGCTTGCTCTCGAAGCCCTTGGTGACGCCGGCAATCAGATTGGCCACCAATGTACGCGACGTGCCCCATTGCGAGCGCGCACGCTTGGTTTCGGAGCGCGGGTCGATCTTGATCTGGCCGCCTTCGAGCTTGACCGTGACGTCGTCGTGCAGCGCCACAGCGAGCGCGCCCTTCGGGCCTTTGACCTTGACGGTCTGGCCCTCGACATTGGCGGTCACGCCCGACGGCACCGCGATTGCTTTTTTGCCGATACGAGACATCAGAACACCGTGCACAGGATTTCGCCGCCGACATTGGCGTCGCGGGCATCATGGTCGGCCATGACGCCTTTCGGCGTCGAGACGATGGTCACGCCCAGACCGTTATTGATCCGCGGCATGTTCCTGACCGAGGTGTAGACGCGGCGGCCGGGCTTCGACACCCGCGCGATCTCGCGGATGACCGGCTCGCCGTCGAAATATTTCAGCTCGATCTCGAGCTCGGAGCGGCCGTCCTTCTCGACCACGGCATAGCCGCGGATATAGCCCTCGTTCTTGAGCACTTCGAGCAGGCTCTCGCGCAGCTTCGAGCTCGGGCTCGTGACCTTGGACTTGTTGCGCATCTGCGCGTTGCGGATGCGGGTCAACAGATCGCCGACGGGATCGTTCATGGGCATGGTGCGATCCTCCTTACCAGCTCGACTTCACCAGGCCCGGGATCAGGCCTTTGGAGCCAAGCTCGCGGAGCGCGATGCGCGACAGTTTGTGCTTGCGGTAATAGGCCCGCGGGCGGCCGGTCAGTTCGCAGCGGTTGCGGATGCGCGTCGCCGACGAATTGCGCGGCAATTCGGCAAGCTTCAGGCTCGCCGCGAAACGCTCTTCGACCGGCTTGGTCTTGTCGCCGACGATCGCCTTGAGCCGCGCCCGCCGGCCGGAATACTTCTTCGACATCCGGCGGCGCCGGTTGTTCTTCTCGATCGAGCTCTTCTTCGCCATCTCGTGCTCCTATCGTTCCGCGTCTGAGGCCCTGTTCGGCCTCACTGCCGGAACGGAAAATTGAACGCCGTCAACAAAGCGCGCGCTTCCTCGTCGGTGCGCGCGGTGGTGCAGACCGTGATGTCCATGCCCCACACGTCCGAAACCTTGTCGTAGTCGATCTCGGGGAACACGATGTGTTCCTTGATGCCGAGCGAATAATTGCCGCGGCCGTCGAAGCTCTTGGGATTGAGTCCGCGGAAGTCGCGCACGCGCGGCAGCGCGATATTGATCAAGCGATCGAGGAACTCGTACATGCGGGCCTTGCGCAAGGTCACCTTGCAGCCGATCGCCTGGCCGTCGCGCAGCTTGTAGGTCGCGATCGACTTGCGCGAACGGGTGATGACCGGCTTCTGGCCGGCGATCATCGCGAGATCGGCGGCGGCATTGTCGACCTTCTTGCGGTCGGCGACGCCTTCACCGATGCCCATATTGATCACGACCTTGTCGAGCACCGGAATCTGGAAGCGATTCTTGAAGCCGAACTGCTCGGCGAGCTTGTTGCGAATGCTCTGCTCGAACTGCACCTTGAGCCGCGCCGGCACGCGCTCTTCCGGCGCGCGCGGCGCAGCCGGCTTGCCGGCCGCCGCCGCCTTGTCGCTGCGCGCCTGCTTCGCCGCTTTCTTGTCGTCCTTGCCGGCCTTGGCCATCTGCTCGGCCGTCTGCGGCCGCGCCTGTTGCTCCGGCCTGCCCTTGTCCGACTTGCCCTTGGCTTTCTTCTCGTCCGTATCAGCCATCGATCTCGACTCCCGAGCGCTTGGCGACGCGCACTTTCTTGCGCTCCTCGCCCTGGCCCACGATCTTGAAGCCGACGCGCGTCGGCTTGCCGTCCTTCGGATCGGTCAGCGCCACGTTCGACAGATGGATCGGCGACTCCTTGGAGATGATGCCGCCTTCCTGCGTCGCGCTCTGGCGCTGATGCCGCTTGACCATATTAATCCCGCGCACCAGCACGCGACTGTCGTCGCGGTGCATTTCCAGCACCTCGCCGCTCTTGCCCTTGTCGCGTCCGGTGATCACCATCACCGTGTCGCCTTTTTTGATCCTGGCCGCCATCACAGCACCTCGGGGGCGAGCGAGATGATCTTCATGTGGTTCTTGGCCCGCAGCTCGCGCGGCACCGGGCCGAAGATGCGGGTGCCGACCGGCTCCATCTGCGGATTGATCAGCACCGCCGCATTGCGGTCGAAGCGGATCACCGAGCCGTCGGCGCGCTTGATGTCCTTGGCGATCCGCACGATCACCGCCTTCATCACGTCGCCCTTTTTGACGCGGCCGCGCGGAATGGCCTCCTTCACCGACACGACGATGACGTCGCCGATGGTGGCGTATTTCCGCTTGGACCCGCCAAGCACCTTGATGCACATGACACGACGCGCGCCGGAATTATCCGCCACGTCGAGATTGGTTTGCATCTGGATCATGGGTTACCCCACTTGTTGTATTCCATAACGATCACGACGCTTTCTTCTT